>JAZKGI010000053.1:0-44502 GCA_040385995.1 Pseudomonadota bacterium
CCGCAATCGTTCGAGTTCGGCCAGTTCGTGCTCGACCTGGGCACCCGCACCCTGAAGAAAAACGGCGACACGGTGCCTTTGACCACCGGTGAATTCTCTGTGCTCAAGGTATTCGCGCGCCATGCGCGCCAGCCGCTGTCGCGCGAAAAACTGATGGAACTGGCGCGCGGGCGCGAATACGAAGTGTTCGACCGCAGCCTGGACGTGCAGATTTCGCGCCTGCGCAAGCTGATCGAACCGGACCCCTCCAGCCCGCTCTACATCCAGACCGTGTGGGGACTCGGCTATGTGTTCATTCCAGAAGGGCAGCCGCGTTAAGCGGCGCGCGCCGCGCCGTCGCCGCATGAGGCATCTACCCGTTTTGCGTTTCGCCTGGCTGAAAAGCGGCCTATTCTGGCGCACTTTTTTCCTGCTCGGTCTGCTCACCACGCTCAGCATGGCCGGCTGGGTCGGCATGATCAGCGTGGTCCAGCGCGGACCGCAAGCGCAGCAAATCTCGGCCCAGGTGATTTCGGTGGTTACCATCACCCACGCCGCCCTCACCCACGCCACCCCGGCCCTGGTCAACGAATTGCTGTTCGACCTGGTTAGCAACGAAGGCATCCGCGTCATCCTGCGCGAAGCCAACGACAAGGTGGCGCCGCCGCCGGACAACTGGCTGATGCCCGACATCGAGTTCCTGGTCAAGGCCAAGCTGGGCGCCGACACCCGCTTTTCTTCCCAGGTCAACGGCCGGCCCGGCTTCTGGGTCAGCTTCAAGATCGACGACGACGATTACTGGCTGATGCTGGAAAACGAGCGTATCCGTGGCTTGAGCAGCATCCAGTGGGTGGGCTGGGCCAGTCTGGTGTCGCTGCTCTCGCTGCTGGGCGCGGCCCTCATTTCCAGCCTGATCAACCGGCCGCTGGCGCGTCTGACGGCGGCCGCGCGCGCCATCGCCGCCGGCAAGCGGCCGGCCTTGCTGCCGGAAGAGGGACCGAAGGAAATCATGCTGGCCAACCGCAGCTTCAACCAGATGGTGGAAGACTTGCGCCAGGTCGAGTCGGACCGCGCCGTGATCCTGGCCGGCATCTCGCACGACTTGCGCACCCCGCTCGCGCGCATGCAGCTGGAACTGGAAATGGCCAATCTGTCGGACCAGGCGCGCGAAGGCATGCAATCCGATATCGGCCAGATGGATGCCATCATCGGCCAGTTCCTCGACTACGCCAAGCCGACCGAGGCGTCCAGTTTCACCGACGTCAACATCAGCGCCATGCTCGAAGACAGCGTGCGCGAAGCGATGCGCCTGCCCGAGGTGACGGTGAACGCCCACATCGCGCCCGGCGCCCACGTGCGCGGCAACGCCACCGACTTGAAACGGGTCATCAACAACCTGGTGGAAAACGCGCGCCGCTACGGCAAGAGCGCCGACAGCGGCGTCACCGAAATCGACATCGCTTGCCACGTCAAGGGCATGCACACGGCCAAGCGCGTGATCATCGAGGTGCAAGACCACGGCCCCGGCGTGCCGCCCGACCAGATCGAGCAGTTGCTCAAGCCGTTCACCCGCCTGGACACGGCGCGCGGCCAAGCCAACGGCGCCGGTCTGGGGCTGGCCATTGTCGAGCGCGTGGTGCAGCGCCACGGCGCCGCGCTGTCGCTGCGCAACCGCGACGGTGGCGGCTTGCAAATTCAAATCATCATGCCGGCCATGTGAAGCCCGCGCCAAGTATGCGACACCTCTATCAGGTGAGCAGCTTGGTCATCAACAATTCGGTGGCGCCGTAGCCGTACAGGGAATCGCTTTCCAGCCCACCCGTATCGTAGGGCACCGATTCTTCCCGTTCCAGCTTGCCGGGATCGGCTTCCGAATAGGTGGCGCGCCACGCCAGTTGCAACTGTTCGGCGCGCCGGATGAACGATGGCATCGGCCAGTCCGTCCGGCTCCAGGATTGGGCGTGGCCGATCACCGGCCAGCTGCCGTTGACCAGACCCAGGTCGCCGGTGCGCAAGCGGCGCAGCGCGTCGCCGGGCCGCAACTGCTCGACCTGATCGAGCGGCGGCACCTGGGCCAGCAAGGGTCCAAACATATACGCCAGAATAATACGCCCGGCGGGCGCCGTTCTGGCCACGACACCGGTCGCGTAACCGCCTGACTTCAACGGTACGGCGAACCAGGATCCTTCCCGGTATGGCAACAACTTCATGCGGTCCTCTTTTTCGTTCGGCAGTGTGCCCGAACCTTACGCCAAGATGCGAAATCGCGGCGCAAGCTACTCTTCATAATGAAACTGGGCCACGATGGGCCCGGCCTTGAACAGCGCTTGCTTGAGCTCCTTGTCGAGCTTGACATCGCGCCGGCGCATCCATTCCAGCAGCATGGCGATGTGCTTCTTGCCGGCGTCGCATTGAAAGGCCAGCAAACGGCGCAGCTCGGGATCGGTACACGCCTCGTAACGCTGGCTATTCAAGTCCAGCGTGGTCAGTTCGGCCACCAGCGTGCAGATGCTGCGGTGCATATCCATCACCGGCGCCGGCAACTGGTCCGGCATTTCTTCGTAGGCATCCAATGACATCGCGGGTCCTCTTCGATTGAGATGCCTGTATTTTCCCTGTCCTGGGCCAAAAGCTCAAGCGAACGCGACGTAAAGGTGGCGATTCACCAGCGGCGCGCGACAGTGGCGCCGCCGGGCCGGCGCCGACCAGACTCCATCATGCGCCGCGGTCCTGCTCGATGACCAACACCCGCGCCGCGCCGTGCGGCCGGGCCAGATGCGCGCAGCCGGCGTCGGCGAAAAACAGGTCGCCGGCCGCCAGGGTCGCCATGTTTTCCACGCCGTCGACCCGGTAGTGCATGTCCACCAGGCCGTCGAGCACGACAAACACTTCGGCGCCGTCGTTCAGGTGCCAGTGGTAAGGCTGGTCGGTCCAGTGCAGGCGCACGGTGACGCCGTTCATGCTCGCCACATGGACCGCGTCCCAGGCCCGGTCCGGTTGAAAAAGCTTGCCGCGCACAATATTCACGCTTCCCTCCAGTCGTATTCCATCAGGCGCGCCGTTGCCAGCGCCAGCGCGCGCCCGGCCAGCCGCTCCACGAGATAAAGGGACATGTCGATGCCGGCCGAAATGCCGGCCGAGGTGACCACCTGGCCCTGGTCGATCCAGCGTCGCCCGGGGTCCACGTTTACGCGAGGGAACATACTGCGCAACTGGTCGATATCGTCCCAGTGGGTGGTGGCGTGCTTGCCGTCGAGCAGACCGGCTTGCGCCAGCAGCAGCGCGCCGGTGCACACCGAAGCGACCAGCTCGCAGCGCCCGGCCATGGCGCCGATCCAGGCGATCACCTCCGGCTTGACCAGTTCCGCCTCCACCACCCCGCCCGGCACGATCAGCACATCGAGCGCGGGCGCGTCGCCGAAACTGGCCTCGGGCAGCACGCTCAAGCCGGCGCGCGCGCGCAGCATGGCCGCGCCGCACCCTATGGTCACCACCTTGAACGGCGCCGGCGCGTGCGGCGTGAGCCGCGCCATGGCCCGGCTGGCGCAGGTGAATACTTCATACGGGCCGGCGAAATCGAGCACTTCTACCTGGTCGAAAACGAAAATACCGATGGTGCGTGTCATGTGAACTCCTGTATGGAAGAACCTCATGATGTCATGCCGGCGATTGACACAAATGACATTCATGGTGGAATATCTGCCACATGACTACCACCGCCATCGATATTTGGGTACTCGTGTTGCCCGACTTTTTGCTGCTCGACGCGACCGGCCCGATCCAGGTATTTTCCAGCGCCAACGACGAGGCGCGCCAGGCCGGCTTGGCGCCGCCCTACCGCATCCATTTGATCGCGCCCGGCGGCGGCGCGGTGGCCTCGTCGTCCGGGGTAAGCGTGCTGACCGCGCCGCTGCCGCGCCGCAGCTTGGTCGGCGCCACCTTGATCGTCTCCGGCGGACGCGGCATGGAATCGCCGCCCGGCGCGGCGCCCGGCACGGCGGCCGGCGCGGCGCCGCCCGGCGCGCCTTGCCCCGAGCGCATCGCCCTGCGCTGGATCGCGCGCGCCAGTGTCGAGCTGGCGCGTTGCTGCGCGGTATGCGTGGGCGCCTTCCTGCTGGCGCGCGCCGGCCTGCTCGACGGCCGGCGCGCCGTCACGCACTGGCAAGACGTGGCGCGGCTGCGCGGCGATCACCCCGCCGTGCAGGTGCAGGACGACGCGATCCATATCCGGGACGGCAAGTTCTATACCTCGGCCGGCATCAGCGCCGGCATCGATCTGGCTTTAAGCCTGGTGGAGGAAGACCTGGGGCGCGCCGCCGCGCTCAGCGTGGCCAAACGCATGGTGCTGCCGCTCAAGCGTGCCGGCGGCCAGCGCCAGTTCAGTGCCGAACTGCTGGCGCAGTCGCAGCCGCAGGGCGTGGCGGCCCAGCTGACCGAGTGGCTGCGTCCGCGCCTGGCGCAGCGGCTCGATATCGAGCAGATGGCCACCGCCTGCGCGCTGTCGGTGCGCACCCTGCACCGCAAGCTGCGCCAGGAGGCGGATCTGACGCCGGCGCAGCTGCTGGCGCGCCTGCGCCTGGAAGTGGCGTGCGCCATGCTGGAGCAGCCCGGCATGTCGGTCAAGCAGGCGGCGCGGCGCAGCGGTCACGGCACCGAATACAATCTGCGGCGCGCCTTCGGTGCCCGCTTAGGCGTGCTGCCCAGCGAATACCAGGCACGCTTTGCCTGACGGCGCACTTCCCGACCCTCATCACTTTTACAAGACATATTGCCGTCCATTATCTGTTGCGTGCCCGATCAAAAGCCCTTGAAAGCGCTTCCGGCGCGGCCATATGCGGCCCGGCGGCCCCGCTTTCATGCTAAGCTTGCGCCTCGCTAGGGGTCCTGGAGCTGTTTTCCGGGTGAGAGATACCCTTCGTACCTGATCTGGATAATGCCAGCGCAGGAAAGCGCAAAGTGGTCCTCTCCTTTGAATGCTCCTGCCTTGGCTCCGGCCGAACAAGCAGCTTGCCGCCCACGGCGGCGAGCAATATGAGCACAAGAATGTCTACTTCAAATTTTCCCGTTTCCCTGATCGCCCTGGCCGTCATGCAAGCTTGCGCCGGCGCCGCCAGCGCCCAAACCACCGCCTCCGCATTGCCCGAAGTCGTGGTCAGCGCGGCCCGCGCCGATACCGCCAACCGCGCTTCGGTGGCCGGCTTTGGCGACGCCGCCTTGCTCGACACACCGGCCTCGGTCAGCGTGCTCACGCGTCAGCAGATGCAGGATTTGCGGGTGCGCTCGACCAGCGACGCGATGAAATATGACGCCAGCGTGAGCGACGCCTACAACGCGGTCGGTTACGCCGAACAGTTTTCGATCCGCGGTTTCGCGCTCGACAATAACTCCAGCTACCGCAAGGACGGCTTGGCGATTCCCGGCGACACCGAAATCCCGCTGGAAAACAAGGAGCGGATCGAAGTGCTCAAGGGCTTGGCCGGCTTCCAGGCCGGCGTGGCCGCGCCCGGCGGCGTGGTCGATTATGTGCTCAAGCGGCCCACCAACACCGCGCTGCGCTCGGTGACCCTGGAAGCGAGCGAACGCGGCACGCTGTACGGCGCGATCGACCTGGGCGGGCGTTTCGACGACAAGCGCTTCGGCTACCGCATTAACGCGGCCGGCGAGCGGCTGCGCTCCTACATCAAGGGCGCCGACGGCAACCGCAAGTTCGTGTCGGGCGCGTTCGACTGGCAGCTCACGCCGCAAGCCCTGCTGCAACTGGACGCCGATTACCAATACAAATCGCAAGTGTCGGCGCCCGGGTTTCAGCTCATCAACGGCACCACCCTGCCGCAGGTGGCCGCCGATACCATGCTCAACAATCAACCCTGGAGCCGCCCGGTACGCACCGAAAGCGCCAACCTCGGCCTGCGCTTCCAGTACCAGTTCAGCCCGGAGTGGCACGCCACCCTGTCGGCCAACCAGCACAGCTTCAAACGCGACGATTACACCGCGTTCCCGTACGGCTGCGGCGCGCAGAATCTGTATCCCGGTTATTGCGGCAATGGCGACTACGACGTCTACGATTATCAGAGCCTGGGCGAGCGCAAGTCGCCGCTGGCCGCGCGGGCCCTGCTGCAAGGCAAATTCGCCACGGGCGCGCTGCGCCATGAACTCACGCTGGGCGCCTCCCTGTTCAAACGGGAAGACAAGTTCGGCGCTTATTTATATGACTACGCCGGAACCAGCAATATCTATCAGCCGGTGGCGGTGCAGCCGACCGGCTTGACGTCCGGCCCCGTGATCGAGCAGCGCAACGAAAACGAGCGCGCCGTTTTCGCGCAAGACATCCTGACGCTGAGCGAGGCCTTGACATTGCATGGCGGCCTGCGCTATGTGCAAGTCAAACGCCATGAATTGACGCAAAGCGCGGAAGACGCATCGCCCAACTGGATAGGTTACGATCAAGGTTATGCGCTGCCCAATCTGGCGCTGGTCTATCAGCCGGCGCCCAAGGTGTCGCTGTACGCCGCCTATTCGCACGGACTGGAACACGGCGGCGTGGCCGAGATCGAAACGGCCAATGCCGGTGGCACCCTGTCGCCGGCGCGCTCGAAGCAGATCGAACTGGGCGTGAAAACCGAAGTGGCGCGCGACCTGCTGCTGTCGGCCGCCTTATTCCAGATCCGCAAAGGGCTGGAATACGTCGATGACAGCAATTACTTTGTGCGCAACGGCCAAGCTCAGCACCGTGGTATGGAACTGCAAGCGCAAGGCAAACTCAACGCCGCGCTCACGCTGGGCGTGTCGGTCACCGCTCTGAACACGCGCCAACAGGGCACGGGTGTGGCCAACATCGACGGCAAACGGGTGACCGATGTGCCAAGCTTCAAATCGTCCGTGTTCGCCGATTACGTGCTGGCCGGGATGCCGGGCTTAAAGCTGAACGGCAGCTGGCAGTACGCCGGCAAGAAGGCCTTCGACCAGGAAAACACGGTGATGGTGCCGGGCTACCACGTGTTCAATCTGGGGGCGGCCTATGCCACCACGGTCGGCGGCAGCGCCACCATCTTGCGCGCCAATGTGGACAATGTGTTCGACAAGTTCTACTGGCGCGACGTCACGCCGCAGCTGGGCGGCTATCTGCTGCCGGGCGCCACGCGCGTGTTCAAGGTGTCGGCGCAGTTCGACTTTTAAGCCGCCGTGGCGCTCAGGTGGGCGCGAGCAGCGCCATGGCTTGGCCGATGCGCCGCTCCAGGGTGCCCGATAGCAGCACGTAGGGCACCGCCCTCGCCGCCAGCTCGTCTTGCAGCATGCGGTGTATGGTCTGACGCACCGCGTCCGATTCGCGCTGCAAGCCGTCCGCCACCCACGGGCTGTCGGGCGCCGTCACCAGCGTGACATCGTAGCGTTGGGCCGCGCACAGGGCCGCCAGTTCTGGGTCCACGCGGTGAAAATAGAACTGGCTGTAAATGGCCGTCATCAAGGGCGTGGTGTCGCAAAACAGATAGCCGCGCGCGCGCGCCGCCGCTGCTGTTTCGCGCGCCTGCTGGGTGGCGGCGATCGGATACTGATCCGTTTCGAGCGGCACGCGCCGGCGCGTGGCGACGAATTCGCGCAAGTATTCGGGCACCCACACGGTGCCGTAGCGGCTGGCCAGGGCCGCCGCCAGGGTCGACTTGCCGGACGATTCGGCACCCAGCACGGCCACCCGCACGCAAGGCGAGGAGGACGCGCTCATGCCAGCGCTTTGCGCCAGGCGCGCCAGCCCGCCACCGCCATCGCCACGAACACGGCGTACAGCAGCGCCGTCAACATCAGCTGCTTGTACAGGTACAGGCCGACGTACAGCAGATCGACCACGATCCAGACCTGCCAGTTTTCCAGTTTTTTGCGCGACAGGAGCAGTTGGCCCAGCAGACTGCCGGCGGTGAGAAACCCGTCCGCGTACGGCACATCGGTATCGGTGTACGACTTGAGAAACCACGCCAGCAGCACGAATCCGATTACCCAACCGCCCACGGCGGCGCGCCGGCCGCGGCCATCGAGGCGCGACACCGGCAAGCCGGACCCGCCCGCGACGCCGCGCAGCCACTGCTGCCAGCCCCACACCGAAACGGCGATGAAGACCAGCTGCAAACCCATGTCGCCATATAGCCTGGCGCCGAAAAACACCAGCCCGTAGGTGGCCGAGGCCACGATGGAAAACAGCCAGGCCCAATGGCTTTGACGGATATTGAGCAGCACCGTCGCCACCGACAGCACGAAGGACACCAATTCCAGCGGTGTGGTGGAAAGGCCAAGCAGGACCAGCGTATCGTTCATCGGAAAACTACTTGTGCGGATAAACGATGGTCATTTCCTTGAGCAGCTGATCGGCGTGGTCCACCTCTTTCATCACCCACAGCATGTAGCGGATGTCGAGATGGATGGCGCGCGTGATGTCGCGGTCGAAGTACCAGTCCTTGGTCACCGATTCGTAAGTCGAGTCGAAGTTGAGCCCCACCAGCTCGCCGCGCTTGTTCATCACGGCCGAACCGGAATTGCCGCCGGTGGTGTCGGCGCTGGTCAGGAAATTGACCGGCACGGTGCCCAGCGCGGCATCCTTGAACTGACCGTAACGCTTTTGCTTGACCGCGTCCAGCAAGGCTTGCGGCGCCACGAACGGCTCCTTGCCGGTGTGCTTTTCCAGCACCCCTTCCACGGTGGTAAACGGTCCCTTGCTGATGCCGTCGCGCGGCGCATACGGCGCCACCGTGCCGTATGTGACGCGCAAGGTGGAATTGGCGTCCGGGTAGACCGGCTTGCCCTGCGCGGTTTTCCATGCGATCACCGCTTTCATGTATTGCGGGATCACGCGCTCCAGATCGCCGTCGATTTCCTTGCGCCGGTCCTCCAGCGCCTGCCCGACCTGGTGCAACTTGACCGCCAGCTTGAGGAAGGCGTCGTCCGAGGCGGCGATGGCGGCGGCGTCGCGCTCGAGCCAGACCAGCCGCTTGGCCGTGTCGGACATGGCCGATTGCTGGTACAGGGCGGCCACCGCGCCGGGCCCCGGCAGCAGCGCGTCCAGCCCGGGCGGATGCGTTTTGGCCGGCAGTTTGGCGTAGCGCTGCAAGGCGGCGCCGAAGCGGGCCTGGTCCACCGCCGGCACCAGCGATTGCTCCAGGCGGGTAAGGCGCGCCTTGGCGAACGCCACGTCGCGTTCCTGATAGCCGGACTCGCGCTGGGCGTCGGGTTTGCGCCGCTCCAGCGCCAGCCGGTACAGCAACCGGGCCGCCTTCAGCTCGTCGCTGGTGACGGCCACCGACCAGGCGAATTCTTCGTCGCTTAGCGCCATCTCGGCGCCGATCGCGGCATCGAGTTCGGCCAGCATGCCGGGCGCCGCGCCGGGCTGCGGATGGGCCGCCAGCCAGGCGCGGAACTGCGCGTCCTGACCCTCGCGGATGGTGGCGATGTCCTTGCGGGCGAAGCCGTCGAGCAGACCCTCGGTTTTTTTCATCACGTTGTTGAGGCTTTTCACCACACCGGCGTAGCGCACCTGCGCGGCCGGATTGGCTTCGGTGGCCACGCCGATGGCGCCCAGGTCGGCCCGCAATTCGGCCACCCGCATCGGATAGGCGCTGTCGCGCGCGTAGCGGATCTCGGACGGCAGCTTATAGCGGCTGGTGCGGCCCGGATAGCCCACCAGCAGGATCGGGTCGCCGTTTTTCACGCCCTCGGCCGACACCACCAGAAAATCCTTGGAGCGGTACGGCACGTTGTCGGGCGACGGATCGGCCGGCCGCCCGTCCTTGCCCACATAGGCGCGCAGGAAGGCATAGTCGCCCGTATGGCGCGGCCACTCGTAGTTATCGACGTCGCCGCCGTAGTTGCCGATCTTGTCGGACGGCGCATACACCAGCCGCACGTCGCGTATCATTACCTGGCGGATGCGGTAGTACTCCAGGCCCCGGTGAAACGCGGGCACCGCGCAGCGGTACATCTTGTCGCTCTCGCATTCGGCGATCAGGGCCTTGATGCGGCTCTCGGTCAACTCGTGCCGTTCGCGTCCGCTGTTGGCCGCGTTCAGTCCGGCCAGCACGCGCGCGCTCACGTTTTCCACCTGGTCGGTGATGTAGATCAGCGTGTTCGGGCCGCCCGGCAGCTCGTCGGCGCGGGTGGCGGCCAGAAAGCCGTCGCTGATGTAGTTGTGTTCCGGGGTGGCGTTACGCTGGATCGCGCCATAGGCGCAGTGGTGATTGGTCACCACCAGGCCGGCGTCGGACACGAACGAGGCCGAGCAACCGCCCAGCGAAACGATGGCGCTCATCGGATGCTTGGACAGGTCGGCCAGTTTGTCGGCGCCGATGCTGATGCCGATGCGTTTCAATTCCGCCGCCAGTTGCGGCAGCTGGTGCGGTTGCCATTGTCCTTCGTCGGCCCGCGCGGTTGGTTGAGCGGCCAGCAATGCGGCAAGCAGGACGGCCAGCGACGCGGCCGGCGGCATGAGTGATTTATACAAGTTGAGTCCCCGGGTGACGGTGAGCGATGCGCGTCGATAGTATAGCCGCAATGCGGCCCGCCCAGCTCAATGGCTGGCTTGCCCCGGCAGCGGAATGCGGATGTCCAGGCAGCAGCCCTGCCCCTCGCGGAACTGGCGCACCGTGAAGCGCCCGCCCAGCGCCGTGATGCGCTCGTCCATGCCGATCAAGCCGAAACAGCCGCTGCGGCGTTGGGCCGGCGCGATGCCGATACCGTCGTCGCTGATCGACAGCAGCAGCTCGCCGCCGGCGGCGCGCAGTTCGACCGCCGCCTCGCTGGCGCGCGAATGGCGGCTCACATTGTGCAAGCCTTCCTGCACCACCCGAAACAGCACGATCTCGACGTCGCCCCCTATCCCGGCCAGCAGCGCCTCGTCCTGCATGCGCAGCTGGCAGGCGATGCCGCTGCGCTTGCGGAAGTCGCCGATCTGCCACTCGATGGCCGCCTGCAAGCCCAGGTCCAGCACCGGCGGGCGCAGTTGATTCATGATATCGCGCACGCTGCGGATGGTCAGGTCCACATTGCCCAGCACCGTCGCCACGCGCCGGTGCAGGCGCGGATGGGTGGAGCCGGTGCGCGCGGCCAGCATCGACACATCGATCCGCAGCGCCAGCAAGTTCTGGCCCAATTCGTCGTGGATGTCGCGCGAAATGCGTTTGCGCTCGTCTTCCTTGGCCGTCTCGAGATGGATCGCCAGCTGACGCAGCTGGGCGTGCGACTGGCGCAGCGCGCGCTCCATCAGCTTGCGCTCGGTGATGTCGGTGTGCGCCACCACCACCCGCAGCGGCCCCTCGACCAGGAAGCGGTTGACGCACACCTCGAACCAGCTGGCCGCGCCGTCGCGCACAAATTCGTACTCCAGCGAGAAGGCGCCCAGCGCGCCGCTGGCGACCTGGCCGATGCCGGCCGCCAGCTCGCGCCCGGCGCCGTGCTGCCAGCGCGGATCGGTTTCGCAGTGGAGAAGATAATTGGCGCCGCCACCGGCATGGCCGACGAACTCCATGCAGGCGCGGTTGACGTGCATGATCGCGCCGTCGCGGTCGAGCACCAGCACCCGCTGCGACAGGGAGTCGATGGTCGAATGAAAAAACGTTTCGGCCTCGCGCAGCGCGAGCTGGGCCTGTTCGCGGCGGCCGATTTCCTGCACCAGCAGCGCGTTGGCCGAGGTCAGCTCGGCGGTGCGCTCGATCACGCGCCGATCGAGCTCGCGGTGCATTTCACGCAGCGCCACCTCGGCGTGTTTGCGCTCGGTGATGTCGGAAAACACGCCCACGAAATGCTCGATGGCGCCGCCGGCCGCGCGCATGGTGGTGATCGACAGCCATTCAACAAAGCGCTCGCCGTTTTTCTTGCGGTTGATGAGCTCACCCCGCCAGCTGCCCTGCCGCGCCAGGGCCGCCCACAACTCCTGGTAAAACGCCGGCGGGTGCAGGCCGGCGCCCAGGAAACGGGGGTTGCGCCCGATCGCCTCCTCGGCCTGGTAGCCGGTGATGGCGGTAAAGGAGGGGTTGACGGCGACGATGCGCCCGCCCGGATCGGTGACCAGCACCCCTTCGTTGATATTATCTAAAATGATAAAGGCGCGCCGCAGCGCCGACTCGCCCCGTTCCATCGCGCCCAGTTCGGTGACGATCATGCGGCAGCTATGGGAGGCGGCGTCGGCATGCCGGTCCAGATTGGCCTCGATGCGGACCCAGGCCCCGCCCACCCCCTCGAACAGGGGCGCTTCGAGCACTTGGCGCGCGCCGCTGGCAAACACGGCGGCGATGAAACCGCGGAACGCCGCTTGCGACTGGGGCGCGATGAATTGCTCGAAGCGGCGCCCCAGCAGGTCGGCCGCGCTGCGCCCCAGCAGCGCGGCGGCGGCCACGTTGGCGCGCGAGATGCGCCCGCCGCGCTCGATGGACAGGTAGCTGACCGGCGCCAGCTGGTAGAGCCGGGCGTAGCGCTGCAAATCGCTCTCGAAGTCGTCCTTGATCTGCTGCAACTCGGCCAGGGCCACGCTTTGCATTTCCAGCTCGAGCTGATTGAGCTGCAACTCTTGCAAACGGCGCTGCATGTCGCCCTCGCCCGGCGCGCGCGCGCCCGCCGGCGCGGAGGCGGCGGCCGGCGGCATGCCGGAGCGGCGTTCCATCTCAGTCCGCCAGCGCCGCGCCGCCCTGCTGGACCTGACGCAACTGGGCCTCCAGCAATTTCGACTCGGTGATATTGATGAAGGTAACCACCACCCCGTCGATCACGTTCTCGACCGTGCGGTAAGGCATGATGCGCACGGTAAACCAGCGTCCGTTCTTGGTGCGCACCTGCTTTTCCGAAAACACCAGGGTCCGTATCACTTCTTGCGCGTCCGCCTCCAGGGCCACGTAGTCGAGGTCGTTGACGATGTCGCCCAGCGGACGGCGCAAGTCGCTGGCGATGAGCTTGTAGATTTGGGTGGCCGGCGAGGTGAAGCGGCGGATGCGCAAGCTGCTGTCGAGGAAAATGGTGGCGATGTCGGTGCTGTTGAGCAGATTTTTCATGTCGCTATTGACCAGCGACAGATCGTCCACCTTCGATTGCAGCTCGGCGTTGACGGTATACAATTCCTCGTTGAGCGACTGCATCTCTTCCTTCGAGGTGGTCAGCTCCTCGTTGGTCGATTGCAATTCCTCATTGGTCGATTGCAATTCCTCATTGGCCGACTTGAGTTCCTCGCGCGAAGTTTGCATTTCGTCGCGCACCGCCTGCAACTCCAGCCTGGCCTGCACCAGCATTTGTTCCAGCTCGATCACCTTGGGATTGGGCGAGCGCACCCGCTTGGCCTCGGGCACCATCGGCACGCTGCTAAAGGTGAGAAAGATCATGCCTTGCAAGGCATCCGGCTGGTGTAGCGCCTCGGCGGTGAGGTCCACCCCCAACGGCTGGCCCAGGTGGTCTTTGACCAGCAAGCCCTTCAGGCGCACCACGCCCTCGCCCTGCATCGCTTTCTTGATCAGGCCGGCCAACTCGTAGCGCAAGCCCTCGCGCGCCATGGCGTGGATATTCCAGTTGGCCTTGCCCGCCGCCGGCTCCAGGAAGGCGCCGGTGCGCCCGTTGATGTAGAGAATGTCGCCTTGTTCGTTGAGCAAGGCGGCCGCCGGAGAATATTTTTGCAGCAACAGCTGCTCGACGTGGGACTGGATCTTTCCGGGCATGCTAACTTCTCTCGATTCGCTAAGGGTGGGGGCGGAAGCGGCCGATACTTTAGTGGGAAAATAAGTCGGCAGACGGCGCCGGTCGATGTCGCCCAGGCGCCGGTACAGACGGGAAGACGTGGTCAGGGGCGCGAACAGATCGGAAAAATGACCGGGCGTGTCCGCGCTGCCAAGCAATAAAATACCGCCGGCGTTGAGCGCGTAGTGAAACAGGGGGATCAGACGCTGCTGCAATTTGGCATTGAGGTAGATTAACAGATTGCGGCAGCAGAGAATATCGAGCTTGGTGAATGGCGGGTCCGAAATGATATTTTGCGGCGCAAAGATGATCATATTGCGGATTTCTTTTTTCACGTGGTAGCCATCCTCGCCGGCCACGAAAAAGCGCTCCAGGCGTTCCAGCGAGACATCGCTGGCGATGGCCGGCGTGAAGCGGCCCTGGCGCGCGCGGTCGATGGCGTCGGCCGACAGGTCGGTGGCGAAAATTTGCAGCGAATACTTGGCGCGCGGATTGACTTGCGCCACCACCTCGCTAAACACCATCGCCAGCGAATAGGCTTCCTCGCCGGTAGAGCAGGCCGGTATCCACGCTTTGAAGGCGCGCCCTTCCGGGTTGGCCGCCAACAGCTGCGGCAAGGCCACCACTTTCAAGTATTCCCACACCTTCTGATCGCGGAAGAAACTGGTCACACCGATTAACAATTCCTTAAACAGCAAATCGATTTCCCCGGGATTGAGACGCAAATGGGGCACATACTGCTCCATCGACGCGATTTGGTGCAAGCTCATGCGCCGCTCGATGCGACGCAGCACCGTGTTGATCTTGTAATCGGTAAAACTGTTACCGGTGTGGTCGGTCAAGATCTTGACAATTTCTGGCAAGAAATTCTTAATTTCCACCGCGCCGTCGTTACGGTTGAGCAAAGTGATTTGCTTGAGGTAAGCGATGATCTTGGCCGGCATTTTTTCCGGCAGATCGATCAAGTCCACCACCCCGGCCGCGATCGCGCTGTGAGGCATGGGGTCGAACTTGGCACTGTCGGGAAATTGGGCCAGGGTCAAGCCGTTGCGTTCCTTGATCGCCTGCAAGCCGCGGGTGCCGTCGCTGCCCATGCCGGAAAAGATCACCCCCACCGCCAGGTCCGCCCATTCGGCCGCCAGGGCGGTAAAAAAAACATTGATGGGAAAACGCTGGCCGGGCGGCGCGGACGACGCGCTCAGAACAAAGCGGCCGTCCGCCAGACTCAACTCCGCATGCGCCGGCTTTACATAAATCCGGTTGGGGAAAGGCTGCAAGCGGTCGGCGATTTCCTGCACCGGAATGCTGGTGGCGCGCTGTAACAATTCGGGCAGCAAGGTGCGGTGGTTGGGATCGAGATGCTGGATCACCACCAGCGCGACGCCGCTATCGATAGGCAAACTCGACAGAAAAGCGATGATCGGCTCCAGGCCGCCCGCCGACGCGCCCACCGCCACCATTGGAAAGGCCGGGGCCGCCACTTCGGTGGCAGGTCGATCCGCATCCGCCGCCGCGCACGGCGCTGTTTTCTGCTTGATCGTCATCGCATGCCGCGTCCCGCAGGCGCGGTCAAATAATCTGATTTAATAGCTGCTTTCGGTTTTGATATTTGAATAGATTATACAAACAGCGCGACCTAATACCAAGCATCGCACGCATACGTCGCGCGCGAGCGCGGGGCTCATGGCGCGTGCCAACCGCCACCGAGCGCCTGGATCAGGGCCACCGCCGTGTTCTGGCGCGCCCCTTGCGATTGCACCAGCGCGCGCCGGGCCGACAGCGCGCTGGCCTGGGCCGCCACCACGTCGCTATAGCCCACCTGTCCGGCACGATAGCGGTTCAGCATTTGCGTCTCGACCTGGTCGGCCGCCTGGGAGGCGCTCTGGCGCAGCCCCTGCTGGGCGCCCAGGGTGCCGGTGGCGGCCAGCTGGTCCTCCACATCGGCAAACGCGGCGAGCACCGTTTGCCGGTAGCGCGCCACCGCCGCCGCATGCCCCGCCCTGGCCGCGTCCACGCCGGCGGTGGTGGCGCCGGCGTTGAACAGGCTCTGGGCGGCCGCCGCCCCGACCGACCACAGGCTGGTGGAGGCATTGAACAAATCGGCCACCCGACTGGCGTTGCCGCCGTACGAGGCCGACAGGTTCAGGCTGGGGAAGTAAGCGGCCCGCGCCAGGCCGATCTGCTCGTTGGCCAGCGCCACCCGCCGCTCGGCGGCGGCGATGTCGGGGCGGCGTTGCAGCAGCGTGGAAGGCAAGCCGGTCGGCATCTCCGGCAGCGCCGCTTGCCAGGGACCCGCGACCAGGGTGAAATCGGCCGGCGCCTTGCCCAGCAAGATGGCGATCGCGTGTTCCAGCCGCGCGCGCTGGCGGCCCAGATCGAGCGCGTCGACCTGCGCATTGGCCAGCTGGGTTTGGGCTTGCAGCACATCGGACTTGGCCGCCACGCCGGCGTTAAAACGGTTTTGCGTGATCTCCAGCACGCGCTGGTAGCCGACGATGGTGGTGGCCAGCAGCGCCTGTTCGGCATCGGTCTGGCGCAGCGAAAAATAATTGACCGCCAGTTCGCCCTGGGCCGCCAGGCGCGCCGCCGCCAGATCGGCGGCCGAGGCCTGGGCGTTGGCGCCGGCGCTGTCAACGCCGGCCCGCAGCCGGCCCCAAATATCGGGCTCCCAGCCGGCGCCCAGGCTGGCGCGGTAGCTGGAGCCGGCGCCGGCCGCCGCGCGCCCGCCCGCGCGGTCGGCGCCGGCCGTCACGTCGAGCGTGGGCGATAGCGCGGCGCGCTGCTCGCGCACCAGGGCGCGGGCTTGCTCGTAACCGGCGGCCGCCGCCGCCACGTTCTGGTTCGACACCTCGACGGCGGGCGCCAGCTGGTCCAGCACCGGGTCTTTGAACAAGGTCCACCACGGGCCGCGTTCGAGCGTGTCGGCCGGCGCCGCCGCCGCCCAGCCCGGGGCCTCCTGGTACAAAGCTTCCTTGTATTGGGCCGGTTCGGCCGCGCTCGGACGCTGGTACGGCGGACTGACGGCGCAGCCGCTGGCCAGACAGGCGGCGGCCAGCGCCAGCGCCAGCGCCAGCGCACACAGCCCGCGCGGACGGAAAATTCGGGAAAGGTAGGGTGGGCGCATGGCGTGCTTCAGTTTGGAATAGGGGGGGCCGGAACGGCGGCATGGCCACCGTTACCGACACCGTGAAAGTGGCTCAACTGGCGCTCTTGCGGACCGCGCCGGCGCAACTTGTCGAGCAGGATGTAGACCACGGGCGTGGTCAGCAAAGTCAAAAGCTGGCTGGCGATCAGGCCGCCGATGATGGCGATGCCCAGCGGCTGGCGCAGTTCCGAGCCTTCGCCGAAACCGATCGCCAGCGGCAGCGCGCCCAAGGCGGCGGCCAGAGTCGTCATCAGGATCGGGCGGAAGCGCAGCAGGCAGGCCTCGCGCACCGCGTCGAGCGCGCTCAAGCCGCGCGAGCGCTCCGCTTCCAGCGCGAAGTCGATGATCAAGATGGCGTTTTTCTTGACGATGCCGATCAGCAGAAACACGCCGATCAAGGCGATGATGGAAAACTCCATCTTGAACATCAGCAGCGCCAGCACCGCGCCCACGCCGGCCGACGGCAGGGTCGATAAGACGGTGATCGGATGCACCAGGCTTTCATACAGCATACCGAGCACAATATAGATGACCACGATGGCCGCCAGGATTAGCAGGGGCTGCTGCTTGTTGCTCTCGTCGGCGCTTTTGGCCGTGCCCTGGAAGCTGCCGCGCACGTTGTTGGGCATGCCGATCTCCGCCTCGGCCTGCCGCACGGCGGCCTGGCCATCGCTCAAGCTGGCGCCCGCGCTCAGATTGAACGACACGGTGGTGGCCAATTCGCCGTCCTGGTGATTGACCGAGGTCGGCGTCGCGCTTTCGGCGAAGCTGGCGATGACCGACAAGGGCACCATGGTGGTGGCCGCCGTGCTGAGCGACTGGCCGCTGGACGGATCGCGCAAGGCCGTGGTGTTGGCCGGCGCCACGCCGCTGGCGCTCGTGCCCGTGCTGGTGCTGACGCTCGTACTCGTGCCGGCGGCGACGGTCGCGCCGCCCTTGGCCGGCACATACACGTCGCGCAGCGCCTCCGGACTCTGGGCGAAGCGCGGCGCCACCTCCATGATCACATGGTATTGATTGAGCTCGCCGTAAATGGTGGCCACCTGGCGCTGGCCGAAGCCGTTGTAGAGCGCATTGTCCACGTCGCGCACCCCGATGCCCAGCCGCGCGGCGCTATCCTTGTCGATGGTGACGAAGGTTTCGACGCCGTTTTCGGCCTGGTCGGTGTCGATATCGGTCAACACCTTGTGCGCCTTCATGGCGTCGGCCAGTTTGCCGGCCCACAGCTTCAAGTCGGCCCGGTTGTCGCTCTTTAAAGTGTACTGGTAAGTCGAATTACTCTGCCGGCCACCCATGCGCAAATCCTGCACCGGATTGAGAAACAGCGACACGCCGGTGATCTTGGCCAGCTGGGGGCGCAGCCGCGCGATCACGGCTTGACCGGCTTCGCTGCGTTGCGCGGCCGGCTTCAAATTCACAAACAGGAAGCCGCCGCCGGCCCGCGCCCCGCCCGTGAAGCCGACCACGGTGGCCACCGCCGGATCGCGCTTGATGATACCCACCAGCTGGCGCAACTTGCCCTGCATGGCCTGGAAGGAGATGCTCTGGTCGGCCCGGATGCCGCCGCTGATCTGCCCCGTATCCTGCTGGGGAAAAAAGCCCTTGGGCGCGGCCGCGAACAGGTAGACGTTCAAGCCGACCACAAACGCCAGCACCAGCATCACCAGCCAGGCACTCGACAAGGCCCAGTCCAGACTATGCTCGTACATCTTGTGAATCGCGTCGAAGCCGCGCTCGAAGCCGCGCGCCACCCGGCCAGGCGGCTTGCGGTCGTGCTCCGGTTTGAGCAGCCAGGCGCACATCATGGGCGTGGTGGTGAGCGAAATGAGCAGCGAAATCATGACCGCCGCCGACAAGGTGACGGCGAACTCGCGGAACAGGCGTCCGATCTGGCCGCCCATGAACAGCAGCGGAATGAACACGGCCACCAGCGACAGGCTGATCGACAGCACGGTGAAGCCGACCTCGCGCGCGCCCAGCAGCGCGGCCGCGAAGCGGTCCATGCCGTTTTCGATATGGCGCGCGGTGTTTTCCAGCACCACGATGGCGTCATCCACCACGAAGCCGGTGGCCACCGTCAGCGCCATCAGGCTCAGATTGTTCAAGCTAAAGCCAAGCAGATACATCACCCCAAAGGTGCCCAGCAGGGACACCACGGTGGCCACCGCCGGCACGATGGTGGCGCGCACGCTGCGCAGGAAGGCGCTTACCACCAGCACCACCAGCACGATGGAAATGAGCAGGGTGGCCTCGATCTCGTGCAGCGAGGAGCGGATCGAATTGGTGCTGTCGGAGGCCACTTCCAGCTTCACGTCGCGCGGCAGTTGCGCTTGCAGTTGCGGCAGCAGGGCGCGCACCCCGTCCACCGTTTCGATCACATTGGCGCCGGGCTGGCGCGTGATGAGCACGATCACGGCCGGCGCGCCATTGAATAGACCCAGGGTATTGCTGTTTTCAACCCCGTCGACCACCTCGGCCACATCTTGCAAGCGGATCGCGGCGGCGCCGCGCCAGGCCACCACCATGGCGCGGTAATCGGCCGCGCTGCGCCCGCCGGCCGCGCCGCTGGCGGCCGAATAAATTTGCAGGCGCCGCCCGTCGCCCTCGATCGCTCCCTTGGGGCGGTTGGCGTTGGTGGCCTGGATCGCGGCGCGCACGTCTTCCATCGACACGCCGTAGCGGCTCAAGGCATACGGCAGCAGCTCGACCCGCACCGCCGGCAGCGAGCCGCCGCCCAATTCCACGTCGCCCACGCCCGGCACCTGGGCCAGCTTTTGCTGCACCAGGTTCGACACCGCGTCATACACCTGCCCCGGACTGCGGCTGCTGGAGGTGAGCGCCAGAATGATCACCGGCGCGTCCGACGGGTTGATCTTGCGGTAGGTCGGGTTGCTGCGCAGCGTGGCCGGCAGGTCGGCGCGGGTGGCGTTGATGGCGGCCTGCACTTCGCGCGCGGCCGCGTCGATCTTGCGGTTCAGGTCGAACTGTAGGCTGATGCGGGTCGAGCCCGAACTCGACGACGAGGTCATTTCGTTGACCCCGGCGATCACGCCCAGGCGCCGCTCGAGCGGCGTGGCCACGCTGGTGGCCATGGTTTCCGGGCTGGCGCCGGGCAGGCTGGCGTTGACCGAAATGGCCGGAAAATCGACCGCCGGCAGGGGCGCCACGGGCAGCGCGAAAAAGGCGCCGATGCCGGCCAGCGCGATGCCGATCGTGAGCAGCACCGTGGCGACCGGGCGCCGCACGAATGGCGCCGACAGATTCACGGCGCCACCTTGGGCTGGCCGGCCGTCGCCGCGTCGGCATCGTCGGCGCCCTCGGCGCCGGCGGCGTCCAAGCGGCGGCCGGCCCAGCGCGCGGCCAAGCGGTCGAAGCCCAGGTAAATGACCGGGGTGGTAAACAAGGTCAGCATCTGGCTGACGATCAAGCCGCCGAACATGGCCAGGCCCAGCGGGCGCCGCAGCTCGGCGCCCTCGCCCCAGCCGAACATGAGCGGCAGGGCGGAAAACAGGGCCGCCAGGGTGGTCATCAGGATCGGGCGAAACCGCAGCAGGGCCGCTTGGTGAATGGCTTGGCGCGCGCCCATGCCGCGTTCGCGCTCGGCCTCGATGGCGAAGTCGATCATCATGATGGCGTTTTTCTTGACGATGCCGATCAACAGAATGATGCCGATGATGCCGATCACGCCCAGGTCCTGGCCGCTGAGCAGCAGCGCCAGCAAGGCGCCCACGCCGGCCGACGGCAGCGTCGACAGGATGGTGAGCGGATGGATATAACTTTCATACAGCACGCCGAGCACGATGTAGACGCACACCACCGCCGCCAGGATCAGCCAGAGCTGGTTCGAGAGCGAATTTTCATAGGCGCCGGCCGCGCCCAGAAAACTCATGCTCAGCGAAGCGGGCAGGCCGATTTCGGTGGCCGCCGCGCGGATCGCGCCGACCGCGGTGCCCAGCGCCACCCCGGGCGCGGTGTCGAAACCGAGCGTGGTGGCCGGGTACTGCGCCACGTGGGTGATTTGCAGCGGCGCCGCTCTTTCGGTCACGGTGGCCACCGCCGACAGCGGCGTGGATTTGCCGGAACCGGTGCGCAATTGCAGCCGGCCCAGCGACTCGGGCGTGGTCAAGGTGCCCGGCTGGGCTTCCAGAATCACGCGGTATTGGTTGGTTTCCGTGAAAATGGTGGAGACGATGCGCTGGCCGAAGGCGTTGTAGAGCGCGTCGTCAATGGCCGCGGCCGTGATCGACAGGCGCGCGGCGCTGTCGCGGTCGATGTTGATATAGGCCGCCGCGCCGGTGGAGCCGGCGTCCGAGACCACGTTGCGCAACTGCGGCCTGGTTTGCAGGTGCTCGGTCAGGCGCTGGGCCCATTGCGTGACGGTGGCGGTGTCGGCGCCCTCGATCGACACCCGATATTGGGTCGGGCCGGTCTCGGCGTCGATGGTCAGATCCTGGGTCGGCTGGAGATACACGGTCACGCCGGCCACCGCGCCCACCCGCCGGCGCAGGCGTTCCATGGTCTCGGCCTGGGCGCCGCCGCGCGCGCGCTTCAAGTTGATCAGCATGCGGCCGGTGTGCAGCATGGTGTTGTTGGCGGCGTCCACCCCGACCAGGGAACTGAGCGACTCGACATCCGGATCGGCCAATATGGCTTTGGCGGCCGCTTGCTGCAACTCGGCCATGCGCGCGTAAGACACCGATTGCGCGGTCTCGATCCGGGCCTGCAACTGCCCCGTGTCCTGGGTCGGAAACAAGCCCTTCGGAATGACGATATATAACAGCACCGTCAAGCCCAGGGTGGCCAGCGCCACCAGCAGGGTCAGCGCCTGGCGCGCCAGCACCCAGGTCAGCGCGCTATCGTAATAGCCGATCACGCGGTCGAAAAAGGCTTGGCTGCGGCGGGCCAGCGCGCCCTCCTTTTGCTCGCCCCGGCTTTTCAGCCAGCGCGCCGCCATCATCGGCACCAGCGTCAGCGAGACCAGGGCCGATATCAGGATGGTGATGGCCAGGGTGACGGCGAATTCGCGGAACAACCGGCCCACCACGTCGCCCATGAACAGCAGCGGAATGAGCACCGCGATCAGCGAGACGGTCAGCGAGATGATGGTGAAGCCGATCTGCGCGGCGCCTTTGATGGCGGCCGCCATCGGTGGCTCGCCCTCCTCGATGTAGCGCGAGATGTTTTCGATCATGACGATGGCGTCGTCCACCACGAAGCCGGTGGCGATGGTGAGCGCCATCAGGCTCAGATTGTTCAAGCTGTAGCCAAGCAGGTACATCACGCCGAAGGTGCCGATCAGCGAAATGGGCACCGCCAGGCTGGCGATCACGGTGGCGCGCACGCTGTGCAGGAAAGCGAAGATGACCAGCACCACCATCAGCACGGCGAGCACCAGCTCGATCTCGACATGCTCGACCGAGGCGCGGATGCCGGTGGTGCGGTCGCTCAGCACCGCGACCCGCAGCGCGGCCGGCAAGCCGGCCTGCAACTCGGGCAGGCGCGCCTTGATGGCGTCGACCGTGCCGATCACATTGGCGCCGGGCTGGCGCTGCACGTTCAAGATGATGGCCGGCTTGAGGCCGGACCAGGCGCCCAGCTTGACGTTTTCGGCGCTGTCGACCACCTGCGCCACGTTCGACAGACGCACCGGGGCGCCGTTTTTGTAGGCCACGATCAGGTTTTGATAGTCGGCCGCGGCCAGCAGCTGGTCGTTGGCGTTGATGAAAAACGAGCGGGTGGGCCCGTCGAAACTGCCCTTGGCGCTGTTCGCGTTGGCCGCCGAAATGGCGCTGCGCAAGGTGTCCAGACCCAGGCCGTACGAGGCCAGGGCCTGGGTGTCGGCTTGAATCCGCACCGCCGGACGCTGACCGCCGCTCAGCGAGACCAGCCCGACCCCGGTCACTTGGCTGATCTTGAGCGCCAGGCGCGTGTTGACGATGTTTTGCACCTCGGTCAGGGGCATGCTGTCGGAAGTGATGGCCAGCGTGAGCACCGGCGCGTCGGCCGGATTGACCTTGGCGTACACGGGCGGGGCCGGCAAATCGGTGGGCAGCAGCGAGCCGCCGGCGTTGATGGCGGCCTGCACTTCCTGCTCGGCCACGTCGAGCGTCTGGCCCAGGGTAAACTGCAAGGTGATGATCGAGACCCCGGACGCGCTGGTGGAACTCATGCGCTGCAAGCCGGCCATCTGGCCGAACTGGCGTTCCAGCGGCGCGGTCACGGTTTGCCCCATCACTTCCGGGCTGGCGCCGGGGTACAGGGTCTGCACCTGAATGGTGGGGAAATCGACTTGCGGCAGGGCCGACAGGGGCAGGAATTTGAATCCCACGATCCCGGCCAGCACGATGGCGAGCATCAGCAGCGAAGTCGCCACCGGTCGCGCGATGAAGGCACGCGAGGGGTTCATCGGCGCGCCTTGTGTGCGAGGTTCGTCATGCTCATGGCGTGCCGCCCGGCGCGGCGGCGGCGGCGGCGCCGGTGGACGCGTCATCGGCGCGGCGCTGGCGGCGTTCGCCGCGTGGCCGTTCGCCGGCCGTGGCCTCGGCCGAAGCGGCGCCCGGAGCGCCAACGGCCGCGCCGCGAGCGCGCCGCCCTCCGCCGGCGGCCGGCTTATCGCCCGGCAGCACCACCTTGGCGCCATCCTTAAGACGGTCCGCGCCCTCGGTGATGACCTGTTCGCCGACCTTCACGCCGGTGCGCAATTGCACCTTGTCGACCGTGCTCTGGCCGCGCGTGACGCTACGCAGTTCGACCGTGCGGTCGCCCTTGAGCACATATACGAAGTCGCCCGCCGCGCCATGGCGCAGCGCCGTCACCGGCACCATCACGGCGTCGGCGATGGTGCGCAGCTCCAGTCTGAGGTTGACGAACTGGCTGGGAAAGAGCGCCCCCTTGGCGTTGGCGAAGCGGGCCTTGGCGCGCACGGTGCCGGTCTGCACATCGACTTGATTGTCGAGGGCGGCGAAGCGGCCCGTGTCCAGGGTGGCGGTGCGGGTGCGGTCGAGCGCGATGGCCGGCAGCGCCGCGCCCTCGTTCACGCGCCCCTGCACGTCCGGCACCTGGTCTTGCGGCACGGCGAACTCCACATCGATGGGCGAGAGCTGGGTGACCACCGCCAAGCCGTTGGCATCGTTGGCGTTGACCAGATTGCCGACATCGACCACCCGCAAGCCGACCCGCCCGCCAATCGGCGAGCGCACCTTGCTGTAGCCCAGATTGAGGCGGGCGGTACCCTCGGCGGCGCGGTCGGTCATCAGCGTGCCCTCGAGCTGCTTGACCAGGGCGGCCTGGGTATCGACATCCTGGCGCGCGATCGAGTCCTGGCCCAGCAAGGTGCGATAGCGCTCCAGCGTCAGGCGCGCGTTCTCGAGCTGGGCCTGGTCGCGCTGGCGCTGGCCCGACGCTTGCAGCAGCGCCATCTCGAACTGGCTGGGATCGATCAGCGCCAGCAGCTGGCCGGCCTTGACCATTTCGCCCTCTTTAAACAAGATCTTTTGCAAGATGCCCGACACTTGCGGGCGCACCGTGACGGTGGCGGCCGCCGTGACGGTGCCCAGCGCGTCGAGCACCACCGGGATATCGGCGCGCACGGCGGTGGCCACGCCGACGGTGCTGGGCGGGCCACCGCGCCCGCCACCTGCCGGGCCACCGGGGCCGGCCCGGCCACCCTGCCCGCTGGCGCCGGCGGCGCCGGCCGCCGGATGGGTCAGATACCAGGCCAGCGCGCCCAGCGCGCCCATGACGGCCAGCGCGATCACGCCGCCGATCAGTTTGGAGCGGCGGCTGCGCCGCGGAGGTGGGGTAACGTGCGGCGCTGTCGCTGGCGAATCCATCGCTTATCCTTGTCGGTGCCGCTCAATCGCGGTCTGGGGGAGCCGGCTGCTGGCGCCGGCGGTGCGTCATGTGGCACGGGCGCTCAGCTAATGCGGCAATGCGCCCGGAAATGATGGCTTGACTCTAGCATAGCCATGTAAATGGCAAGTTTAAAGCTGTAACAAAATGGCACCGTCACGCCGGCCGGGCGGCCTGCGGCGCCGGCGGCGCGGGCCATCCGTTTGCGGGGCAAACGAGGCCACATCAGGCTTGCGGCCGATCGGCACGGCTTGCCGCTTGTGGTGTCGAGATGGAAAAAGATGTTACAAACTCGCTACAAATCTCTTCGGCCCCATGCAAAAATGAGGCGCCGGCGCCGGCAGCGCGGGCCGCCCGATACGACCGCAAGGATAAGCCGGGCTTGTTTTACGCCAACCGTGCTGCCGTCAAAAAATCGACAGCGCGGCGGCAGACACCTGGGCGATGCGGATCAAGGCGACTCGCACAGGCAATGGGTGAGCGCCATGAAAGGCTGACGCTTCTCGGTCAATTCCGACAACCAGCTCAATTGGCTCGCGATGTCTAGCGCCGCGCCGGCCGGGATGCCGCTGGGTGCAAGCGCCAGCTTGAGCTGTTTGTCGAGGCCCAGCGCCTGCACGGCGCCGCCACCGAACAAGCCGAGCAGACGGTCGAAGCGGCTGGTTTCGCCTTCGATGTAAGCGACCCGGTAGTCGCCCTTCAATTGCGCGCGCTTGGCGGCCGAGGCCAGCGCGTCGCCGTAACTGCCCAGGGTATCGACCAGGCCGCGCTCCTTGGCTTGGGCCCCGGTCCAGACCCGGCCCTGTGCGACTTCATTGATTTTCTCCGGCGTGCTCTTGCGCGCCTGCGCCGCCTTGCCGGTGAAATCGGCGTAAATGTGGTTGATGCTGCTCTGGATCAGCTGCGCGAAGCGGGGATCGAGCGGGCGCAGCGGATTGGTGGCGTCGCCCATCCAGGTGGTGGTGACGCCGGCGGTGTGGATGCCCAGCTTGTCGATCACCTTGTCGGCCGTGGGCAAGATGGCGAATACGCCAATCGAGCCGGTGATGGTGGTGGGGTCGGCGATCACCTCGTCGGCCGCCATCGCCATCCAGTAGCCGCCGGAAGCGGCCACGTTGCCCATCGATACCACCACCGGCTTGCCGGCGGCGCGCGTCAGTTCCAGCTCGCGCCGTATCAGCTCGGAACCGAAGGCGCTGCCGCCGGGCGAATCGACCCGCAGCACCACGGCCTTGATTTGCTGGTCTTCGCGCGCCTTGCGGATCAGATTGGCGGTCGACAGGCCGCCCACCGCGCCCGGCCCGGCCACGCCGTCGCTGATTTCCCCGGCCGCCACCACCACGCCGACCGCGTCGCCCAGCATCTTGGGACGCTGGCGCGCCAGATAGTCTTCGAACGCCACTTGGCGGAAATTTTTACCGTCGGCATCGATGGCGCCCCGCTTCATCAGAATTTGGCGCACCTGGTCGCGCGTCTTCAAACCGTCGACCAGCTTGCTTGCAACGGCGACCTGGGCCAGATCGCCGTTGGCGGCGGCCACCAGCTCGGGCAAGGCGTTGATATCTTTCATCAACTGGCCCTTGGGTAGCTTGCGGTAGCGCTCCACTTCGCCGGTGTAACTGTCCCACAGGGCGTTGTACAGATAACCCTCGGCCTCGGCCGCCGCGTCGGACGGGCCGTTGGCGATATAGGGCTCGGCGAAACTTTTATAGGTACCGACCTTGAGCAAATTGACCGTCACGCCAACCTTGTCCAGCGCGTCGCGGTAATAATTGCGATAGCGGCCGAAACCCTCGAGCATGACGTTGCCCATCGGGTGCAGATACACTTCGCTGGCGTGGGCCGCCACCAGATACTGACGCTGGCTATAGCTGGCGCCCCAAGCCAGCACCGGCTTGCCGCTGGCGCGGAAACGGTCGATGGCGCCGGCCACTTCGCGCATCATGGCCTGGCCGCCGCCTTGCAGCTCGTCGAGCACCAGCACCGCGCCGCCGATTTGGGGGTCCTTGGCGGCCGCGTCGAGCACGCTGAGCACATCGCGCAGCTGCAAGGTGCGCTTCATGTCGCCGCGCACATTGGCCAGCACGGTTTCGCGCACACCGCCGGCGTGCTGCTCGACCAGCTGGCCCTGCAAATCGAGAACCAGGGTGGTCTTGCTGGCCAGCGGCTTGAGGCCGCCCGCGAAGATCAGATACAACAGGCCCAGCACCAACGCCAGGAACAACAGGTTGAGCAGCGTGCGGCGGGTGGCATCGACGGCGCGCCAGGCAAAGCCCAGGCCGCGGCGCAGGGCGGAAAACGGATTCAGTGACATTGATGCTCCAACAAATGAATGACGCGAATGAAGGCGGCCGATGGCGGCGGGCCGGCGGGCGCTATGGCAATACAGCTACTGTAAGCGAAAAAACGCGATGCCGCTGCTGGCTTGGCGCAAGGCCGATTCCGTTCTGTCCCTGATCGACTTATCATGTGCCGCTGCGGCCACAGCGTGCTGCCCCAGCTTGCTGCGCATTGACACAGGCGCCGATGGGCGTTGAGGAAGGCTGGATAACGCTATGGGCGCGGGCGCACCGTCAGCTCGTCGAAGCCGGTGACGGGGTCCGGCGCGCGGCTAAATTGGTGCCGCGGCAGCAGCATGAGCAGGATTTCGGCCGTGGTGCGCACCAGACAACCGGGCGCCACATGCCCGCCCTGCACCCGGCCCTGGGCATCGGCGATGGTCATGTGCAAATGGCAAGCCTGGGCCGACAGGGTGCCGGCCAGGCTCAATATCTCCAGGTCGCCCGCCACCCAACTGGCTTGCGCGGCGCCGGCGTAACGCAATTGGGCGCCATCGAGGCTGCCTATCCCTTGCAGCACGAACGCCGCTTCGACGCCATGCTCGGCCAGCAGCGCCTGCAAGGCGTGGCGCAGGTCCTGCCCGGGACGCAGGCGCACCGGCAGCGGCGCCATGTCCATCAGGGAAGCGGCCGCTTGGCCGCCAGCGACGCGGCCAGCTCGCCGCTGGCGGCCAGGGCGCGCAAGTGGTCGGCCCCGCCGATCAACACGCCCTGCACGAAGATCATTGGAAAGGTTGGCCAGCCACTCCACATTTTGAGCGCCAGGCGCGGGCGCCACTGGCTCAGGTAACTGCCGTAATCGAGATCATGGTGGGCGATGGACAGACTGTCGAGCAGCTTGCGGGCCCTGCCCGGATGCGGATTCAACCCCATGCCGACCACCACCACGGCGTGCGCGGCGACGGCCGCCTCCACTTCCTGCACCACACGATGGCGGCCATCGAGCTGGGCGCGAATGGCGGGATGGAGGCGGTCTTGCTCAAGGATTGGTCGGCTCATGTGTCTCTTTCTTGTGTGTCGCGCCTCAGTATAGCCGATGGCGATACCGCCCGGCACCGCCCGGGTGTCGATGGAACCGTTCGGGACACTTATCCGACGCAATAGAAGCACGCCTGCCACAGTCAGGCGCGCCGGAAACCCTATCGGTTCTCATGAACCATGTCGACCAGCCCATTTTTTACGGATACTACATGCCCATTCAATCCCGTATAACCACCGCGCCGGACAGGCCGCTCCAGAGCGCCGCGCCGGACGCCTACCCGCAGCCCGCGTTTCAGACCAAACACGCCCCACGCCGATCCACGTTTCCGTTTCCTGGCGGTTGGCCAACGCGATAAAAAACCCGCCAAACGCGCCCAGTATCTGAACCTGGACGACATCAAATCCTTGTCCTCTTCTAAAAAGGCCGAGCCGCTGGCCTATCTGGACATGGCGTGGCCGGATAAAGAAGTGGTGCGCCCGATCGATCCCAAACCATGGCGCTATGTCGATCTCGACAGCATAAGCGAGGCCAGCTTGGCGATCGGTCAAATCCGCGACTTGGAAACAGACTTGAATCAGCACTGTGTCGACACCGACGGCATCGACGTGCTCCATATGGAAATGGCCTTGAGCGAGCATGCCGAACGGGACGACTATGTCCCCTACTTTACGGTCGGCACAGGCGACGACGCCGAGCGTATCGCGCCGGATTTCCCGATCGACTTGATTTGCCTGGCCGAAGGCGGCAAAAGCAAGAATTTGGATATGATCAGCGGCCAGACCAGCATCCCGACCAATGAAAGCTGGTTCCAGGCCAACTACGTGGCGGCGCCGGGTTTGACCAGCGGCTCGAGTCTCGTGCTCAGCGAGGACAACCAGCACACCCTGCCGCAGGTGGCGATCCGCATCAACCGCCCGCACGATTCCCTGATCAATATGGCCAGCTATGTCAAGCGCGACCAAGCCGACGGCTTCACCATGGAAAAATTCGCCAACCGCGCGCAAGATTTTTTGAAGGCGACCGGCGCCACGGCGGACGCGGCCGACGAGCACGCGATCGAATACAAATCGACCCGCATCGACACCGATTTGCGTCGTTTGAACAATCCGATCAGGAAAAACGTGGTGGCGGTGGGCGACTCGGCCGGATCGGCCTCGTCGGTAGCGGGCATGGGCGCCTCGTTGGCGATGTCGGCCTATCCGGAGGCGATTCACCGTTTGGTCGAACACATGGGCTTCCGTTCCCACTACCCCGGGCTCAGGGAGCAGGCCGAGCGACAATACCGGGTCAACGCCGGCAAGGCAGTCAGCCTATGGCAAAATAAGTCGACCGGCATCATGCGCCGACTCGATCTGTACACCCCGGAAGTGCAGCAGGCGGTATTTGAAGGCAATAAAAAATTTTCGGACTTGCCTCCCGGTACGGCCTAGCAGCCGGCGCGCCGTCGGCGGCGGGCTCAAGACGCCGCCACTTTCGGCCCGCGCGCCGGCCCCGCCACGGCCGCCGGCGCCGCCCGGCACTGGCCGAACGCCAGGCGTTGGCCCTCGCTGAGCATGCGCTCGAAGTCGGCCGCCGGCACCGCCGGACTAAATAGATACCCCTGCAACTGATCGCAGCCCAGCTCACGCAAAAAGCGCATCTGCTCGGCCGTCTCCACCCCTTCGGCCACGATTTCCTGGCGCATTTGCTGGGCCATGGTGACGATGGCGCGGGCGATGGCGCAATCGTTGGCCTCGTCGGGCAAGCCGATCACGAAGGAACGGTCGATCTTCAGTGTGCTGATCGGGAATTTCTTCAGATAGGCCAGACTGGAGTACCCGGTGCCGAAGTCGTCAAGCGCCAGTCCCAGCCCCATGGCCACCAGCTGATTCATGATTTCCACCACATTGTCGGCGCCCCGCACCAACAGGCTTTCGGTGATCTCCAGCATGATCTGCTCGGGCCGCACCGCATGGCGCGCCAGCACGGCGGCGATGCGGGCCGGCAGGTTGGCGTCGAACTGGCGCGCCGACAGGTTGATCGCCACCGGCGGCATGGTCAGCCCGGCCTCGCTCCAGGCGCGGATCTGGCGGCAGGCCGCCTCCAGCACCCAGCTGCCCAGTTCCAGTATCAGGCCGCTCTCCTCGGCGATCGGAATGAAGACGCCCGGCGCGATCATGCCGCGCAGCGGATGGGTCCAGCGCAGCAGCGCCTCGGCGCCCACGATACGGCCGCTGCGCAGGCTCACCTTGGGCTGGTAATGCAGCTGCAAGCCCTGGCCGGCCAGCGCCAGACGCAGCTCGCTCTCCAGACGCAAATGCTCCTTGGCGCGCTGGTTCATCTCTTCGCGATAAAACAGATATACCGGTTCCAGGCTCTGGCCCGCCTTGGCCACGGCCACGTCGGCGCAGCGCAACAGGGCCGGCCCGTCCAGCCCATCGTCGGGAAACACGCTGATGCCGACGCAAGCGCCGATCTGCAAACTGTGGGCGTCGATCGCCAGCGGCGCGGCCAGCGCCGCGAGCAGCTTCTGGGCCACCACGGCCACGTGATCGCGCTGCTCGACATGGGGCAGCGCCACCACGAACTTGTTGCCCTCGAGCCGGGCCAGCATGTCGGCCTCGCGCAGCACCCGATGCAGCAGGCGGGCCGCTTCGATCAGCACGCGGTCGCCGATCTCGCGTCCCAGCGTGTCGCTGATGGCGCCCACCCGTCCGATTTCCACCACCAGCAGGGCGCCGCATTGCTGGCTGCGTCTGGCCTCGCTCAAGGTTTGCTTGAGCAGCTGGTTGAGCAGGCAGCGGTTGGGCAGGCCGGTCAGACTGTCGTAATGGGCCAGGCGCTGCATGCGCGCCTCGGCGTCCTTGTGCACGCTGATATCGGAGAACAGGGAAAAGGTATGGCTGATGCGGCCATGCTCGTCGCGCACGGCGCTAATCGTCACCGATTGCGGAAACAGGGCGCCGTTCTTGCGCCGGCCGACGATTTCGCCGCGCCAGTCGCCTTGCCCCTGCATGGCGGCGCGCACCCGCGAGGTCAGGTCGGCGTCGTGCACGCCCGAGCGCAGCAAGTCGGGCGTCTGGCCGATCGATTCGGCCGCGCTGTAGCCGGTGATACGGCTAAAGGCGCCGTTGACGGAGACGATGCGTTCCTCGGCGTCGGTGATCAGCACGCCCTGGTCGCTATCTTCGATGATGCGGGCATGCAGGCGCACCTTGTCTTGCTCGGCCAGGGGCTCGGCCGGCAGCGCCAGCACCGCCGCCGTGCCGCGCCGCCGGCCCCGGGGGTCGAGCAGCACGCTGGCGCGCACCAGCAGCGTGAGCATGGCGCCGCAGCGGGCGCGCCGGCGCACCGGTGCGGGCAGGCCGGGGCCTTCGGCCAGCAGTTCGGCCGGCACACCGTCATCGTCGTCGGCGCACAGAAAGCCGATGTGGCGACCCAGCGCCTGCTGCGCGCTGTAGCCGAACAGCTGTTCGGCGCCCGCGTCCCAGGCCGTCAAGTGGCCGGCGCCATCGAGCTCGATGCAGGCCGGGGCCGGTTCGCCGCATCCGCCGCCCAAGCGCAACAGGGCCGCGTCGAGCAGATCGAGGGTCAGCGTCAAGCCATAGGCGTCGCCGTGCTGGGCGCGCGCGCGCCGGCTCAGCGCGAGGCAGTGTTGCAGCGCGTTGTCAGCGTCGGCCATGCCGCCCTCCTTTGGCCGATTCGGCCGCGACGCGGCGCGCGCCCGCGGGCGCTACATCAGAAAGCAATACGGGTAACGCCAAACGGTCGATGGTCATGGAAACTCGCCTGCGGCAGGTGGAGGTGTAGCCATGGTACGCGGTAAAAATTGGCGTAGTTCAACATTTCCCAATGGAAAGGCACTGTTGCCGCGACGCTTGATTTACATCAACTCAGGCGCGCGGGCGGCGCCACCGACGGCACCGCCCGCGCCATGCGGGCGAACACGGCCGGGTCGCGCAGGCGCGCGCTCCACCAGCGCAGCGCGGCGCCGTCCTCGCCGCTGCGCCAAGCCAGGTAAAACGTTTCGGCCGGCTTCGGTTCGTCCACTTGCTTTTCCACCAGCAAGCCGCGCGCGATGGCCGCGCGCGCCCACGGCGCCGGCAAAAAACCAAAGCCGGTACCGGCCAGCTGGCAGGCGAACTTGCTGTGCATGGTGGGCACGGTGAGCGTGTCCTGGCCCAGCAGCAGGCCGACCGTGCGCGGGGCGATGCGGCGCGCCGAGTCGGCCACCACCACCGCCCGGTGCCCCTGCAAATGGGCGCGCCCGAGCGGGCCGGGGTGGCGCGCCAGCGGGTGGTCCGGGGCCACGGCGAACACGAAGTCGACACTGCCGAGCGGCTGCGACACATAGCCGCCGCCGGCCGGGCCGTCGCCGGGAGCGCCCACCAGCAGGTCGACCCGCCGGTCGAGCAGCGCTTCCCAGGTGCCCGACAGCGCCTCGTGCACCACGCGCAGCCGGGTGGGCTGGGCCAGCCGGTAAAAATCGGCCATCTCGGCCTCGAACAGCATGCCGGCGAACATCGAGTCGAGCCCGATCCCCAGCTCCGTTTCCCAGCCCGAGGCGACCCGGCGCACGCGGTGCTCCAAGTCTTGCGCGGCCTTGAGCAGGTAGCGCCCTTCCTTGAGCAATTCCTGGCCGGCCCGGGTCAGCTGCACGCGCGGTCCGTTGCGCTCGAAAATACGCACGCCCAGCTCGTCCTCCAACTTGGCCACGGTATAGGAAATGGTCGAGGGCACGCGGTGCAATTCCTTGCCGGCCGCGGAAAAGGAGCCGCGGCGATCGATCGCGTCGACGATGTGCAAGGCTTCCAGGCTGAGTCTGAGCATTCGATTTTTTCGATAATAGAACGGTATATTTTCCGTTTTTTGTTTCGCCGGGGCGGGCTTATACTGGCATTCATCGGATCGGAAGCCAACGCGCCGCAAGGCGCGCAGCATCGAAATTATCGCATATTAACTTGACCGCAAGAGGAGCACACCATGTTGCAAATTCGTAGAAGTGAAGCGCGCGGCGTCGCCAACCACGGCTGGCTCGATTCGCGCCACTCGTTTTCGTTTGGCGACTACCGGGACCCGGAGCACACCGGTTTCGGTCCGCTGCTGGTGATCAATGAAGACCGGGTCGCGCCGGCCCAGGGTTTCGGCACCCACGGCCACCGCGACATGGAAATCATCTCGTACGTGCTGGAAGGCGCGCTGGCGCACAAGGACAGCATGGGCACCGGCTCGGTGTTGCATTACGGCGATGTGCAACGCATGAGCGCCGGCAGCGGCGTGCGGCATAGCGAATTTAACCATTCTCCCGACGAGGGCGTGCATTTTCTCCAGATCTGGATCGCCCCCGATGTGACCGGGATCGCGCCCAGCTATCAGGAACAGCACTTCGCGCCGGCGTCCAAACGCAACCAGTTGCGCCTGGTGGCATCAAACGACGGGCGCGACGGCTCGGTGCTGATCCACCAGGACGCGGCCATGTACGCCAGCATCCTCGAACCGGAGCGGCGACTGGAACACCGGCTGGCGCCCGGCCGCATCGGCTATGTGCACTTGATACGGGGCAGCCTGAGCGTCAACGGCGTGGCGCTCAAGGCCGGCGACGCGCTCAAGCTGAGCGACGAGAGCGTGGTGTCGCTGGACCAGGCCGAGGATGCCGAGCTGCTGCTATTCGACTTGCCGCGCTGAGCCATGGCAGGTCGCGCCAAGCGGCAGTGCCATGTAGAAACGACGGGCCGGATTTTCCGTTACACTAACCGGCCTGGTTGGCGGCTCGGCGCCGGCCATTGGCCATGGCACAAGTTTTGGTATGATGACGGTGCGCCGGCTCTGACTGCGTCAGACCGGCGTTTTAATTTGATGAACACTTGATGAGCACAACATGCAGAACAGCGCGGGCACGCCGGCGGTAGAACAATTGGATTATGTCACCTCGTGCGCGCTGCCCACGCCCTGGGCGCAGTTCACCCTGCATGCGTTTGTCGAGCACGCCACGGGCAAGGAACACCTGGCCATGACGCTGGGCGAGCTCGGCGACGGCCAGCCGGTGCTGGCGCGGGTGCATTCCGAATGCCTGACCGGCGACGTGCTGTTTTCCCAGCGCTGCGACTGCGGGGCTCAGCTGGAAGGCGCGCTCAAGCGCATTGCCGCCGAAGGGCGCGGCATCGTGCTCTATCTGCGCCAGGAAGGGCGCGGCATCGGCTTGATCAACAAGATCCGCGCCTACCGTCTGCAAGAAGCCGGCGCCGACACGGTACAGGCCAACGAGCAGCTCGGCTTCAAAGCCGACGCCCGCAATTACGCCCTGTGCCAACCGATGTTCGGCCAGTTCGGCATCCGCAGCTTGCGCCTGATGACCAATAACCCGCGCAAGATCGACGCCATGGAAAAGCTCGGCATCGCGGTGACCGAAAGGGTGCCGCTGCTGGTCAACCGCAACGCCTTCAACCAGCACTATTTGAACACCAAGGCCAGCAAGCTGGGGCACATGATGAGCCCGCTCGCCCCGGCCTTGCCGGAAGACGGCGAACGGTAGACTACGGGACGGGGCCGATGACAGAGCAAAGGGTTGCATGAAAATATTGAACGCCGCATTATTGTTGAGCGCCCTGTGCGGCGCCGGCGTTGCGTCGGCCACGGCCGTAACACCCGCATCGCCGGCTTCAGCCGTTTCGCCAACTTCAGCCGCGTCGTCGGCTTCAGCCGTTTCGCCAACTTCGGCCGCGTCGTCGGCTTCAGCCGTTTCGCCAACTTCGGCCGGTTTGCCCGCTTCGTCAAGTTCCGCCGCGTCGCCCGTTTTGCCGAACACGCCGCTTACGTCGGCCGCGCCTTCCCAGCCAGGCGCGCCGCCACCCTCCCCCACCGCCGCCAAAAACGAAGCGGCCGCGCCGTTGCCGGCTCCGTCCAGCGCGGCGCAAAAACTCTATACATCGGCCAAAAACGACATCTTGCAGGTGCGCTCGCTGTTGAAAAGCGGGCGCACCCAATCGTCGGTCGGCTCCGGATTTTTGATCGGCACCAGCAACCTGGTGGTGACCAATTACCATGTGGTGTCCCAATTCGCGCTCGATCCGGACACCTATGTGGGCGAATGGGTCGATACCAGCGGACAGCGCGGCAATGTTGAATTACTGGCGGTGGACGTGCTGCACGACCTGGCCGTGCTGCGCGTGAGCCGCGACGGCACCGGTTTTTTCACCATGCCGGCCCAGCTGGCAACGCTGACCCAGGGCCAGTACCTGTATTCCCTGGGCAATCCGCTCGATCTGGGCTTCGCCATTTCCGAAGGCGCCTACAACGGCGTGATCGCGCGCAGCAGCTACGACCAACTGCTGTTCACCGGCCCCATCAATTCCGGCATGAGCGGCGGCCCCAGCGTCACCGTGGACGGCGCCCTGGCCGGCATCAATGTGTCGAAGCGGCTGGACGGGGAACTGGTCAGTTTTCTGGTGCCGGCCCGCTACGCCCAGCAGTTGCTGAAGCAGGTCGAACAACAGTTGGCCCAGCGCTTGGCGGCGCCCAAGGATTTCCGGCCCCTGGTAACAAACCAATTGCTGGCGCACCAGCGCACCATGGTCGACCAGCTGCTGGCCACCCCGCTCACCCTGAAAAGCATGGGACCGTATCAAGTGCCGGTGCGCGAATCGGAACAGATGCGCTGCTGGGGACGCTCGAACGTGAAGGCCGAAACCCCTTTCACAATAGACAATACGAGTTGCGCGATGGAGTCGGCGGTGTTCATTTCGGGCTCTTTGCAGACCGGGCAAATCGCGATTCGCCACCAATTTTTGCGCAGCACCACGCTCGACCCGATCCGCTTCGCCGAACTGGCCGGCAGCTCGTTCAAGAACGAAAATTTCGGCGGCTACAAGGAAGGCCCGCTGACGGGGCCGCGCTGCACCGAACAATTCGTCAAGAACCGCACGCTGCCGCTGCGCGCCGTGCTGTGCGTGCGCGCCTACCGCAAGTTCGCCGGCCTGTACGATTTCGCCCTGCTGACCGCCAGCACCGACCATGCCCTGATGAGCCTGCAAAGCCGGCTGGACGCGCGCGGCGTATCCTATGAAAACGGCATGCGCCTGTCGCGGGTGATGCTCACTTCGCTCGGCCGGGGGAACACACCATGAAGGCGCCCTATTTCATTGAAACCTTGGCGCGCGGCGGCGAAGTGCTGCAACGCCAGCGCGTGGCCAGCTTGCCGATCCGACTGGGCCGGGGCTACGACAACGATTTCGTGCTCGACGACGCCCACAGCGCGGCCCAGCACGCGCTGGTCGAGGCGTACAGCGACGGCCACCTGATGCTGCGCGATTTGGGCAGTCAGAACGGCACTATTTATCAGGGCAAGCGGCACAGCACCGTGATCCTGGGTGGCGACACCGTGGTGCGCCTGGGCCACACCAACCTGCGCATCCGCGGCGCCGACTATGCCGTGGCGCCGGAACTGGTCGACACCACCATGCACGGCTGGGAGGGCACCCGGCCGGCGCTCAGCGGTCTGGCCCTGGTCGCGGCCACGGCGGCGCTGGGCAAATGGATAAGCGACAGTCTAGCCTTCCAGCTGATTAACTATTTACTGGTGATCGCCTATGCCCTGGGCGGCGCGCTGGTGTGGGCCGCCGTTTGGGCATTTGGTAATCGCCTGTTTGACCGCCACGCGCGCCTGGGACGCCACCTGTTTATCGTCGGCTGTGGCATGGCCGCGGTGGCGTTGTGGCAAGCGTTGAGCAACACGGCCGCTTATGCCTGGTCGCTGGAATGGCTCACGGGTTACGGCAGCCACGCGCTGATCGCCATCCTGTGCGGCATGATCTATTTCCATTTGCGCACCATCAAACCGCACCACGGGCGCGGCATGGTACGCACTTGTTTTATTTTGATGGCGCTCGGATCGGGCTTGACCTTGCTGAGCAATGTGCAGCGCACCGGCCGCCTCAGCGACGAATTGTATATGGCGGTGATCCTGCCGCCCGCCGTGCGGCAGAGCCCTGATCATAGCCCGGAACAGTTTTTCAGCGGCGCCGCTTCTTTGAAGGCGGAGGTGGATGCCGATCGCGCCAAGGGAATCAAGGACGGCAAGCATGGCGACGACACGGATGATGACGACGGCGGGGATGACGAATAGCACGGACGGCGCGGTGACCGAACTCGCATATCTTCTTGGATTTAATATCGATTACTCGGCAATACCTTACGGAAGTCGCTTGGCCGGTTAGCGACCCTACTAGTTTTGGACGCGCAACTAGCTATCGGGCGGATCCTGATAAATATCAAAGATTTGCATAACGCAAAAAGTAAGGTTTATTGGACGATTATTGAATCCGCCGGATCCGCCGGCGCCAGCGTCACGGCTGGGACACGCAAACTACGCATCTTAGGAAAAGTTGGCTTGTTAGTTACGGCTGCTTTAGCGGTACATTCCGTTGCCATCGCTTCGAACAAGCCAAAAGAAGGCATACGCTGAGCGTAAAAGAAAGTATTACGGCACTAACCAGAAAGAGACAAACCGTACTAAATCAAGCTTCGATTTTTTCCTGAGTACGGCGCCGCTTTGTCAGCAATAGCAAGCCCAGACCGGTCAACAACATCAGGTAGCGACCCGGTTCCGGCACCGGTGCGGCCGGCAACGTCACCGGCGGCGCCGCACGCGGCGGCAACGGCGTTGTGCTCACGTTTACACCGCTGCCCGAAAAAGCCATGCCCGTCGCGGCAGTGGCCGTAAAATTCATTCCGTAATAATCATCACGCTGATACCGGTCGATCATGCCGTTACCTAACGCGGTCGCGGCTTGGAGGGCCAGGTCCGGGCGGCCCACGTCCGGGCGGCCCGCGTCCGGGCGGCCCACGTCCGGGCGGCCCACGTCCGGGCGGCCCACGTCCGGGCCGATCCCGCCGCGCCCGCCCCAAGAGTGCAGAACACGTCCGCCGGCCGGGTCAAAGGGTGCCGCCTGCGTGACAACGGCGCCCGGTCCCGATCCGGCCGCCAAAGCGGCAACAAAGCAAAGCTGTGTGATAAGCGTCATGGTGTTTCGATACGATATGTCATGTCCGATTATAACGTTTATATTGCTATTTTAAAATATTTTTGTATATTTTGTTATTGAAATTAGCTCATGACAGACCTGCGCGTGGCGCCCTGCTGGAATCGCACGAATCGCCTTTTACTGTAGCGTCAGCACCACAACCTCCACGCCACCGGCCGCCCCGCGCCTGCCATTGGCACCGGCCAGCATTGATATTGATCAGCATTTAGCACTGCGGTGTGGTACGAACCGCCGCTTTCGACGTTCAGATCGGCTGGGTGCCGCACGCCTAGCCAAGTCACGGCATTCGGGCTGGAAGGTGGCTGACTTTTCTTATGCCCGATGCTCCGCGGATATCGGACGCGTGGCAAAATGGGTGGGCGGATGGGTCCGGCTAACCAGGGAGAGTGCGACATGGTAGATCTAAATGAGCTGCGCTACCTGGCGCTGTCCTTTCCCGACACCACGGAGGAGGAACACCACGAGCGTCCTTCGTTTCGGGTGAGCGGCAAGATCTTCGCCACCCTGCCCGATGATGATCACGTCAACGTGCTGCTCGATGCTGAAGCGGCCAAGATCGCCATCAACGTGACCCCCGCCGGCTGCGAGGAACTCTGGTCGGGTGAGCGGCTGGCCGGCATCCGGGTCCGGCTGGAGGTGGCCGAACTCGACATGCTGGCGGCGGTGCTAACAGCCGCCTGGCGCCGCAAGGCGCCGAACGCGCTGGCCGACAGCCTGGGTCAGGGCGGCTAAAACCCGTTGCGGGGCGCGACCCGGTTGTGACGCTTGGCGATATCGGCGGCAACCGAGCCAGCTGAAACGATGCAAGCCCGGCTGGTAAGGAAGGCTAAATCCGTCCGCGCCGGAATTCGGCCAGGAAGGTCTTGGCTTCGCGCGCCGTGAGTACGACGTCCGCGTCACCATGGTAGGCGTACAGGAACGGCGCGCCGCCCAGGCGGTCGGTGAGTTTGGCAAACAGCAAAAAGCGGGTGCCCAGCGGGTAGCGCGCGGTGTCGCTCAGGCGGCGAGAACATTGCACCGTCAGGGTGGGCGCGTAGGCTTGCCCGGCCATCGGGCGGATCCGCACCTGCCCGTCGATCAGGCGCGATTCCACGGCGACGTGGCGGTATGCGTAAATGTCGCGAACCATGCGCGCTTTCTTAAAAGTGAGTGGCCCGATGGCGAACCAGGCAAAAAGCCTCGGCGCCACCGCCTCGGCGGCCCCGCGTAGGCGGGCCCTCCTAAACAGCCTTACGGCGCCGCGCGCAGCAGCAGCGCCACCGCTTCGGCCGCGATGCCCTCTTCCCGTCCCAGATAGCCGAGCTTTTCGTTGGTCTTGGCTTTGATGTTGACCTGCCCCGGCGCCACGCCCAGGTCGGCCGCGACGTTGGCCACCATGGCCGCGATATGCGGCGCCATCTTGGGCCGCTGGGCGATGATGGTGGCGTCGATATTGCCGATAGCGTAGCCGGTGGCGGCCACCCGCCGCGCCGCCTCGCGCAGCAGGGTGCGCGAATCGGCGCCCTTAAATTGCGGATCGGTGTCGGGGAAGTGGCGACCGATGTCGCCCAATGCGGCCGCGCCGAGGATCGCGTCGGTGATCGCGTGCAGCAGCACGTCGGCGTCCGAATGACCAAGCAGGCCGACATGGTGCGGGATGTGGACGCCACCGATGATCAGGTCGCGGCCTTCGACCAGCGCATGGCAGTCGTAGCCTTGGCCGATGCGGAACGGGAGTGGAATGGCAGAATTCATGCGATGCTCTTTTCGGTGCTTGTCTGGCCCTGGGCCAGATACATGGCGGCGATCTGGATGTCCGCCGGCAGGGTCACTTTCAGGTTGCGCGGATGGCCTTCGATCAGCCTGGGAGCCAGCCCAAGCGCCTCGACCGCGCTGGCGTCGTCCGTAATGGCGGTGGCGTCGGGCGCGGCCAACAGTGCCGCGAGCAGCAGCCGGTAGCGGAACATTTGCGGCGTTTGCGCCAGCCACAGGCCGTCGCGCGCCACCGTCGCCACGGCGCCGCCGGCACTGCGCTTGACGGTGTCGACCACCGGCAGCGCCAACAGGCCACCCACCGGGTCGGCGCCCACGCCGTCGATCAGCCGGGCGATCAGGGCGGCGGTCAGGCCGGGCCGGGCCGCGTCGTGCACCAGCACCCAGTCGTCGTCGCCGATCTGGCCGCGCAACGCGTGCAAGGCGTTCAGCACCGATTCCATGCGCGTGGCGCCGCCGCAGCGCAGCGCCGTCACCGGGCCGGGTGGCAGCACCGAGTCGATCACACCGTCGTCCGCGCTCACCACCACATAGGTATGCGCGATCCGCTCGCTGCCGAGAAAAGCATCCACGGTGTGGCGCAGCATGGGCTTGGCGCCGATGGTCAGATATTGCTTGGGTCCGCCGGCCGCCATGCGCGCGCCCACGCCGGCGGCGGGGATCAAGGCAAAGCAGCGTGGCGGCGCCGATGCCGGCTTCGATTCGTTTGTCATTTTTTTCGCTTGGGCGGCACCATCGCCACCATAGTTTTCATATCAATCGTCATATCAATCGGCGCATGCCGGCGTCGTTAGCGACCCCGCCCATGCCGCAAAATGGTCTGGATCTGACCCTGACAGGCGTTCGACAAACGCGCATATTCCTGGGCCGAGTCGATGGCGGCCTGCTGCGCCTCGACCTTGGCCATTTCGGCCTTGATATAAGGTAGCCAGCCGGTGTTGATTTCACTGGCCAGCGCGGCCCGCGCGGTGCCGCGCGGCGCATACAGCGGCGCGTTGCCGAACCGTTTGGCCAGCGCCGCGCGCACCAGCTTTTCCACCTTGGGCAGATGCGCCATATAGGTTTGCATGTGGCGCAGCTCGTGCGCCAGCACCTGGTCATAGGCGCAGCTGCCAGGGGCGAATTCGCTGCCCACGTAGATCACCACCGGCACGTAATACAGTTTGACGGTAATGCGCGGCGCCACGCACTCGTAGCCGCTGGCCGCGTCTTCCAGCATGGGGCCGTCCAGGCTCACCAGCACGCGCGACTCGGTTTGGGTCAAGCCCAGCACATACGAGTTGGGCCCGGCCGGACCCTTCATGGTGGTGAGCGCCTTGTACGACAAGTGGGTGTCGAGCCGATAGCCGTTCTCCTGCGTGGTCAGCACCGAGACCGTTTTGCTGATTTCATCTTCGCAGCGGATCTGGAACGGGGTGCGCGCCGCCTGGGCGCCGCCGATGCCGCCAAAGATCAGCAGCAGCAGCAGCAGCGGGCCGCGCACGGGGTCCGCTCAGGCGGCCGGCCAGGCGCCCGAAGTGAGCTTGTCGAGCCAGAAGGTGCCGATGATGGTTTTCACATCCGTGATCTCGCCGCCGCGCACCCAGTCCAGCATTTGCGGCACGGTGGCGGTGAAGGTTTCCAGAAATTCGCCATCATCGAGTTGGCTCGGGCCGGCCACCAGGCCGCGCGCCACGAACAATTCAAGATGCTCGTCCGAGTAAGCGATGGCGTTGTGGATGGTGCAGACGAATTGCCAGTCGGTGGCGGTGTAGCCGGTTTCTTCCTGTAGCTCGCGCTTGGCGCAAGTGAGCGCGTCTTCATCCGGGTCGATTTTCCCGGCCGGGAACTCGATGAAAACGCGGTCGAGCGGATAGCGGAACTGGCGTTCGAGCAGCACGCTGCCGTCATCGAACAGCGGCAAAATCACCACCGCTCCGGGGTGGCGAATGTATTCGCGCTTGACGACCTTCCCGTCCGGCAGCGCGATGCGGTCGCACTGCACTTTCAGGAAGCTGCCGTCGTAGGCCAACTCGCCATCTACCTTGGTTTCTCTCAGGTGCGCGTCCATGCCAGCTCCGGGTAATGAGTACACAATGTCAGTAGCGCCGCTTGCTCAAATACCGCACCACGAACCCGGGAAAAGCCAACACGATGAACAGGCAAGCCGTGATGGCGTAAAACTCCCAGGTCTGGTCGAAGCGGCTGCCGATGCGCGCTTCCAGGCCGAAGGCGATGGCGCCCACCACCAGGTACAGCGCCACCAGTTCGAGCAGCCGCCAGAACAGCGGCTTGCGCCGCACTTCCCCGTCGGCCCGCGTCTTGAGGGCGATGACAGCGAAGATGCGGTCGTTGAAGAACGGCAGATTGGCCGCCGTCAGCGCCAGCACGATCACCAGCCAGCTCGAATAGGTGACGTCCATACCCGCCTTAAGAAGTGAGGGTTTTGCTCATGGCGTTGAAGCAGGCGTTGAGCAGCGGGCCTGGCAGCATGCCCAGACCGACGATCAGCACACCGTTCAGGCTCAATACCACGCGCATGTCGCCATTCACTTGCAGCGGCGCGTGGTCGGACGGTTCGTCGAACCACATCATTTTCACCACGCGCAGGTAGTAGAAGGCGCCGATCAGGGAGAACATCACGGCCAACACCGTCAGCCATACCTGGCCGGTACCCAGCACCGCTTCGAGCACCGAAAACTTGGCGGCGAAGCCCATCATCGGCGGCACGCCGGCCAGCGAGAACATCAGAATCGACATGACGGCGGCGAACCACGGGCTGCGTTTGGACAAGCCCTTGAAGTCGGACAGCTCTTCCGCCTCGAAGCCGGCGCGCGCCAGCAGCATGATCAGGCCGAAGCTGCCCAGGGTGGTGAGCACATAGGTGATCACGTAGTACATCGAGGCGCTGTAGGCGTTGGCCATGCCTTGCGCGTCGTTGCCGACCGAACCGGCCGTCATGCCCAGCAGGACGAAGCCCATTTGGGCGATGGTCGAATAGGCCAGCATGCGTTTCAGGTTGGTCTGGGCGATGGCGGTCAGGTTGCCGATCGCCAGCGACAGCACGGCCAATACCATCAGCATCTGTTGCCAGTCTTTGGCCAGCGGCATCAAGCCTTCGACCAGCAGACGGATGCAGATGGCGAAGGTGGCCAGCTTGGGCGCCGCGCCCAGCAGCAAGGTGACGCCGGTGGGCGCGCCCTGGTACACGTCCGGCACCCACATGTGAAACGGCACGGCGCCCAGTTTGAAGGCCAGGCCGGCGACCAAAAACACAATGCCGAATACCAGGATGGTGGGGTTGGCGGTGCCGCTGGAACCGGCCGCCTCGGCCACTTTGGCCAGTTCCAGGGAACCGGTGGCGCCGTACAGCATGGAGATACCGTACAACATGAAGCCCGACGCCAGCGCGCCCAAGATGAAGTACTTCATGGCCGCCTCGGTGGCCTTGGCGTGATCGCGGCGCAGCGCGATGAGCGAGTACAAGGACAGCGACATCAATTCCAGGCCCAGGTAAATGCTGAGGAAGTTGTTACCGGAAATCATGACCATTTGGCCCAGCAGCGAAAACAGGGCCAGCACATAGAACTCGCCACCCAGATTACCGCCAAGCATGCCGCGCGCGGTGGTGTACTGACGCGAATAGATCAGGGTCAGCCCCACCGCGCCGTAGGAAAACAGTTTGAGCAGGTTCGACATCGGGTCCGACACGAACATGTTCGAGAACGCGTACACGGTGGTGCCGGCGTTGAAGTCGCCCAGACTGAGCACGGCGCACACCAGCAGCGTGGCCAGCGACAGGAAGTAGGTGAGCGAACGCTTGCTCTCGGACAGGAACATATCGATCAGCAGGATCGCCGACGCGGCGACCATCAGAAACACTTCTGCGTAGAGCGGAACCAGGTTGGTAGTATTCATGTAGGGTTTTCCGTCTATTTCTTAAGGCAGCTTGCTGTGGGCGACGTGCGCGAGCAGGTCGGCGACCGAGGTCTGCATGGTATCGGTGAATGGCGCCGGGTACAGGCCCATGGCCAGCACGGCGATCGCCAACACGGCGAACATGAAAAATTCGCGCTTGTTCAAGTCCGTCAATTCGGCCACGTGGTGGTTGGTGATTTTGCCAAAGATGACGCGCTTGGCCATCCACAGCGAGTAGGCCGCGCCGAAAATGAGGGCGGTGGCCGCCAGCATGCCGATCCAAAAGTTGAACTGGACCGCGCCCAGTATCACCATGAATTCGCCGACGAAGCCGGAGGTGGCCGGCAAGCCGCAGTTGGCCATCGAGAACAGGATGAAGAAGGCGGCGAACTTCGGCATGCGGTTGACCACTCCGCCGTAGTCGGCGATCTGGCGCGAGTGCATGCGGTCGTACAGCACGCCGATGCACAGGAACATGGCGCCCGAAATGAAGCCGTGCGAGATCATTTGCACGATCCCGCCCTGCACCGCCATCGGGTTAAACATGAAAAAGCCCAGCGTGACAAAACCCATGTGGGCGATCGACGAATACGCCACCAGCTTTTTCATATCCTTTTGCACCAGCGCGACCAAGCCGATATAGATCACGGCGATCAGCGACAGGGTGATGATGAAGCCGGACATATAGTGGCTGGCGTCCGGGGTGATCGGCAGCGAAAAGCGCAGAAAGCCGTAGGCGCCCAGCTTGAGCATGATCGCCGCCAGCACCGCCGAGCCGCCGGTGGGCGCTTCGACGTGGACGTCGGGCAGCCAGGTGTGGACCGGGAACATCGGCACCTTGACGGC
>JAZKGI010000054.1:0-18068 GCA_040385995.1 Pseudomonadota bacterium
CCCACACTTATCGACTGTAAATTTTTAAAGAACTGATTCGGTGTTGCTGCTGCTTGGTGACAAAGCGTTTTGTTTGTCAGCAGCGAAGAGATGAGATTATGCGGCGTTCTGCGTTTTTCGTCAACAACTTCTTTTTCCCTGGCGGTCCTTTTGGAACCGCCTCGCAGGCTGCATCGAGATGCGCTTTTGCGGGGAGGCGAACTATATCAAAGCCCTTCAAACTTTGGCAAGCGCTTTTTCCATCCTATCCGAACAATGGGCCTGTGCTATCTTAGCGTGGTCAAAACCGCACCTTTTCTTCGATCTTATCCATGTACATTCCCCACATTGCCTCGACCGCCAACCCAGAGTTGGCAAATCAGCTCGACAGCGCCATCAATAACAAGACCAAGCCGCTCGGTAGTCTGGGGGTGCTGGAGCGTCTGGCCAAACAGATCGGTCTGATACAGCAAACTCCGGATATCGCGCTGGAGCGGGCCGCCATCGTGGTGTTCGCGGCCGATCACGGCGTGGTCGCCGAAGGGGTGTCGGCCTATCCGCAAAGCGTGACCTGGCAAATGGTGGAAAACTTTTTGGCCCGAGGCGCCGCGATCAATGTCTTCGCGCGCCAAAACGATTGCGCCCTGCATATCGTGGACGCCGGTGTGAACCATACGTTCGGGCCGCGCGACGGCCTGATCGACCGCAAGCTGGCGCCAGGCACGCGCAATTTCGCCTTAGAACCGGCCATGACGGCGCAACAGTGCGAGGCTGCCATCGCCGCCGGCATGGCACTGGTGGCCACCCTGGAATGCGAGGTCATCGGTTTCGGCGAGATGGGCATCGGCAATACCACGGCGGCCGCCGCGCTGATGCACAAACTGACCGGCACGCCGCTTGCCAGTTGCGTGGGCGCCGGCACCGGCTTGTCGCCGGACGGCGTGGCGCACAAACTGCGCGTGATCGAGGCCGCCGTCGCCCTGCACGCGCAGGCATCGACCCCGCTTGAGACCATGGCCACCTTTGGCGGCCTCGAAATGGCCATGATGGCCGGCGCCATGCTCAAGGCGGCCGAGCGGCGCATGGTCTTGCTGATCGACGGCTTCATCGTCACCAGCGCGCTGCTGGTGGCGGCCCGTTTGCAACCGGCGATACTGGACTACTGCGTGTTTTCGCACTGTTCGGATGAACACGGTCACCGCCAACTGCTCGCCGACCTGGGCGCGCGGCCGCTGCTGCAACTGGACTTGCGCCTGGGCGAAGGCACCGGCTGCGCGCTGGCCCTGCCGTTGCTGCGCGCGGCCGTCGGTTTTATGACGCACATGGCCACCTTCGAATCGGCCCAGGTCAGCGGCAAATCGGCATAGCGGCGTCATGTCACGTCTGTACGCCAGCCTGATTCACCAGTGCCGCCTGTTTTTCATCGCGCTCCAGTTTTTCACCCGATTGCCGATTCCGCGCTGGGTGGGATTTGCGCCCGACTGGCTGCACCACGCCTCGCGTTATTTTCCCCTGGTCGGCATCCTGGTGGGGTCGGTGTGCGCGGCCGTCCACGTCGCGGTGGCGCAATGGTGGCCAGCGCCGGTGGCGGCGCTGCTGGCCACCGGCGCCGGCATTTACCTCACCGGCGCCTTCCACGAGGATGGGTTTGCCGACATGTGCGACGGCTTCGGCGGCGGCATGACACGCGAGCGGGTGCTCGACATCATGAAAGACTCGCGCATCGGCGCCTACGGCGCGATCGGCATCGGCGGCCTGCTCGCTTTAAAGGTTACGCTGCTGTCCCAGCTAACGCCCGGCGTGGCCGCCGCCGCCCTGCTGTTGGCCCATCCCCTGTCGCGCGTGGCCGCCTGCGCCCTCATATGGCGGCTCGACTACGCGCGCGCCGAAGGCAAGGCCAAGCCGCTGGCGCAGGAAATGAGCGGCCTCGAATTTGCCATCGCCGCCGCCACCGGCGCGCTGCCCGCGCTGATCATGGCTTGGTGCGGGTATTTGCCATGGACCGGCATGCTGGCCGGCGCCATGGGCGCGGCCCTGTCGAGCGCCTGGCTGGCGCACGCCTTCGTGCGGCGTTTGGGCGGCTACACCGGGGACTGCCTGGGCGCGGTGCAACAGGTGAGCGAAGTGGCCTTCTATCTGGCGCTCACGGCGCGTGCCTGGCACTGACATGCGCCTGATCCTGATACGCCATCCGCGCCCGCTGGTGACCGCCGGACTGTGTTACGGCAGCACCGACCTGCCCGTCGCGCCGGCCGAATTGGCGCGGGCGCGCGCGGCGCTGGCGGCCACCTTGCCGGCCGACCTGCCCCTCTTTTCCAGCCCGCTGCAACGCTGTGCCGACCTGGCGCGGCAGCTCCCTTGCAGCGCGCTGTGCTTCGACCCGCGTCTGGTCGAAATGGATTTCGGCCGGTGGGAGATGCGCGCGTGGGACGATATCGCCCGGGCCGAAATCGACGCCTGGGCCGACGACGTGGCCGGCTACCGCCCCGGCGGCGGCGAGACCGTACTGGAAGTGGCCAGCCGTGTGAGCGCGTTTTATGCCGATGTGCGCCAAGCCGGCATCGGATCGGCCATCGTGCTGTGCCACGCCGGCACCATGCGCCTGCTGGCCGCTTGCCACGCCGGCCTGGCGCCGCCGGACATGGCCGCGCAGGCCGCCGCCGCGCCGCACGCCATCGCCTACGGCGCCAGCATCACGCTGGCGTGAGGGCCGGCGCCATTGGCGAGGCCGCACAGCCGCCAACCGCAAACCCGTATAATGAGCATGTTTTGGTGCCCGCGCCCTATCCATGGGTGCAGTTAAACGGGAAACACGATGCCGCTCGGCGGTCAACGTGTGCTGCCCCCGCAACGGTAAGCAAGTGTCGTCCGGCTCGTTCTGGATGGCGAACTGTCTCGTATCGCCACTGTGCCCACATCAGCACGGGAAGGTGGGACAGTCGGACTTGCCAGCCCGGATACCGGCCAAAACAGGTGGAAGCGACGCCATAGATGCGCGCTTCTGGTCAATCCGGCCTACGGGGAAGTGAGCCGGTGTTGAAGTGATCAGATGAAGATGGCGATGATGATTCCTGTTTCACGATGTCCGGCACCGGCGCGGGCCGGCGCGCCATGCGGGCAACGCGCGCGCGGCTCACGCGCGCCGGTGCCCCATCCCTGAATGCGGCCCATGCAAGCACTCTCGCGCAACGTCGGCCAAGGCCGCGGCGCCGTGCTGGCGGCACTGGCGCTGCTGGCCGTGGCCAGCCTGGCCTGGTCGGGCGCGACCGGCTCGGTGGCGCTGTCGCTGGCCGATCTGGCCGCGGCGCTGGCCGATCTGGTCCGGGGCGGGCCCGGGCGACACGGCACGCTGGCGGCGACCCTGCTTGAACTGCGGCTGGGCCGGGCGCTGACCGCCTTCGTGACCGGCGCCGCCCTGGCGCTGGCCGGCGTGATGATGCAAGCGCTACTGCGCAATCCGCTGGCCGACCCCTATGTGCTGGGCATTTCGGCCGGCGCGTCGGTGGGCGCCCTGGCGGCGCTGCTATTCATGTGGGCCACCTGGACGGTGGACGCGGCCGCCTTCGCCGGCGCCGTCGCGGTCTCCCTGCTGTTGTACCTGTTGGCGCGCGCCGATCTGCGCGCCGGCGGCGCGGCCGAGGGCGGCACCTCCCTGCTACTGCTGACCGGCGTGATCGTGCATTCGGCTTGCATGGCGGCGGTCACCTTGATGCTGTCGATCGCGCCCGACAACCGTCTGCGCAGCATGGTGTTCTGGATGATGGGCGAACTCGGTGGCGCGCCGCTGCGCTGGCTACCCTGGCTAGTGCTGGCGGCGGCACTGCTGTTCGCCCTGCGCTGCGCACGCGCGCTCAACGTGATGGCGCTGCATGCCGAGGCGGCGGCCACGCTGGGCGTGCGCGTCGGCGCGCTGCGCAAGGCGCTGTTTTTTTGCTCGGCCCTGCTCACCGCCAGCGCCGTCACCAGCGCCGGCAGCATCGGCTTTGTCGGCCTGATCGTGCCGCACGCGGTGCGCTTCGCGCTCGGCTCCGACCACCGCCTGCTGATACCGGCCGCCACCCTGGCCGGCGGCACCTTCCTGGTGCTGGCCGACACCGTGGCCCGCACCATCGCCGCGCCCCAGCAGCTGCCGGTGGGCGTGATCACGGCCATGATCGGCGCGCCCGTCTTCCTGTATCAACTGCACCGGCTGAGGCGCGCATGATCGGCACCGAGCAACTGACGCTGCGCGTCGGCCAGCGCACCCTGATCGAACAACTGAACTGGCAAGCGGTGGCCGGCCAGTGCTGGAGCGTAATCGGCCGCAATGGCGCCGGCAAGAGCACCCTGCTGCGCACCCTGGCCGGACTGCGCCAGCCGGACGCCGGCCAGGTCACCATCGGGCGCCGCGCGCTGGCCGACTGGCCGCTGACGCAGCTGGCCCGCCAGCGCGCCTTCCTGGCGCAATCGCGCAGCGATGCCTTCGCCTACCGCGCCATCGAAACCGTGCTGGCCGCGCGCCACCCCTACCACGACCACCGTTATTGGGAAAACAGCGACGACCACCGCATCGCCCACGCGGCGCTGGCGTCGATGCAGGTGGCCGAACTGGCCGAGCGCGACGTGCGCAGCCTGTCGGGCGGCGAACGGCAGCGGGTGGCGATCGCCGCCATGCTGGCCCAGGACACGCCGCTGCTGCTACTCGACGAGCCGGCCAACGCGCTCGATCTGGCCCATCAAATGAGCGTAATGGGACTGCTGGCCGGACTATGCCGCCAGCAAAGCAAAACCGTGGTCATGATCGGCCACGATTTGAATCTGGCGCACGCCATTTCCAGCCACGCGCTGCTGCTGATGGGAGACGGCCGCTGGCTGGCCGGCCCGGTGGCCGACGTGATGCAGGCGGCCACCCTCAGCCAATACCTGGGCCACCCGATCGAGCGCATCGAGCACGGCCACCGCAGCATTTTCATTCCCAAGGAGATAAGCGCATGAACCAGACAAACCAGGACGGCGGCGACATCGACGCCATCAACGAACGGCACCGGGTCCGCATGGAGCGCAAAAAGGCCGTGATCGATGCCCGGATCGCGGAGGCGCAAAAGGAAATCGGCGTCATCATCGTCAATACCGGCAACGGCAAGGGCAAAAGTTCGAGCGGTTTCGGCATGGTGGCGCGCGCCATGGGCCACGACATGAAAGTGGGCGTGGTCCAGTTTATCAAAGGGGCGATGGCGACCGGCGAAGAGCAATTCCTGCGCCGCTTTCCCGACCAAGTGAGCTTCCATGTGATGGGCGAAGGCTACACCTGGGAGACCCAAAACCGGGAGCGCGACACCGAAAAGGCGCTGCTGGCCTGGCAGCAGGCCAAGCTGTTTTTGAGCGATCCGGGTATCGGCCTGGTGCTGCTTGACGAACTCAATATCGCACTCAAATACCGTTACCTCGACGTGCACGCGGTGATCGCCGACCTGCTCGAGCGCCCGCCCCGGCAGCATGTGGTGATCACCGGGCGCGGCGCGCCGCCCGAGCTGATCGCCATCGCCGACACGGTCACCGACATGACGGTGGTCAAACACGCGTTCGCGGCCGGCATCGTGGCCCAGCAAGGGACCGAATGGTGAGCTCCAGCGCGGCGGTGAAAGTGGTGCTGGTGACGGCACTGGCCTCGGGCCAGGGCAAAACCACCGTCACGGCGGCGCTGGCGCGTAAACTGGCGCGCCAGGGGCAGCGCGTACGGGTGTTCAAATGCGGTCCCGACTTCATCGATCCGATGCTGCTGGAGCGGGCCAGCGGCGCGCCGGTGCGCTCGCTCGACCTGTGGATGGTGGGGCCGGATCTGTGCCGCGCCGAGCTGGCGGCGGCCGCCGCCGAGTGCGACGTGATCCTGATCGAAGGCGTGATGGGACTATACGACGGCACCCCCTGCTCGGCCGATCTGGCGCGTGCCTTCGGTGTGCCGGTGATGGCGGTGATCGATGCCTCGTCCATGGCGCAGACGGCCGGCGCCCTGGTGCTGGGCCTGCGCGACTACGGTCCGGTCGAGATGGCGGGCGTGATCGCCAACCGCATCGCCAGCGCCAATCACGGCGCCATGGTGGCCGCTTCGCTGCGCGAGGTGCCGCTGTTCGCCACCCTGGCGCGCCAGGAGCGCTCGCTGCCGGAACGGCATCTGGGGCTGGTGCTGCCCGACGAAATCGGCGAGATCGACCAGCTGCTCGACCGGCTGGCCGACCAGCTGGCGCTCGACCAGGCGGCGTGGGACGGCCTGCGCGCCACGCACATCGCGCCGCCGGCCGCCCCGGCCGCGCCGTTGTGCGGCGCGCTGGCCGGGCGTACCATCGCGGTGGCGCGCGACGCCGCCTTCGCCTTTTTATACCCGGCCAATCTGGCCGCCCTGCGCGCGTTGGGCGCGACCCTGACATTTTTTTCGCCGCTGGCCGACCACGCCGTGCCGGCCTTGGCCGACGCCGTCTACCTGCCCGGCGGCTACCCGGAACTGCACGCGCGCGCGCTGTCCGAGGCGGGTAACTGGCGCGCCTCGATCCGCGCCGCGCATCACGCCGGCCTGCCCATCGTGGCCGAATGCGGCGGCATGATGGCGCTGGCCGACACGCTGACCGACGGCAGCGGCGCGGCATGGCCGATGGCGGCCCTGCTGCCGGCAAAAGTGGCGATGCAAAAGCGCTTGGCCGGACTGGGGCCGCAAGGCTTGAGCACCCCGCACGGCCTGCTGCGCGGCCACACCTTCCATTATTCGACCATGGAGAGCGCCCTCACGCCGGCCGCCCACACCGTCAAGCATCCCTCGGGCACCCAAGGCGAGGCGCTGTACCGGGCCGGCTCGCTCACCGCTTCCTATTTTCACGCCTACTTCCCCTCCAATTTGGCCGCCAGCGCGGCGCTCTTTTTGCCGGCGCCGGCGCAGGCGCCGGCATGACGCGCAGCCTGATATTTGGCGGCGCGCGCTGCGGCAAAAGCGCGCTGGCCGAACGGCTGGCGGCCCAGTCGGGAAAGGAAGTGATCTATATCGCCACCGCCCGCGACGGCGACGGCGAAATGGCGCAACGCATCGCACTGCACCGGCGCCAGCGGCCGGCCGCTTGGCGCACCGTGGAAGAGCCGCTCGACTTGGCCGCCATCCTGACGCGCCACTGCGCGCCGGAGCGACTGGTGCTGATCGACTGCCTCACCCTGTGGCTGTCGAACCTGATGTTTTCCGAGCGCGCCGACTACCCCGACGTGGGCGCCATCGCCCTGCCGGCGCTGTTTCACCAGCAGCGCGCCGCCTTTCTGGACGCGCTCGCGCGCGCGGCCGGCGACGTGGTGCTGGTATCGAACGAGGTGGGCATGGGCATCGTGCCGTACGGCGCCATTTCACGCAGCTTCACCGACCAAGCCGGGCGCCTGAACCAGGCGGTGGCGGCGCTCTGCGAACGGGCCGTGCTGGTGGCCGCCGGCTTGCCGCTGGTGTTGAAAGGCCCGCCATGCTAGCCGGCCTGTCGCTGCCGGCCATGGTCCTGCTGCTGCTGGCCGGGGTGCTGCTCGACCTGCTGCTGGGGGAGACGCGGCGCTGGCATCCGCTGGTCGGCTTCGGCAACCTGGCCGGCGCCATCGAGCGGCGCCTGAACCGGGGCCGCCGGCGCTTCGCGCGCGGCCTGCTGGCCTGGCTGGCGGCGGTGGCGCCGGCCACCGCGCTGGCGGCGTGGATCTGCGGCTCGGCCGGCTGGCCCGCGCTGGCGGCGCACGCCGTGCTGCTCTATTTCTGCATCGGTTTGCGCAGCCTGCGCGAACACAATCTGCCGATCGGCGCGGCGCTGCTGCAAGGCCAGCTGGCCCAGGCCCGCTCGCTCACGGCGCGCATCGTCAGCCGCGACACCGACCGGGCCAGCGCGGCCGATCTGGCCAAGGCCAGCGCCGAGTCGCTGCTCGAGAACGGCAACGACGCCGTGTTCGGCACCTTGTTCTGGTTTGCCGTGGCCGGCGGCCCGGGCGCGGTGCTGTTCAGGCTAGCCAATACGCTCGACGCCATGTGGGGCTACCGCAATCCGCGCTACACCTGGTTTGGCTGCGCCGCCGCGCGCATCGACGACGCGCTCAATTTCATTCCGGCGCGCCTGACCGCGCTGTCCTATGTGCTGCTGGCCGACGGCGGCGCGCGCGGCCGGCGCCGCGCCTGGTGCTGCTGGCGTAGCCAGGCCCCGGCCTGGAGCAGCCCGAACGCCGGGCCGGTCATGTCCAGCGGGGCCGGCGCGCTCGGCTTGGCGCTGGGCGGGGCCGCCAGCTATGACGGCGTGATCGAACACCGCCCGCCGCTGGGCAGCGGCCGCGCCGCCGCCGCGCACGACATCGGCCGCGCCTGGACCCTGGTGGCGCGCACCACCGCGCTGTGGCTGGCCTGCCTGGGCCTGGTGGCGGCGCTGATCCTACTATTCGGGAGCACCCATGCTTGAACACGGCGGCAATCTACGCCAGGCCGCGCTGCGCTTCGGGCGCGCACCGCAGGACTGGCTCGACCTTTCAACCGGCATCAACCCGCAATGGTATCCGGCCCCGCCACTGGCGGCCGATGCCTGGCACCGGCTGCCGGAAGCCGATCCGGCGCTGGCACTGGCGGCCTGTCACTACTACGGCGCGCCCCTGATGCTACCGGTGGCCGGCACCCAGGCCGCGATCCAGGCATTGCCGCGCCTGCGCCCGCCCTCGTCGGTGGTGGTGGCGGCGCCATCGTACGCCGAGCATGCGCACCAATGGGCCTTGCACGGACACGCCATGCGCCAGGTGCCTTACCACGAACTGGAAGACGCCGTGGACGCTTGCCAGGTGATGGTGGTCTGTAACCCCAACAATCCGACCGGCGCCACGGTGGCGCCGCAACAGCTGCTGGCATGGGCCGCGCGCCTGGCCGCGCGCGGCGGCTGGCTGGTGGTGGACGAAGCCTTCGGCGACACCACGCCACACACCAGCGTGGCGGCCGCCAGCGACCAGCCGGGCTTGATCGTGCTGCGCTCGGTGGGCAAATTTTTCGGCCTGGCCGGGGTGCGGCTCGGTTTCGTGGCGGCCCAGGCGCCACTGCTGGACGCGCTGGCCGATGCGCTGGGGCCTTGGGCCGTGAGCGGACCGGCCCAGCACATCGCCCTGGCGGCGCTGCGCGACCGGCCCTGGCAACTGGCCATGCGCGAACAACTGGCTGCCGGCGGCACGCGCCTGCACGGCTTACTGGCCAAGCACGGCATCGATGCGTGCGGCACGCCGCTGTTTCAATGGTGGCCAGAGGCGCGGCCGGAAGCCTTGTGGCGGCACATGGCCGAACGCGGGATCTGGGTGCGCCTGTTTTCCGAAGCGGCACGCGGCATCCGGCTCGGCCTACCGCCCGATGAAGCGGGCTGGCAGCGCCTGACGCAGGCTTTACACGAATGGACCGAGGATCGCTCATGAACAGATTGTCAAACGCAGCATCAATCGCATCGTCAATCGCAAATTTCATCGCGCTCGCTTGCCTGGCCGCGCCGGCGATTCAGGCGCAGGCCGCCATCACGGTGCACGACGACGACGGCAACGCCGTCACCTTGGAGCAGCCGGCGCGGCGCGTGGTGGCGCTGGCGCCGCACGTGACCGAGCTGCTGTTCGCCGCCGGCGGCGGCGAACGCATCGTCGGCACGGTCAACTACAGCGACTATCCCGAGGCGGCCAAACGCCTGCCCCGCATTGGCGACAATCGCCAGATCGACATCGAGCGCGTGATCGCCCTGAAACCGGATTTGATCGTGGTGTGGATGCACGGCAGCTCGGCGCGCCAGATCGACGCCTTGCGCCAATTGGGCATTCCGCTGTTTCACAGCGAGCCGAAAAAGCTGGATGCCATCGCCGACAGCGTGCTGCGCATGGGCCAGTTGCTGGGCACCGAGAGCGTGGCCCGGCCGGCGGCGGCGAAGCTGCGCGAGCAACTGGCGGCGCTGGGCGCCAAGTATGCCGGCCGGGCGCCGGTGCGCCTGTTCTATCAAGTCTGGGACAAACCGCTCTACACCCTGAGCGGCGGTCATATCGTCAGCGACGCCGTGCGCCTGTGCGGCGGTGACAATGTGTTCGCGCACATGACGGTGACGGCGCCGGTGGTCGGCATCGAAGACGTATTACGTGAAGACCCGGAGGCGATTGTCGGCAGCGGCGAAAAAAACCCGCCGGAAGGGGGCGTGAATATGTGGCGCCAGTATCCGGCCATGCGCGCGGTGCGGGCCGACAATCTGTTTATCCTGGACGGCAATCTCTTGAACCGGGCCGGCCCGCGCATGATCGCCGGCGCGGCCGCCCTGTGCGACAAACTCGAACTGGCGCGCCAGCGCCGGAAAAACTGAGATGGCCGGGCACGATGGGCACCGGTCCGACCACCCGCCCACAGGCGGCGGCATGCGCTTCCCCTTCCCTACCTTGATGGTGCAAGGGACCACCTCGGACGCCGGCAAAAGCACGGTGGTGGCCGCCCTGTGCCGGCTGCTGCTGCGCGAAGGCGCGGCCGTGGCGCCGTTCAAGCCGCAGAACATGGCGCTAAACAGCGCCGTCACGGCCGACGGCGGCGAGATCGGCCGCGCCCAGGCGCTGCAAGCGATCGCCGCCGGTGTGGCGCCGCACACCGACATGAATCCGGTGCTGCTGAAACCGTCGTCCGACACGGGCGCGCAAGTCATCATTCACGGCCAGGTACGGGCCGACATGCATGCGCGCGACTACCACCGCTACAAGACGGTGGCGATGCAGGCGGTGCTCGAATCGTACCAGCGGCTGCGCCAGCGGTACCAGCATGTGATCGTGGAAGGCGCCGGCAGCCCGGCCGAAATCAACCTGCGCGCGCGCGACATCGCCAACATGGGCTTCGCCGAGGCGGTCGACTGTCCCGTCATTCTAGTGGCCGACATCGACCGCGGCGGCGTGTTCGCGCACATCGTGGGCACCCTGTCCTGCCTGTCCGAGAGCGAGCGCAAACGCACCATCGGTTTCGTCATCAACCGCTTCCGGGGCGACCTGGCGCTGCTGCAACCGGGCCTGGACTGGCTGGAACAGCAGACCGGTAAGCCGGTGCTGGCGGTGCTGCCCTATCTGCACGGCCTGTTTTTGGACGCCGAGGACGCGGTGGCCGCGGTGCAGGCCGAGCGCGGCGCCTTTCGTGTGATCGTGCCGCAGCTGCCGCGCATGAGTAACCATACCGACTTCGACGCGCTGCGCGTCCATCCAGATATCGACTTGCGCTTTGTGCGCCAGGGCGAGGCGCTACCGGCCGCCGACTTGATCATTCTGCCCGGTAGCAAGAACACGCGCGCCGACCTGGCATGGCTGCGGCGCCAAGGCTGGGCCGAGCAGATCGCGCGTCATCTGCGCTACGGCGGCAAAGTGATCGGCGTGTGCGGCGGCTTTCAGATGCTGGGTATGAGCGTGGACGATCCGGACGGGATCGAGGGCCAGGCCGGCGCCTCGCCCGGCCTCGGCCTGCTGGACGTGCACACCCGCCTGGGCGCGCGCAAGCGCCTGGCCCAGGTGCGGGGCCGCTGCTGCTTTTCCGCGCAAGCGCAAGACGCGCCGGTGGCCGGCTACGAAATCCACGTGGGCGTGTCGCAAGGGCCGGCGTTAGCGCGCCCGGCGTTTTGCATCGACGGCCGGCCCGAAGGCGCGTGCTCGGCCGATGAGCAGGTTCTGGGCACCTACCTGCACGGCTTGTTCGACACGCCCGCCGCGTGCGCCGCGCTGCTGCGCTGGGCCGGCCTGCGCAGCGACGCCGTGGTGGACGTGGCGGCGCTGCGCGAAGCCAGTTTGGAGCGGCTGGCCGATGCCACCAGACCCTTGTTCGACGCGCTGAGCGCGTTGGGCAAGGCGGCGCCGAACGGCTAAGGCCAGTCGCGCCACGCCGGCCGGGCCACGCCGGCCGGGCCACATTGGCTGCGCCACGCCAGCGCGCGGCGCGCCTTACCCCTTGCCGCACACGGATACACGACGCCGTTCTGCCCGATCCAGCACGTGACGGCCGCTATCCATTCCACATCGGCCGCGCGGTCCTGCGCGCTATGCCGAACGAGCCAGGGCCAAGCCGGTCCGCTCAGCATTCGGCGATGCGGCGCCCGCCCGCGCCGGCCAGGGTACGCAGGCTGCGTTCGGTGGCCGCGCTAAATTGGCGGCTGTGCACCGTGTCGACAAAACGCCAGTCGGCGCGCACCTCGTCATGGCTGGCGCTGATGATCATGTAGCCGCGCTTGCTGGTCTGGGCATAGTACAGCGGCTCGATCAGCTGCTCCATCATGCGCGCCACCTGCTCCGGCGCGCGGTCGGGGTAGGAACACTCCAGCCCGGGCGAGGAGACCGAGGCGGTGGCGAATTCGACGCCGATGCGGCGCCCGCCCCCGTCGCGCAAGTCGCTGGCCCAGGCGTTGTGGGTGTCGCCCGCTAGCACCACCAGGTTTTTGCGGTGGCGCCCTATGATGTCGAACACGCGCTCGCGCTCGGCCTGATAACCGTCCCAGGAATCGAGATAACAAGGCACGGTGGGCTCGGCCAGACAAGCCGTTTCGGCGGCCGTCAAGGCGGCCGGGTCGCTCAGCGCCCGCCGCTGTAGCGTCACATAGTCGGCGCAGCTGATCCGGTCCATGAGCACCGGCTGCGGATACTCCATGCGCGCCATCAGCACTTGCTGGCCCAGCATCTGCCAGCGCGCGCCCGAGCCGGCCACTTGCCGCTCCAGCCACGCCATTTGCTCGCCCCCCAGCATGGCGCGCTCGGGCGCGGCCACGTCGCGCCGGAAGGTATCGACATCGAAGCGGCCGTCGCGGTCCAAGTAGGAGGCCATCACCAGTTGCCGGTCGCGCCCGACGATGCGGCTGTCGAGCATGTGCAGCGACACCAGCTTGCCGAAATCGAAGGACCGGTAGATGCGCTCGGGCGCCGCGCGGTCGGGCGCGCGGATCGGCAGCCATTCGTGATAAGCCTGGATCGCGGCCTGCTTGCGCGCCTCGAACGGGCCGGATCGCTCCGCGTGGTGCTCGGCCGCGCCGGCGCGCCAGGCGTCGTCGGCGATTTCGTGGTCGTCCCACACCACGATGAAGGGCACGCTCGCGTGCAGCGCCTGCAAGTCGGGGTCGGCGCGGTATTGCGCATAGCGGCGCCGGTAGTCGGCCAGCGCCATCAGCGCATGGCCAGGCTCGGACACCCGGCCCAGCGCGACCGCGTCGGCGCAGGCATAGCCGGTACTGTCGTATTCGTAAATGTAGTCGCCGATGTGGATCGCCGCGTCCAGGTCGTCCTGTTGGGCGGCGTCGGCGTAGACGTTGAAATAACCGGCCGGGTAGTTCGCGCATGAAAACACCGCCAGCTTGACTTGCCGCGCGTTCTGTTTCGGTAAAGTCTTGGTGCGCCCCACCGGCGAGGTGGCGGCGGCGGTGCTGAAACGGTAAAAATAAACCAGCCCGGGCAGCAATCCCTCGGCGTCGATCTTGACCGTATAGTCGCGCTCGGGGCCGGTCGATACGCTGCCGGAAGCGACGATCTGACGCAAGTGCGGGTCGGTCGCCAGCTGCCACTGCACGGCGATCTCGGCGCCGTCGTTCGGCTCGGCCGGCGAGACCCGGGTCCACAGGATCACGCGGTCTTGCAGCGGATCGCCGCTGGCCACACCGTGTAAAAAGCGCGCGCCCGGCGTGTCGGGCTCGCTGGCGGCGGTCTCGGCGCACCCGCTCGCGCCCAGGCCGGTGGCGCCCAGCAAAGCGCTCGAGCACAGTCGGCCAATGAAACGGCGCCGCCCGGGCAAGGTGTCGGGCGCCGACGACGGCGCGACGGGACGGGCGGAAAAATAGGAACGCATGAGGCCACCTGATCGAGGTTGCTGATGCTCGCAAGGTACGCCGCATTGATGACGGCACCATGACGTGGTTCTAAGACGCGTGCAAAAACTTTACCGACCGGGGCGCGCGGCGCCTCCTTGGCCGGCCCGCGCGTGATGCGCGCACGCATTGTTGGCGCCGCACCACAGCCATCTATGTGACAATCGGAGCGTGACACCCTGATCGCGGCTGGTGACAGCCGCCCCACCCGATGCGCCAACTCTATTCATGACCACGCCCGCCACCAAAAGTTATCTGCCCTGGGTCGTCGCGACCGCCTTATTCATGGAGCAACTCGACTCCACCATCGTCAACACCGCCATTCCCAGCATCGCGGCCAGCTTGCATGTCACGCCGCTGAGCTTGAAGGCGGTGGTGAGCAGCTACATTCTCAGTCTGGCGGTCTGCATTCCGATCAGCGGCTGGCTGGCCGACCGTTTCGGCACCCGGCGCGTGTTTTGCTGCGCGGTGGCGATTTTCACCGTGGCTTCGATTTTGTGCGGCCTGTCGCTCAATGTGCCAATGCTGGTGGCCGCGCGCCTGTTGCAAGGCGCGGGCGCGGCCATGATGATGCCGGTGGGCCGCATCACCATCATCCGCACCTTTCCCAAGGCCGAATTGTTGGCGGCGATGAACTTCGTGATCATTCCGGCCCTGATCGGCCCGTTGCTGGGGCCGACCGTGGGCGGCTTGATCGTGCATTGGCTATCGTGGCGAGAGATTTTTTTCGTCAACGTGCCGGTCGGACTGATAGCCATGTTTTTGGCTTACCGTTTCATGCCCGATTACCGTGCCGAGCAGGCCAGGCCGCTCGATCTGGTCGGCATGGTGCTGTTTGGCACCGGCGTGGCGTTGCTGTCCTGGCTGCTCGAAGTATTCGGCGAGCATCGTTTGGACCCGACTTCGGCGGCGGTGCTGCTGCTTATCGCGCTCAGTCTGCTGGCCGCGTATCTATGGCATGCGAGCGAAGCGCCGCACCCTTTGCTGCGGCTGGCGCTGTTTCGCATCCGTACCTTCCGCGTTTCGGTGGTCGGCGGTTTCATCACGCGGCTGGGGGTGGGCGGCTTGCCGTTTCTGCTGCCCCTGCTCTATCAACTTGGGCTGGGCTTGCCGGCCTGGCAGTCCGGTTTGCTGATGATGCCATCGGCCGCCGCCGCCATGGGCATGAAGTTCATCTCGGCCCGGGTACTGGCGCGCTTCGGCTATCGCCAAGTATTAATTGTCAATACGGTATTAATCGGTATGACCATCGCCCTGTATGCGCTGGTCGATAGCGGCACACCGCTGTATCTGATCGTGACGATCAGCCTTTTTCTGGGCTTTTTCAATTCGCTGCAATTTTCCAGCATGAACAGCATCGCCTACGCCGATATCGACAATGCCGATTCCAGCATGGCCAGCACCATCGCCAGCTCGCTTCAGCAGTTGTCGATGAGCCTTGGGCTGGCGTTCGGCTCCATCCTCACCGCCTGGTACATCGGCGACCTGCCGCAAACCGACCGCCTGGTATTGGGCAACGCCTTGCATCACGCGTTCCTGACGCTGGCCGGTCTGACCGTGCTGTCATCGCTAACGTTCTGGAGTTTGCGCAAGGAAGACGGCGAGAGCATCAGCCGGGGTAACTTGGCGCAGGCGGCCCAAGTGGAGGGTCAAGAAAAGATCGGATGACGCATGCGCAAGAGAAGCGATCGGCGCGGCCGCGCGCTCCAACCGTCGTTCGTACGGTGGTTTGTCGCGTAACTGCGCTTCGATCAAATACAGTTCAGCAATCCGTCGTGACGCTCGGTCGTAAGCGACCAGCCGCCCCGCCTTCCGTCTTGGCTCAGGGCTGTGTAGAGTTTGTGAATGGTAGCAGCGAGTCGATTCTGCTGTTGGGACAGGTGGGAAGTTTGTCGAGCGTGTCGGCCAGCCAGCGGGCGGGGTCGAGTCCATTGAGCTTGGCGGTGGCGAACAGGCTCTGGATGGCGGCGGCGCGGCGGCCCGCCCGCTCGGAGCCGGCGAACAGCCAGTTCTTCTTGCCGATGGCGATAGGCCAGATCGCGTTCTCGACCGGGTTGTTATCCGATCGGCCAACTGCCCGATCCGGCATAGCGCTCGAGCGCGGGCCAGCGCTTGAGCGCATGCTCGATGGCCTTGGCCGTGCCACTGCCGACGGCGACGGTTGTTTGCGTGGCCAGCAGCCAGGCGCGCATTTCAGCCAAGGCGGGTACGGCATGCCGCTGGCGCAGTGCGAGGCGCTGGGTCGGCGTCATGCCCGCCGCTTGTTGCTCGCCGGCGTACAGCTGGGCGATGCGGCGCAAAGCCTGCGCAGCGACGGGGCTGCCGCTGGCGGCATGCAGGTCGAAAAATTTGCGCCGGATATGGGCCAGGCAAGCCAATTCGACAGGACCGTTCTCCGTAAACAGGGCCTTGTAGCCGGCGTAATCGTCGACCACCAAATGCCCGCGCCAACCGTGCAGGAAGGTGCGCGCGTGCACCCCGGCCCGGCTGGTTTGGTAGTCGAACAGGACCACCGGCGGACCGCCGTCGAGTCCATTGGATCGATAGGCCCACAGATAGGCTTGTTTCGTCTTGCCGCTGCCGGGATCGAGTTGGCGCACCGGTGTTTCGTCGGCATGCAGGCAACTTCGTTCCTTGAGCAACTCGGCCAGCCGGTCGGCCAGCGGTTGCAAGGCCGCACCGATGCGCCCGATCCAGTCGGCCAAGGTGGAGCGCGCCAGCGGCACGCCCTGGCGCGCCGCGATCTGTTCGATCCGGTACAGCGGCAGATGGTCCAGATACTTGCATGCCGCGATCCACGCCAGCAAGCCGACGGCGGCCAGGCCGCCATCGATCACCGCCGCCGGGATCGGCGCGGCCGTGACCGTTTCGCAAGCGCGGCACGCGTACTGCGGGCGAATGTGGCGATGCACGAAGAAACGCGCCGGCTCCACGTCCAATTGTTCGCTGACGTCTTCGCCGATCTTGACCAGAGCGGCGCCGCATCGCCCACACTGGCAGGAAGCGGGCTCATACAGATGCACGGTGCGTGGCAGCTCCGGCGGCAACGGCTGGCGTCCGGCACGCTTGCGTGGCCGCTTGGCGGGCGCTTCTTTCTTGAGTTCTTCTGCGATCGCGGCCAGATCGGTATCGACCGTTTCCTCGAACAACAGGCGCTGTTCGCCCGCCAGCGCTTCGCTGGCCTTGCCAAAGCGAATCCGGCGGTAGTAAGCCAGTTCGTGGGTCAAAGCGGCGATCTTGAAGTCCTTCTCGGCCAGCAGCGCGTCGCGCCGCGCCAGGGCCACATCGTGTTGCGCCAGCTCGGCCTGCTGCCGCTCGACCAGGGCACGCACTTGTGCCAGCAACGCTGGGGCGATGTCGGTGCGGGCAAGGTCGTCGAGCGGTTCATGCTCCGCAGTTTACAGGGCCGGCACCCTGTTTACAAGCGCAACTGTTTACCTGTTCATAGCAGCCACTGTGCCGGCGCCGGCGCCGACAGGCGCTGCCAGTCCACACCCGCGATGAGCCATTGCCACTGTGCGGCACTGATTTGCCAGCTTGCCTCACCGGCCGCAGGCCAGACGAATTGGCCACGGTGCAGCCGGCGCAGGCACATCCAGACGCCCGTGCCGTCCTAGCACACCAGCTTCAGGCGCGTGCGGCGCCGGTTGGCAAACACGTAGGCGGTGCCGTCGCACGGCGGCCTACCCAGAGCCTGCTGCACGTGCAATGACAGTCCATCGATACCAGTGCGCATGTCCACTGCCGCGGTGGCAAGCCAGATGCCATCTGCCGAAACTTCCATCACAGCGCCCGCATCAACTCGGCCAGCCAGTTGGCCGGCACGTTACGGGGCAAGGTCAGCATCCAGCCATGCGCGCTACGCAAACTGATCCCCTCTGCCGCACCAGCCGATGTCACGCACACCGGCACGAACCCCGGCGCCGGCGGCGCAACTGCCAAGCGTCGCGACCAATAACTAACCTGTTTCTGGGAAAATCCATGCTCACGCGCGAAGGCGCGCTGCGACAGCCCACTGGCCCGCCACTGGGCCACGCGTTCTTGCCACGCCTTTTCTTGCTCCACATTCGTCACCACTTTTCTCCTTGATAATCAAAGAAAACAGTGTGGGCGGGACAAGCAGAAATTCATAGATGGATGGGCTGGTCGCTTACGCTCGGTCGTGATGGCCGATCGGGTTAGACGCTCAAACACCAGACGTAAAAAAACCCCACACGGCTGATGCTCGCATGGGGTTTTTCACTATAACTA
>JAZKGI010000055.1:0-108517 GCA_040385995.1 Pseudomonadota bacterium
CAGCTCGCGGCGGGACTTTCACCCACAGGAGTGCGCCCATGCTGGGCGCACCAAATAAAAAAGGCTGGTGTCGCCACCAGCCTTTTTCCGAACCCATCAAGCGGCGAGCTTAAAACTCATACTTGACGGTGGCTTGAATTGCCCACTGCGACTCGCCCTTGACCTGGCGCACGTCGTAGTTTTCCACCGAATCGCGCACGCGGTAGATATAACGGCCTTGCGCGTCCAGGCCGGCGTAATCGACGAAGCTGCGGGCCTGGCCGCCGTTGCTGGCGAATCCAACCTCATTGATACGGCCCCATTTCTTGTTCAGCAAATTGCCGAAGTTGAAGATGTCGAAGGTAAACGATGCTTTGTTGCCCTTGAACAGGCCAGGGATTTCCTGGCTGATGCGCATGTCGAAGCTGTTGGTCCATGGCGCGAAGCTTTCGTTGCGTCCGACCACGCCGCCGGCGGCGCGTTTCAAGTTCGGATTGGCATTGACGGTGGCCCAGAACCTGTCTTCGTTGGCGTGGTTGGTGGCGGTGTCGCCAGCGAACGCCACCTGCCCCGAACCTGGCGCCGACGGGATGTACATCAAGTCGTTGCTGACAATGCCGTCGCCGTTCAAGTCGTTATTGTAGGTCCAGCTGTACGGCTTGCCGGCACGGCCTTCATAAAACAAACCAAAGCTGGTCTTGTAATTGTCGAAGAAACGCTTCTGGAAATTGACCAGGGCGTTGATGCGGTCTTTCACCAGATAGCTCGAATTGGCGTTGGCTTCTTCGTTCGGGTTGAAGATGGCGCGCGCGCTGTAGTTCGAGCTCGATGTGGACGACGTCAGTGGTGATACTTCTTTCGCATCGGTGTAGGTGTACGACACCGACCAGCCGAAACCGGCCGTCAAGGGACGGCTCAGCGACAAGGTGGCCAGATTGCTGCCACCTTTATCGGTTTTACTGGCCACTAAAACGTTACCGAAACTGGCATTGCTTTGCGACTTGGTGCGATTGGTCTCGCACGGCGTGTTACGGGTCGTGATGGCCGAGCCGGAAGCGCTAAAGCAAGCCGTGTCATACCCTTTCTGGGTGTAATACAGCGGCCGGCCATCGGAACCGATTTTGGTCGGCGCGCCCAGATTCAAGTTTTGATAGTAAATACCGTCTTTGGTTTTGGTGTACAAATACTCGGCGCCGAAGACGATGCCGAACCAGGGCAACTCGGTGTCGAAGGCCAGATTCGATTTCCACACCGATGGCTGTTTCAAACCGGGCGCCAAGAGGTCGAGATTGGCGATGTTGCCGACACCGGGCAAGGCGGGCTGATTGTTGATATCGGTGCTAAACACGCCACCGTCGGCCGGACATGGGGCGGTGCTGGTATTGCAGATCACGTTATGAGTCGCCACGCCCGTGTTGGAGAACGGATTCGATAGCCACACCGTCGCCGCCGAACCTTGGAACAAGCCCGAACCGCCACGCAATTGCATCTGGCGCGCGCTGTCAAAGCGGTAATTGAAGCCGGCCCGCGGCTGAATCAGGTTGTCGCCGTCAAACGTCTTGGTATTGTCGACGCCGAAACCGCCGGTCTGGCGTTTATCCAGGCCGGTGCTGGCGATGGTGGGCGCGGCGGCCGCTTCGTTTTTCAATGGACGGTCGCCGATGCGCGCCGCATCGAGGCGCACGCCATAGCTCACCGACAAGCGGGGATTCACGGCCCAGGTATCTTGCACGAAGGCCCCGTAGTTTTTAATGCTGAAGGTGGTTATCGCGTCATCCAGCGTCAAGCCGGTATTTGGCACTTGCAAAGTGTACGAGGTTGGACGGCCGCGGTTGAAGTTTTCCAGGGTCGCTTGTTCGAACGTGGCATAGCTGGACCTGCCGCACACCAGGGCCGGCGAACCGGCTGGCTGGAAGTTGTATTGCAGGCCGTCGATACATGAAAACGAATAATTGCCCCAGACGTTTTGCAGGAAGGCGTTGTACACATCGTTTTTGCTGTAATCGCCGCCGAACTTGACTTCATGGTCACCTAACGACCAGTTGGCGCCAAAGTAGGCGTCTTTGGTCTTGGTGCCTAAGATATTGCGCTGCCGGCTATTGTCCGTACCAAAAGCGAGCGAACGATTGCCCACCGGGACCGACGCCGCCGTTCCGACAGGGTTCGGACCGCTAAAAGCGAGGCTGATAAACGGCAAGGAGGCATTTAACTGCGGTACGCTGTCGTAATCGCGCGACGACAATTTGAATTCGGTCGAAAACGTCGGGCTCCAGTCGGCGGTCCACTGACCGACCAGGGTTTCGATGGTTTTACCCTGGTTATACCATTGGGAATTGAGCGACAAGCCGGTGCTGCTCAAGCCGGGAAATTGTGGCTCGGTCTGCTTTGTTTTGGAATAGCGGAACATCGCGCGGTGGTTGTCGTTGATGTTCCAGTCGAATTTGACCAGACTGTCATCGACATTCAAGGCCGCGTTGCTCGGGGTGTCGGCGGTGCCGATATCGATGCCATATTTGTTCTTGGCGATCGCTTGCGCGCCGGCGATGGTGGAAGGCGCCAGGCCGACGTTGGTCAACGGGCTGCCGATCGGGCCGAAAGCGGGCGCGGTGCGGGTCGATTCCAGTTTTTCGTAGGCCGCGAATAAAAACAGCTTGTCTTGAATCAGCGGTAAACCGACGGTGGCGCCCTTGGTGGTTTCCTTGAACGGCGGCGGCGCGAAATACGTGTCGGTGGTGGCGTTGTAGCGGTCGCCGGCCATGCTGTCGTTACGGAACACGTAATACACGCTGCCCTTGACGGTGTTGGTGCCGGACTTGGTGACGGCGTTGATATTGCCGCCCGTGTAGCCCTTTTGGGTGACGTCGTAATTGGCGACGTTGACCTGCACCGACTGAATGGCGTCAATCGAAATCGGCTGCTTGGCGGTAGGGCTGCCATTCGATTCCAGGCCAAAGGTGTCGTTGACGGCCACGCCGTCGATGGTGAGCGAGTTGTAGCGCGAGTTTTGCCCGGCCACCGACATTTCGCCCCGCTCTTTATCGGTCTGGGAAACGCGCGGATCGCTGCGCGCATAGTCTTGCAGGTTACGGTTGATCGAACCTTGAATCGCCAATTCGGTGGCGCTGATGCTGGTGCCGGCGCCCATATTCGTTTTGGAGAATTTGTCGGAACGCCCGCCCGCCACGCCGGCCACGGTCACGGTTTGCATCGCCGGCGCGCCCAGGGTGGCGTCGACGCTGGCCGTTTCCGCCAACTGGGTGTAGACGCCGTCACGCTTTTCGGTCACGCCATCACGTGTGATGGTGATGGAGTACGGCCCCCCCACGCGCAAACCCCGCTGCACATAGCGCCCCTCGGCGTCGGTGACAATGTTGGTGGCCGAACCCGATTCCGTGTGCACGATGGTGACGGTGGCGCCGCTGGCCGGTTTGCCGTCCGCGCCGACAATGCGGCCGCCGATGGCAGAGGTGGTGTTTTGTGCGAAGGACGGTGCCGCCACCAGCGCGAGGGACAGGCTCAGCGCGATTTGCGTCAGGCGGAACCGTTTGTGATTGATCATTTATAACCCCAATAAAGACTGATATTTGTTTTTTGGACACACAACCGTCTATTTTTTAAGCAAAACCCATACCATGGCCTTGCTCGCCAAATACGCCAGCGCGCCTGTCGCTTGCTTCTTGCGTCTGCGCGCGCCGTTCAGGCCGCACGGCAGTGTAGACAGCAATTGTGTCAAGTCCATGACAAGCCCGCGAAAACAATTCTATGCGTCGGAGTCGGGCGCGGAGCGGGCTGGCCGGCCCCAGCCGCTGGCTGAGGTGGCGCGTAACTGTTGCCGCATTATAATTGAGCCATTGTTACGAGTAATTGTTTCATAAGAAATTTTGGAAAACTGGGGCACAGTAACGCGCGAAATGTAGCGAAGTGGCCACAAAATTGTCCTAAAAACACGGATTTAGGTGGGTTGGGGTAGCCCGGCATGGCGCGAACGCGGCCCCGGCGGGGCCGCTGCGTGAACCATTAAGGTTGCCGTGTGCGCTGCGTGGCGGCGATGTCAGCTTCGAACTTGGCGAAGCGGCCGTCCAGCAACTTGATCAACCGCTGTTTGTCGCTATCGGCGAGAAAGCCGTAACGCAAGCTGTTATACGACAGCTTTTTCACTTCCGCATAATCGGTCTTGTAACGGCTGGCAAACAGCACGTATTCGGAAGACAAGGTGTTGCGCGACACGCCGGCGTCATCGGTGGAGATCACGAATGGCACCCTGTATCGGCGATACAAATTGATGGGATGAGCTTGATCTTTCACGCCCAAAATGAATTCATTGCTGGTCAAATTGATTTCGACCGGAATATCGCGCTCGCGCATGGTGCGCATAAGCGCCAGCGCCCCGCTTTCGTGCGCGATGTCCATGCCGTGGCCGATGCGATTGGCACCGGCCACCTCCACCGCTTGAGCGATATGAAAACGCAATCCTTCCGGCTGTACCATGCCCAGCGATAACTCGCCGGCGTGCACCGCCAGCTTTACCTTGGGATATTTGGTTCTCAAGAACTTATACATTTGCATGTGCAGCGCATAGTCGCGCATCGACACATGGGCGCTTTCCTGACCGACGATGTTCAAGCTCACCACTTGCGCGCTCTGGCTGGCCATCTTGAAACCGGCTACCATCGAAGAAAAAACTTGCGAAGGCGACAAGAACCGCAGCGCATACGACTGAAAACGCATGGTAAATTGCTCGTCGTCGATACCGGCGCTGCTGGCCTTGAGCTCATCGAGATAGTTAGCGATGCCTTGGTTGAAACTCTGGTCTTGCTCGAGCGCCAAGGACAAGGCCGTAAACTGCGCCTGCAAACGCGCCGGGTCCAGACCCGGTTGCAGCACGGCCTGGTCGAAGTCGACTTGCTGGATGAACGGCGCCAGCTGGTACATGGTTTCGATGTAGGCCAGGTTCTCCTGGATGGCGCGCTCCTTGAGCAGCTTCAAGCCGGCGTTCGCATTGCCGGTGGAAACCGGGCCGAAGTACCCGAACGTATCGAAGAATTGGCGATCGGGCGGGGACTGGTCGGCGCCGTGGTTGGCGAAATCCTTGTCGGACCAGCGCTGCAACAGCGCCGCCAGAAAGCCGGGGTCGATCAGCGCTTCGGCCCCCGACAGACACGCGCGCTGCGCGGCCGGCTTGGCGCGCTCGGCGTCAACCGTGGCGCGCTCGGTGATAATCTTGTAGTTACTCTTATCCACGCAATAATTTTGCCGATCGACCCAATCCAGATATTGCTCCGCATAGATGGCGCCGGAGTAATGATGATGCAAGTCTCCGCCCTTCGGCAACATGGTCATAAACAAGGTCAACTCGGCCAGTTGGGGCTGCGGTCCGGCCACCAGCGCGGCGAAGTGACGTTGCGTGAGCGCTTCGTTGCTGGCGGCCGAAGCGGCGGCAACCATACCGGTCTGGCTGGCCAGGGCCAGCGCGACCAGCGAAGCGGAGAGTTTTTTGTGCATGGATCAGACTCGATTCGTATAGAAAACAACATGAAAAAACGGCGCCGACGCAGGCGTTCGCTAGCTCGCCCGGCTGTGGACCAGGCGCCCGCCGGAGTAACTGGCGGCGACGGCGCGGTCGTCGCCCAGCAGCGCCAGCGCGAACAGCAATTCCTCCAGGCTGGCGCAGGCGGCGCTGCGGCGCGCCAAGAGCGGTGTGGCACGGGGATCGAGCACGATGAAGTCGGCCTCGGTGCCGGCGGCGAACGCGCCGATCACACCGTCGAGTCCCATGCAACGCGCCGCGCCCAAGGTGGCCAAGTAGAACATGCGCAGTGCCGGCAAATAACTGCCTTTCAAGCGCGCTACTTTATAGGCTTCATTCATGGTTTGCAACATCGAGAAACTGGTGCCGGCGCCCACATCGGTGGCCAGCGCCAGGTTGACCCGGGCCGCGTCGGCCAGCGCGAAGTCGAACAGGCCGCTGCCCAAAAACAGGTTGGAGGTGGGGCATACCGCCACCGCCGCGCCCGATCCGGCCAGGCGCGCGCGGTCGTGCTCATCTAAATAAATACAGTGCCCGAACAGGGCGCGCGGGCGCAACATGCCATAGCCGTCGTACACGTCCAGATAGCTGCGTGCGTCGGGAAACAGCGACGCGACCCAGCGGCACTCGTCCTCGTTTTCAGCGACATGGGTTTGCAAAAAGGTGTCGGGATAGGCGCGCGCCAGCTCGCCGGCCAGGCCCAATTGCCGCTCGCTGGAGGTGGGCGCGAAGCGCGGAGTGATGGCGTACAGGGCGCGGCCGCGCTTGTGCCAGCGCTGAATCAGCGCCTCGGTGTCGCGCGCGCCGCTTTCGGCGGTGTCGCGCAAGTAGGCCGGACAATGGCGGTCCATCAGCACTTTGCCGCACACCATGCGCAATTGGCGCGCCTCGGCGGCGGCGAAAAACGCGTCCACCGATTGGGCGTGGACGGTGCCGTAGACCATGGCGCTGGTGGTGCCGCAGGCGAGCAACTGGTCGAGGAAAAATTCGGCCACCGCGCGCCCGTGCGCCGGATCGTCGAACTGCCGCTCGGTGGGAAAGGTATATTGCTCCAGCCAAGGCAGCAGGCCCGGGGCGGGCGAGGCGATCATGTCGGTCTGGGGGAAATGGAGATGGGTGTCGATGAAGCCCGGCGTGATCAACTTGCCGCGGTAATCGTGCGGCACCGTGTGCGGCGCCAGGGTCGGCGCCAGGCTGGCGTAGTCGCCGGCCGCCACCACTTTGCCATCGGCGACGACAAGCAAGCCGTCGCTGTGCCAGCGATGGGCGTCGTCACTGAAGGCCGGATCGGCGACAAAGTACAGCAAGCTGGCCCGGTATGCTTGCTGGGGAACGGGAGCGAGGGACATGAATGCTTTCTTATATCAGGAGGGCGCGGCCGCCCATGTTAGGGATAGCGGGCGCGGGGCGCTCGGCGGCCGCAGCCTGGGCTTGCCACACCATCAGCAATTGGGCGCACACGGATGCGGCGATCACGGCGGGCGCCTTGTCGGCGATGCCCGGCAGGCCGATCGGACACACCATGGCGGCCAGGCGCTGCTCGCTCACCCCGCGCGCGCGCAGGCGCTGCTCGAAGCGGGCGCGCTTGGTGGCCGAGCCGATCAGGCCAAACCAGCCGACGTCGGCGCGCGCCAGGATCGCTTCGCTTAGCGCTTGATCGAGCGCGTGGCTGTGGCTCATCACCAGGTAGCTGGCGCCGGGCGGGGCGTCGGCCACCAGCGCTTGGGGCGTGTCGCACGCCTGCGCCGTCACGTTGGCCGGCAGCGCGCACGGGAACTGGTCTTCGCGCTGATCGATCCAGGTGACCCTGCATGGCAGCACGGCCAGCGCCCGCACCAGGGCCGCGCCCACGTGGCCGGCGCCGAACAGGAACAGGTGGGCGCGCGGCGCGAGCACGGGATCGACCAGCCAGCGCCGGCCATGCGGTGCTTGCAGCAGTTGGGGCGCACGCAGGCGCGCGAACGCCGGGCCGTCGGCGGCGCCGCCCGGCAGCGCGCCGGCCTGGTCGAACAGCAGCGCGCCCGGCGCCCCGTCCAGCGCCGCCAGGCGCCAGTAGTCGCACCCGGGCGGGCGCGCGCGCAGCAGCGCCAGCAATGCGGCGAGCCCGGCGTCGACCGGTTCGAGCAGCAGCCGCACCGCGCCGCCGCAGCACTGGCCCAGGCTGGGGCCGAGCGCGAAACGCTCGAAGCGGACCGCCGCGCCGCCCTCGGCGAGCATGGCGCGCGCCAGCTCGACGGCGCGCAGCTCCAGGTGGCCGCCGCCGATGGTGTCGAACTGGCGCGCCGCCGTCACCAGCATCTTGGCGCCGGCCGCGCGCGGGGCCGAACCCTGCACCGCCGCCACCGTCACCAACACCGCCGGCGCGTCGGGCGGCGCGAGCCAATCGTCGATCATGGCCGCCTCACCCGCCCGCCGCCTCGACCACGCCGATCGCGCGCAGGATTTCCTCGCTGGTGGCCGGCGCGTTCAGCGGTGGCTGCACGCGGTGGCCGCCGACACTGGAAATGGCGTCGCGGATGGCGAAAAACACGGAAAACGGCAGCAACAGGGGTGGCTCGCCCACCGCCTTGGAGCGATGGATGCTGTCGGCCACGTTGCGGTTCTCGAACAGGCGCACGCGAAAATCTTGCGGACAGTCCGACACGGACGGGATTTTGTAGGTCGAGGGCGCGTGGGTGGTCAACCTGCCCTGTTCGTTCCAGCATAGCTGTTCGGTGGTGAGCCAGCCCATGCCCTGGATAAAGGCGCCCTCCACCTGCCCCAGGTCGATGGCCGGGTTGAGCGACTGGCCGGCGTCGTACAGGGCGTCGGCGCGCAGCAGCTTCCATTCGCCGGTCAGGGTATCGACCAGCACTTCGGACACCGCCGCCCCGTAGGCGAAATACGAGAACGGATTGCCTTGCATGGTTTTGGGGTCCCAATGCAGGCCGGGGGTGGCATAAAAGCCGCTCGACCACAGCTGCACCCGCGCCAGATACGCTTTTTGCACCAGCTCGGGAAACGGCAGCGCATGGCCATTGACGTGCACCCTATTGTCGAAAAAGCGCACCGCCTCGGGCGCGCCGCCATACAGCTTGACGGCGTGCGCGGCCAACCGTTCGCGGATCTGGCGCGCCGCGTCCTGTGCCGCCTTGCCGTTCAAATCGGCCCCGGTGGAGGCGGCCGTGGCCGAGGTGTTGGCCACCTTGCTGGTGTCGGTGGCGCTGGCGCGCACATGCTCCGGGTCCAGCCCCAGCTCGTGCGCCACCACTTGCAGCACCTTGGTGTTGATGCCCTGCCCCATCTCGGTGCCGCCATGATTGACCAGCACCGAGCCGTCCACATACACGTGCACCAGCGCGCCGGCCTGATTCAAGTGGGTGACGTTGAAGGCGATGCCGAACTTGAGCGGGGTCAGGGCGATGCCTTTCTTGAGCACCGGGCTGGCCAGATTGAAGTCGGCCAGCGCCGCGCGCCGCGCCCGATAGTCGCTGCTCGCTTCCAGCTCGGCCACCAGTTCCTCGATCACGTTGTCGACGATGACTTGGCCGTAGGGCGTGACATTGCGCCCGCCGCCGTCGTCGCGGCCGTAAAAATTATGGCGCCGGATGTCGAGCGGATCGCGTCCCAGGTGGCGCGCGATCTCGTCGATCGCATATTCGATCGCGATGGCGCCCTGCGGCCCGCCGAATCCGCGAAAGGCGGTGTTCGATTGGGTGTTGGTCTTGCCGCAGGCGGCATGAATCTCGACATCCGATAAATAATAGGTATTGTCGAAGTGGCATACCGCGCGCGTGGCGACGGGGCCCGACAGATCGGCCGAGTAGCCGGCCCGCGTCACCATCTCCACCTTGGCGGCAAGGATGCGGCCGCAGTGGTCGTAGCCGACCTGGTAGGCATAATGGAAGCAGTGCCGTTTACCGGTGACGAGCATGTCGTCGTCGCGGTCGGCGCGCAGCTTGACCGGGCGGCCCAGATGAGCGGCGGCCACGGCGGCGGCGGCGGCCCACAGCGCCGATTGCGATTCCTTGCCGCCGAAGCCGCCGCCCATGCGCCGGCATTCGACCGTCACATGGTGCGAGTGCAGGCCGAGCGCGTGCGCCACCACATGCTGCATCTCGCTCGGATGCTGGGTCGAGCACAGCACCAGCATGGCGCGGTCCTCTTTCGGAATGGCGTAGGCGATCTGGCCTTCCAGGTAAAACTGCTCCTGGCCGCCCACGCTCCACTCACCTTGGACCGCGTGCGGCGCGTGCGCGAAGGCGGCTTGAAAGTCGCCGCGCTCGAGCCGCATGGGCGGCAGCACATACGACCCGGCCGCCTTGGCCGCCTGCGGCGTGAGGATGGCCGGCAGCTCCTGGTAGTCGACCACGGCCAGACGGGCCGCGCGGCGGGCCTGGTCGTGGCTGGCCGCCACCACGATGAACAGCGGCTGACCGACATACTGCACCAGGGTGTCGGCCAAAATCGGATCGTCGTGCAGGATCGGGCCGCAATCGTTCAGGCCGGGGATATCGGCCGCCGTCAGCACCGCCACCACGCCGGCGCTGGCGCGCACCGGCGCCAGGTCGAGCGCCGTCACGCGCGCGTGCGCCTTGCTCGACCAGCCCAGCGCGGCGTGCAGCGTGCCTTGCAATTCCGGGATGTCGTCGGTATAGGCGGCCTGGCCCAGCACGTGCAGGCGGGCCGATTCGTGCGGCAGGGGGCGGCCGACCTGGCGCCAGGCGGCGCCGGCCTCGGATGCCTGGGGGTCGCGCTCAGGCATGCCCGTCTCCCGCCGCCGGCGCGGCGAACACGTTGACCTGGCTGTCCGCGAGCGGCTGCGCCAGCCGGGTCTCCAGCCAGAAGCGGCGCAGCAGGTTTTGCGCCGCCGTCATGCGGTAGGCGCTGGCGGCGCGCATGTCCGACAGGGGCGCATAATCGCCGGCCAGGGCCGCCATGGCCGCGCCTAGCGTGGCCTCGCTCCACAGCTGGCCGCGCAGCGCGGCTTCGGCGGCGCCGGCCCGCCGCGGCGTGGCGGCCATGCCGCCGTAGGCGATGCGGGCATCGGCGATGCGTTCGCCGTCCAGGCGCAAGGCGAACGCCGCGCATACGGCCGAGATGTCCTGGTCGAAGCGCTTGGCCAGTTTATAGGTGCGAAAGCGAACGGCCGGATCGGGCAGCGGCACCATCACCGCTTGCACGAACTCGCCCGGCCGCAAATCCTGCTTCTGGTAGCCGAGGTAAAACGCTTCGAGCGCCATTTCGCGCTCGCCGGCGCCGCCGTTCAAGACCAGGCGCGCGCCCAGCGCGATCAGCCACGGCATCGAATCGCCGATCGGCGACCCGTTGGCCAGATTGCCGCCCAGCGTGCCGGCCTGACGTACCGGCAGCGATGCGAAGCGCTGCCACAGCTGGGTCAATTGGGACGGATAGTGCGCACAGATGGCGCGGTAGGCGTCTTCCAGCGTGACCGCCGCGCCGATCACCAGCATCGACTCGGTTTGCGCGACGCGCCGCAGCGCGGCCACCTGGCCCAGGTAGATGATGTCACCCATCGGGCGCAGTTGCTTGGTGATCCACAGACCCACGTCGGTCGAGCCGGCCAGCAGGCAGGCGTCGGGCTGCTCGGCGCGGATGCGCACCAGCTCGTCCAGGGTGCGCGGGGCGTAGAAACGTTGCGCGGCGCTGCCGTGGATGGCCATGCTGTCCCGTTGCAATGGAGCCAGTTGGGCCGCCAGGGCGGCGCGGTCGAAACTTACCGGCGGCAATTGGCGCATGCGCCGGGCCGCCTCGATGATGGGGCGGTAACCGGTGCAGCGGCACAGATTGCCGGACAGGGCCAGATCGATGTCGGCCCGCGCGCCAGCAGACCCGTCGTGGGGCGCCCCGGCGGCGTGGCCCTCCTCTTGTTTCAAATACATGGCCCATAGCGACACGACGAAACCGGGGGTGCAAAAGCCGCACTGCGAACCATGGCATTCCACCATCGCTTGCTGCACCGGATGCAGCGCGCCATCGGTTTGCGGCACGTCTTCCACCGCAAACAGGGCTTTGCCGTCCAGGGTGGGCGCCAGCTGGATGCAGGAGTTGACCGCCTTCATCTCCAGCTGGCCCTCGTACAGGCTGCCCAGCACCACCGTGCAAGCCCCGCAATCGCCTTCGGCGCACCCTTCCTTGGTGCCGGTGCAGTGCAAATCCTCGCGCAACAATTGCAGCACGGTCCGGGTCGGCGCCACGTCGCGCTGATGCAGGGTGCCGCGATGATAAAAACGTATGGGTTCTGACATGCTGGTCCCGGCTTGGCCTCGGCGTATTCCAGCTTGCGAGAATAACATCGACAGCCCCCTTCGATATACTCTTTTGCTGATGTCCGTTATCAGCGCTGGGCCATAGCGGTGCCGAACGGGTGGTGCACATGCCAGTGTTCGGCGATATCGATGCGGCGCGTGATCCAGACCTTGTCGTGGCCTTGCACATAATCGAGAAAGCGCGCCAGTGCGGCCGATCGGCCGGGCCGCCCGACCAGGCGGCAGTGCAGTCCGACCGACAGCATTTTGGGAGCGTTCAGCCCGTCCGGGTCGCCTTCCTGATACAGCACGTCGAAGGCATCCTTTAAATAATCGAAAAATTGGGTGCCCGAGTTGAAACCCTGCATGGCGGCGAAGCGCATATCGTTGGTGTCGAGCGTGTAGGGCACGATCAGCTGCGCCGTGCTGGCCGGGGCGCCGGCCGCGTCGGTATGGGCGACCTGCTGCCAGAACGGCAAATCGTCGCCATAATGGTCGGCGTCGTAGCGAAACCCTCCGTGCTCGACCACCAGGCGGCGCGTGTTGGGCGAGTCGCGCCCCGTGTACCAGCCCTGCGGCGCGGCGCCCGTCAGCTCGGTCAGCATGGCGACCGCCTGGCGCATGTGGTCTCGCTCGGTGTCGATATCGACGTTTTGGTAGGATATCCAGCGCAAGCCATGGCAGGCGATTTCGTGGCCCAAGGCGCGCAGCGCGGCCACCGCCTCCGGGTTGCGTTTGAGCGCCATGGCCACGCCGAACACGGTGAGCGGCAAGGCGCGCTCCTCGAACAAACGCAGCAGCCGCCACAGCCCGGCGCGCGAACCGTATTCGTACAGCGACTCCATGCTCAAGTGGCGGGCCGGAAAGGCGGCCGCGCCAATGATTTCAGACAGAAAAGTTTCCGAACCCGGGTCGCCATGCAAAACATTGTTTTCCGCGCCCTCCTCGTAATTGAGCACGAACTGAAGCGCGATGCGGGCCTGGCCCGGCCAGTGCGGATGAGGTGGACACTGGCCGTAGCCGATCATGTCGCGCGGGTAAGCTTGGTAGTGCGGGTCGGGAGTCGTCATGGCCTCATGATATAGTGGGCCGCGATGGTCGCGATACCATTTTGTTGATGAACGGCGAAGTCGGCAGAAGCGACACTGGCTGGCCGCCCGCCATATATATACACCACAGTTACGTACACCGATACGCACCACAGCCCGGGAACCGAGGATGGGAAAACTGAGCACACACGTACTGGATATCGCGCACGGCAAACCGGGCGCCGGCGTGGCGCTGGCCCTGTACGCGGTCGGCCCGGCCGGCCGCCACCTGCTCAAAACAGCCGTGACCAATGCCGACGGACGCTGCGGCGCGCCGCTGCTGGAAGGCGAGGCGATGCGGCCCGGGCAGTACGAGCTGGTGTTCCAGGCCGGCGATTATTTTGCCGGCCTGGGTGTGAGCTTGCCGCAACCGCGCTTCATCGACCAGGTCACGGTGGCCTTCGGCATCGCCGACGGCGAGCAACATTATCATGTGCCGCTGGTGGTGTCGCCCTGGTCGTACTCGACTTACCGCGGCAGTTGAGGCGGCGGCCCGCGCCAAGCGAACTTGCGTGAAGCGGGCCCTTGCCTTAAAATCACTCGCTCTGTGGCCGCACCAGATGTCCGACGTGCCGCAACCGCTCTGGGCCGGCGCCATCGCGGCCGACCAGTTTCCCACGCAAGTTTCTTTACGGTGACCCCTTGGATACCGTGCCATTCTGGGTGCAATTGCTTGCGCTCGCGCTCCTGATCCTGTGTTCGGCTTTCTTCGCCATGGCCGAAACGGCCCTGATGGCGGCCAACCGGCATCGCCTGCGCCATTTGGCGAAACGGGGCAGCCGGCGCGCGGCCACCACCTTGTGGTTGCTCGAACGCACCGACAAATTGCTGTCGCTGGTGCTCATCGCCAATACCCTGATCAATGCCATGGCCACCGCGCTGGTGACGGCGATCGCCATCGCCACCTTCGGCCACGATGAAAACGTGATCACCATCTCGACCGGGGTGGTGGCGTTTTTGCTGATCGTGTTCGCCGAAATTTCACCCAAGGTGATCGGCGCGACCTATCCGGAAACCATCGCCCTGCCCACCAGCATGGTATTGAAACCGCTGATGACGTTGGCCAAGCCGGCCATCTGGTTCGTCAATCTGTTCGTTTCGCTGGTGCTCAAGTTGCTGCGCGTGCGACAGGGCGGCAATATGCACGACAACCGCCTCTCGCCCGAGGAATTGCGCTCGATCGTGCTCGAGGGCGGCAATTTCATTCCTCAAAAGCATAAAAGCATCTTGCTCAACCTGTTCGATCTGGAAATCATCTCGGTCGAGGACATCATGACCCCGCGGGCCCAGATCGAGGCCCTCAACCTGGCCGTGCCGGTCGATGAAATCGTGTCCCAACTGACCACCTGCTATCACAACAAGTTGCCGGTGTACGAAGGCGAGATCAACCAGATCGTCGGCATCTTGCACGTGCGCAAGGCGGTGGCCTTGCTCAATCAAGAGGAAGAGTTGACCGCCGATCATTTCCGCGCCCTGCTCAGTGTGCCTTACTTCATTCCGCAAGACACCGGCGTGTTCACTCAGCTGCAATACTTTCAGGAAAAGCGCGAGCGGCTCGGCATCATCGTCGATGAATATGGCGAAGTGCAGGGCTTGGTCACCCTGGACGACATCATCGAGGAAATGATCGGCGAATTCACCACCTCCACCCCCAGCGCGACCCGGGCCGATTCCTTCGGCTGGGACGAGCGCGGCGAATGCCTGCTGGAAGGGGCCACGCCCTTGCGCGACATTAATAAGCGGCTGGGTCTGGATTTCGCGCTGGACGGGCCCAAAACCGTCAACGGCATGTTGCTCGAATTGTTGCAGGAAATCCCGGACTCGCCGATTAGCGTCAAAGTGGGCGCCTGCGTGATCGAAGTGGTGCAGGTGCAAAACCAGTCGATTAAGGTGGTCAAGCTGCACCGCGCCAGCGCCTCGCTCGGTTAAACCCTGGCCCGCCCGGGCCGCCAAGCACGCTGCGCGCGCGCAAAATAAATTTCCCCTCTGCATCGATTCCAGCGCCGATTACCTATTTGATAAGGTAGAATCGACACGCCGCGTTGTTAAGTGGCGTTTCCTCTGCGACAAACCCTTTACAAATATGATGCCTAAGGGCATCATCGGGTGAATCTGGGTGCGCTCTGTGCGGCGGCGCCTTCCTCAAACTTTGTTTCTACATAACGCGCTCCTATGGCAGCAGTTCTCCCCAGCTCCAGTTCAGGCACCAGCATGTCGGGTCTGGCGCGCGCCCTGACCCAGGCCGGGCGCTTGACGCCGCAGCAAGCCGAGGCGCTGCAAAAAAAGGCCAACCACGACAAGCTGCCCTTCATCGACGCCCTGCTGGCGGGCGGCACCATTGACGCGCGCACCCTGGCTGCCTTTTGTTCCGAAACGTTTGCCTATCCCTTGATGGATTTGGCGGCGTTTAATATGGAATTTTTGCCGCCCAAGATCATCGACACCAAGTTGATGCAGACCCAGCGCGTGATCGCGCTGTCCAAGCGCGGCAACAAGATGACGGTCGCCATTTCCGACCCGACCAACACCCAAGCCTTAGACCAGATCAAGTTCCAGACCGAATCGACGGTGGAACCGGTGATCGTGCCGCACGACGCCTTGTTGCACATGTTGGCCGGCCTGGGCAAGACGGCCGAACAAAGCATCACCGAGATGATCGGCGACGACCAGGATTTGCAGTTCGCCGAGGATGACCCGGCCGCCACCGCCGCGGCGGCCGCCGCCGCCGCGGCCGAGGGCGCCGACATCGAAGACGCGCCCATCGTCAAGTTCCTCAATAAAGTGTTGATGGACGCCATCAACATGGGCGCCTCGGATATCCATTTCGAGCCGTTTGAAAAATTTTACCGGATCCGGCTGCGGGTCGACGGGGTGCTGCGCGAACACGCCCAACCGCCGGTGTCGATCAAGGACAAGCTGGTGTCGCGCATCAAGGTGTTGTCCAAGCTCGACATTTCAGAAAAACGGGTGCCGCAAGATGGCCGCATGCGCCTGATCGTGTCGTCGACCCGGGCCATCGATTTCCGCGTCAGCACCTTGCCCACCCTGTTTGGCGAAAAGACCGTGATGCGGATTCTGGACGCGACCCAGGCCCAGATGGGCATTGACGCGCTCGGCTACGACCCCGATCAAAAGGCATTGCTGCTCGAAGCCATCCAGCGCCCCTACGGCATGGTGCTGGTGACGGGGCCGACCGGCTCGGGCAAGACGGTCTCGCTCTACACTTGCCTGAACGTGATCAACAAGCCCGGCATCAATATCTCGACGGCGGAAGATCCGGCCGAGATCAACTTGCCAGGCGTCAATCAGGTCAATGTCAACGACCGCGCCGGCCTGACCTTCCCGGTCGCGCTCAAATCGTTCCTGCGGCAAGATCCCGACATCATCATGGTGGGCGAAATCCGCGACCTGGAAACGGCCGACATCGCCATCAAGGCGGCCCAGACCGGCCACATGGTGTTTTCCACCTTGCACACCAACGATGCGCCATCGACCCTGACGCGCTTGATGAACATGGGCGTGGCGCCGTTCAATATCGCCTCTTCGGTGATCATGATCACGGCCCAGCGCCTCACCCGCCGCTTGTGCGTGTGCAAGCAACCGGTCGAGATCCTCGACGAGATCTTGCTCAACGCCGGTTTCCTGGAAGAAGAGCTGGACGGCACCTGGCGGCCGTACGGACCGGTGGGCTGCGAGCGCTGCAACGGCGGCGGCTACAAGGGCCGGGTCGGTATTTACCAGATCATGCCGATCACCCAGGAAATCGAAAAAATCATTTTGGCGCATGGCAATTCAGCTGAAATCGCACGCCAATCCGAGGCCGAGGGCGTCAAATCGCTGCGCCGTTCCGGCCTGATGAAGGTCAAGCAAGGTTTGACCAGTCTAGAAGAAGTATTAGGCTGCACCAACGAATAGGATGTAAATTATGGCAACATCATCACGCGCGGCACCGAGCAACCGCGTCAAGGAATCGATCTTTGCCTGGGAAGGCAAGGACAAGACCGGCAAAACGGTGCGCGGCGAACTGCGCGCCGGCGGCGAGGCGATCGTCAATGTGACCCTGCGCCGCCAGGGCATCATGGTCACCAAGGTCAAGAAAAAGACTTACCGCAGCGGTAAAAAAATCACCGACAAGGATATCTCCCTGTTCACGCGCCAGCTCGCCACCATGATGAAGGCCGGCGTGCCGCTGCTGCAATCGTTCGATATCGTCGGCAAGGGCCACGCCAATCCTTCGGTGGCCAAACTGGTGCTCGATTTGCGCAGCGATATCGAGACCGGCACCAGCTTGAATCAAGCGTTTCGCAAGTATCCGCTGTATTTCGATCCCCTGTTTTGCAATCTGGTGGGCGCCGGCGAGCAAGCCGGTATCCTGGAAGATCTGCTGACCCGGCTGGCGATCTACAAGGAAAAAACCATTGCCATGAAGGCCAAGATCAAATCGGCCCTGACCTATCCGATCGCCATCTTGTCGATCGCCTTCATCGTCACCGCCGTCATCATGATCTTCGTGGTGCCCGCGTTTAAGGAAGTGTTCTCCAGCTTCGGCGCTTCGCTGCCGGCGCCAACCCTGGTGGTGATGGGCATTTCTGAATTTTTCGTGCAATGGTGGTACCTGATCTTCGGTGGCCTGTTCGGTGCGATCTATTTCTTCATGCAATCGTGGCGCCGCTCGGTCAAGATGCAGCATTTCATGGACCGCACCTTGCTCAAGGCGCCCATTTTCGGCGACGTGATCCGCAAAGCCACCATCGCCCGCTGGACCCGCACCCTGGCCACCATGTTCTCGGCAGGCGTGCCGCTGGTCGAGTCGCTCGACTCGGTGGGCGGCGCGGCCGGCAACGCCGTCTATGCGGACGCGACCAGGAAAATTCAAAACGAAGTGAGCACCGGCACCAGCCTGACGGTGGCGATGCAAAACGCCGACGTGTTCCCCAGCATGGTCACGCAGATGGTGTCGATCGGCGAGGAGTCGGGCTCGCTGGACGCCATGTTGGGTAAGGTGGCCGACTTTTTCGAAGCCGAGGTCGACGAAGCGGTGGCCCAGCTGGCCAGCCTGATGGAACCGATCATCATGGCCATTTTGGGCATTATCATCGGCGGCCTGGTGATTGCCATGTACCTGCCGATCTTTAAACTGGGCGCCGTGGTGTAAGCGCCACCGGCACTCGGACCCCGCGGCCGCTGTCGTCTTTCGAGACGCCAGCGGCCGTTTTCGCTTGGCTACTAATAACATTGTTAATTTACAATCGATGATACGCTGGTAGCTCTACTATAGCGACTAGGCCGATTGGATTCGGCATCCTTAAAAGGAGAAGTTCACGGCACCTGGCGTTTACTTGCCGATTGATGGTGTCACCTGCTAATCGTAGCTAGCAACAAAGTTGTCTGACTGGGAAACTGAACATGGCTACTAATGGAGTTCCCATCCAGCCGCAGGACGCACGGCGCTTTTCATGTTGCCCCAAGCACCTAGGGATGCAGGTTATTACGTCTACGGCACACCACCTAATGGCGCAGGGCAGTACGCGCATCCTGCTATGATATCAATGCTTTTGTTCGTGGAGCGTGAGTGGGCTGCAATTGATCCTCTGAGCCGCATAGTACGCACAAGAATGGGTTGGAAGTTGACGTATGGCCCCTGCGTAAAAACGGCCGGGAGGATCCAGTGACGTGGCACCAACACGACCTTTACGACAGGGCTGGCACCGCCAAACTCATTGCGGTGTTCCACGCTTATCCGGGCGTGCAACAAATCCTGTTCAATGACGCCACAATCCCTTTCGTGAACCCTTGCATAAACCACGATAACCATTTTCACGTTCAGCTGCGACCATGAAGAAATCCCTTTTAATCTTGGTTGGAGCGGTAGCCAGTGTTTCGCTGACTTTTGCAGCTGAGAAAGGCGAATGGTGGCAGTATAAGACCATCGAGGGCTCTTATCGCATTTATTCTGGTGCTTTGGGGGAAGAGCAACCGCCAACTACGAATGACCGCAAAATATCATTCGTGGTTACTGGCTCGGTCGCCAAGGGAATGTTTGATTCGATGTCCCCGGATATCAAGCAAGGATGCAGCCAAGATAAGAAGTATCACGAGCGTCAAAAGGGCAACGTGTCATGTGTTCACGATTCCGAAGGGTACACGTGCCATTTCGGGTTCGATCTTCGCACCAGAGCAAGTATCTCTGGTGGGTACTGCTGACCTCATTGTTTTGTTAGCTGCGGCTGCTCACCTCCCTCCAGCGCAGCCCTGGGCGTGTGAATCGCCCACTCGTTGGCGTGCTCGTGCAAAATCCTCGACCAATTCGCGGCGCTGATTCAGCGTCAGCTCATGCGGCAAAGCCACCTCGACTCCGCGACGGGCCGAACCGTTTGAGCGTTCGTGTTCGTCCGCGGCATTCCAGAAAGAAGCGGAGTTCTGTTCGGCCCACTTCGGCATGTTGCCGCTCCCTTTGCGTCAAGTCTTCGTACCGCTTCCCGCCGCTGTACTTTCCCTCATGGGAAATATACGCTGCGTGCGCGGTCGATTTGTCTTTTGCACCGATTTCGCCGTCAGGTGATAAGCCATAAATAAGCACCAAATTATGCATAAAGGCTAGCCGCCGGCCCGGGCCAAATGGTCTAATGGCGCTAAAGCACAGGCGGCCGCAGGGCCGCCCCCTCTCCTCCGTTGCGGAAAACTTATACGATGCTGCAAGAATCCCTGCTGTTTGCTGCCCCGGCCAGCCTGGCCCCGGCCCTTTTGGCCGCCGTGTTCGGCCTGCTGATCGGCAGTTTTCTCAATGTGGTGATTTACCGCGTGCCGAAAATGATCGAGCGCGAAACGGACAATTACGTGGTCGAGTACATGGGCCAGGACATGCCGCGCATCGCCCGCTTTAGCCATTTGCCGCACACCGACCGTTTCAACCTGTCGCTGCCGCGCTCGGCATGCCCGCACTGCGGGCACCGCATCACGGCGCTGGAAAACATTCCCGTGCTGAGCTACCTCGTCCTGCGCGGCAAATGCAGCGCTTGCAAGGCGCCCATCTCGCCACGCTACCCCTTGATCGAACTGGCCACCGGCCTGGTTTCGTTCGGCCTGGTGTGGCACTTCGGCAGCGGCGTAAAAGGAATGGCGGCCCTGTTTTTCGCCTACAGCCTGATCGCCATGACCTTCATCGACTTCGACACCCAGCTGTTGCCCGACAGCCTGACCTACCCCCTGCTGGCGGCCGGCTTGCTGCTCAATCTGGAAGCGACTTACGTGCCGCTGCGCGATGCGGTGCTGGGCGCGCTGGCCGGTTACCTGATCCTGTGGGCGATCAACCTGCTCTACAAGCTGGTGCGCAAGACCGATGGCATGGGCGGCGGCGACTTCGTGCTGCTGGGCGCGCTGGGCGCCTGGTTCGGCTGGGCCATGCTGCCGGTGATCATTTTGCTGTCGTCGGCGGTGGGCGCGGTGGTCGGCATTTGCCTGATCCTGTTCCGCGGCCACGGCCGCAATGTGCCGATTCCATTCGGCCCTTATCTGGCCGGGGCCGGCATGCTGGCGCTGGTGTGGGGCGAGCCGCTGGCGCAGTGGACCTCCGGCGTGCTGCACTGACATGGAAGACGCCGTCTCCCGTTTCAGCGTCGGCCTGACCGGCGGCATCGGCAGCGGCAAGAGCACGGTGGCCGATCTGTTTGCCGCGCGCGGCGCCGCCCTGATCGACACCGACCTCATCGCCCACCGCTTGACGGGCGCGGGCGGGGCCGCCATGCCGGCCCTGTCGGCCGCCTTCGGCCCCGCTTATGTGCGGGCGGACGGCGCGCTGGACCGGGCCGCCATGCGCGCCCTGGTGTTCGCCGACGGCGCCGCCAAGCTGCGCCTGGAAACCATTTTGCATCCGCTGATCCGCGCCGCCTGCGACCAGGAAGCGCAGCGGGCCGACGGCGCCTACCTGCTGTTCGCGGTGCCGCTGCTGGTCGAATCGGGCGCCTGGCGCGAACGGGTGCGGCGGGTGCTGGTGGTGGATTGTCCCGAGGCGCTGCAAATATCGCGCGTGATGGCACGCAATAGCTTGCCAGAGGCGCAAGTGAGGGCCATCATGGCGACACAGGCGCCGCGTGCCGTGCGGCTGGCGGCGGCCGATGACGTTATCATCAACGATGACGGGCTCGAAGCGCTCACCGCCCAGATCGAGCGCCTGCACCGGCAATACCTGATATTTTCTGAAAGAATGGCGCCAACACCACCGCAACGTTTGTAATTTCGCGTCGCTTGGTACAGAATCACGGGATGCTTTGCGGGCCCACCTTTAGAGGGATGTCATTTTGATCGTCTACGAATACCCTTTCAACGAGCGCATACGCACGTTGTTGCGGCTGGAAGACCTGTACGAGAAATTCAAGTTCTTCGTTCACCAAGAACACCCGATGCAACACCACGTCGCCCTGGCCACGATCTTCGACATGCTGGAAGTGGCCGGCCGCGCCGACCTCAAGTCGGACCTGCTGCAAGAACTGGAACGGCAGCGTCAAAGCCTGCTCAGCTACCGCTCCAACCCCAACGTGGCGGCCGACACGCTCGACGCCATCCTGGCCGAACTCGATACCGTCAGCGGCGCCCTGGTGGCCGCGCAAGGCAAGACCGGACAAAATATCCGCGACAATGAATGGCTGATGAGCATACGGGGCCGCACCATCATCCCCGGCGGCGCCTGCGAATTCGACTTACCCTCCTACTTCGCCTGGCAAAAACGCAGCGCCGAACAACGTTACGCCGACATCATCACCTGGTTCGCGCCCCTGGCGCCCCTGTTCGACGCCCTGGCCCTGGTGCTGCGCCTGCTGCGCGATTCGGGCGGTCCGGTCAAGATGATCGCCGCCACCGGCAGTTATCAGCAAATGTTGCAAGGCAAAGTGTACCAAATGCTCAGGCTGACCCTGGATCACGAATTATGTGCCATTCCTGAAATCTCGGCCAACAAATACATGCTGTGGGTGCGTTTCACCAAGCAGGGCGGCGACATGAAGCCCAAGCCGCTGGAAGACGACATCCCGTTCGAACTCACACTCTGTAATTTTTAACGTTGCATATCATGACCGTCGTACATTGCCCCACCTGCTCGGCCAAGGTCGAATGGACCGAAAAAAACACTTACCGCCCGTTTTGCTCGCAACGCTGCAAACAGATCGACCTGGGCGCCTGGGCCGAGGAAAAATACACCATCCCGGCCGTCAACGCGCCGGAAGACATGCTTGACGAGGAAGACCGCCTGCCTTAGCGCGGTCAGCGTCCGTCAGCAAGCTGCGGGCGGCGCCAGCGCCTCGCGCCGCAGCGCGTCCAGCCACGCCAGCAGCGGCACGGTGGCCGGCAACAGCGGCGCCAATTCAACCCGACCTTGCCAGGCGAAAGCCTGGCCTTCCAAGGACTGCGGCTCGCCTTGCCAGGCGCGGCTGATATAAAAATGCAAGCGCACATGGGCGTGCGGGTAGACATGCTGCACTCCGCACCAGGGTTCGGCGCTGACGATATGCACGCCCAGTTCCTCCATGAACTCGCGCTGGAGCGCGTCGAAAATCGCCTCGCCCGGCTCGACTTTGCCGCCCGGGAATTCCCAATACCCCGCATACGGCTTACCGGCCGGACGCTGGCCCAGCAACACGTCGCCATTGGGCTTGAGCAAAATACCGACCGCCACGTCGATCGGGGCCGGGACCGGGGCCGCCGTCGTCACGCCGGCGCCACCGTCAACTTGCCGGCGTGATCGCGCGCGAATTGCCAGGCTACCCGACCCGAGCGGGAACCGCGCTGCAAGGCCCAGCGCAGCGCATCGCCGCGCGCGGCCGCGATCTGCTGCGGGTCGCAGCCGAACGTGGTCAGCCAATGGGCGGCGATGGCCAGATAATCGTCTTGTTTGAACGGATAAAACGATAGCCACAGGCCGAAGCGTTCGGACAGCGAAATCTTTTCCTCGACCGTCTCGCCCGGATGCAAGTCGCCATCGGCGTCATGCTGGTAACTGGCGTTGTCGCTCATGCGCTCGGGCATCAAGTGACGCCGGTTCGAAGTCGCGTAGATCAGCACGTTGTCGGACTGGGCCGCGATGCTGCCGTCAAGCGCCACCTTGAGCGCCTTGTAACCGCTCTCGCCCTCTTCGAACGACAAGTCGTCGCAAAACAGGATGAAGCGCTCGGGCCGCGCCGCCACCAGATCAACGATGTCGGGCAGCTCGGCCAGGTCGGCCTTGTCGACCTCGATCAAGCGCAAGCCTTGCGCGGCGAACTGGGTCAGGCAAGCCTTGATCAGCGACGACTTGCCGGTGCCGCGGGCGCCCGTCAACAGCACATTGTTGGCGCTGCGGCCCTGCACGAATTGACGCGTGTTTTGCTCGATTTGCTGTTTCTGAGGACCGATATGGTGCAAGTCCGACAGGGCGATGGGCGCGCGCTGCGGCACCGCTTGCAAATAACCGACGGCGCCCCGCTTGCGCCAGCGGAAAGCGAAAGCTTGCCAGTCCGGCGCCGGCACCGGCGCCGGCAGCAGCGCCTCGACCCGCGCCAGCACGGCTTCGGCGCGCGCGAGAAAACGTTCCAGATCGCTCATAGCGGCTCAGGACCGATAATCGGCATTGATGCTCACATAGTCGTGCGACAAGTCGCACGTCCATACCGTGGCGTCGGCCGCGCCGCGCGCCAGCTTGACCCGGATCGTGATCTCGCTTTGCTGCATCACGCGCTTGCCGTCCGCCTCTTGGTAATCGGGATGGCGGCCACCGTTTTTCGCCACCCACACGTCGTCCAGATACAGATTAAGCTTGCCCACATCGAGGTCGTCGATCCCGGCGTAACCGATCGCGCATAAAATGCGGCCCAGATTCGGGTCGGACGCGAAAAACGCCGTTTTCACCAGGGGCGAATGGGCGATCGAATAAGCCACCTTGCGGCACTCGGCGACGCTGGCGCCCTCTTCCACCGTCACGGTGATGAACTTGGTGGCGCCCTCGCCGTCGCGGATGATGGACTGGGCCAAAAAGCCGGCCAGCTCGGTCACGGCGCCCGCCAAGGCCGCGTAATGGGGGCTGTCCAGGCTATCGACCACCAGCGAGCCGGCGCCGGTGGCGATGAGCATGAAGGAATCGTTGGTCGACGTGTCGCCGTCGATGGTGATGCAATTGAAGGAGCGGTCGGCGGCCTGCTTGACCAGCTGGTCGAGCACGGGTTGCGCCACCTGGGCGTCGACAGCGAGGAAACCGAGCATGGTGGCCATGTTCGGCTTGATCATGCCGGCGCCCTTGCTAATGCCCGTCAAGGTGACCTGGTGGCCGCCGATGTCGACTAAACGCGAACCCGCCTTGGGCTGGGTGTCGGTGGTCATGATGGCTTCGGCCGCGCTAAACCAGTTGTCGGCGCTCAAAGAAGCGACCGCTTGCGGCAAGCCGGCCACCAGCTTTTGCAGCGGCAAGGGCTCCAGAATGACGCCGGTCGAAAACGGCAGGATTTGCTGCGCCGAGCAACCCAGTACATCGGCCAGCGCCGCGCAGCTGGCCTGGGCGTCGGCCAGCCCGGCCGCGCCGGTGCCCGCGTTGGCGTTGCCGGTGTTGACCAACAGCGCGCGGATCGGCGCCCCGCCGGCGGCGACCAAGGCCAGATTGGCCTTGGCCACCTGCACCGGCGCGGCGCAAAAGCGGTTCAAGGTGAACACGCCGGAGACAGTGGCCGTCGGCGCCAGCTTGAGCACCAGCACATCCTTGCGGTTCGGTTTCTTGATGCCCGCTTCGGCGACACCGATATCGATGCCGGCCACCGCGCGCAAATCGGCGGCGACGGGCTTGGGAGAATTGACGGCCATATGATCTTTTCTGCTGGGGAAATGGAGCCGCTATTGTAATGCCTGCGCCAGCGCGCGGCCATCAGGACGCGGCAAAAAAGTCGCGGGCGCGGCCGGCCCGCGCCGCTTGGAAAAATGCGACCATAAACTAGACTGAAATACCACAAATCGACGGGATGGCGGTCGCACGCGCCGATTTCTTTCTATTCCGAAAAAAACCGCGTTATGTTGTATGAAACGGTCAGGGCCAGCGCCACGCTTGCCCAGCGCCGTCAGATCCCGGGAACCTGATGACACTTTTGTTGATCCCACGCAAGTTGTCGCGCCGATTGCCACCATCCATGGCGGCCCCTGTGGTGCTGACGGTCGCGCTGTCGGCCATGTGCCCGGCCCCCGCCGCGCCCATCGAAGCGGGGCGCCAATTGAGCTTGAGCGGTTTCGGCACCCTCGGTGTGGCCCGCAGCAACACTGACGACGCCCAGTTCGTGCGCTACAACCAGGCCGAGGGCGTGAGCCGCGCCTGGCGCACCGGCACCGACAGCAATCTGGGGCTGCAAGCGAGCTACCGTTTTACGAGCGATTTATCGACCACCGTGCAATTGCTGACCCGAAAGTTCACTAGCCCCGGCTACACCACCGAGCTGGCCTGGGCCTTCGTGAAGACCCGGCTGGACGAGGACTTTCAGTTGCGCCTGGGCCGGGTGGTGTTACCCAACTTCATCATGTCGGACTACCAAAACGTGGGCTATGCCAACACCATGCTGCGCCCGCCCATCGAAATGTATGGCCAGGTGGCGATCGAGCACGTCGATGGCGCCGATTTGAATTTCCAGCGCACGCTGGGCGCGGCCAGTCTGACGGCGCAACTGACGGGCGGCGTAAGCCGCGGCAAGCTGTTTGTCGCCGCCGGCGGCGGCGCCATCGCCAATTACCGCGCGCCCCTGATCAGCATCAACCTGGCGCTGGAAAACGGACCGCTGACGGTGCGCTTCGGCCATATGCGGGCCCATCTGGCCAGCGAGGATTTCCAGGCCCTCAACCAGCTCAGCGCGCGGCTGGTGCAAGGCGGCTACGGCCCCTTGGCGCGCGAGCTCGGCCTGGTGGGCGGCAAGCGCATCGATTTCACCACCGTGGGCTTGATCTGGGACCGCGCCAATCTGGTGCTCCAGTCCGAATTCGGGCGGCGCCAGGCGGCCGAGCCGGTATATGTGCCCGATACCGACGCCTGGTATCTGATGGCCGGCTACCGGGTCGGCAAATGGCTGCCTTACGCGGCCCATTCGGCGGTGCGCCAGATCGGCGGCTCGGTCACCCTGCCGGCCGGCTTTCCCGTTAGCGGCGCCCTGGCCAACACGGTGCGGGTGGGCTTTCTGACGGCCGGCCAGCAACACACCAGCCTGATCGGGGTGCGCTGGAACGTGGCCAAGTCGCGCGCCCTTAAGTTGCAACTAGACCACATCATCCCGACCGCCAAGAACGGCAACCTGATCTTCGGCCCGCCGGGCGGTGTGACGCATCCGGTGACGGTGGTGGGGTTGGCATTGGATGGAGTATTTTAACGATGAAAATCCTGCACAGCGCCATGCTGATGCTGACCACCTTGACCCCGCCGCCCTGGGTGGCGGCCGAGACGGTGCTGATCGTCAATCCAAAAAACAGCGTGGCGCGCATGCCGGCCGAACAGGCGGCCCAGTTTTTCCTGGGCCGCTCAAGCAAGCTCAATCCGATCGACCTGGCCGACAATTCGCCGATCCGGGCCGACTTCTATCAAAAAATTGCCGGCAAAGACCAGGACCAAGTCAAGGCGATCTGGTCTAAACTGGTGTTTACCGGAAAAGGCTTTCCGCCCAAGGAATATGGCAGCAGTACCGAAGTCAAACGCGCGGTCGCCGCCGATCCGGCCGCCATCGCCTATATCGACCGCGCGGCCGTGGACGACAGCGTCAAGGTCGTGCTGGTAGTGCAGTAGTAAAACAGCGGCCGCCAGGCAAGGCGGGCGCCAACGAGCCAGTTGAGGAGCACGTCCTTGAATCTGTCCTTGCGCGCCAAATTTCTGGTCCTCAGCTCGCTGGTTCAAGCGCTGGTGGTCGGCTTGCTCATCTGGAACAGCATGCGCATCATGCAGCACGCCGTGAGCGCCAACGCGGACCGGGTGGCGCACGAATACGCGGTCACCCTGAATCTGTCGCTGGGTCCGTATGCCAGCCGCGGCCGGCTGGCCGAATTGCATTCCTATCTGGACGAAATGCTGGCCGACCCGGCCGACAGCTTCGTGCGCTACATCGTCATCCTCGACAGCGCGGGCCGCCCCATCATTTCGGTGGGGGCGGTGCCGGCCGCGCTGCTGCCCTTGTTCGAGCGCAGCGCCACCCGCACCAACCAGGGCGTCAAGACCGTGATGCAAGGGGCCATCCTGCATGCGCGCGCGCCCTTGTTGCTCAACGATAATCAGGTGGGCGCCCTGCATTTCGGCTTGTCCACCGCCGACCTGGCGCGCGCGCGCGAAGAAGTGCTGACCCAGGGCGGCTTGATTTCGGTGGCCGGCCTGGCGGTGGGGCTGCTGCTGTTCTATCTGTTTACTTATGGCATGGGCCAGCGCCTGGAAGGCTTGACGGCGCAATCGCAGCGTCTGGCGCGCGGCGACTACGGCACCCTGTTGCCGGAACAGGGCGGCGATGAAATCGAAATCGTGTCACGCTCGCTCAACAGCATGAATCTGGCGCTGCGCCAGCGGATCGCCGACCTGGAGGGTGCCGAGCGCCGCCTGTCCGAATCGGAGGCGCGCTTCCAGATCCTGTTCGAGCTGGCGCCGGTGCCGCTCAGCGTCACCAACCGCGACGGCACCATCATCGCCGCCAACCTGGCGTTGTTGCGCGCCATCGACGTCGAACGGGAAGCCGTGCTGGGCAAGACCGCGGCCGACATCAGCTATTGGGAAAGCGATCAGGAAAGGCGCCGCATCCAGCTGCTCTACCGACAGAGCGGCGCGCTGCGCGGCGACATCGCGGCCGTACGCCTGGGCGACGGCAGCGCCGGCAGCGTGGCGGTATGGTCGTCCTCGCTGTCCTTGGCCGGCGAGCAAGCCGTGATTTGGGCCTTGCTCGACCTGACCGAGGAACTCAACGCGAAACGGGCCTTGAAAGAACTCAATATTTCGCTGGAAAGCCGGGTCGAAGAGCGCTCGGCGGCGCTGGCCTGCGCCAACGCCGACCTGAGCGCGGCGCTGGACAATTTGAAGCGCACCCAGCACGATTTGCTGGCGGCCGAAAAAATGGCCTCGCTCGGCTCCCTGGTGGCGGGCATCGCCCATGAGTTGAACACGCCGATCGGCAACAGCTTGCTGGCGGCCACCACCCTGGCCGACCGGGTCGCCGAATTCACCCGCCTGAGCGAAAACGGCGCCATGCGCCGCTCCATTTTGGTGGCGCATCTGGAGGAAACCAAACAAGCGAGCGACTTGATCGCCGGCTCGCTGCACCGGGCGGCCGACTTGATTTCATCGTTCAAGCAAGTGGCGGTGGACCAGACCAGCGACCAGCGCCGCCGTTTCGATCTATTGCTGGTGTTGCAAGACACCCTGGCCACCTACCTGCCGCGCCTGCGCCGCGCCCATTGCGTGGCCAGCCTCGATGTGCGGCCCGGTCTGCAAATGGATTCCTATCCCGGCAGCCTGTGCCAGGTGATCAATAACCTGATCAACAATGCCCTGGCGCACGCGTTCGACCAGCGCCAGCATGGCAGCATGCGCATCGTGGCGCGCGAACTGGACGGCGGCGAGATCGAATTGCTGGTCGGTGACGACGGCGCCGGCATGAGCGAGGAGGTGCTGCGCCACGTGTTCGATCCGTTTTTCACCACCAAGATGGGGCAAGGCGGGACCGGGCTGGGCATGAACATCGTCTACAACATCGTCACCGCCGTGCTGGGCGGGCGCATCGAGATCGACACGGCACCCGAGCAAGGCACCCTGGTGCGCATCGTGATGCCGAAAGTGGCGCCGCTGCGCGAGAGCGCGCGCAAGGCGTCGCCCGCGGCCGCGCTGGCGGCCGGGCCCAAAGCGCCGGCGCCGCCGCGGCCGGCGGCCCAGGCCGAACCCGGGCCGGCCTGAGACGGCCTGAAAAGAAGCGCAAAAGAAGCAGTTAAGCGAGCTTGCCGTGGCAAGCCTTGAATTTCTTGCCGCTGCCGCAAGGGCAAGGATCGTTGCGGCCGACCTTGATGCCCACGTTGACCACTTGCTCGCTCTCGATGGCGCCGTTGCCCACCGGCGCCAGCAATTCTTCCGGCGCCGCGTTCGGATTGAAGTCGGCGTGCTGATAATGCACGTTTTCCACATGCGACTGCTGCATGGCCGCCTCGGCCGCGTCGATTTCCTCGCGCGACTGAATGCGCACGGTCATGATCTGCTTGACCACTTCATTTTTGATCATGTCCAGCATCTGGCCGAACAGCTCGAACGCTTCGCGCTTGTATTCCTGCTTTGGATTTTTCTGGGCATAACCGCGCAGATGTATACCCTGGCGCAAATGATCGAGGGCCGCCAAATGCTCGCGCCAATGGCTATCCACGCTTTGCAGCATGACATTGCGCTCGAAGCCGCCGAACGATTCCTTGCCCACGATATCGATCTTCGACTGGTACACGGCATCGGCCGCGGAGAGCACCCGTTCCAGCAAATCCTCGTCGCTCAGGTTCGGTTCGCTTTGCAGCATGGCCGACAGCGGCAGCGCGATCTGCCATTCGCCGGCCAGGCCCGCTTCCAGACCGGGAATATCCCACTGTTCCTCGACCGATTCCTCCGGCACATGCTGGCGCAACAAATCGGTGAACATGCCGTGGCGCAGCGAGCCGATCAGCTCGGAAATATCGGTGCTTTCGAGCAGCTCGTTACGCTGTTGATAAATTACCTTGCGCTGATCGTTGGCGACATCATCGTATTCCAGCAACTGTTTGCGCACATCGAAGTTGCGCGCCTCGACCTTGCGCTGGGCCGATTCGATCGAGCGCGAGACGATGCCCGCCTCGATCGGCTCGCCTTCCGGCATGTTCAAGCGCTCCATGATCGCGCGCACCCGGTCGCCGGCGAAGATGCGCAGCAGCGCGTCGTCGAGCGACAGGTAAAAGCGCGAGGAACCGGGGTCGCCCTGGCGTCCCGAACGGCCGCGCAATTGGTTGTCGACCCGGCGCGACTCATGCCGCTCGGTGCCGATGATGTGCAAGCCGCCCGCGTTGACCACGTGGTCGTGCAGCGACTGCCATTCGGTGCGCAAGGTGTGGGCCTGGGCCGCCTTGTCGGCGTCGCTGAGCGCGGCATTGGCTTCGATGATTTGAATTTGCTTCTCGACATTGCCACCCAGGACGATGTCGGTGCCGCGGCCGGCCATGTTGGTGGCGATGGTGATCGCCTTGGGCCGGCCGGCCTGGGCGATGATTTCCGCCTCGCGCGCATGTTGCTTGGCGTTGAGCACATTGTGCGGCAGCTTGGACTTGGTCAAGATGCCCGACAACAGTTCCGAATTTTCAATCGAGGTGGTGCCCACCAGCACCGGCTGGCCACGTTCGAAACAATCGCGGATATCGTTGACCATCGCGTTGTATTTTTCCTGGGCCGATTTGTACACCTGGTCTTGGCGGTCCTTGCGTTGCAGCGGACGATTTTGCGGAATGACCACCGTTTCCAGGCCATAAATTTCCTGGAACTCGTAGGCTTCCGTGTCGGCCGTGCCCGTCATGCCGCCCAGCTTGCTGTACATGCGGAAATAGTTCTGGAAAGTGATCGAGGCCAGCGTCTGGTTCTCGTTCTGGATCTTGACCCCTTCCTTGGCCTCGACCGCCTGATGCAAGCCGTCCGACCAGCGCCGGCCCGTCATCATGCGGCCGGTGAATTCATCGACGATCACCACTTCATTGTTTTGCACCACATAATGCTGGTCCTTGAAATACAAGGCATAGGCGCGCAGGGCGGCGTATAGATGGTGCACCAGGGTGATGTTGGCCGAATCGTAGAGGGACGCGCCCTCCGGCAACAAGCCCATCTTGGTCAAGATTTGCTCGGCCTTTTCATGGCCGGCCTCGGTCAGCAACACCTGGTGCGCTTTTTCGTCCTTGGTGTAGTCGCCCGGGACCTCGATCCGGCCCTTGCCGTCCGGCGTTTCTTCGCCGATCTGCAAGGTCAGCATGGCCGGCACAGCATTGATCTTGTAATACAGATCGGTGTGATTTTCAGCCTGGCCGGAAATGATCAAGGGCGTGCGCGCCTCGTCGATCAGGATCGAATCGACCTCGTCGACGATGCCGAAGTTCAGCGCCCGCTGCACCCGATCGCGCGCCTCGAACACCATATTGTCGCGCAGGTAATCGAAACCGAATTCATTGTTGGTGCCGTAGGTGATGTCGGAGGCGTACGCCACTTGCTTGGCGTCATGCTCCATCTGCGACAGATTGACCCCGGTGCTCAAGCCGAGCCAGCTGTACAGGCGGCCCATGGTGTCGGCGTCGCGCTGGGCCAGATAATCGTTGACCGTGACGATGTGCACGCCTTTGCCGGACAAGGCGTTCAGGTAGGCCGGCAAAGTCGCCATCAAGGTCTTGCCCTCGCCCGTCCCCATCTCCGCGATTTTTCCGTAGTGCAAAACCATGCCGCCGATCAGCTGCACGTCGAAGTGGCGCATCTTGAGCACCCGCTTGCTCGCTTCGCGGCACACGGCGAACGCTTCCACCAGCAAGGCGTCGAGCGCCTCGCCGGCGGCGATGCGTTGCTTGAAGGCAGGCGTTTTCGCTTGCAGCTCGGCATCCGACAGCTTTTCGATGAGCGGCTCGAGCGCATTGATCTCGCGTACCGTTTTTTGGTATTGCTTGAGCAGCCGCTGGTTGCGGCTACCGAAAATCTGGGTCAGTAGAGACATGCTTGAATTCTTAAAAAACGCCGTTAAAGAAGCTCTGTTGGATATTTCGCGTCACCGCACCGAGTCCGACCATGACAAAAGAGCGTGATTTTATCATGCGTTCCGTCCCACATTGGGTTATTGGCCTATATAACAATAGGCGCATGATTAACATTATCCTGAAAACACCTTGCCGTGTGGCATTTTATTCGGAATATTTTACGCCCGCGCCGGCGGGTCCGGCGCCGCCTGTGGTATGTTTCGGCCCATGCGATCGAATGCCTTCTATCAACCCTTCCGCAGCCGCATCCATGGCGGGCGCAATGTGCCGGGCGCAACCGACTTTCTGCGCAGTAGCACCACCCTGGCCGCCCTGATGCCGACGGTGACGCGTCTGGTGGCGCTGCAAGACGATTGCGCCAAAGCCCTGCCGGCCATGTTCGCCGGTTGCGACATCTTGCAATTTCAAGATGGCGAATTGCTGCTGGCTACCCCCAACGCGGCCGTGGCGGCCAAGCTCAAGCAGCAACTGCCCAAGTTGCAAGCCGCATTGCTCAAGCGCGGCTGGCAAGTGGTGGCGGTACGCCTCAAGGTGCAGGTGAGCAAACCGGTGGCGCCGGAAGTGCGCATGCGCAGCTTGTCGCTGCCGGAGCGGGCCGTGTCCGCCTTCGCCGAACTGGGCGACACGCTGGAACCGAGTGCGCAAAACGGCGCCCTGATCGCCGCCCTGCGCGCCATGGTGCAGCGGCGCCGCGACGGCGGCGGCTAGCGCGCTCGGTGCCGGTTCAGTTCAGCGCCCATTCCCTGGCCATCTGGCGCAAATACGATGGCGGCGCCACCGCGTTGGTGGCGAACGACACCACTTCATAGGCGTCTGGCCGCGCCAGCAAGGCTCGCAGCAACTGATTGTTGAGCGCATGACCGGATTTGTGGGCCTCGTAGCTGGCCAGTAGCGGATGGCCGACCAGATACAAGTCGCCGATCGCGTCCAGGATCTTGTGGCGCACAAATTCGTCGTCGTAGCGCAAGCCGTCCGAGTTGAGGATGCGGTATTCATCCATGACGATGGCGTTTTCCAGCGAACCGCCGCGCGCCAGACCGATTCCGCGCAACATTTCCACGTCCTGCATGAAACCGAAGGTGCGCGCGCGCGCCACGTCGTGTACATACGAGACGTCGCCGAAATCGACCTGGGCGCGCTGGGTGGTGCCGTCCACGGCCGGGTGGTGAAACTCGATGAAAAAATCGAGCTTGAAACCATTGTAGGGGCTCAGGCGCGCCCACTTCTCGGCGCCGCCCTTGCCTTCGCGCACCTCGACCGGCTTGAGCAAGCGGATGAATTTTTTGGCCACATCCTGCTCTTGCACCCCCGCCTGCTGCAACAGGAACACAAAGGAGGAAGCCGAACCGTCCATGATGGGAATTTCCTCGGCGCTCACCTCGACATACATATTGTCGATGCCGAGGCCGGCCGCGGCCGACATCAAATGCTCCACGGTGGACACGCGCGCGCCATCCTTGATGAGCACCGAGGCCATGCGGGTGTCGCCCACCGCCATGGCGCTGGCCTGAAATTCGACCACCGGATCGAGATCGATGCGTCGGAACACAATGCCCGTGTCCGGCCGGGCCGGACGCAAGGTCAATTCCACCTTGGTGCCGGAATGCAGGCCGACACCGACGGTGCGTACCCATTGTTTGATGGTGCGTTGTTTTAACATGGAGTAATTATAGCCACTTGACGCGCCGGCGTGGCGAACCCGGTGAGCGTGCCGCGCCGGACAAACGGCGCCCGCCACAGACGGGCGCGCCGCTTAACGGCTGACCGCTCACGGGTGCGGGGCACTGGCGGGCAGCGCTTCGCGCCGCACCAAGTACACGCCGCTGGCCATGATGATCGCCGCTCCCAGCACGGTATATCGATCCGGCAAAGTACGCCACAATAGCCAGTCCAGCGCCACGCCCCAGGCCAGGGCCGAATACTCGAACGGCGCCACGGTGGATGCGTCGCCCAGCCGGAACGCCTCGGTCACCGCCAGTTGGCCCAGGAAACCGCTCGCGGCCAGGCCCACCAGCAGACCGTAGTCGCCCGGCCGGATCGGCAGCCAGCCCGGCGCCCCCAGCAGCACGCCGCCGGCCGACATCATCAACATCAGCCAAAACACCATGCTGGCGCTGGCGTCGGTGCGACTGAGCACACGCCCGGCGATGGCCGACACCGCGTAACAGGCGGCCGCGCCCAGCACGGCCAGCGCGCCCAGCGTGAGCAAGCCGCCACCGACCGGACGCAGCACCACCAGCACCCCCGCCAGGCCGACCCCGATCGCGCCCCAGCGCGCCGCGTCCACCTGTTCCTTGAGCAGCAGCACCGACAGTGCCGTGATCAGGGTGGGCGCGATGAAAAAAATCGCATACGCCTCGGCCAGCGACAGCCGCTTCAGGCCGTAAGCGAACAGGGTCAGCATGGTCACGCCCAGCGCGCCGCGCAGCCCTTGCAGCGACCAGCGCACTTTGAGCAGCGTGCCGGCGCCGCCGCGCCAGCCCAGGTAAAGGCACACCAGCGGCAGCGAGGTCAGGCCGCGCAGGGCGGTCACTTGCATGGGGGGATAATGGGCGGCGAGCAGCTTCATCACCGTATCCATGAGCGAAAAGATGGCGGCCGCGCACAGCATCGCGTAGATGCCGCGCAGCCTGTCGGTGCGGGAACTCAAAACGTATCCTGATGTGCGGTACGACGGGAACTTCCGAAGCGGCGCTGTCGAGGCGCCGCCGCGCCGCGCGGACGGCGGCGCGGCGCGGCGCACGACCCGTTACGCCAGTTGCGTCAGCAGCGTTTCGGCGTTCGACACCTCGAATTTGCCGCCCTGCTCCACATTGAGCTGGGTGACCACGCCATCGACCACCAGCATCGAGTAACGCTGCGAGCGGGTGCCCATATTGAATTTGCTAAAGTCGGCATCCAGGCCCAGCGCTTTGCTGTAAGCGGCGTTGCCATCGGCCATCATGCGCACGATGCCGGTCGCTTTTTGATCGCGGCCCCAGGCGCCCATGACGAAAGCGTCATTGACCGAAATGCACCAGATTTCATCGACGCCGCCCGCCTTGAGCTGGGCCGCATGCCGCACATAGCCTGGCACGTGCTGGGCCGAGCAGGTCGGCGTGAAAGCGCCCGGCAGGCCGAAGATGGCGATGGTTTTGCCTTTCACGATCTGGTCGACCTGGAACGTGTTCGGACCCAGCGAGCAGCCCTCGGTTTCGGTCTCGACGAATTCGGACAGGGTGCCTTCTGGCAGTGTGTCGCCGATTTTGATGGTCATGTGTGACTCCTTGAATAAGTAAATGGATGGTGTGGTTCGATGGCGGGCGGCGCGATCACCCGGCCGCGACGCGGGCGACCGGGCGACCGGCGCGCCGGCGCGCCGGCGCGCCGGCGTGCCGGCGCGTCGCGGCGCTTTGCGGCGCCATGCGGCCATGAAAAAGCCGCGCGCTGCGCGGCTGGTCCGGGCCTACCAAACATAGTATGCCTGAATCGCTTGCTTTTCGCACAAGGCGGGCGCCGCGCGCGATGCGCGGCCGCCGGCTTCAGTCGGCTTGCTTGCGCAGAAAAGCCGGAATGTCGTAGGTTTCCATGCCGTTTTTTTCCATCGCGCGCACCTGCTCGGAAGCGGACTCGCGCCGCCACACGGCCGGCGCCTTCATGCCGTCGAAGCCTTGCGCCGGCACCGCCATGCCAACCGACACGCTGCCGCCGGCCGCGCCGCCCAGCGCCGCCGACGGCGTCGTCAAGCCGCTGTGGGTGCCGGTGCGCAGCAGCTGCGACTGCACCAGCTGGATGTTTTTCTTGGCCCGGCCCAAGCCGGTGGCCACCACGGTGACGCGGATATCGTCGCCCATGCTGTCGTCGTAGGCGATGCCCTGGGCGATCGAGGCGTCGGGCGCGGCGAAGGCGCGCACGGCCGCCATCACTTCCTTGATTTCCTTGCCCTTCAAGCCGCGGCTGGCCGTTACGTTGACCAGCACCCCGCGCGCGCCCGACAGGTCGATCCCGTCCAGCAGCGGCGAGGCCACGGCCTGCTCGGCCGCCAGACGCGCGCGGTCGATGCCGGAGGCGGTGGCGGTGCCCATCATGGCCTTGCCCTGCTCGCCCATGATGGTTTTTACGTCGTTGAAGTCGACGTTGATATGGCCCGGCACATTGATGATCTCGGCGATCCCGGCCACCGCGTTATTGAGCACGTCGTCGGCGTGCTGCATCCATTCCAGCATGCTCTCGTCCTCATAGATTTCCTCGAGCTTTTCGTTGAGGATGATGATGAGCGAATCGACGTGCAGCGACAGCTGCTCGAGGCCCTCGTCGGCGATGTCCATGCATTTCTGGCCTTCGTACGAAAACGGCTTCGACACCACCGCCACCGTCAGGGCGCCCAGCTGCTTGGCGATTTCAGCGACAATCGGCGCCGCGCCGGTGCCGGTGCCGCCGCCCATGCCGGCGGCGATGAAGACCATGTGCGCGCCGCGCAGCGCGTCTTCGATGCGGGCCCGCGATTCCTCGGCCAGCTGACGGCCCACTTGCGGCTTCATGCCGGCGCCCAGGCCGGAGTCGCCGATCTGAATGATGTTATCCGCTTTCGAGGCCGACAGCGCTTGCGCATCGGTATTGGCGGCGATGAATTCCACGCCGGCCATGCCCTTGTTGATCATGTGTTGAACTGCATTGCCACCGGCGCCGCCCACTCCGACGACCTTGATGACGGTACCTAAAGATGCGTTATCGACCATATCAAACTCCATGATGTGCTCCTGTGAATGCGGTTTTCAAGCGCCAGTCCTCATAGAGGTAGAAGAACTGGGGATTGAAAACTGCGGGTGAATGTAAATGTTCTTTTCCTGCCAAAACCCGCTGCCACTGCCCAATCAAAAATTACCTAAAAACCATTCCTTCATACGCTGCCACACCGCCTTCACCGAGCCATCCTGGCGCGTGACGATATGGCCGCGCAAATACTGCTTCTTCGCCTCCAGCAACAGCCCGAGCACGGTCGCGTAGCGCGGGCTGCGCACCACGTCGGCCAGCTGACCGCGGTAATCCGGGGTGCCCAGGCGGGCCGGCTTGAGAAAAATATCCTCCGCCATTTCCACCATGCCGGGCATGATGGCGGTGCCGCCGGTGAGCACGATACCAGACGAGAGCACGCCCTCGTAACCGGACTCGCGCACCACCTGGTGCACCATCGCAAACAGCTCTTCGACCCGCGGCTCGATCACCGCCGCCAGCGCCTGGCGCGACAGGGTGCGCGGCCCGCGGTCGCCCAGGCCTGGCACTTCGAGCGTCTCGCCCGGGTCCGACAGCACCTGCTTGGCCACCCCGTAGCGGATCTTGATTTCCTCCGCTTCCGAGGTCGGCGTGCGCAGCGCCATCGCGATGTCATTGGTGATCTGGTCGCCGGCGATCGGAATCACCGCGGTGTGCCGGATCGCGCCGTCCGAAAACACCGCCACGTCGGTGGTGCCGCCGCCGATGTCGATCAACACCACGCCCAGCTCCTTCTCGTCGGGCGTGAGCACCGCGTCGGCCGAGGCCATCGGCTGCAAGATCAGGTCCGACACTTCCAGCCCGCAGCGCCGCACGCACTTGACGATGTTCTGCACCGCCGACACCGCGCCGGTGACGATATGGACCTTCACCTCGAGCCGGATGCCGCTCATGCCGATCGGCTCGCGCACATCTTCCTGGCTGTCGACGATGAATTCCTGCGGCACCGTATGTAACAATTGCTGGTCGGTCGGGATGTTAACCGCTTTTGCCGTTTCGATGACGCGCGCCACGTCGGTGGCCGTCACTTCCTTGTCCTTGATGGCCACCATGCCGCTCGAATTGAAACTGCGGATATGGCTGCCGGCGATGCCGGCGTAGACATTGCGGATTTTACAGTCGGCCATCAGCTCGGCCTCTTCCAGCGCGCGCTGAATCGATTCGACGGTGGCCTCGATATTGACCACCACGCCCTTCTTCAAGCCGCGCGATTCGTGCTGACCGAGCCCGATCACCTCGTGGCGCCCGTCGGGCATCACCTCGGCCACCACCGCCACCACTTTCGAGGTGCCGATGTCGAGGCCGACGATCAGGTTTTTCGCGTCTTTTGTCATGTATCTCGCCTACTGTGGGTGCTTGCTGTTTGTCTGATGGGTCTTGCTTGGCTTGTTGGCCGGCGCCGCCGCCGGCTTGCCCTCGGCCGGTATCACCAGGCTGGCGGCGCTCAGCGCCAGGCCGTTCTGGTAACGCATGTCGATACTGCCGATGTCCTGCAAGCGGCTGGCCAGTTGCGGATAAATCCCGACCAGGCGCCCGACCCGCTGTTTCAAGGTGCTGTGATCCTGCTCGCGCCCGAGCGCCACGCTCATGCCGTTATCGAGCTTGACGGTCCAGGCATAACGGCCCGACAGCGCCAGCGCCTGCGGCACCAGCTTGAGCGGCGCGAACCAGCCGCGCAACTCGGCAAAGCGCAGCAGCACCTCGCGCTCGCTGCCCTCCGGGCCGGAAAACTCCGGCAGCGGGTGGTCTTCCTCGGCCTCGGCCACGTTGGCGGTAAACACATCGCCCTTGGTCGAGAGCAGGCGGCCGTCCTCGCCCCAGGTGCCCAGCGCCTCGTGCTCTTCGAGCGTCACGATCAGCTGGTTGGGCCATTCGCGCCGCACGGTGGCGCCGCGCACCCAGGGCACCGCCTCGAACACCTGGCGCACCTGATCGAGGTTGGCGGTGAAAAAATTGCCGGCGATACGGCCGGCCGTGCCGTTACGCAGGGTCAGGTGGTTGACATGCTTTAACTCGCCCTGCTCGGCGCTTTCCACCCGGATCACGCGCAGCGCGAACGCCGGGCGCTGCGCCAGCCACCATAGCCCGGCCGCGCCGCACGCGAGCAAGGCCAGCGCGATGAGCGCGTTGGCCGCCGCATTGAGCGCTTTTGCGTCATGCCACATGCGGCGCTTACCCCTGGCCTTTGCTCATCTTCAAACTGGCCGAGGCCAGAATCTCGACGCACAGGCGCTCATAGCTCAAGCCCTCGGCGCGCGCCGCCATCGGCACCAGCGAGTGGCCGGTCATGCCGGGCGAGGTGTTAATCTCGATCAGAAACTGCTTGCCGTCGGACTCGCGCATCAGCACATCAACCCGGCCCCAGCCCGCGCAACCGACCGCGCGGTAGGCTTGCACCGCGTGGCGCGCCATCTCGTCGGCGACGGCCGGGTCCAGCTGGGCCGGACAGAAATACTGGGTATCGTCGGTGAAGTACTTGTTTTGATAGTCGTAATTGCCGGCCGGCGCCACGATCTCCACCACCGGCAAGGCGCGCGCGCCGGCGCCCTGGCCCAGCACGGCCACCGTGAATTCGCGACCGGTGATGAATTGCTCGGCCATCACCGAGTCGTCCAGCGCGGCGGCGGTGTCGTAGGCGGCCCGAAAATCGGCCAAGCGGGTCACCTTGGTGATGCCGATGGTCGAGCCTTCGTGCGGCGGCTTGACCATCAGCGGCAAACCCAGGTCGGCCGCCACCGCGGCCAGATCGGCGCCGTCGTCGAGCACCGCGTAGCGGGGCGTGGGCAAGCCCTTGTTTTGCCAGATCATCTTGGTATAGATCTTGTCCATGCCGATCGCGCACGCCATCACGCCGCTGCCGGTGTAGGCAATGCCCAGCTGCTCGAGCGCGCCCTGCAAACTGCCGTCCTCGCCGAAGCGGCCGTGCAGCGCGATGAAGACCCGGTCGAAGCGCTGCTCGGCCAGTTCGGCCAGGCTGCGCTGGCCCGGATCGAAGGGATGGGCGTCCACCCCTTCGCCAAGCAGCGCCTTAAGCACCCCTTCGCCCGACATCAGGGATACCTCACGCTCGGCCGAACGGCCGCCGAACAGCACGCCGACTTTGCCGAACGCGCTCACATCGATTTTGGAAGATTGGCTCACGTCAGATCCTGGTAGAAGTTATCGATTGCGGTTTCAACTGATTAGGCACGCTGGCGATGGCGCCGGCGCCCATGGTGATGACGACGTCGCCGTCGCGCGCCACGCTCATGATGGTGTCGGCCATGTCGCTGATCGACTCGACGAAAATCGGCTCGATCTTGCCGCGCGCGCGCAGCGCGTGGGCCAGCGCGCGCCCGTCGGCGGCCACGATGGGCGCCTCGCCGGCCGCGTACACCTCGGCCAGCAGCAGCACATCGGGGGTGCCCAGCACCTTGACGAAATCTTCGAACAGGTCGCGCGTGCGGCTGTAGCGGTGCGGCTGGAACGCCAGCACCAGGCGCCGGCCGGGATAGGCCGCGCGCGCCGCCGCCAGCGTGACCTCGGTTTCCACCGGATGGTGGCCGAAGTCGTCCACCAGCGCGAAGCTGCCGCCGCCTTCGATGGCCACCTCGCCGTAGCGCGTGAAACGGCGCCCGACCCCGCCGAACCCGGCCAGACCGGCCTGGGTGGCGCTGTCGGCCACGCCGATTTCGCGCGCGATGGCGATCGCCGAGCAGGCGTTTTGCACATTGTGCATGCCGGGCTGGTTAAGCACCACGTCCAGCTCGGGATAACCTTCCTGGATCACGGTGAAATGCATCTCGACCCCGGCCGCGCAGGCGTTCACGGCGCGCACCTCGGCCTCCGCGTGAAAGCCGTAGGTGGTGACCGGCTTGGTCACCATCGGCATGATGGCGCGCACGTGCGGATCGTCGATGCACAGCATCACGCGGCCGTAGAACGGCAGCCGGTGGGTGAAGTGGACAAACGCCATCTTCAGTTTCTCGAAGTCGTGCTCGTACGTCTCCATGTGATCGGCGTCGATATTGGTGATCACCTCGATCATCGGCGTCAGATTCAAAAAGGAGGCGTCCGACTCGTCGGCCTCGGCCACCAGATAGTCGCCGCTGCCCAGGCGCGCGTTGGCGCCGGCGCTGGTCAAGCGGCCGCCGATGACGAAGGTGGGATCGAGCCCGCCCTGCGCCAGCACCGAGGCCACCAGGCTGGTGGTGGTGGTTTTGCCGTGGGTGCCGGCGATGGCGATGCCGCGCTTTAAGCGCATCAATTCGCCCAGCATGACGGCGCGCGGCACCACGGCGATTTTGGCCGCGCGCGCGGCCACCAGCTCCGGATTGTCGTGCTGGACGGCGCTCGAGGTGACCACCGCGTCGGCGTGGCGGATATGTTCGGCCGCGTGGCCGCGCGAGACGGTGGCGCCCAGGCTTTGCAGGCGCTGGGTGGCCGCGTTGCTGCCCAGGTCGGAGCCGCTGACGTGATAGCCGAGCGTGAGCAGCACCTCGGCGATGCCGCTCATGCCGCTGCCGCCGATGCCGACGAAATGGATGTTTTTAACTTTATGCTTCACGGTGCGTGCTTGCTTTCTTTATTTGCCAATTCATTGTGCCCATCATCGAGACCCGCCAACCGTTCCAGCACCGCCGCGATGGCTTCGCCGGCGTCGCGCTTTCCCGCGCTGCGCGCCGCCAGCGCCATGCTGTGGCAGGCGCCGCGCGTGAGGCTTTGCAACAGCGCCGCCAAGGCGGCCGGTGTCATCTCGCTTTGCGGCAGATGGATCGCCGCGCCCTGCCCGGCCATCCACTGCGCGTTGTCGCGCTGGTGCGAGGTGGTCGAGGCCACCAGCGGCACCAGCACGCTGGCCACGCCGGCCGCCGTCAATTCCGAGACGGTGATGGCGCCGGCGCGGCAAATCACCAGATCGGCTTCGGCATAGGCGCGCGCCATGTCGTCGATGAAGTCGACCACATTGGCCGCCACCCCGGCCTGGCCATAACTGGCGCGCAGCGCGTCGATATGCTTTTTGCCCGACTGGTGCGTCACGGCGGGCCGCGCGGCCGGCGCCATCAGCGCCAGCGCCAGCGGCAAATTGTCGTTCAGCGTTTTGGCGCCCAGGCTGCCGCCCACCACCAGGATGCGCAGCGGCCCCTGGCGGCCCATGAAGCGCAGGGTCGGCGCCGGCAAGTCCAAAATCGCCTGGCGCACCGGATTGCCGGTCACCACCGCCTTGGCCGCGGCCTTGCCGAAATCGGCCGGAAAGCCGAAACACACCTTGTCGGCCAGCGGCGCCAGGGTCCGGTTCGACAGCAGCAGCGCCGCGTCGGCGTTCACCAGCACCAGCGGCACCCCGCGCAGGCGCGCCATCAAGCCGCCCGGCACCGTGACGTAGCCGCCCATGCCCAGCACCACGTCGGGCCGGCGCGCGCGCAGGTAGCGCAGGCAGGTGGCGAAACTGGCCACCAGCTTGACCGCGCCGCCCAGGCTGTGGCGCCAACCCTTGCCGCGCAAGCCGCCGAAGGCAATCGCGTCGAGCTCGATGCCTTGGCGCGGCACCAGCTCTTGCTCCATGCCGTGCGCGGTGCCCAGCCAGCTCACTTGCCAGCCGCGCGCGCGCATGGTCTGGGCGATCGCCAGGCCGGGAAAAATATGACCGCCGGTGCCGGCCGCCATGATCATCAGTCGTTTCATAGTCTGCCGCCGCGCATCAGAACCCGGTTCTCATAATCGATCCGGAGCAGGATCGCCAGTCCGATGCAGTTGAACAATACTCCGGTGCCGCCATAACTCATTAACGGCAGAGTCAAGCCTTTGGTTGGCAGCAAACCCAAATTCACACCCATATTGATGAAAGTTTGCACCCCGATCCAGATGCCGATCCCCTTCGCCGTCAGGCCGGCGAAAGTCTGGTCGATGGCGATGGCCTGGCGGCCGATATCGAAGGCGTGCTTGACCAGCCAGTAAAACATGGCGATCACCACCAGCACGCCGGCCAGGCCCAGCTCCTCGCCGATCACCGCCAGCAGGAAGTCGGTGTGGGCCTCGGGCAGGTAATGCAGCTTTTCCAGGCTGCCGCCCAGGCCGACCCCGAAAAACTCGCCGCGCCCGAAAGCGATCAGCGAATGGGTCAGCTGATAAGCCTTATTGAGCGCGTTGTCCTCTTCCCACGGATTGAGGTAGGCGAAAAAGCGGTCGCGCCGGAATTTCGACAGCGCGATGATGGCCACGAATATGCACACCAGCATGGCGCCGATGCCGCCGAACCAGACCGCGTTGATCCCGCCCAAAAACAGGATGCCCATCGCGATGCAGACGATCACGCCGAACGCGCCCAGGTCCGGTTCCAGCAGCAGCAGCAGGCCGACAAAGCTGACCGCCAGCGCCATCGGCATGAAACCCTTGGTCAGCTTGTGCATGTATTCCTGCTTGCGCACGGTGTAGTCGGCCGCATACAGCACCACCACCACCTTCATCACTTCGGACGGCTGAAGATTGAACACCTTCAGCGATAACCAGCGCCGCCCGCCGTTGACCACCACGCCCAGGCCGGGCACCAGCACCATCACCAGCAGCACCAGGGTGGCGATGAACAGATAGGGCGCCGCCTTTTGCCAGAACGCGATCCGGATGCGGAACACGATCAGCGCCGCCACGATGGAGATGGCGATGAAGGTGGCCTGGCGCGTCAGAAAATAGGAATTTTTATAGTTCGAGAACTTGGGCGAGTCGGGCAGCGAGATCGATGCCGAATACACCATCACCATGCCGAACAACATCAGCAGCAGCGTGACCCACACCAGCGGCTGATCGTAAGCCATCATCTTGGACTGCCGCGCGCGGCTATCCATCGGCGCGGCCGGCGATGGAGCGAAGCGAAATGGCAGTTGGAAGGCCATCAGAGGTCCTGTCCCCGTTCCAGCGCGATCTCGCGCACCGCGCCGACGAACACTTCGGCGCGGTGGCCGTAATGGCGGAACATGTCGAAGCTGGCGCAGGCGGGCGAGAGCAGCACCGCGTCGCCGGCCCGGGCCAGCGCGCGCGCGCGCGCCACCGCCAGCGGCAGGCTGTCGCAATCGATCAGCTCCACGCCGGATGGCTCGAGCGCGGCGCGCAGCAGCGGCGCGTCGCGCCCGATCAACAGCACCGCGCGCACGTAGCGCGCCACCGGCTCGGCCAGCGGTGCGAAATCCTGTCCCTTGCCCTCGCCGCCGGCGATCAGCAGCAGGCGCTGATCGGGGTTGGCGAAACTTTTGCCCAGGCCGTTCAAGGCGGCCGCCGTGGCCCCCACATTGGTGCCTTTGCTGTCGTCGTAGTAGTCGATGGCGTCGATGGCCGCCACCAGTTCGACCCGGTGCGGCTCGCCCCGGTATTCGCGCAAGCCATGCAGCAAGGGCGCGAACGGCAGGTCGATGGCGCGGCACAGGGCCAGCGCGGCCAGCGCGTTGGCGGCATTGTGCTGGCCGCGGATCTGCAAGGCGTCGGCCGGCATCAGGTGTTTCGGCACCCCGGGCGGCAACGCCGGAACCGGCTCGTTTTTGCGGCGTTTTTTCTCGATCGCTTCCTCGCCCGCCACCGCCACCGTCAGCCACAGTACGCCGCGCTCGTTTTGCAGACCGAAGCTGCCCTGCGCGGTGGGGGTGTCGGTGCCGAAGCTGGTGTGGGCGGCGCCGGGGTCGGCCATGGCCATCACGGCGGCATCGTCGCGGTTCAGCACGCGCACCGTGTCCGGTCCGAAGATGCGGGCCTTGTCGCGCGCGTAAGCGGCCATGTCGCCATGCCAGTCCAGGTGGTCTTGGCTCAGGTTCAAGACGGTGGCGGCGTGCGGCTCCAGGCTGAAGGTGGTGTGCAGCTGAAAGCTCGACAATTCCAGCACCCACGCTTGCGGCAGCGCGTCTGCGGCCAGCGCCTCGCGCAGCACGTCCAGCGCGGCCGGGCTGATGTTGCCGGCCACCCGCACGCTCAAACCGGCGCGCTGGCACAACAGGCCGACCAGGCTGGTGACCGTGGTTTTGCCGTTGGTGCCGGTGATGGCGATCACTTTTGGCTGGTAGGCACGCTGCGCGCGCAGCGCCGCCAGCGCTTGCGCGAACAGCTCGATCTCGCCCCACACGGGGATGGCGCGCGCGCCGGCCGCGGGGACGATCTCGGCCAGCTCCTTGAGCGGGCCCAGGCCGGGACTGGACGCCACCAGGTCGATCCCGTCGAGCAGGCCGACCGTCAAGGGACCGGCCACGAAGCGGGCTTGCGGCACATGTTCGGACAATTGCGCCAGGCGTTCGGGTGCCTGGCGCGTGTCGGCCACGGTCACCTGGGCGCCGTTTTGTGCCAGCCAGCGCGCCATCGCCAGGCCCGATTCGCCCAGGCCCAGCACCAATGCGTGTTTGCCGTGGTAGTTCATCAGCGCAGCTTCAAGGTGGATAAACCGACCAGCACCAGCATCATGGTGACGATCCAGAAGCGCACCACGACCTGGGTCTCTTTCCAGCCTTTTTGCTCGAAATGGTGATGCAGGGGCGCCATCAGGAACACCCGGCGGCCCACCCCGTGGCGCTTCTTGGTGTACTTGAACCAGCCGACCTGAATGATGACGGAGATGGTTTCGACCACGAACACGCCGCCCATGATGAATAGCACCACTTCCTGGCGCACGATGACGGCGATGGTGCCCAGCGCGCCGCCCAGCGCCAGCGCGCCCACGTCGCCCATGAAGACCTGGGCCGGATGGGTGTTATACCAGAGGAAGGCCAGCCCGGCGCCGGCCATCGCGCCGCAGAAAATGATCAATTCGCCGGCGCCCGGAATGTGCGGGATCAGCAGGTATTTCGAGTACGAGGCGCTGCCGGTCAGATAGGCGAACAAGCCCAGCGCCGAACCGACCATCACGGTCGGCATGATGGCCAGGCCGTCCAGGCCATCGGTGAAGTTGACCGCGTTGCTGGTGCCGACGATGACGCAATAGGTCAAGGCGATGAAACCCCACACCCCGAGCGGATAGCTGATGGTTTTAAAGAATGGCACGATAAAGGCGGCCTTGGGCGGCAAGTCCATCGAAAAGCCGGACTGCACCCAGGCGTAGATCAGATCCCACACCCGCGACACGTTCGACTCGGACACCGAGAACGCCAGGTAGAACGCGGCCACGATGCCGATCAGCGACTGCCAAAAGTATTTTTCGGCCGAGCGCATGCCGTTCGGATCTTGCCGCACCACTTTGCGGTAATCGTCGGCCCAGCCGATCGCGCCGAAGCCCAGCGTGACCACCAGCACCGGCCAGATGAAACGGTTCGACAGATCGCACCACAACAGGGTGGAGACACCGATGGAGATCAGGATCAGCAAGCCGCCCATGGTCGGCGTGCCGTGTTTTTTCAAATGCGTTTGCGGGCCGTCGGTACGCACCGCCTGGCCCACCTTCATGCGGGTGAGCATGCGGATCACGGCCGGCCCGGCGCACAGGCCGATCAGCACCGCCGTGATGGTGGCGAACACCGCGCGGAAAGTAATGAAGTTAAAGACCCGCAGCGCGTCGAGGTCCTGTCGAAAATATTGGGCGAGCCAGAGCAGCATGTTTAGTGGTTTTCCTTGTTACTGTGTTGCGGTTCGTCGGACGTATCCACGCCGGACGTATCCACGCCGGACGTATCCATCAGATGCTGGACCACCCGCTCCATTTTCATGAAGCGCGAACCCTTGATCAGGACGGTCGGCGCGGGGCCGCCGGCCAGACGCGCCAGCGCGCCGTCCAGCGCGGCCAGCAAATCGCCGAACTGCTCAAAATGGCTCAGGTTGGCGGCCGCCATCTGGCGCGCCAACTCGCCGGTGGCCAGCACCGTGTCGATACCCCTGTGCTGCGCATAATCGGCGATCTCCTGGTGAAATTGCGCGCCGTCGGCACCCACTTCGCCCATGTCGCCCAGCACCAGGATGCGCGGCGCGCCGGCCTGGGCCAGCACGTCGATGGCGGCCCGCACCGAATCGGGGTTGGCATTGTAGCTATCGTCGATCAGCACCACGCCGTCACGTCCGCGCTTTTTTTGCAGCCGCCCGCTCACCGGCGCGAACTGCTCCAGGCCGTGCTGGATGTGGGCCGTGTCGATGCCGGCCGCATAGGCGCAGGCGGCGGCGGCCAGCGCATTGCGCACATTGTGCTCGCCCGGCGCCTGCAAGGCGACCTCGAACTGCAAGGGCGAGCGGCCGTCCTGGCGCACCCGCACCGACAGCACGCTGCCGAAATCGGCGTTGAGATAGCTGGCGCTGATGTCGGCCTGCGCGGCCAGACCGAAAGTGAGGGTGCGGCGCGCCCCGCTCAAGGCGCGCCACAAGTCGGTGTACGGTTCGCCGTGCGGGAACACGGCCACCCCGCTTGGCCCCAGAGCCGAGAGCACCGCGCCGTTTTCACGCGCCACCGCTTCCACCGTGTGCATGAATTCCTGGTGCTCGCGCTGGGCGTTGTTGACCAGCGCCACGGTGGGCTCGGCGATGGCGCTCAGGCGGGCGATTTCGCCCGGATGGTTCATGCCCAGTTCGACCACGGCGGCGCGGTCGTCGGCGCTCAGGCGCAGCAGGGTGAGCGGCACGCCCACTTCATTGTTCAAATTGCCGCGCGTGGCCAGGCTGGCGTCGGCGCCATAGGCGGCGGCCAGGATCGAGGCGATCATCTCCTTGACCGTGGTCTTGCCGTTGCTGCCGGTGACGCCGATCAGCGGCAGGGCGAAACGGCGGCGCCAGAAGCGGGCGATCTGGCCCAGCGCCACCAGCGCGTCGGGCACCACGATGGCCGGCAGGGTCCAGCCGGCCGGCAAGCGTTCCACCACCACGGCGGCCACGCCGCTGGCGGCCACCTGCGCCAGAAAGTCGTGCGCGTCAAAGTGCTCGCCGCGCAGCGCCAAAAACAGGGCGCCCGCCGGCAGCCTGCGGCTGTCGGTGGACAGGCCTTCGACCATGGTGTCGGGCGCGCTGCCGGCGGCCAGCACGGCGCCGTCGATCGCCGCGCTCAATTGGGCCAGGGTGGCGCGCATCGGCTGGTCCGCCGATGGATTGCTAAGTTGGTCCGTTATTTGGTCCGTTATTTGGTCCATCAGTTGGTCCTCATCATGGTCAATCGGGCCGACAACGCCAACTGAGCGTGCTCGGCATCGGAAAACGGCAGCTTTTTCCCCTTGATTTCCTGGTAAGGCTCGTGGCCCTTGCCAGCCAATAGAATCACGTCGGCCTTGGCCGCGTGTTTGACGGCCGACAAAATGGCGGCGGCGCGGTCCTCGATGGTTTGCAATGCGCAGCCGGGACGGGCGCGGTCCATGCCGGCCACGATCTGGCCGATGATGGCGTGCGGCTCCTCGCCGCGCGGGTTGTCGCTGGTGACCAGCACATGGTCGGCCAGCTGGGCGATGGCGCCCATCTGCGGCCGCTTGCCCTGATCGCGCTCGCCGCCGCAGCCGAACACGCACCACAGCTGGCCGCCGCGCTCCTGCGCCACCTGGCGCAGGGTGCGCAAGGTTTGATCGAGCGCGTCCGGGGTATGGGCATAGTCGATCACCACCATCGGCGCGTCCTGACCGCCCACTTGCTGCATGCGCCCGGGCGCCGGCACCAGCGCCTCGATCGCGTCCAGCGCCGCGCGCCACGGGGCGCCGCCAGCCAGCAGCGCGCCCAGCACGCCGAGCGCGTTACTGATATTGAAGGCGCCCACCAGCTGGGTCTTGACCACGGCCGCGCCGAACGGGCTATCGAGATGAAATTCGGTGCCCGCCGCGCGGCTGCGCAGCTGGCTGGCGCGCAGCATGACCACCGCGCCGGCATCGGGCACGGTGGCGGCGTCGGCCAGCGTGTAACCCAGCAGCGGCAACCTGCCCGGCAGGGTGCCGGCCAGGCGGGCCGCCAGGCGCGCGCCCATCGGGTCGTCCAGGTTGAGCACCGCGCTTTGCAAGCCGGGCCAGTCGAACAGGCGGTTTTTGGCGGCCTCGTAGGCGGCCATGTCGCCGTGGTAGTCGAGATGGTCGCGCGTCAGATTGGTCAACAGCGCGACGTCGAAATGCATGCCGGCGGTGCGGGCTTGATCGAGGCCGATCGACGACACTTCGATCGCCAGCGCGGCGGCGCCCTGCCCGCGCAGCGCGGCCAGGGTGCGCGCCAGCAGCACCGCGTCGGGCGTGGTGTAGCCGGTCACGTCGAACTCGGGCGTGTTGCGGCCCTGGTACAGCCCGACCCCCAGCGTGCCGATCACGGCGCTCGGGCGGCCCAGGCGGGCCAGGGCCTGGCCCAGCCAGAGCGCGCTCGAGGTTTTACCGTTGGTGCCGGTCACGCCGACGCTGAACATGGCGCTGTCGGGCTGGCCGTAAAACGCGTGCGCGATCGGGCCGGCCAGTTTTTTCAAGCCGGCCACGGCCAGATGGGGCACCCGCCAAGCCGGGTCCCAGTCGAAGTCCTGGCCCTCGTGCAGCACCGCGGCGGCGCCTTGCGCGATGGCGGCGCCGATGAAACGCCGGCCGTCGCCGGCGTCGCCCGGATAGGCGAAAAACACGTCGCCCGGGCCGATCCGGCGCGAGTCGGAGGCCAGCTGGCCGGCCGGCGCGATGGCGGCCAGCCAGCGGGCGATCTCTTGCATGGTGGCGGACGTCACATGCCCTCCTGTGCGGCGTTGGCCGGGATGATGATTTCGGTCACGGACGAATCGGGCGGCACGTTCATCGCGCGCAGGGCGTTCGAGGCCACCGCGGCGAAAGTGGGCGCGGCCACCTGGCCGCCGTAATGGGCGGCGGTGGTGGGTTCGTCGATCATGACGGCGATGATGAAGCGCGGCGCCGACATCGGCACCATGCCGACGAAAGAGCCGATGTATTTGCGCGGCATCGCGTATTTGCCGTTGACCACCTTGTAGGCGGTGCCGGTCTTGCCGCCGACCCGGTAGCCGGCCACCTGGGCCTGGGGCGCGGTGCCGGTGGGCGAGACCACCGTTTCGAGCATGGCGCGCATCTGGGCCGCCGTCTGCGGCTTGATCACTTGCTGGCCCTGCGGCGCCTCGTCCACTTTTTGGAACGACAGCGGAATGGTGTCGCCCTCGCGCGCGAACATGGTGTAGGCGCGCGCCAGCTGGATCAGCGACACCGAAATGCCGTTACCGTAGCTCATGGTGGCCTGCTCGACCGGCCGCCAGGCCTTGTACGGCCGGACCCGGCCCGCCACCGCGCCGGGAAAGCCGAACTTGGGCTGCTGGCCGAAGCCGACTTTGGTAAACATCTCCCACATTTCCTGCGACGGCATGCTGAGCGCGATTTTGGAGGTGCCGATATTGGACGACTCCTTGATGATCTCGGCCACGCTGATCACCCCGTGCGGCTTGGTGTCGTTGATGGGCGCGCCGTTGATCACGAACCGCCCGGGACCGGTGTCGATCATGGTGCCGGGCTTGACGCGGCCGGAATCGAGCGCCAGCGCCACGGTGAACGGCTTCAAGGTCGAGCCGGGCTCGAAGGTGTCGGTCATGACGCGGTTGCGCAGCTGCTGCCCGGTCAATTTGCTGCGGTCGTTCGGGTCGTAGCTGGGGTAATTGGCCAGCGCCAGCACTTCGCCGGTGTGCACGTCGAGCACCACCACGGCGCCCGCCTTGGCCTTGAATTTTTCCACCGCTTCCTTCAATTGCGTATAGGCGATGTACTGGATCTTGCTGTCGACCGACAGCGTCAGGTCGCGCCCGTCGTGCGGCTCGTGGATGGAGCCGATGTCTTCCACGATATGGCCGAGCCGGTCCTTGATCACGCGCCGGCTGCCGGTGGTGCCGTGCAGGGTCTTTTGCTGGGCCAGCTCCATGCTTTCCTGGCCCACGTCCTCGACGCTGGTAAAGCCGACCAGGTGGGTCATCACTTCGCCCTGCGGGTAAAAACGCTTGTACTCCTTGCGCGTGTCGATGCCGTCGATATCGAGCTTGGCGATACGGTCGGCCACGTCCTGCTCCACCTGCCGCTTCAGATAAACGAAGCTGCGGTCCGAATCGAGTTTTTTGCGCAGCTCGGCCTCGCTCATCTCGAGCAGCTTGGCCAGCGCCTGCAACTTGGCGGGCGGCGCTTGCAGCACATCGTCTGGAATGGCCCAGATGGCCTTGACCGGCACCGACGAGGCCAGCACCTGGCCATTGCGGTCGGTGATCTTGCCGCGCGTGGCGGGCAGCTCCAGGGTGCGCGCATAGCGGCTCTCGCCCTGCTTTTGCAAGAACTGGTTGGACACGGCCTGCAACCACAGCGCGCGCCCGGCCAGTGCGGCGAAGGCGGCGAACAGCGCGAACAGCACCACGCGCGAACGCCATACGGGCAGGCGCACTTCAAGCACCGGATTTTTGGAAAACGGCACGCCGGTCGACGCGGCCACCCTGGCCCCGCTGGGATGGGCGCCGCGCTTCATGGCTCGCCTTCGGTCAGGTATTGGGTGCGGGCCGCCGTGAGCGGCGTCATATTCAAGTCGCGCCGGGCGATCGCCTCGATCCGTTCGTGCTTGCCCAGGGTCGACTGGTCCAGTTGCAGCTGGGCCCATTCGATGTCGAGCTGGCGCGCCTTCGATTGGGCGCGCTCCAGTTCCATGAACAGGTGGCGCGCCTGGTATTGGGCGTTCACCAGCGACAGGCCGCAGGCCACCAGCAGCGCGGTGAGCACCAGGTTCAGCTTGTTGCTCATCGGGCCGCTCCGCCGGCCGGCGGCAGAGGCAAACGCTGGGCCACCCGCATCACGGCCGAGCGCGCGCGCGGATTGGCCGTCACCTCGGCCTCGGACGGCTTGGTTTTCAAGATCAGCTTCATTTCCGGCTGCGGCAAATCGACGGCGCGGATCGGCAAGCGCCGGTCGGGCTGCGCCACATTGGCCTTGGAGGCCATGAAACGCTTGACCATGCGGTCTTCCAGCGAGTGAAAGCTGATCACCACCAGGCGCGCGCCCGGCGCCAGGCAAGCGTAAGCCTGATTCAAGCCGATCTCCAGATCCTCAAGCTCTTGATTGATGAAAATCCGGATAGCTTGAAAGGTGCGTGTGGCCGGGTCCTTGCCCTTTTCACGCGTCTTGACGGCCGATGCCACGACACTGGCGAGCTGGCCGGTGCTGGAAATGGGTGCGACCGCCCGGCGAGCAACAATCGCCTTTGCAATCTGAAAAGCAAACCGTTCTTCCCCATAGTCGCGTATTACCTTTTCTAAAGTCTGCTCCGTTTCGGTGGCCAGCCACTGGGCCGCCGAGACCCCGCGCGTGGTATCCATGCGCATGTCGAGCGGGCCGTCGTTGCGAAAGCTGAAACCGCGGCTGGCGTCGTCCACCTGGGGCGAGGAAATGCCCAGGTCCAGCAAAACGCCATCCACCCGCCCGATGCCGCGCGCCCCCAGGCTGGCCGTCATGGTGGCGAAGCTGTCGTGGACGATCTGAAAGCGCGGGTCGGCGATGGCGGCGGCGGTCGATATCGCCATCGGGTCTTTGTCGAAGGCGATCAGGCGCGCGCCGGCGCCCAGGCGCGACAGGATCAGGCGGCTATGCCCGCCGCGGCCGAAGGTGCCGTCGACGTAGATGCCGTCGGCGCGCGCGCCGGCCAGATCGAGCGCGTCGACCGCTTCGTCCAGCAGCACCGTACGATGCTGAAATTGCGGCATCGATAATGGGGTCATCACAGCCTTAAAAGGAAAAATTGGAAAGCACATCGGGGGTGCCGGCATCGATCGCCTGCTGTTCTTTTTCAGCCAGGCTGGCCGCATCCCAGATTTCAAAATGGCTGCCCATGCCGATCATCATCACCTCGCGCGACAAGCCGGCCGTCTGACGCAGCTCGGGCGAGATCAGCACGCGTCCGGCCGAGTCGAGCTCGACATCGCAGGCGTTGCCGAGGAAGATGCGCTGCCAGGCCCGGGCCGACATGGGCCAGGCGGCGATCTGCTCGCGGTGGTTTTCCCACACGGGGCGCGGGAAAAACAACAGGCAACCGTCTGGATGTTTGGTCAAGGTGAGGCGGCCTTCACACTGGATCGAGAGCGCGTCACGGTGCTTGGCGGGAATAGACATCCTGCCCTTGGCATCGAGATTGATTGCTGAGGCGCCTTGAAACACGGAAGACCTTTTTTAACCTGGGTATGGGGTAAGGGGAGAGAGCGTAACGCGTATATGGTCAAACTTCCCACAAAAACACACTTTTTTACACACTTGCCCACTTTAGAGTAAGCAATCAGGGTGGTCAAGCGCTTTCGGTCTGGCGAAAAGGCGATTTTATTAATGAAATGAAGGACTTAGCGCGCATACTTGAAAAAGTACTCGATTAAAATATATCGTGAAATTAGACACTTATGAGGGATAGTGAATGTGCTACTTCACTTCCACACATGTGTTTGCTGGTCTTGTGCGTAGCAACAACGTTGGCAATTTAGATTAAAATAATTGCATTGATTGTGAGAAAATAACAAGATCGTCGCGGCCTAGCCACGAAACCGGAAGAGATGGTCGATGCACGCAAGCTGGCGCCAGGGCGGGCGGCGCTCGCCAGGCCGTCAGACCGGATGGAAGGCGGCGCCCCCTTGGCGCCGCTGGAATTGAGTGAAGCAAGCCGATAGGCCGGATTTTGTTACGGCGCGCCCTCTTACAAAAGCGCGCTATGACAGCCATTCCTCTAGGCGCCGAATTACTCCGGCGCTCAAGCTTCCTACCCGCACGCTCCGCGAGCAACATCAACGCGTGCCTATTTGGAATTGCTCCAGGTGGAGGTTACCGCGTTTCACCGTAACTAAATACGCTCGTCTCTGTGGCCCTATTCCTCGCCTTATACCCCCCGGCTTGCGCCGGGCAGGCTTTCGGCGGACGGCCGTTAACCGTCACCCTGCTCTATGGAGTCCGGACCTTCCTCCCGCCCGCGCATTGCTGCGCCGGCCAGCGGCTGTCTGGCTTGCTTCACCCGCATTGTACCGCGCCCCGGCCCGCGCCGGCAAAAAGCGCGCGCGCCGGCCGGGCAAATCTGACATTCGATGTCGCCATTTGACAAGCGGCGCCAAAAAGGCTCGCTTAGAATGGCAGGGTCCGTTCGTCCGATCCACTACCAAAGATCCCATGACCCCATCCTCCCGTACCGGCGGCCAGATTCTGGTCGATGCGCTGCACATCCACGGTGTCGACACCGCCTTCGGCGTGCCCGGCGAAAGCTATCTCGAGGTGCTCGACGCGCTGCACGACTCCGGCATCGGCTTCATCATCAACCGCCAGGAAGGCGGCGCCGCCTTCATGGCCGAAGCGTATGGCAAGCTGACCGGCCGGCCCGGAATCTGCTTCGTCACGCGCGGCCCCGGCGCCACCAACGCCGCCATCGGGGTGCATACGGCCCACCAGGATTCGACGCCCCTGATCCTGTTCATCGGCCAGGTCGGCAACGACTTCACCGACCGCGAGGCGTTTCAGGAAATCGACTACCGCCGCATGTACGGCCACATGGCCAAATGGGTGGCCCAGATCGACCGCGCCGACCGGATTCCCGAATACCTGGCGCGCGCCTTCCAGGTCGCCACCAGCGGCCGGCCCGGGCCGGTGGTGCTGGCCCTGCCCGAAGACATGCTGGTCACGCGCGCCAGCGTGGCCGACACCGCGCCCTACCGGCCGGTGCAAGCTTCGCCCGCGGCCGGCCAGATCGACCAATTGCGCGCCATGCTGGCGGCGGCCACCCGGCCCCTGGTGCTACTGGGCGGCGCCACCTGGAACGCGGCCGCCTGCGCCGACCTGCGCCGTTTCGCCGAAGCGAACGCGCTGCCGGTGGCGTGCGCGTTCCGCTTCCAGGATCTGCTCGACAATACCCATCCCAACTACGTGGGCGACGTCGGCATCGGCATCAACCCGGCCTTGGCCGAGCGCGTCAAACAGGCCGACCTGCTGATCGCGATCGGGCCCCGCCTGGGCGAGATGACCACCGGCGGCTACACCCTGCTCAGCGCGCCGGTGCCGCGTCAGCGCCTGATCCACTTCCACCCCGACCCCGAGGAGTTGGGCAGCGTGTACCAGGCCGACTTGATGATCGCCAGCGGCATGCCGCAGGCGGCCGCGATGCTGGCGGCGATGGCGCCGGTCGACTCCGGCGCCTGGCGCCACACCGCGCCCGAGGCGCGATCCGAGCTGGCGCGGTTTCAAGAGCGCCCGCCGGTGATGCGGGAAGCGGCCGCGCCGCTCGACCTGTGGCAAGTGGTGCAGACCATCATGGCGCAGGTCCCGGCCGACACCATCATCACCAACGGGGCCGGCAATTACGCCTCCTGGGCGCACCGCTTTTACCGTTACCGTGGCTTGCGCACCCAGCTCGCGCCGACCAGCGGCGCCATGGGGTACGGCGTGCCGGCCGGGGTGGCCGCCAAAATCGTGCACCCGGAGCGCACCGTGATCACCTTCGCCGGCGACGGCGAATACATGATGAACGGTCAGGAGCTGGCCACCGCCGTGCAGTATCGGGCGGGACTGGTTGTCATCGTATTTAATAATCAGATGTTCGGCACCATCCGCATGCATCAGGAACGGCATTACCCGGGCCGCGTATCGGGCACCACCTTGCACAATCCGGATTTCGCGGCGCTGGCGCGGGCCTACGGCGCGCACGGCGAAGTGGTCGACACCAGCGAGCAATTCGGCCCGGCCCTGGCGCGCGCGCTGGCCCACGCGCGCGCGCAGCGCCTGCCGGCCCTGATCGAGTTGCGCTACGACGGCAACCTGATCACGCCCAACCTGACGCTGGAGGCGATACGGCGCCAGGCCGAGGTGGCACGCGCCGACCCGGCGCCCTAACTCAGGATGGCTGCGATGCGGACTGAGAGGCCGGCTGCGTGGCCGGCGCCCCTTGTTTCTGCGGCGGGCAGGGTTTGCACACGCCCGGCTTGCGGCTGAAATCGTTCACCTTCGACAACACCATCGGTATCGAACCGTCGGCGCAATAGGCGCCGTCGAGCGTGAGACGCTGGCCATCGGCGGAAAATGTGCCCAACACGGTGCGCGCACGCTCGTCGCCGCCCTGCACCGTGAAACTGAGCACGCCCGCTTTCGGCTCGAGCACCACCTCGGCCGCCAATTGCGGCCAGCTCAGGGCGCCGGCCGTGAATTCGTAGATCACGCTGTCGCCCTCGAGAAAACGGTGCAGGGCGAGGCGCTGGCCACCCATGTCGCCGCTCTCGGCTTGCACGCACAAATCGGAATACACGCTCACCCCGTATCCGGGCACGCCTTTCGCGCCGCCCTTGGCCAGCGCCCCGCCCCACCATCCAAGCAAGGTCAAACCCAGGCTGGCGCAGGCCAGGCGGTGGAAACGGCGCGGTCGGTTCATGCTGTGAGCTTTCGGTGGCGGAAACAAGATCATACGGCACGGCCAAGCGCGCCGCAAAAAGCACAACGCGCCGCCAGACCGAAGTCCGCAGCGCGCTGTGTCAGACCGAACCCGCAGCGGGTCCGGACTGGGCAAACTGTTCGGTTACCCGAACATTAGAACGAGTGACGCACGCCCAGATTGAACGCTTTGTCGCCGCTACCGACTTCGGTGTTGTTACCAACGGTATAGCCAGCGCCGTTCTTGTTTTTGATTTTAGCGAAAGCGACATAGGCGCTGGTCCGCTTGGACAAGTTTTGCGTGTAGCCCAGAGCGATCTGGTTGGCATCGCGGTTAAACGATTCGCGGTCATCTTTGTAGATGTACGAAGCCATGATCACGCCCGAACCGACCGGCACGGTGGCGCCGACCAGACCGTCACGGCTGTTGCCGCTTTGTACTGGCGCAACGGCGTAGCCGAATGGGTTGGTGTTGTTAGGCAAAGGCGAGCTGGCAAAGCCTTTGTTTTGGCCGTAAGACACGAAAGCCTTGACGACTTGGAAGTCGTAGTTGGCGGCCAACATGGTGTTGCGGCCCAGCGCGCGGTCAGCCGCTGGCAAGGTCGCGGTGGCGGCGTCGTTGTTTTTGTTGTTGTGGGCCAGACGGATGTTCAATGGACCGTTCGCATAGCCCAGCGAGGCGCCGTACTGACGGGCTGCCTTGTTGTCGCCGGCTTGTTCGCCCAGGCTGTACGACACTTCGCCGTTAAAACCTTGATACGAAGGAGTCGCATACACCAGCGAATTGCTGGTGCGAACGTTGCTGCCCGAAGCACCCATCAGATTCTTGGCGCTACCGGCGTAACCGGCGGCGAAAGGATCGGCCACTTGGGTGATGGTGTTGTACCAAGGCGTGTATTGACGACCCAGGGTCAACGAGCCGGCGGTGGCGCTTTTCAGGCCAACGAAGGATTGACGGTTGGCGATCGAACCGGCCACGTCGGAGGCGCCGGTGTCAACCAGGATGCCGCCTTCCAGAACGAACACGGCCGACAGGCCGCTGCCCAGATCTTCGGTGCCGCGGAAGCCCAGACGCGAAGCCGAACCGACGCCGCTGGAAATTTTGGTGACCGACGCATTACCGCCGCGCTCGCTGACGATACCGGCATCGACGGTACCGTAGATCGTGACGCTCGATTGGGCGAAAGCAACATTGCTAGCCGCAGCCAATACCGCGAGGGAGATGAGAGTTTTTTTCATTGCGTGTTTCCTTTGTTATTAAGGCAAAAAAAATTAATTTAGCTGATGTACTCATGCTACGCTCTTGATCAGCGTTTCTTATTAGTGAGGCAAGGTCTCCACTTACCATTTTCGCTGTTCCTGTTGCGGAACCAGCCCACATTCTTGCGCTACCTGGATAGCGGTGTCGGCTTCACCAAAACAGTGCGTGAGACACCGTTGGCGGCACTATACTGACCCATTTGCAAACGATCAAGCCTAATTCACGCCCGCAATCGGTGCCGTGCCGGGTTGGGGCCGCACCAGCCCTTGATTATTGAAGCCGGTTCTCTTGCCGGCGTATGCCTGTCGACGACAGTGCGATTTTGGGGTGACAAGCTCGGTGTCGCGTTCATGTTGGCGCATCGCAGCCTTGTCATTTAAAACGGTGATTAATGCCATTAGCAGGCTGATAATCTTGATCGGGACGAAGCATACACCTCATTGCCAATTCGTGCAGCGCGCCTCAATGTGGGGTGCCGTGATGGTGCATATATGCAAGTATATTGACGAAAACTGATACATGGTTGTCAACTGTGTTATCGTTCCATTCAAGCGTTGTATTATCTTCCGGGCCAATTTTATAAATCGTTAATACTAACTTTATCATATATGCCCAGCGCCGGCCAATCGTGCGCGTACCGTACCGCCGCCGGTGGCGGCCCCGACCGGCTATGCGCGGCGCGCCCGGCCGGCGCGCGCCCTAGAGAAGAAGGCCAAAGTCGAGCGCCTCTTGATATATTTTCATTAAGACGAAAAAACAACAGTTTGGCGCCGACATGTGGCGCGCCGACGCGCCTTAACGCCGCCCGGCGCGCTTGAGAACGCGCATCAGCCCGCCCAGCACAGGTAGTTTTTCATACAATTCCTCGGCCGCGTCCCAATAATCGCGGTGCAGCGCCACCCGCCCGGCCTGATCGAAGCGGACATGGGTCGCGCCGCGCACGCATTGCTCCGCGCGCAAAAAGCGCTTCATGCGGAAGTGAAAATTCCAAGCCAAAAACGCCTGGTCGCCCTGCACCATACGATTGGTCACCACGAACCGCGGATGGAGCACTTGCACGAACATATGCGTGAAGATGGCGCCGATGGCCGCCGTGCCGCGCACCTCGTTGAAGGGGTCCTTGAAGTGGGCGTCGGCCGCGTACAGGTCGGCCACCCGGGCCACCGAAGCGGGTGTCAAGGTTTCGTAAAACGCGATCAGCCGCGCCAGTTCCTCGTCGCGCCCGGCGCTGTCGCCGCTGTGCTCTTGCATGTTGCCGCTCCTTGAAAAGTGATCGGGCCGCTCGCCCTTCGTCAGGGACCGCGCGTATCACAAACCGGTGACCTTACGCACCAGCCAAAAATACATACCGTACGGCAGCAGCCGCGCCAGCCGCAGCCAATTGGTGAAGCGGCGCGGAAAGTGGATATGAAAATGGCCGCGCTCGATCCCGCGCACCATGTCGCGCGCCGCCTGCCCGGCGGTGAGCAGGGCCGGCATGGGAAAGTCGTTGCCCGCCGTGAGTGGCGTGTCGACAAAACCGGGGTTGATCTGATACACATCGATGCCGCGCCCATGCAAGTCCAGATACAGCGATTCGCTCAGGTTGATCAGGGCGGCCTTGGTCGGACCGTACACCAGCGCCTTGGGCAAGCCGCCGTAACCGGCCACCGAGGCCACCAGCCCGATGCCGCCGCCGCCCTGGCGCAGCAGCACCGGCAGCACCGCCTCCAGGCAATGGAACACGCCGCGCAGATTCAAGTCGAGCAAGCGGTTGACGGCCGCCAAGTCGATGGCGTCGGCCCGCATCTCGTTATAGCCGCCGGCCACCACCAGCACCAGGTCGATGCGCGGCCAAGCCGCTTGCAAGGCGGTGCAGGCGTCCACCACGGTGGCGTGCAAGGTGATGTCGAGCGGTAGCACCAGCGCGCGCGGGCGCGCGCGCGCGAGTTGGCGCAGGGCGTCTTCCTGGCGGGCCGACAGCGCCACATGGGCGCCCTGCTCCAGCAGCAGCGTGGCGGCGGCCGCGCCGATGCCGCTGGAGGCGCCGATAATCCACACGTGCAGGCCGTCCCAGCGCGCGATCTTGCGGTTCATGGCAAGGCCCGCTCGGCGCGGCGCCGGAACGACAGCGTGACGGCGCCCAGCCCCACCCCGAACTTGCTCATGGTGGCCCGGTTGAGCATGACGTCCTGGTCCATCAGGAACATCCAGTCGTCGAAATCGACGTGGTACACGGTGCCGTCGACCGGCAGCGCCAGCACATAACGCCAGTGCAAGGCGTTGCCCGCCACTTCGCCCAGCGCCTCGCCGATCACATCCGGGGCGGTGCCGACGAAGCGGCCCGGCGCCACCTTGCGCAGGGTCCAGACCCGCTGCTGGCGGGTGCCGTCGGCATAAGTGAATTGTTCGTCCAGGGTGCCCAGCTCGCCCTGCCAAGTGCAACGCATGCGCACCGTGAAGCGCTTGACCACTTTGCCGGCGCGGTCCTGGAACATGCCGTGGGCGTCGAGCGTGCCGTTGAAATAGCGTTGCAGGTCGAGCGCGGGCTGCTGCTCGGCATAGTCGCGCACCGTTGGCACGCTGCCGCAAGCGCTCAAGGTCAAGACCATGGCGACGGTCAAGACGCGCGTGAACGCCAGCGCGGGCCGGCGCAACCTGGTCCAACTAGATACATGCATGCTGATCTCCTTCGATGAATGTCGCCTGATGAATGTCGCCTGACGAGTGACGCCTAACACTGGCGCAGCGGGGCGCGCCATAGCATGAAGGCGGCCAGCAGTTTCAAGGCGCAGGGCAGCAAGGCATAGGCGGCCGCCAGGGTGGCGGTGCCGGCGGCGCCGTCGCGGCCGGGCACATAGCCCAGCGCGCCCAGCAGCGGCAGCGCGATGCCGGCCGCCAGCGCCAGATTGATTTGCACGCCCCAGTTCCACCAGCCGAAGTAGGCCGCCTCGCGCCGGCCGCCGTGTCCGGCGGCGGCGATCACGCCGGCCAGCAAGGCCGGCGGCAGGGCCAGGTCGGCGCCCAAAGTCAGGCCGGACAACAGGCAAATGACACCGAAACCGGCCGCCGCGCCCGGCCCGGGCGCCACCCCGAATGCCCACACGAACACCGCCGCCGCCAGCAGCATGCCGCCGCTCCAGGCGCGCGCCTCGCCGAAACGGCGCGCCAATGTCACCCACAGCGGCATCGACAATGCGGCCGCGCCGAAATAGAGCATCAGAAACGGTCCGGCATAGCTGCCCAGACGCAGCCGGTCGTCGACGAAAAACAGGAACAGGGTGGCCGGAATGGCGCCCGCCACGCCATTTACCAGCAGCACGGCGAACAGGCAACGAAACGGCGCGCCGCCGAACGGCGCCAGCACGCCGGCCCAGCTCAGCCCGGGCTGCGACGCGGCGGCCGGGATCGCCGCAGGCGGTGACGGACGGGGCGCCCGCAGCAGCAGCAGGGCCGTGGCCGGCAGCAGCACCGCGAACGCCAGCGACAAGGCGTCGTAGCCGCGCCAGCCGGTCAGGCCGGCGGCCAGCATCACGCCCAGCAAGCCGCATCCCTCGCGCAGCGCGGTCACCTTGGCGCGCCCGGCCACGGCTTGGGTCAGGGCCGCGCCCCAGCTTTGGTGGGCGATGGTGGCCAAGCCGAAACCGAGATACACCAGCAACAGCGCCAGCAGGAACCAGACCAGCACGGCGGCGGTGCCCAGGGCCGGCGGGTGAAACAGCGCGCCAAAGCCGAGCAGCAGCATGGGCAGCGCCAGCGCGAGCGGGCGCGCATAGCCGCCGCCACGCTCGATCCACCAGCCCAGCAGCGGATCGGTGAACGCCGCGCACAGGCGCGCCGCCAGCAGCACGGCGCCGATGGCGCCCAGCGGCAAGCCGCTGCGCAGGGCGTAAAATTGGGGCAGGTAGACGTAGATCGGCAGCGCCACCATCGCCAGTGGCAAGCCGAACAAGGCGTAGCAAGTGAGCCGGGTCCAGCCCAGCGCGGGCGTGGCGGACCTGTCGCTGGTCACGGCCGCGGTCCGGCGCCCGCCAGCAGGGCCGCGCGCAGTTGCGGCGCGCTGCTGGCCGGGGCCAGCCAGATGGCGAAAAATGCCAGCGCGAACTGGGGATCGGGCACCTCCGCCAGCGCTTTGCCGTCCAGATGGAAGCGCACCCCGACTCCGGGCAGGTAGGTCCCGCTCAGATGGCTGCCCTCTTTCACGTCCGGGAAAGTGGCGCGCATGGTCAGCAACCAGGCTTGCCGTTGGGCCTCGCTGCCGGCACCGATTTTTTTCATCTGGTCCGCGCTGGCCTGGGCGATCCGCTGGCCGTCGAGCGCGCGCGCATAGCGCAAGTCGAGCGCGAACGGGGCCGCCTCGGGCGCGCCCGGCTGGTAACCCTGGGGGCCGACCCACAATTGGGCCTCGTAGATGCGCAGGCCGAACCAGGTGAATTCGCCCTGCCCGGCCAGCCGCGCCTGACTCACTTGCTGTTCGATATGGGGCGGCGCGAAGGGAGCGGCCTGGGGCGGCGCGGCATGCGCCGGGGCGCCGGCCAGCGCCGCCATGAACATGCCCAGCGCCATGCGGCGCGCATACGACAGCGCATCGCGCAGCGGCGCGCGCGCAGCCGGCCTCACTGGCGCACCAGGGTAAATTGCATCACATCGGTGTTGTGGGCGCGGAACGCCGCTTCGCAATAGGCCAGATAAAACTCCCAGGTCAGCAGGAACGCGCCGTCGAAACCTTGCCGCTCGATGGCCTCGCGCTGGCGCAAAAAGCTGTGGCGCCACAGACGCAAGGTGGCCGCGTAGTCGAGGCCAAAACCGAACGCGTCCACCACCCGCAGGCCATGGCCGTCGGCGCAGCGGCGGAAAGCGTCGGGCGAGGGCAGCATGCCGCCCGGGAAAATATACTGTTGGATGAAGTCGGTGCCCCCCCGGTAGCGCTCGAACAGCGAATCGGCGATGACAATGGTTTGCACGCAGGCCCGCCCGCCCGGCTTCAAGTTGCGCGCGATGCAGGCGAAATAGCTGGGCCAGTAATGTTCGCCGACCGCTTCGAACATTTCAATCGAGGCGATGGCGTCGTACTGGCCGGCGCTATCGCGGTAATCGCACAGGCGCAGATCGGCGTGCCCGGCCAGGCCGGCTTGCTCCATGCGCTGCCGGGCGAACGCGAGCTGCTCGGCGGACAAGGTCAGACCGGTGACGTGGGCGCCGTGCTCGCGCGCGGCGGTTTCCGCAAAACCGCCCCAGCCGCAGCCGATTTCGAGCACCCGCGCGCCCGGCGCCAGGTGCAGCTGGCTCAGAATGCGGCGATATTTGGCCAGCTGGCCCGCCTCCAGGTCGGTTTCGGCGCCTTCGAACAGAGCGCTCGAATAGGTCATGGACGGATCTAGCCACAGGCTGTAGAAAGCGTTGCCGATGTCGTAATGGGCATGGATGTTTTTTTTGCTGCCGCTGCGCGAGTTGCGGTTCAGCAGATGCTTGCAGCGGTAGAGCAAACTGCCCCACCAACTGCCGTAGACCAGCTGCTCGATCTGTTCGCGGTTGCTGATCAACAGTTCGATCAAGCCCGGCAAATTGTCGCTGCGCCAGTCGCCGGCGATGAAGGTTTCGGCCAGGCCGATGTCGCCGGCGCGCAGCACGGCGCCGCACAGATTCCAGTTCTTCAATTCCAGCGCGACCGGGAAGGAGCCGTCGCCATACAGCAGGCAACTGCCGTCCGGCGTTTTGACCAGCAGGGCGCCGTAGCGCAGCGCGGCCAGCATTTTGAGGATCACGCGGGCCGCGGCCGGCGCCGGCGCAATGGTGCCGGGCGCCGCCACCGGCCGCTGGTCGAGCAGCAGCGGGTGGAGCGATTCGAGCGATTCTGTGGTCATCGAGACACCTCATGTGGCGGTGGAGCCGGTTTCGTAAAAAAAGGCACGCGCCGCAGCCACAAGCGCAGCGCCTGCCAATGGATTTTGGCGATCACGCCAAAACTCATCAGGGGATAGGCGAGGAAGGCCAGCGCCACCGCCAGGTCGCCGATCGGCACCGCGCGGCCGGACAGGCTGGTGCGCAAGCGCTGGCCTTCGCCGCCGTGGTAATCGACGCAGGCCAGGTGCCGCTCGGCGGCGCGTCCGTCGTGCGCGCGGCTGGCGCGCAAGAAGCGGAAGCGGTAGCCGCCGTCGACCGGAAAAAAGGGTGATACATGAAATACCTTGGCCGCCCGCAGTTCGCTGCCGTAGGCGATCGGCGCGCCGGTGTCGAGCAGATACCAGTGGCGCTCGCCGAAGGTGTTGCGCACGTCGCACAGCACGGCGCGCAGGGCGCCGTCGGCGCGGTGGCAAAACCAGAACGAGATCGGGTTGAACACATAACCGAGTACGCGCGGCATGGTTTGCAGCCAGATTTCGCCGTCCGCGTCGGGCACGCCGTGCTGGTCCAAAAAGGCGCTGATCCAGCCGAGCAGATCGCCGCCGCCGTCGCCATGGTCGGCGTCGTGGAAGGACAGCAGATTGAAGCGGTTACGCGACAGCAGCCGCGAGGCGAACCCCGTCGGTCCCGGCGCGGCCATGCTGCGCAGGGGCAGGCGCAGGAAATACAGACCGTAGTGGAAGGCGTGGGCGACCGGGCGCAGGCGCCGGTGACGCACCTGGCCCAGGCACAGCTGCGGCCGGGCCAGGTGCGCCACCGGGCCGCCGGCGGCGTCACGCGGCATGATCGAGCTCGAGCGCCTGGGACAGCGCGCTTGCCACCGCCAGGCCCGATTTCAAGCCATCTTCGTGAAAGCCGTAGCCGGTCCAGGCCCCGGCGAACCAGGTGCGCTGGCGCCCCTGCAAGTCCGGCAAGCGGGCCTGGGCGGCGATGGCGGCGGCGTCGAACACGGAGTGGGCGTAGGCGTACTCGCCCAGCACGCGGGCCGGATCGGGTTGGTCGAGCGGGTTGAGGGAAACCATCACCGGGGTGCGAAACGGCAGCGGCTGCAACTGATTGATCAGGTAGTGCACGCACACTTCGGCCGCGTCGCCACCCCGGCCCTGGTAATTCCAGGCCGACCAGGCCTTGCGCTGGCGCGGCAGGCAGGATGTGTCGGTATGGAGCACGGCCCGGTTGGGCTGGTAGCGGATCGCCCCCAGCGTGGCGCGCTCGCCGGCGCTGGGGTCGGCCAGCAGCGCCAGCGACTGGTCGCTATGGCAGGCGAGCACCACGTGATCGAAGTATTCCAGGCCGGCGGCGCTGTCGATCTGCACCATGCGGGCGCCGCCGTGGGCCGAACGGCGCACCGAGCGCACCGGACAGTTCAAGCGGCGCTGGGGGATTTGGCCCAGCAATTTCTCGACATACACGCGGGCGCCGCCCTTGACGGTGCGCCATTGGGGCCGGTTGCTCACTTGCAGCAAACCGTGGTTGTGGCAAAACCGCACGAAAGTGAGCAGCGGGAAGGCCAGCATCTGCCGCGCCGGACAGGACCAGATGCACGCGGCCATCGGCAGCAAATACCAGTGGCGGAAGGCGGCGCCGTAGGCTTGACTGTCGAGAAACTGGCCGAGCGACAGGGCGCCGGCCGGCGCGCCCGCCACAGCGCCGCCGCCCAGCGCCAGCGCGCTGGCGGCGCGGTTGAAACGGGCGATATCGGCCAGCATGCCCAAAAACGGCGCGCTGAGCAGGTTGCGGCGCTGGGCGAACACCGTGTCCAGACTGGCGCCGGCCCATTCCAGCACCCGGGCGCCCTTGCCGGGCAGCGGCAGCTTGACGGAAAACGACATGTCGCTATCGGCCGTTTCCACCCCGAGCGCGGCAAACAGCGCGATCAAATGGGGATAGGTGGCGTCGTTGAACACCAAAAAGCCGGTGTCGACGCCGTGGGTAACCCCGTCCAGGCTGACATCGACCGTGTGGCTATGGCCGCCGAAATAGTCGCCCGCCTCGAACAGCGTGACGTCGGCGCCCGCCTGCCCCAGCCGATAGGCGCAGGACAAACCGGCGATTCCCCCTCCCACCACTGCGATTGTCATCGGCATCCACCGTCTATGTTTTGTCCAGGACAAACTGAACGACAATCATGTCGTAACAGTTGAGTAATGTCAATTTGCTTGTCGCGTTCCGCACTTAGCATGGAAGGTTGGCTTGCCATAGTGTGTTATACGCCTGCAACAATGCTTTGGATTCAGGGCGCCGCAAAAATGCCTCGGCAACTGCACGCCGGGGCCACATGAAGTTTCCTATTTGGAATCTTGTACAATACGGCGCAAGCCATCTTTACCAAACGTCAACAATATGGACACCGACCAACGCGTCCCTGCCGCAGCCAGCACGATTAGCGAAGTCGAGCGCGAAACGGGGTTGGCCAAGGAAACCTTGCGTGTCTGGGAGCGCCGCTACGGCTTTCCCCAGCCGACCCGCGACCGCCACGGTGAACGGCTGTATCCGCCCGAACAGGTGCACAAGCTGCTGCTGGTGAAACGCTTGCTCGATCTCGGCCACCGGCCCGGCAAGATCATGGGCAGCAGCGCCGAGCAGTTGCACTCGCTCGGCGCGCGGCTTGGCGCGCCAAGCGACCCGACCGACCCGGCCGCGCCCGACCCGGTGCTGGCCGGCTTGCTGGCGCTGTGCCACCAGCAACACGGCGACGCGCTGCGCCAGGGTTTGTCGCAAGCGCTGCTGGAAATCGGGTTACGCCGCTTCGTCACCGAGCTGGCGGCGCCGCTGCTGGGCGCGATCGGCCTGGCCTGGGCCCAAGGGCAAATGGCCATCCACACCGAGCATTTGTGCAGCGAAACGCTGCACATGGTGCTGCGCAACGCGATCTTTTCCCTGCCTTGGCCGGACGACGTCGCCCTGGCCGCGCCGCGCGTGCTGTTTACCACCCTGCCCCAGGAACGCCATGGCCTGGGCCTGCTGATGGCCGAGGCCATGTGCGCGGCCGAGGGCGCGCATTGCATATCGCTAGGGGTGCAGACGCCTTTGCTGGAAATTGTCGCCGCCGCGCGCGACCAGCGCGCCGACGTGGTGGCGCTATCGCTGTCGAGCGCCAACAATCCGCGCCAGGCGGCCGACGCCCTGGCCCAGCTGCGCGCCGGCCTGCCCGCCGCCACGGCGCTGTGGGCCGGCGGCAGCTCGCCGGCCTTGCGCAAACGCGTGGACGGCGTGCAGGTACTGGAGTTGGCCGATCTGGCCGGCGCGATCGCCGACTGGCGCGGCCGCCACGGTGCCGCCCGGCATGACGCGACGCGGCAGGGGCCGGAGTGCCGTCCCGCTCTGGTAAAATAGGCGCACCCAATATAGTCGCACCCAATCCCCCTGCCCGGCGCCGCCGCGCAGCTGCTTGAAGCTCCCCAACCCGATACCCATGTTTAGTTTCTTCAAGAAAAAACCTGTCGTTCCTCCTGTCGCCCCGCCGGCTCCCGCAGCGCCGGCGCCATTCATACCGGCGCCGCCCGCGCCGGTGACCCCGACCGCGCCGGCTCAGCCGGTGCCCGTGGTGGCGCCGCCCTCCATGTATCAGGCTCCGGTCGCGTATCAGGCCCCGGTCGCGGCCCCGGCCGCGGCTCCGGTCGCGGCTGCGGTCGCCGCTCCGGCGCCGCAACCGGAAACGGCGCCGCGGCTGGAACCGGCCGCCGCGCCCCAGGAAGCGCAAAAGAAACAGTCCTGGATGGCGCGCCTGAAGGCGGGCCTGTCGAAAACCTCGTCCACCTTGAGCGTGCTGTTTGTCGGCGCCAAGATCGACGACGACTTGTACGAAGAGCTCGAAGCGGCCCTGCTGATGGCCGACGCCGGCATCGACGCCACCGAGTTCTTGCTGGGCGCGCTCAAGAGAAAAGTCAAGGAAGACAAGTTGCTCGACGCGGCGGCCGTCAAGGCCGCCCTCAAGACGCTGCTCATCGACTTGCTGACGCCCTTGCAAAAGCCGTTCGAGCTGGGCCGCCACCAACCGCTGGTGATGATGATTTCGGGCGTCAATGGCGCCGGCAAGACCACCACCATCGGCAAGCTGGCCAAACATTTGCAAGCCAATCGCCAGTCGGTGCTGTTGGCGGCCGGCGACACCTTCCGCGCGGCCGCGCGCGAACAATTGATGGTCTGGGGCCAGCGCAACAATGTGACCGTGATTTCGCAGGAATCGGGCGATCCGGCCGCGGTCGCCTATGACGCGGTGCAATCGGCCAAGGCCCGCAACATCGACGTGGTCATGGTCGACACCGCCGGCCGCCTGCCGACCCAGTTGCACCTGATGGAAGAGCTGAAAAAAATCCAGCGCGTGATCGGCAAGGGCATGGAGGGCGCGCCGCATGAAGTGCTGCTGGTCATCGACGGCAACACCGGCCAGAACGCGCTGGCCCAGGTCAAGGCCTTCGACGACGCGCTGGGCTTGAGCGGCCTGGTGATCACCAAGCTCGATGGCACCGCCAAGGGCGGCGTGCTGGCCGCCATTGCGCGGGTGCGGCCGGTGCCGGTCTACTTCATTGGCATCGGCGAAAAAATCGAGGATTTGCAACCGTTCGTGGCGACCGAGTTTGTCGAAGCTTTGCTGGGCTAAGAAAGATAAGCGAGAACAAGCGATGATCCAATTCCAGCAGGTGTCGAAACAGTACGGACCGGACGCGCTGGCCCTGCGCGAGGTCACGCTCACCGTCAGCAAGGGCGAGCTGGTGTTTTTGGCGGGGCCATCCGGGGCCGGCAAATCGACCCTGCTGAAAATGATCGCCGCCATGGAGCGGCCCAGCAGCGGCAGCGTGCTGGTAAATGGGCAAGACATCGGCAAGATCAAACATGCCAGCGTGCCCTTCTTGCGGCGCAACCTGGGGCTGATTTTTCAGCAGCAGCGCTTGCTGAACGACCGCTCGCTGTTGGCCAATGTCATGCTGCCGCTGCTGGTGACGGGCGCCTCCAAGACCCAGGCCGAGCAGCGCGCCCGGGCCGCGCTCGACAAGGTCGGCTTGCTCGAACGGGCGCTGGCGCGTCCGCTGGCGCTGTCGGGCGGCGAACAGCAACGCGTGTCGATCGCGCGCGCCATCGTCAACCGGCCGCAAATCATCCTGGCCGACGAGCCGACCGCCAATCTGGACCGGGCCAGCGCCGACAAGGTGCTCGACGCGCTCAAAGCGTTTCACGCGGCGGGGGTGACATGCATGATCTCCACCCATGACGAGCAGGTGCTCGACACGGCCGCGCGCGTGATTCATTTGAAACACGGCCAGCTGGTAAGCGGGGCGCCGTCATGACCGGCTGGTTGCGCCAGCACCGCTACGCGCTGGCGGCCGCCCTGATCCACTTGCGCAAGTCGCCGGGCGGCTCCCTGTTCAACATGGTGGTGGTGGCGATCGCCCTGGCGCTGCCGTTCGCCGGCATGACCTTGCTCGACAATGTGCGCCCCCTGTCGGAACAATTGTCGGTCGACCCGGAATTGAGCCTGTTCGTCAAGCCGGGTGTGCCGCGCGAACAGGCCGCCGCGCTGGAACCGGCCTTGCGCGAGATCGTTAAGGAGCGCCAGGCCAGCGTGCTGTTCGTGCCGCGCGAACAAGCCCTGGCCACCCTGAAAAACAAGGGCGGATTGGCGGACGTGCTCACCACCCTGGGCGACAATCCCCTGCCCGACAGTTATATTCTGAAGCTCAATGCGTTTGCCAACGCGTCGGCCGCCGGCGGCGTCGACCAGATCGCCGAGCGCCTGCGCGCCTTGCCCGGAGTCGATGCGGTGCAAGTCGATTCGGCCTGGGTCAAGCGTCTGGCCGCCCTGCTGGGAGTGCTGCGCCTGGCCTTGCTGCTGCTGGCCGTCACCCTGGGCATGGTGGTGATCGCCGTGATCTTTAACACCATCCGCTTGCAAGTGATGATGCAGCGCGATGAAATCAGCGTCTCAAAGCTGATCGGGGCCACCGACACCTTCATCCACCGGCCCTTCTATTACACGGGCGCCCTGCTGGGGCTGTGCGCCGGCGGGCTGGCGCTGGGCGCGGTGGCCTTGGCGTTGCATCCGCTGAACGGCGCGATCGGCGAATTCGCCCGCCTGTACGGCTCCGTTTTTCAACTGCTGCCTCTGGCGCCCCTGCCCAGCGCGGGGCTGCTGGCCCTGAGCGCGGCGTTGGGCCTGGTTGGCGCCCTGCTTTCGGTGCAGCGTCATCTGGCGCGGCTGAACTAAAAACGCAAGGCGGGGTCCGCGCTTTAAGGCGCGCTTCAGTTTTGCGCTCTACAGTATGACTTCGGACGCATGGTGTGTTCGCGTACGGAGAACCAAGCGCGGTGACGCTACTCTAAAACTCCATGCCGCGCGGGTCCGTGGACATTGTGGTCACAAGCGCATTGAGGCAGAACAAACTTGCGGCGAGTTCACTAGGGGGGGCTGGTTTTCGGCCAAAGCGTTTCGCTACAATGAATTGACTCCAGCCGGTTCATAGTATTTAGGCTATCAGACCGATTGGACGAGTCCATTGGCACTCATCACACGAGAGTGCTAATATAGGAAATACGCAATGCTACCGGGCACAAGAACAAGTTGGTGGGTGGCGTCCGGGGCGACAAGATACGAATCGGTACATGGCAAAAGTTCCATACTCATCGACCATGAGTAAGAAGAAAACGGTAACAGTCAGTAACATTTGGTGCCTAACGCAAACGTGCGTGGCACATTGAAGTATGCAATATCATACAAGAGCGAGGAATTAACATGACGATGATGTCCGCACCTTCCGCATTGATTCCGACCAGCAAAAACGCGCTGGGACTCGGCTTCACCGGCAATTTGGGTAATCTGGACGCCTATATTTCTGCTGTTAATCGCCTGCCCATGCTGTCGCACGAGGAAGAAGTGTCCTTGGCCAGCCGCCTGCGCGACAATAACGATCTGGCCGCCGCGCAAGAGCTGGTGCTGTCGCATCTGCGTCTGGTGGTATCGATCGCGCGTGGTTATCTCGGTTATGGTTTGCCGCATGCCGACCTGATCCAGGAAGGCAATATCGGCTTGATGAAAGCGGTCAAGCGTTTCGATCCGGACCAAGGGGTGCGGCTGGTGTCGTATGCCATGCACTGGATCAAGGCCGAGATGCATGAATATATCTTGAAAAACTGGCGCCTGGTCAAGGTGGCCACCACCAAGGCTCAGCGCAAGCTGTTTTTCAACCTGCGTAGCCACAAGCAGGGGCTCGACGCCATGTCGCCGACCCAGATCGACGCGCTGGCCAAGCTGCTTGACGTGAAGCGTGAAGAAGTGATCGAGATGGAAACCCGCTTGAGCGGACGCGACATCGCCCTGGAATCGCCATCGGACGACGAGGACGACAAGTTTTCGCCGATCGCTTACCTGTCGTCGGAGCAAAGCGAACCGACCAAGGTGCTGGAAGCGGAACAGGTGACGCGTCTGCAATCGGAGGGGCTCGATACGGCGCTTGGCAAGCTCGACCCGCGTTCGCGCCGCATCGTGGAAGCGCGCTGGCTGGCCAATGACGACGGCTCCGGCGCCACCTTGCACACGCTGGCCGATGAGTTCGGCGTCTCGGCCGAGCGCATTCGTCAGATCGAAAGCGCAGCCCTGAAGAAAATGAAGGGCGCCCTGGCCGCGTTTGTGTAAGCGGCAAAAGGCGAGCCTAGCCAAATGTAGTCAAGGATCGGCATGGGGGCGTCCCAAATGGGTCGCTGCCCTGCCACTCCACCCAGTATGCGGGTCCGCACCGGGCGGTTCGAGTAGTGGAGGTTATGAAAGTCGAGACACGTCAAGACGGGTCGAAGTAGGCAATCGTTCGCACGCTGTTGAGCCATCCGACTGTTGTGCCACCAGCGATGACTGTTCGCCGCCACCAGTCGCGCCACTTTGGGCGACGCTCCCAGGGCTAACAGTTTGCGGTGCATCATCAAGGCGCGCCCCTCCAACCACGGAGCATGACTCGCTTTTCATAGGGAGAGGCGGCCTTAAAACGCACTCTGCAAGAAAAACACGTGTTTATCTTGCAGTCAAAAATACGCATCTGCTTAGCTTTGCTTCCTATCGGTTCAGAGCTCGTCGCCCTTGGCCTCGGTAATGTGGTCCCCAGATAGCGCTTGGTGCGCCCATGCTGGGCGCACCAAAGAAAAAGGCGCGTGTATCGCGCCTTTTTCATGTCGCCGTCAGGTCGTCCGGCTCAGACCGCCAAACCCTTGCTCAACGCCTCGGCCACCAGCTCGTTCAAGTCCTGGTCGCGTTGCTTGGCCAAATCCTGCAATTGCTTGACCAGATCGGCGTTCAATTTCACGGCGAACGGCACCAGGCCGGCGGCTTGATCGAGCTTGCGCTGCTCGCGCCGGTCGACGGGCGCGGCTTCGGTCTTGCCGAAGCTTGCGCCACCCGGGGCGCTCATCTTGCCCATTAATTTCTTGGCGTCGCTCTTTGCCATGCCGGTCTTTTTCATTGTTGCCATCCTTGCTGATTCAAAAGCGATCATTTTACGCAGTATCGGCCGCCCCGGCGTTTTTGTTTGTGCGCCGCCAAAATAGCCATTTTGATATTCTTTCATGATGTACTAGCATTCCGCCCAGCCGCGAGCGCGTCTGGGCACGCACCATGGAAAGGAACAATATGAGCACCTTAGGCAAGTACTGGTCGGCCCGGCCGCTGGCCTGGTGTTGCCTGCTGCTGGCAAGCTTAACGGCCTGCGGAGGCGGGCGCACCGTGAACAGCGAAGCGGGCGGCAACCCGGCGCGCGTGGCGCCCGCGCGCGCCAGCCAGACCTATGTTTTCCAGCCCGGCCAGAGCATGGCCATCACCCCCGGCACCACCTTGACACTGGAAAGGGTCAACGACAGCCGTTGCCGGCCCGGCGCGGTGTGTGTCTGGGCCGGCTATATCAGCTACAGCTTCAGCCTGGTCCAGCACGGCGCCCGTTCGGCCTTTGTGCTGTCCGATTCCATGCCCGGTGCCGCCAGCACCATCGATAAAGATGGCTTGCGCTACGCGCTGCTGTCGGTCGAACCGGCCGCCCCGCCCGCCCTGCACGCCGGGCCACCCGATTATCGTGTTACCTTACGGGTTGCAATTCAGAAGTAACTTTCAATAATAAACCACGGAAAACATGACCACTCTGCCTCGCCGCATTGCCGGCACCACCTTGCACGCCACCATCGTCGTTTCCCTCGTTTTGCCCTTGCTCGTCAGCGCCGCTCCCCTGGCCAGCGGCAGCGGCGGCGCCGTCGCCACCATCAGCGAGCCGGCCTCGAAAGCGGCGCTGGCCATCCTCGACAAGGGTGGCAACGCGGTTGACGCCGCCGTGGCCGCCGCCGCCGCACTGGGCGTGACCGAACCGTTTAGCTGCGGCATTGGCGGTGGCGGTTTCATGATGATTTATCTGGCCAAGGACAAGCGCGTGATCAGTATCGACCACCGCGAAACGGCGCCCGCCGCCTTTACCTCCAGCGCGTTTCTCGATAATGGCCAAGCCATCGATTTCGACCAGGCCGTCTCCAGCGGCATGGCGGTCGGGGTGCCGGGCACGGTGCGTGGCTGGCAAGAAGCGCTCAGCCGCTACGGCACCATGTCCATGAAACAAGTGCTGGCGCCGGCGGTGGGCATCGCCAGCCAGGGTTTCCCGGTCGATCAAAAGATGAACCAATTCATTGTCCGCAATGAAAAGAGATTCTCCCTGTTTTCCAGCACCAGCGCGCTGTACTTAAAAGATGGCAAGGCGCTGGCCGCCGGCAGCCTGTTCCGTAATCCCGATCTGGCCAAGGCTTACCGCGAGCTGGGCAGCGGCGGGGTCAAGGCTTTTTATGAAGGCAAGATCGGCCGCGCCATCGTCGCCGCCGTCAACCAGCCGCCGCTGATCCAGGGTGCGAGCGTACGCGCCGGCAATATGACCATGGCCGATCTGGCCAATTACGAGGCGCGCCTGCGCCAGCCGGTGCGCAGCAGCTACCGTGGCTACGATCTGTACGGCATGCCTTTGCCCAGCAGTGGCGGCATGGTGGTGGCCGAGGCGCTCAATATTCTGGAAGCCTATGATTTGAAATCGATGCCGAAAGATAAGGTTGAACATCTGTACCTGGAAGCGAGCCGGCTCGCTTTCGCCGACCGCAACGCTTACCTGGCCGATCCGGAATATGTGGACGCGCCGGTGGTGGGCCTGCTCAGCAAGGAATACGCGGCCGTGCGGCGCCAACAGATCAACCCGGAACAGGCGGGCGTGGGCAAGGCCGGCCCCGGCGATCCTTACGAGTTCCAGCAAGACCCCAGCGTGCCGCTGCGCCCCGTGGCCAGCCGCCTGCTCAACGAGAGCGCCCACACCACCCATCTGACCGTGTCTGACAAGGAAGGCAATATCGTTTCGTATACCTTTACCATCGAATCCTGGGGCGGCAGCGGCATCGTGGTGCCTGGCTATGGCTTCTTGCTCAACAACGAAATGACCGATTTCGACTTTTCCGGCCCCCATCCCAACGTGCCGGAAGCGGGCAAGCGTCCGCGCAGCAGTATGGCGCCCACCATCGTATTTAAAAACGGCAAGCCGGCCTTCACCATCGGCAGCCCGGGCGGCAGCACCATCATCACCACGGTGTTGCAAACCATTGTCAACCATATCGACCTGGGCATGACCATGGACCAAGCCTTGAACTCCCCGCGCCTGAGCCAGCGTAACGGCGGCGTGACCGACACCGAGGGCGATTTCGTCGGCAAGGCACAGGCGGCGGCCCTGGAAAAATACGGCCACACCTGGGGCAAGCACGATGAAATCGGCGCCGCCAACGCGATCGTCTTCCATCCCGATGGCAGCGTGACGGCCGTGAGCGAAGCGCACCGCCACGGCATCGGCAGCGCGCTGGTGCAAAAGCCGGCGCACTAGTCGTCGCCCCCAGCCGTGCGCTTTTGCGCACGGCGCCACCATAAAGGATCAGCATGTCGTATCCGTATTTAAGTGACGTGGTCAAGGCCGTCACGGGCCAGGCGCTGCCGCTGCCGATTCCGCTGTTTGGCCTCTGCGTCGCTTTTGCGATGCTGATGGCGGCGGCCTATCTGCGTCATGCGCTGGGCCAGTTGTACCGCGCCGGCCAGATCGGCCCGGCGCACGTGCGCATCAAGGGCGAGGATGGGGTATCCCATGCCGTGCAAGTGGCGCCTTCGGCCGTGGTCTCGGATCTCACGCTGGTGGTGATGATCGCCGGCGTGGTTGGCTCGCGCCTGTTCCACATCCTCGAGCATACCGAGCAATTTAGCGCCGATCCCTGGGGCATGATTTTCACGCGCTCCGGTTTGAGCATCTTCGGCGGGCTGATACTGGGCACCGCGGTCGGGGTACTCAGTCTGCGTCGCTGGCGCCTGCCGATCCGGCCCTTTTTGGACGCGGTGGCGCCGGCCATGATGCTCGGCTATGCGCTGGGCCGCATCGGTTGCCAGATCGCAGGCGACGGCGACTGGGGCGGCGTGGCCGACATGGCGCGCAAGCCGGACTGGCTGCCGACCTGGCTGTGGGCGCAAACCTACGACAACAATATCGTCGGTCAATTGATTCAGGCACCGGGCGTGTATCCGGCGCCGCTCTATGAAACCTTGATGGGGCTGGCGTGTTTCGTGCTGCTGTGGTCGGTGCGCAAGCATCGCCACGCCAAGGGTTGGCTGTTTTCCCTCTATTTACTGCTGGCCGGGGCGGAGCGGCTGCTGATCGAGCAGGTGCGCGTCAATCCCGTGTTCGATATCGGCCTGACCCGGGCCACCCAGGCCGAAATCATCGCCACCGCATTGATCGCGTTCGGCGGCGTGGGACTGGCCCTGCTCTGGCGCCGGGCCCCGCCCGCACCGCTGCCGGTCGGCGGTCGCGCTTGACGGACAAGCCGCCCCGGCCAAAGCCGGGGCGCGCTATGATAGGGCCATCCCTTCTCATCCCAGGCGGCGCATGATTCACTTTCAAGCCTTGAGCAAGCATTATGGCGACTTCGAGGCCGTCAAGCCTTTGACGCTGGAGGTGGGCGGCGGCGAAGTGTTCGGCTTCCTCGGTCCTAACGGGGCCGGCAAGACCACCACCATCCGCATGATGATGGGCATTCTGGTGCCAAGCGGCGGGCGGGTCTTGATCGACGGTCTCGATTGCCACGCCGAGGCGGCCCAGGTGAAACGCCGGGTCGGCTACCTGCCTGACAATCCGATCTTTTACGATTATCTGCGCGGTCGTGAAATCTTGCGCTTTGTCGCGGAAATGCACGGTTTCCAGCGCCGCGAGGCATCGCTGCGGGCCGGCCGGCTGCTGGACGAATTCGGCTTGGACGAGGTGAGCGAAGATTATGCCGTCAATTACTCGATGGGCATGAAAAAGAAACTGGGACTGGCCTGCGCCATGATCCATGAGCCCGCCGTGCTGATTCTGGACGAGCCGATCAACGGGCTCGACCCGCGCGCCGCGCGTGAAGTGCAAGACCGGCTGCTGCGCATCGCCGCGCACGGCACCACCATTTTCGTCTCCACCCATTTGCTGGACATGGCCGAACGCTTGTGTAGCCGGGTCGGCATCATCCATCACGGCAAGTTAACCGCCACCGGCACACTCGATGAGCTACGCCACGCCAGCGCGTCCGACGGTAATCTGGAACAGCTATTTCTCAAGATTACCGATGAGACGGACCAGGACGGCGCGCCGGGCCAGTCCATGGCACCGGGCTGATGGCGCCAGCGGCACCGGGCGCGATGCGCGCCATGACGCTGTTGCTCATGCTGCGTCTGACCCGTTTGCGCAATCTGGCCGGACTGGGCGCACGCCGGCGCCCACATGGCGCGCGCCGCCCGGCCTATGGCGGCAAGCGCGCCGGCGCCACCTTGCTCACCGTGATCATGGCCCTGGTGATGACGTATTCGTTTTCATCACTGGCGCGCGACAGCGTGCGCAATATGCGCTGCCAGCTGGGCCAGGCGGGTCAGTTGAGCGCGGCGGGCGTCAGCGCCTGTGGGGCGGATGGACGGGGGGACCGGGCGCCGCCCCGCACCGTTTCCGATGCCGGCCCGCTCGCGCCCACGCCCGCGGCCGTGATGGCCGGTTTAACCATGCAACTGACGCTGATGCTCTTGGTCAGTGTGCTGGCGCCACTGGGCGCGCGCGAACTGGCGCGCCCCGACTGGGACCTGGAATGGCTGGTGACGCTGCCGCTGGGCCGGGCCGCGCTGCTTAGCGGGCGCTTGCTCGAACGCAGCGTGGTCAACCCCGCCGGGCTGCTGGCTCTGCTGCCGCTGTGCATGGTGCTGGCCTGGGATGGCGGACTGCGCTGGAGCGCCCCGCTGGTGGCCGGCGCCGCCGCCATGGCCCTGCTGTCGCTTTCCGCCCTGTTGCGCACCCTGGTTGACACCGGCTTGCGCTTGTCGCTGGCGCCCTCCCGCCTGCGCAACTTGCAAGCCGTCATTTCACTGCTCAGTCTGCCTCCAATGTTGCTGGGCATATCGCTTGGGACCAGCGGCGGGGCACGCTACGGCATGGAATTGGCGCGCGCGTTTCCGCACTGGACGCTGTGGACTCCGCCCGGACTGGTAGTGCAGATGCTCGACGCGGCCCAACCGCGCCAGAGCGTGGCGCTGGCCGGCCTGCTCGCGCTGCAAGTGTGCGCCACGCTGGGCGCCGGCGTCTGGCTGCTGGGCCGCCAGTTGCGCCATGGCGTGGTGGCCAACGGGGTGCGCGAGAGCGGACGCGGCGCGCGGCCCCGCCCGGCCGCCGGGCCGGACCGTTGGCACCAGCACAGCTTGAGCATGCTCGGCTGGACCATCGGCAGTGTCACCCAGCGCCGTGAGCTGACCCTGCTCGCCCGCGACCGTAATTTTTTGGTGCAAAGCTTGCTGCTGCCCTTGCTGATTGTGGGCGGCCAGCTCATCGTGACCGGCAAGTTTGGCGGCACGTCCGACAGCGCGATCACCTTCGCCACCCTGGCCGCCATGGCGTTCGGCATCGGCGCCTATATGCTGATGCTGTCCGCGTTTCAAACCTTGCATGCCGAGGGCGACGCGCTGTGGCTGCTGTACACGTTTCCCGCCCCGATCGCCCAGGTATTGATGGAAAAAGCCCAGCTTTGGGCGCTGCTGGCCCTGGTCTACCCGCTGGCACTGCTCGGTTTTGGCGTGTTCGAGGCGCGGGCGCCGGACTGGCCGATGGCCACCGCGCTGATCATGGTGGTGGTGGGCGTGCCGATGTTCGCGCTGATCGCCGTGTCGCTCGGCGTGTTCGCTTGCGATCCCCAGGCCCAGGAAGGACGCGGCAAGCCGCGCCCCGCTTATCTCTACTTATATACTTCGCTATCGGGGATGTATATCTACGCCATCGCTACCGGCAGCTGGCTTCAAAAGCTGGCGCTGCTGGTTTTGCTCGCGTCGCTCGCGCTGGCCTTGTGGCAAACAGCGCGCGACGCGCTGCCGTACTTGCTCGATCCGGCCGCCGCGCCGCCGTCGCGCGTGGGGGCGGCCGACGGCTTGATGGCCATCGTATTATTTTTCGGCGTGCAACTGCTTCTGATGGCAAATGTGGAACATGCCGGCGTCCCGTCCGGACTTGGCCGGCACGTGCTCGCGTTCGTGGTGGCGGGGGCGTTGACCTGTGGCGTGGTAAGGCTGATCTATTGGCGCAAGAAAACCATCGGCGTGCCGGCCATTTGGCATGCCCCAATTTTGGGCACCCGGGCAGCGGCAGCCAAAAGCGAGCTCGCTGCGCGCAGCGTCCTTGCACGGACCGCCCTCACGCGGGGCGAAACGATCAGCGCCAGTCTGATGCTGGGCTGCGGGGCGGCCTTGGCCGGGGTGCTCTATATAATGTTGTCGCGTCACCTGGGGTGGCAAGCGATGCCCACCGCGGCTTGGGAAAGCGGTCGCGCCGAGCGCTGGCTGCTGTTCGGCCTGTCGGTGGTGGCCGCGCCCCTGGTCGAGGAGTTTCTATTTCGCGGTTTACTGCTTGGCGGACTGCGCCGCTCAATGGGCGCCGCGCCGGCGATTCTGCTCAGTGCCGCCGTGTTTGCCATTGTGCATCCCGGCCATGCCTTGCCACCCGTATTTATCCTGGGTGTAGCGGCCGGCTACGCTTACGAACGCTACCGAATCCTGCTGGCACCGATGCTGGTGCATGCCAGCTTCAACGCCTTACTCCTTGGCTATCAGCTGTGGATGCTGAGCCCGGGCAATACAAGCTGAGCAAAAGTCTTTGCCGAGCCGAATCAGGCGCTTAGTGGCCGCGTACCGAGAAAATCGAATACACCAGCGTGTCGTCGCGTTTCAAGAAATCGTAAGGGTCGCTGATCATCAGCGGCGCTTCGGCTTGCGCGGCAACTTGCGCGGCCGGCTTGGCGGCGAGCAGCGCGGCCAAAAAGGCGCGGGTAGCCAAACCCAGATTATTGGTGTAGCTGCGGACAGGGCCGGCGTCGGTGGTAAAGCTGGCGGCTATCGAAGACATGGCGAACTCCATAAAAGTTGTGTTGATGCAGTGCACAATAGCAAGCGGCGAGTTATTCGTCAATTTTTAATTTCCAATAACAGAAATACGAATTGAGAATATCTCACGCTGTTTTTGCTGCGCCGCAGCATACCGATGGGAAGTCGAATCGCCCGTGGCGCCAGCCGCGCGCACAGCACCGCCATCGCTACTAATTTCCGTAATGCAATTGGTGAATGACGCCGTTTAGCCAGACATACCGAGGGAAACCAAGTTTTTTAATAGCATAAAAAGGCCAAACGACACCACCGTCGAGACCACCGCAACGATCACGCTGGGCAACCACTCCAGATCCAGGCTGATCTGATAGCCAAGCACATAAGCGCAAAATATGGCGGGCAATACCAGCCAGGAGCCGAGCCCGGACAGGATCACGCCATTGCCCTTGACGAAGCTGACCAAAGCCAAGACCGCGAGCGCGAGGAAAAAAAACGACAGCACCACCGCTTTGCCCGCCTCGGCGGGCGAAACCGGCATGCCCGATACCGCCTTCGCCGACAGCATGACCACCACGGTGATCAACAGCAGCATCGCGCACGTCAACAGTGTCACTTTAAGCGGTGCCAGGAAGGCAAACATGAGCAGCAGCAAGATGCCGACGGCATAATTCATGCGGGATGGTCCTTCGGAGAAAATCGAAAAATGGCCGCCTGCAAGGCGCACGGCGGGAACGAGCGGACGCTGGCGAACCAGCGGGCGGCGGGCCGCTACACGGTCTTTACGTTAGCGCGACTGACCAGCCAGGCGCCGCCGACCAGCAGTAAAGCCAGCATTAGCACATCGAGCGACAATATCAGGTTAGTGACGGCGCGATAATGCGCGTCAAGCATCACAGCGATCTGGAGCGCCAACACCGGCGCCACCATGGCGGCGGCGACCACGCTCGCGCGTTGCCGAAAAACATAGGCCAGCGGATAGACGAACAACAGCGTCAAGGCGCCGGCGGTCAGCAAGCCTTGCAGCAGTAAGGCGGCGTACACCAGCGATGGATCGCCGGGAATGCCTACCAGTTCAGCAAACGCATCCACACAAAATTGGTAGGCGAAGTAATGAGCGCCGACAAAGGCGCACACCAGCCCGGCGCGCGCAAGAGCGCCGAGGAAACGATAGCGTGGGATCATGTTCGGGAGCGAAGAAAGCGGCGATGCGGGAAGGTGACGGCGGCGACATGTCCGGTTGCCGCCACCGTCTAGTACTCTTTACAAATGCGGCGTAATTTGCGGCATCAAGTCGTCGAAAGTACGGCCGCTGCCGTTTTCGCCGATCGCGTGCATTTTCCACTCGCCGTTGTGGCGGTACACTTTGGCCATGATCTGGGCCGTATGGGCGCCTTGCACCGACAAGTTAAACCGCGCCACTTCCTGGCCATTGCCGGCGTTGAGAATGCGGCAATACGCGTTTTCCACCTGCGCAAAACTTTGACCGGTGAAGCTATTGACGGTAAACACCAGACTCTTGACCGCGGCCGGCACCTGGCTCAGGTCGACATTGATTTGTTCGTCGTCGCCTTCGCCCGCGCCGGTGCGGTTGTCGCCCGTGTGCACGATGCTGCCGTCGCGGCTTTTCAGCTGACGGAACCAGACGAAGTCGACCGGGCGGTTGTTTTCATCGAACATCAGGCACGAGGCATCCAGGTCGACCGCCTCGCTTTTCGAGCCGAAACCCAGAAAGCCCTTGGTCTTGATGGCATCCCAGCCCAGGCCCATGGTCACTTTTGACAACGTGGTGCCGGCTTCCTTGTCCAGAGAGATTTTCTGGCCCTTGCTTAAATTGACAGACATAGTGACTCCTTTGTATTAGTAAGAGGTTTGCCCCCGGGCGCTTACGACTGCGGCCGCTGCACCCACTTGAGGAAGGCATTGCGGTTGCGCGAACACACCAGCACCTTGCCTTGACCGGAAAAACGCAGCACCATGCCTTCACCGCTGGTCTGGCTATTGACCAGATTGCCCAGGAAGCCGCCGCTGTTGCCGGTCGTGATAGACATTTCGTAGCTCAGCCGGCTGTCCCAGCACACCACGTGCGAGTTGTCGATCACCACGTCGTTGCCCGGGGTCACTTCCAGCTCGGACATGGAACCGAAGCCGGACACGGCCAGCTGGCCGCTGCCCGCCGTTTCGGTGATAAAAAAGCCGCCGCTTTGCGCGAACAGCGCGTTGCCCAGACTCTGGGTGCGCACTTTCAATTCCACCCCGGCGGTGGCGGCCACGAAAGCGCCGTCGCTCAGTTTGTATTGCTGCACGCCCACATCGACAAGCTGCATCGCGCCCGGCAAGGTGGGCGACAACAGGCAATCGCCATTGCCGCGCACCGCCTCGATATGTTGCTGAAAAAACGACTCGCCATTGGCGAAACGGCGCATGATGGCGCTGCCTATGCCGCCCGACATCTTGCCTTTGAGGTCGAGCGTGGCCTCCATCATCACCATCGCGTCCGATTCGCAATAAATCTTTTCGCCCTTGGTCAGCGACACGTGCAAGAACGGGTCCACTTCCCCAGTTATGCTAAATACCGGCATCGATCTTCCTTATCGCCTGAATCAGGCTTACCGTGAAAAATAACCGGGCGCCGCGCGCCCGGTCGCTTGCTTACACGCCCACGCCAAACGAGGCGGCCAGCGGTCCCAGCCCGCCCTTGAATCCCTGGCCGATCGCCTTGAATTTCCAATCGGCGCCGTTACGGTAAATCTCGCCGAACACCATCGCCGTTTCCGACGAGCCATCTTCAGACAGGTCGAAACGCGCGATCTCGGTATTGCCATCGGCGTTGACGCAGCGGATGTACGCTTTTTGTACCATGCCGAAGTTTTGCTTGCGCGCTTCAGCGTCATGGATAGTCACGCACACGGCGATTTTCTCCACTTCGGCCGGCACCTTGGACAACTCGACCATCACGGTTTCGTCGTCGCCTTCGCCGGCACCGGTGAGGTTGTCGCCCGAATGGGTGACGGCGGTGTCGCTCGACTTCAGGTTGTTATAAAAAATCATATCGAGATCGGCGCGCACTTTGCCGTCCGCCTTGAGCAAGAAGGCCGAACCGTCGATATCGAAGGCGGCGCCGTCGGTGGCGCGGGCATCCCAGCCCAGGCCGATGATCATTTTCGACAAGCCCGGCGCTTCTTTGCTCAAATTAACGTTACCGCCTTTTTGCAGATTGATAGCCATGGTAATTTTCTCCTAGATAATTAATAAACATCGTACGGGAATTGCCTGAACACCTGACGCCATCGGCGCCTGGATCGTGGCGGCGGACGGGTGCCCGGCGTCCGCCGCGTGTTACCTTACGTCTCGTATCGCAGATCGTCTGTTGCTGTGCGGGCCGGTCAATGCGCCAGCACGGTTTTACCGCTTGCCGCCAGCGCCTGTTGCTCACGCTTATAACGGATCGAGGACCACAGCGACGCCACGATAAAGGCGACCCCGATCAAACCGGTGAACAGCTCGGGCACATGGAACTTCATACTCGCCAACATGATCAACGCCAAGATACCGATCGCGTAGTGGGCGCCATGTTCGAGAAACACGAACTCGTCCAGAGTACCCTTACGAACCAGAAACACCGTCATCGAACGCACAAACATCGCGCCTATCGCCAAACCAAGCATGATAATCACAACATCTTTGGTGATTGCGAACGCGCCAATCACGCCGTCGAAGGAAAACGAGGCATCGAGCACTTCCAGGTACAAGAAACCGCCGATACCGCCGCGCTTGACCATGTCGCCCACATTGCTGCCTTCCTCTTCGCCTTCCAGCAAACTGCTCACCACATCGACCCCGACGTAGGTCAGCACGCCCCACAGGCCGGCTGTCAGCACCACCAGCTTGTTGGCTGCATCCACCATGGTCAGGCTGGCCATCAAGGTGCCCAGCGCGATCATCACCGAAATCGAGGAAACCTTGCCCAGCGCGCCCAATTTCGCTTCCAACCGTCCCAACCAATGCAACTCTTTTTTATCGTCCAACAAGAAGTTCAAGAACACCAGCAACAGGAAGATGCCGCCGAACGCCGCCACCTCGGCATGGTGATTGGTCAAGTGGGTTGAATAGGCGTTGGGGTCGTTGAGCGCCAGATTCCACACTTCCACCAAGCCCAGATCGGCCGCTTGCGCCACGATCACCAGCGGGAACAGCAAGCGCATGCCGAACACGGCGATGATGATGCCCACGCCCAGGAACAGCGATTGCCAAAATTTATCCCAGGTCTTGAGCACCGACGCGTTGACCACCGCGTTGTCGAACGACAAAGACACTTCCATCACGCCCAGAATGACCGCGATACCCAGCGCCGAGAGCGCGCCGCTTATGCCGCTGTGGCTGTAACCCCACCAGCCGGCCACCGCCAGGCACACGAAGGTGACCAGGAATGACACTCTAAAATGTTTCATCGACATTTCCTTTCGAGGTAATTGATGCAATGCAGTCTACCTGACCGTGGCTGAGTTAAAAATAGGAGATAATAGAAGCATTACTTCGGAAAAACAGAAGATGAAACCAAACGGCATCAATTATCGCCACCTGTATTTCTTTTGGGTGGTGGCCAAGGAAGGGGGCGTCACGCGCGCCGCCGAACGGCTGGGCCTGGCCGTGCAAACCGTCAGCACCCAGCTCGCGCTGCTGGAACAGTCGGTCGGCAAATCCTTGCTGGCGCCCCAGGGTCGGCGCCTGGTGCCGACCGAGGCCGGGCGGCTGGCGCTCGGCTACGCCGATCAGATTTTCTTGCTGGGCGAACAGATGCAGGAAGCCTTGACCGCGACGGACGCCGACAAGATGCGCCTGGTGGTCGGCATTACCGATTCGCTGCCCAAGCTGATCGCCTACCGTCTGTTGCAAGCGACCCAGACCCTGCCGATGCAAGTCAAACTGGTGTGCCTGGAAAACGCTTTCGAGTCTTTATTGGCGGACTTGGCGCTGCACAAGCTGGACCTGGTGCTGACCGACCGCGCGGTGCGGGCCGGCGCCAGCCTGCGGGTGTTTAGCCATTTGCTGGGAGAAAGCGCCATGCAGCTGTTCGGCGTGCCGGCCCTGGCGGCGCGCTTCCGGGCCGGCTTTCCCGCCAGCTTGAACGGCGCCCCGCTGCTGCTGCCCACGCGCAACAACGCTTTGCGCGGCCGCATTGACGAGTGGCTGGTGCGGCACGACGTGCGGCCCGACGTGGTGGGCGAATTCGAAGACAACGCCATGCTCAACACGTTCGGGCGCAATGGCCTGGGCTTGTTTTTCGCCCCGTCCGCGCTCGAGCACGACATCGGCGAGCAATTCGGCGCCGTGCTGGTGGGCGATGTGACGGAGTTGCGCGAACAGTTTTTTGCCATCTCCAACGAACGCAAGATCAAGCACCCTGCCGTCGAGGCGATTCTGGCGGCAGTGCACAAGGGACCGTTCGCCATCGGCGGCCAGGATTGAACGCCTCGCCTTGACGCCCCGCCTTGGCGCCTCGCCTTGGCGCCTCGCCTTGGCGTAACGAAAACGGTCGCGCGGCCCGCTCCTTGCCATGGCGTAAGCTTGTACAGGCGTCACACAGCAGGGCGAATTTTCGGTTGCCGACCTCCGTGTCGTTTAAGATACTTGTTTTATCAGCCAATCGGCACCTATGCATAACGTTCTGCTGGTCTTGCTCGCCCTCTTCCTGGTCGCGCTCAACGGTTTTTTCGTGGCGGCCGAATTCGGTATCGTCACCCTGCGCCGCACCCGTATCCGCGCCATCGCCAAAACCCAGGGCTTGCGTGGACGCATACTGGCCAAGGTGCATGGCCAGCTCGACGCCTACCTGTCGGCTTGCCAGCTCGGTATCACGCTGGCCTCGCTGGGCCTGGGCTGGGTGGGCGAACCGGCCTTTGCCAGCCTGCTTGAACCGCTGTTTGGCGCCATCGGCGTCACCTCGCCGCAGTTAATACACGGCATCTCTTTCGCCTTTGCCTTTTTTGTTATTTCTTTCCTGCACATCGTGGTGGGCGAGCTGGCGCCCAAGTCGCTGGCCATCCGCATGCCCGAAGCGATCGGCCTGTGGAGCGCGATTCCGCTGTACGGTTTTTACTGGAGTATGTATCCAGCCATCTGGTTGCTCAACGCCAGCGCCAACGCCGTGCTGCGGGTGGCCGGTCTGGGCCAGTCTGGCGGCCACGACTCGCATTATTCGACCGAGGAATTGAAACTGATTTTGCGCACCAGTCAGCCGGGCGAGAAATTTACCAGCGACGAACGCAATATTTTGGCCCAATCGCTTGAGTTCGAGCAATTGGCGGTGTCCGACCTGATGCGCCCGATCAATGAAGTGATCGCCCTGCACGCCGGCCGCACCCTGGAAGAAAATCTGGAAACGGTGCGCCGCAACCGTTTCAGCCGCTACCCGTATTTCGACGCCAATGGCGACGATGTGCTGGGGGTGGTGCATTTGAAGGATCTGTTTTTCGCCCAGCAAGCGGGTAAGCCGGTCACGTCGCTGGCCCCCTTCCTGCGCCCGGTGGAAATCATGTCGGCCCGCACCCCGGCGCTGGAATTGTTCCGCCGCTTTCGGGACGGCGCCCCCCATTTCGCCCTGATCGGTGAAAAAGGCAAGCGCCCGCTCGGCTTCATCACGCTCGATAATTTGCTGGGCGCCATGGTGGGCGAGATCCGAGACGAGTTCCGTCTGAACGAAAACGATTGGCTCAAGCAGCCGGACGGCAATCTGATCGGCAAAGCCAGCTTGCCGATCTTCTCGCTGGAACGGATTCTGGGCATCGATATCGAAAACGAGGAATTGGGGCTGGAAGATGTGGAATCGGTGGGCGGTTTAATCATGGTCAAGCTGGGCGACATACCCAAGCAGGGCCAGCGCATCAACTTCGCCGACTTCGATATTGTCGTCAAAAAAATGAATGGCCCACGCATCGTGCTGGTGAAGGTGATACCCAAACTTGAGCGCGACCCGGACCCCGATCTGCGCGATTGAAGCGGGGACCGGGACCGGCGCCGGGGCCGCTACCGGGGCCGCTACCGTGGCCGCTTACAGTTTCTCGGGCGGGGTGCCGGTCCAATTCATCAGTAAACCATACAGCACCGCCAGCAGGGTCGGGCCGATGAAAATGCCCACGAAACCGAAGGCCAACACCCCGCCCAGCACCCCGAGCAGCACCAGCAGGAAAGGCAGGCTGCTGCCGCGGCTGATCAACATGGGCTTGACCACATTGTCGACCCCGCTGATCAGCACCAGCCCCCACACCAGCATGAAGATGCCCCAGCCGGTGTTACCCTGGTTAAACAACCACAGCGCGGCGCCGCCCCAGATCAGGGGTGGCCCGACCGGCACCAGGGAAAGCAGGAAGGTGGCGATGCCCAACAGCAGCACACCGGGCACCCCCGCGATCAGGAAACCGATCACCGCCACCAGCGCCTGCGCCAGCGCCGTGCCCAGCATACCGAACATCATGCCGCGCACGGTGCGGGTGACCGTCAGGCTGACCGCTTGCGTGCTGTCGCCGATTACCTGACGCATGGCCGAAAATAGTACCGCCAGCAAAGCCTCGCCATCGCGGTATAGAAAAAAGCTGACGAACACGGCCAGCGAAGTTTGCGCCAGGCCGCTACCGAGCAGTATGCCGCCGCCCAACAGATAATGGCGCGCCGGCTCCAGCATGTTTTTCGCCAAGGCCAGCAATTCCTCGCGGCTGCCGATGATCTTGCGCACATAGGTGTCGATCGATTCGCCCACCACCGGCACCGCCTTGAGCCAGGCCGGCGGCGCCAGCGAACCCGATTCCAGCGCGACTTTGAGTTGGTCGTAGACCCGGCTCACGTCGTCGGCCAGGTTATAACTGAGTAAACCGACCGGCACGATTATGATCAACACCAGCGACACGCTCATGATGGCCGCCGCCAAGGTGCGCCGGCCCTGGAGCCGGTCGCGCAAGAAGGCATACACGGGCCAGCTCGACATGCTGACGCAGGCGGCAAACAGGATCGCCGGCAGAAACGGGCGCAATACGTGAAAGCAGCCGAACAGCAACAAGATGACGGCGGCCAAGCGTGCGAAGCCTTCGAAACGTTTTTCCATGGCGTGCCTGCCTTTGGTGGGTGAAAACGCGTGACGGCGCCGCCTTATGGCAACAGCAGCTTCAGATCGTGCACGATGGGCGCCGGGCCTTGGCCGTTGCGCATGTACAGGCGGATTTTACCGTTTTTGTCGAATACATAACTGGCCGCCGTATGGTCGACCGTGTAACTGCCCGGCGTCTTGCCCTCGACCTTGGCGTAAAACACCTTGAATTCCTTGGCCACTTCGGCCGTGGCCGCCGCGCTGCCGTACAGGCCGAGAAAGCGTTTGTCGAAGGCCGGCACATATTCGGCCAGCAAGGCCTGGGTGTCGCGCTCGGGATCGACGGTGACGAACAACACTTGCACCTGATCGGCCTGGGGCCCCAGCTGCTGCATCGCGCCGGCCAGTTCGGCCATGGTGGTGGGGCACACGTCCGGGCACTGGGTGTAGCCGAAGAACAGCACCACCACCTTGCCCTTGAAATCGGCCAGGGTGCGCGGCTTACCGGTATGGTCGGTCAGGCGCAGGGCGCGGCCGAAATCGGCGCCGGTGATGTCGTTGTTGCTAAACGCGGGCTGGGCCGGAGCCTTGTCGCCGCAGCCCGGCAAGGACAAGGACAAGGACAAGGACAAAGCCAAGGCCAGCTTGGACACCAGTTTTTTCATCACGGCAGCTTGATGTAATGGTCCACCAGCAGCGCGCAAAACAGCAGCGACAGGTAGACGATGGAATAGGTGAAGGCCTTGCGCGCGACCAGATCGCTGTAATGGCGGTAGATTTTCCAGGAATGACGCAGGAAGATGATATTGAGCACCACGGCGGCGGCCAGGTAGATCAAGCCGCTCATGTGCACCGCGTAAGGCAGCAGCGCGGTGGCGGCCAGGGCGATCGAGTACAGCCAGACATGGAACTGGGTGAACGGCAAGCCGTGCGTGACGGGCAGCATCGGCAGACCGGACTTGGCGTAATCGTCGCGCCGGTACATCGCCAAGGCCCAGAAATGGGGCGGGGTCCACACAAAAATGATCAGCACCAGCAACCAGGCTTGCATCGGCACATCGTTGGCCACCGCGGCCCAGCCCAGCGCCGGCGGCATGGCGCCCGACAACCCGCCAATGACGATGTTTTGCGGCGTGGCCGGCTTTAGTATCATGGTGTAGATCACGGCGTAGCCGACGAAGGTGACAAAGGTCAGCCACATGGTCAGCGGATTGACCAGGAAATATAGAATGCCCATGCCGGCACCGCCGATCACGGCCGAAAACACCACCGTCTGCATCACCGAAATGTCGCCCATGGCCATCGGGCGGCGCGCGGTGCGCGCCATGCGGGCGTCGATCTCGCGCTCGGCCAGGCAATTGACCGCGAAGGCGGCACCGGCCAGCAGCCAGATGCCGGCCGTGGCGGCCAGCAGCACACGCCAGCCGGGCACGGTGTCGCTGGCCAGCAGCATGCCGATCACGGCGCAAAACACGGCCAGCTGGGTCACGCGCGGTTTGGTCAGCGCCCAGTATTGGCCGATGCGGCCGATGCGCTTGCGCGAGGTGGAAAGTGCGGTCTGGGTCGTCATTGGTGGTGTTTCGCTGGCGAAGTTTGCGTGGGTGCGGAGCCGGAAGCATTGCGCCTGGCAATCTCGAATTGAAGCTGAGCCCTGTAGTTTAACATGGTCAGCAGTAGCACGAGCAGGGCCGCGCCGCCGTTATGCAGCACGGCGATGGCCAGCGGCCAGTTCAGGAAGATGGTGGCCAGGCCGCTGGCCGCCTGCGCCAGCAGCACCACGGCGATGCCCTGGGCCGGCCGGCGCAGGGCGGCGTGTGCCATGGCGCGCCAGGCGGTGTAGCCGGCCACCAGCATCACCAGCAGCGCAAAGTTGCGGTGCACCCAATGGATGGCGGTCAGGGCCGAAAATGGCAAATAGTGGCCGGCGGCGGTCTTGCCGAGCGCGCGCCACAGGGCGAAGCCGTGTTCGAAATCCATGGGCGGCACCAGCGCCCCGCCGCACAGCGGGTACTCGGTGCAGGCCAGGGTGGCGTAATTGGTGCTGACCCAGCCGCCCAGCGCGATTTGCAGCGTCACCAGCAGCGCCGACAACAGCGCCAGATTGCGCAAGCGCCCCATCACCGGCGGCGGCGCGCCCGGCCGGGCGGGCGGCGTGATGGCGTGATCTTGACGCTCGCCCAGCCAGGTCAGCATGGCCAGCAAACCCATGCCCAGCAACAGGTGGATGGTGACGATCACCGGCTGCAATTTGAGCGTCACGGTCCAGGCGCCGAACGCGCCTTGCAAACACACGAATAAGAAAAGCGCGCTGGGCAGGGCCGGGGCGAACTCGGCGCGCCGGCTGCGGCGCCATTGGCGCCACGCTTGGGCCGCCATGCCCATGATCAGCACGCCGATCCCCATCGCCATGTAGCGGTGCAGCATTTCGATCCAGGCCTTGGCCACCGTCACCGGGCCGCTCGGCATCAGGCTTTCGGCGGCGCTGATCTGGGCCTGCGCCAGGAACGGGTTGGCCAAGCCGTAGCAGCCGGGCCAGTCCGGGCAGCCCAGCCCGGAATCGGTCAAGCGCGTGAAGGCGCCGAACATGATCAGGTCGAAGGTGAGGAACACCGTGACCCAGACCAGTTTGCGGTATTTATTGGCATCCGACGAGATCCACACCATGCTCAAGGGCAGCAGCGCGATCAGCAGCCCCGTTATGCCGAGCTGGGCCAGGGTCATGTGCATGGCTTAACCGATCGCCGATGCTTTAAGCAGCTTGCCGATATCTTTCTTGACCTTGGAAGGGTCGGGGTCTTTCGGGAAGCGCATCATCAAGTGGCCCAGCGGATCGATCAGATACATATGCTGCTCGGCATCGCCGCCCGGCTCCACCGGCAGCCAGGCCTTCAAGGGCGCGGCAGGCGCGCGCAGCATGCTGGTGCCGTCGTATTCGCGCATGAGCATGGTGTCCAGCGGCACGGCGTCCGTGATCAGCCAGACCCGTTCCAGACGCTCCATTTCCTTGCCTTGCATCAGGCGTAACTGACGCATCGCAAACAGCTGCTTCTTGCACGCTTCCCGGCAATCGCCCGGGCCGCTTTGCAGCATGATCCATTTGCCCTTGAACTGCTGCAAGCTGACCGGCTTGCCGTCCAGCGTGGTCAAACCCAGGTCGGCCGGAATCGGATAGCTGCGCGGATCGATCAGCGCGCCATAATTGGTGCGGCCGGTCGGCTTGATCACATAATAGGTGACATACGAGGCGATCAGGGGAAAGGCGCACACGGCCAGCACCAGGATCAGATACCAGCGGCCGCGCCTTTGCTTGCGCAGTTGTTCGGCGGTCGCCTCGGGTTGCTGCAATTTAGTCTGTTCCACGTCGAAATCCTGTCAATACAAAAAATAAGAAGGCCATCAGCGCCAGCGCGTACCACTGGAAGGCGTAGCCGCGGTGCTTTTCCACGCCCAGCGAGGGCGCCGGCCAGTCGCGCACCAGCTGGTCGTCCGGCGGTCCGACGCCGGCCCGCTGTTCCAGCACAAAAGGTTGCAGCCGCAAACCGCTGGCGGCGGCCAACTGGGCCACATCGACATTTTGCACGATCGCACCCGGACCCAGCGGCGGCGCGCTGCCTAACTGCATCACGTGGCCGGCGTTGAGCCGGCCGATGCCTTCGATGGTCAGCGTGCCTTGCGGCGTGGCGTACTGGTGCATGCGGTCGCGCTGGGCGGTGTTTCTCGGCAGCCAACCCCGCGCGACCAGCACATGCAGGTCGGAACCCGCAATTTTAAACGGCATCAGCACATAAAAACCGGCCCGGCCCTGATAGGGCCGATTTTCCAGGTAGAGCGCCCATTGCGGCACGAATTGGCCAGTGACCGCCACCCGGCGCCACGCGACCGTCTCGGCCGCCATCGGTTGCGGCCCCAGCACCAGGGGCGCGGCCGCGTTGCCCGCTTGCAGCTTGGCGGCCAGCGCGGTTTTCTGCTCGGCGCGCCCCTCTTGCCAGCGCCCCAACGTCACGCCCAAGGCCACCAGCAGCACGGTGGCCAGGAAGGGAATCCATCGAAAACCAAAGGCGATACGCATTACAATGACCTCAATTTAACCAATACCGCCATCATCCATGAAAATCGTCGTCGCCATCGCCTTCCTTCTCATCATCGGCAGCCTTGCCTCGGCCTTGTTTTACCTGATGCGCGACAAGGGCAAGAGCAACCGCACGGTGCATGCGCTGGCGATGCGGGTCGGGTTCTCGATCACTTTGTTCATCCTGATCCTGATTTCCTACAAGTTGGGCTGGATCACGCCGACCGGCATCCGCTAAGCCACGCGATAAAAAAAAGCCGCACCGGATCTCCCGCGTGCGGCTTGTTGACGCGCGGCCGCGAACGGCCGGCGCTGTTACAACCAGTACACGACTACGTACAGTCCCAGCCAGACCACGTCGACAAAGTGCCAATACCAGGCGGCGCCTTCGAAACCGAAGTGCTGGTCGGCGGTGAAATGCCCCTTGAGCACCCGATACAGTATCACCGACAGGATGATCGCGCCCAAGGTCACGTGAAAGCCATGGAAACCGGTGAGCATGAAGAAGGTCGACCCATAGATACCCGAGGTCATCTTCAAGTTCAATTCGCTATATGCATGCATGTACTCATACACTTGGAAGCCCATGAACACGGCGCCCAGCAAGATGGTGGCGGCCAGCCAGACGGCGGTGGAGGCGCGGTGACCGGCGCGCAAGGCGTGGTGCGACAGGGTCAGGGTGACGCCCGAGGTAAGCAGCAAGGCGGTGTTAATGGTGGGAATCGGGAACGGACCCATGACGGCAAAGTCTTGCACCGTGCCGGCCGGGCCGGTATTGCCCCAGTGGGCGGCGAAATCGGGCCAGATCAGTTTATGGTCCAGGTCGCCCAACCAGGGCATGCTGATGGTGCGCGCATAGAACAAGGCGCCGAAAAAGGCGGCGAAAAACATCACCTCGGAAAAGATGAACCAGCTCATGCTCCAGCGGAAAGAGTAATCGATGCGCTGGTTGTACAGCCCTTTTTCGGACTCGCCGATGGCGTCGCCGAACCAGCAAAACAGCACCGAAAGAATGCCGGCCAGGCCCAAGAAATTGACGTACGGTCCCCAGGACGCGTCGTTGACCCAGCCCGAGGCGCCGATCATGGTGATCAGCAAACTCAAGCCGGCCAGCATCGGCCACTTGGAAGGGCCCGGCACGAAATAATACGGCGCGGCGGCGTGTGGTGCACTCATCTTCATCTCCTCAATCAAACTGTATTCGGTGAATTGCTACTATTTACTGTAAAACCACAAACTTGACGATCGCGATCAGTAGGCCAATCAGCATCGCCACGCCCAGCAAGCCGGCCAGCACGATGTGAACCGGATTGATCTTCACCGAGTCCGTCTCGAAATCGCTGTTCCTGCGCAAGCCGAAGAAGGACCAGAACACCGCCCTCAGCGAATACAGGAACGAGGCTTGCTGCCGTTTGCCGGGTTCGCTCATACGCGCCCCCTCATTTCGCCGCCGCCTTGTCGAGACCGGCGATCTCGAAAAAGGTGTACGACAAGGTGATCGTCTTGATATCCTTGGGCAGCGCCGGATCGATAAAAAACACCACCGGCATCTGGCGCGCTTCGTTCGGCTTCAGGGTTTGCTGCTTGAAGCAAAAACACTCGACCTTCTTAAAGTGCGGCATCGCGCTTTGCGGCGCGTAACTGGGAATCGCTTGCGCGTTCACCACGCGCGCCTGGGTATTGACCACCTCGTACATCACGGTGGCCAGCTCGCCCGGGTGCACCTTCATACTGTTGACCACGGGCCGGAAACGCCATGGCCCCTGCGCATTGCCATCGAATTCGACGGTGACGCTGCGGCTCTGGTCGACCTGGGTGTTCTTGTCCAGTTCGACCGTGCCATCCTTCTGGGTCAGCACATTGACGCCCAGCACCTCGCAAATCTGCTTGTAGACCGGGATCAGCGCGTAGCCGAAGCCGAACATGAGCACGGCGATCACGATCAGCTTGCCCAGCAACGTGCGATTGAGCCCGCCCTTGCCGCGCGGATCGGTGGCCATCTCAGCTATACCAGATGTGCTTGATGAACACCGAGGCAAAAAACACCAGGGCCACCGACGCCAGGATCAATCCGGTCTTCACATTATTCGGTTTTTTCGATTCAGACATAGCTTGCTTCACAATCATTTCAGGCGGGCCGCGTACGCGACCCGCCGACCCCATTATTTCACAATCGGCGGCACTTCAAAGGTGTGGAACGGAGCTGGACTCGGCACGGTCCACTCCAAGCCCTCGGCGCCGTCCCATGGCTTGTCGGCCGCTTTCTTGCCGCCGCGAATGGTGGGGAACACCACGAAGAACAGGAAGAAAACCTGGGTCAAGCCGAAACCGAAAGCGCCGATGGTGGCGATGGTATTGAAATCGGTGAACTGCGCCGGGTAATCGGCGTAGCGACGCGGCATGCCCGCCAAACCCAAAAAGTGCATCGGGAAGAAGGTCACGTTGAAGGTGATCAGCGACAACCAGAAATGCAGCTTGCCCATGGTTTCGTTGTACATATGACCAGTCCACTTCGGGCTCCAGTAGTAGAAACCGGCGAACAGGGCGAACAAGGAACCGGCCACCAGCACGTAATGGAAGTGGGCCACCACATAATAGGTGTCTTGCAGCTGGATATCGATCGGGGTCACGGCCAGAATCAAGCCGGTGAAGCCGCCCATGGTGAACACGAAGATGAAGCCGACCGAAAACAGCATCGGGGTTTCAAAGCTCATGGAGCCCTTCCACATGGTGGCGATCCAGTTAAATACCTTCACTCCGGTCGGCACCGCGATCAGCATGGTGGCGTACATGAAAAACAGTTGCGAGGTGACGGGCATGCCGGTGGTAAACATGTGATGCGCCCACACGATGAACGACAGGATCGCGATCGAGGCGGTGGCATACACCATCGAGGCATAACCGAACAGCGGTTTGCGGGCAAAAGCGGGCAAGATCTGGGACACGATGCCGAACGCGGGCAAGATCATGATATAGACCTCGGGGTGACCGAAGAACCAGAAAATATGCTGGTACATGACCGGATCGCCGCCGCCGGCCGCGTTAAAGAAGCTGGTGCCGAAGTGACGGTCGGTCAGGGTCATGGTGATGGCGCCGGCCAGCACCGGCATGACGGCGATCAGCAGGTAGGCCGTGATCAGCCAGGTCCAGCAAAACATCGGCATTTTCATCAAGGTCATGCCGGGCGCGCGCATGTTCAAGATGGTGACGATGATGTTGATGGCGCCCATGATGGACGAGGCGCCCATCAAATGCATGGCGAAAATACCCATGTCCATGCCCGGTCCCATCTGGGTCGACAGGGGCGCGTACAGGGTCCAGCCGGCGGCGGTGGCGCCGCCCGGGGCGAAGAAGGAGCCGGCCAGCAGCAGCGCGGCCGGCGGCAACAGCCAAAACGAGAAGTTGTTCATGCGCGCGAACGCCATGTCGGAGGCGCCCACTTGCAGCGGGATCATCCAGTTGGCGTAACCGACGAAGGCCGGCATGATGGCGCCAAACACCATCACCAGACCGTGCATGGTGGTCAACTGGTTGAAAAACTCAGGCTGAAAAAATTGCAGGCCCGGCTTGAACAGCTCGGTGCGTATCATCAGCGCCAACACCCCGCCCGACAGCAGCATGATGAAGGAGAACCATAGATACAAGGTACCGATATCTTTATGGTTGGTGGCGAACAGCCAGCGCCGCAGCCCGGTCGGATGATCGTGGGCGTGGTCGTGCTCGTGACCGTGGGCGTGATCGAGTGTGCTTGTGCTCATGTGAAGCTCCTAATTACTTGCGTGCAGCCACAACTTCGGCTGGTTGAACGATGTTTTCCGCGGCCTTGTTCGACCAGTTATTGCGCGTATAGGTGATGACCGCCGCAATGTCCGTATCGGACAACTGTTTCCACGCTGGCATCTCACTCGGGAACTTACCGCTTTTCTTACCATTTAGCAGCACGTCGATCTGTTCCGCCTTGGCGCCGGTGACCACGGGCGAGCCGTCCAGCGCCGCGAACGCGCCGGGCACGCCCTTGCCGTTGGCTTGATGGCACACCGCACAGTTAGCAGTGTAGACCTTTTCGCCCTTGACCTTCAGTTCGTCGATGGTCCAGGTTTTATTCGGATCGTCGGCCAGCGCGGCCATGGCTTTTTTCTTGCCATCGACCCACACCTTGTAGTCGGCGTCGGACACCACCTTGACCACGATGGGCATGAAGGCATGCTCTTTGCCGCACAATTCGGCGCAATTGCCGCGGAAGGTGCCCACGTGCTCGGATTTGAACCAGGTGTCGCGCACGAAGCCCGGAATCGCGTCTTGCTTGACGCCAAAGGCCGGCACCGACCAGGCGTGGATCACGTCGTTGGCGGTCAGCACCATGCGGATTTTCTTGTTGACCGGCACCACGACTTCATTGTCGACTTCGATCAAATAATTCTCGCCGCGCGGCTCGGTCGGCGCCACGCCGGGTGAACCGACTTGGGCGCGCGGGGTGGCCAGGTTGGACAGGAAGGAAATGCCCTCGCCTTCGCCCTTGAGGTAATCGTAACCCCATTTCCATTGCATGCCGGTGGCCTTGATGGTCAAGTCGGCGTTGGACGTGTCTTTCATGCTGACCACGGTGCGGGTGGCGGGCAGCGCCATGCCGATCACGATCAGGAAGGGCACCACGGTCCAGGCGATTTCCACCGTGGTGCTTTCGTGGAAGGTGGCCGGCTTGTGGCCGAGCGACTTGCGGTGTTTGAAGATCGAGTAAAACATCACGCCAAACACGGCCACGAAGATGATCATGCACACGATCATCATCCAGGTGTGCAGATCGTAGATTTGGGCCGCGATCTGCGTGGCCGGCGGTTGCAGATTGAGCTCATACGGGACCGGACCGCCGGTGCCCGGGTAGGCGCCGCCGGCCGCGCCGGCTGCCGGGCCGGTGGTCGACGTGGCCCAGGCCGGGATACCGGCCGCTGTCAGCGACAGCCCGAGCATCAACGATTGAAGTCGCTTTGCATATTTCATGTTTTCCCCAACCACCCAAAAATAAAAATATTTTTTAACCGGCGCCGGGATTCGCTGCTGCGAACCGCCGCCGCTACATATTGCTCAAGCCGCACTGTTTGCGCACAAGTCCGTGTCCCGCCACCCTGGCGCGCCAGCGCCGGACGCCAAACGGCCATAGGCCCCATGCCGGCACCGCGCGCAAAACGCACAAATAACCCGGCTGGAACCTTGAGATCGACCCTGGCGAACCCATATCACCAATATACGCCGACTGAGCATTGCTCGTTCGCTCCACCCGACTTCATGTTTTAGGACGATCACGCGAAGAGCTGACAAAATTAGTCAACGATTATAATCAAGATCACTACCTTTCATCAAGGGATAATCCACTTTGCCGCCCCTGCCGTGCGCGCTTTGTGGCGCCGGCCGGCGCTTTATTTGCCGCGCCGCGCGCAATTGCCGCCTGTGTCGCTAACGCGGTTGGCGCGGCGGATCGAAACGGATGATCGCCTCGCCGGCCGCCGTGGTGCGCGGGGCCGGTCGGAACGCGTGGCCGTACACAATTTCAAAGCTCAGCCCCAGCTTGCCGTCCGGCCGGCGTTGTTTTTCCAGCGCCGCCAACATGCGCGCCCAGGCCGCCTTGCCCATCAAGCCGCGGCGCCGGGTCAGCAAGGGATTGCCGCCCCAGGCGCGCACGTCGGCCAGCAGCGTCGCCGCGTCGGCATAGGTGACGGTCAGCGTTTCCATGTCCAGCACGGGGGTCGAGAAACCGGCTTCGACCAGCATGTCGCCAAAGTCGTGCATGTCGACAAACGGCAAGGCGGGCGGCGCCAGATCGGCGGCGGCGAAGCCGGCCCGGATCTCGCGGAAAGTGTCGGGACCGAAACAGGAAAACATCAGTAAACCATTTACCCCCAGCACGCGGCGCCATTCGGCAAACACGCGGTCCGGCTGGGGATGCCAATGCAAAGCCAAATTAGACCAGATCAGATCGACGCTGTTCGGCTTGAGCGGCAGCTCGGCGAAGTCGCCGCATAGCAAGTCGATGCCCGCTTTATTGGGCAGCAACTTGCCCAGAAAATGATTGAGCGCGCCCAGCGCCGACGCGGGCGCCCGCGCCGCCGCGATCATGGCCGGTGCCGCGTCCACACCCACAATCTGGGCGGCCGGAAAATCCTTGTGCAGCAAGCTCAGATCGGCGCCCGGCCCGCATCCCGCGTCCAGCACCCGTTTCGGCGCGATCTTGATCAACTCCAGACGCTCATGCATGCGGCTGGCGATTTCGCGGCGTAAAAAATCGGAAGCGGCCACGCGTGCGGGGCGGGCGAAGCCGGCGCGCACCAGCGCGGCATCGATCGGCGCGCTCAGTTTGGGGGGAGGGGGAACAAGAGACATGGCGGCATCGGCGAGGGCAATGTCGGCAGTATATAGTGAAATAAGGGGAAAACAGGCGGCGCGATGGCGGCCATGGGCGACACCCGGCCGCACGGGCATGGGACGCTGCCCTGCCCGGCCGCGCGCGACTGGGCCACATCAGAGAAAGCCGCCGAAGATGCGATAATATCGGCTAAGTCCATGGAACAGGCTACGCGATGCTTTCTCCTTTGCTGCGGCGCGGCGCCGCGCGCCGGCGCCCCTTGCCGCTAAGGCCGATATTACCGGCCGTGTTGGCCGCGCTATTGCCGATGGCTTGCCCGCTATGCGCCTTGCCATGCCGCGCCCTGTTGTGCGCGCCTTGCCAAGCCCGGTTTTTCGGGCCCGGCGCGGCCCGTTGCGCGCAGTGCGCCAACCGTTTGCCGGACGGCCCCATCGGCGAGCAAGACGGCCAGGCGTCGCGCTGCGGACGCTGCCTGAGCCATCCGCCCGCTTACGATGCCACCGTGGTGGCGGTCGACTACGGAGTTCCGATCGATCAACTGGTGCTGCAATTGAAATTTGGCGCGCGCCTGGCGCTGGCGGGCTTGTTCGCGCAATTATTGCGCGACGCCGTATTGGAGCGGCCCGGTTTGGCCTTGCCGGAGCTGCTCTGCCCAGTTCCGCTGGGGCCGCGCCGGCTGGCCGAGCGAGGTTTCAACCAGGCGCTGGAAATCGCCCGCCCGCTGTCGCGGCGACTCGGCATACCGCTGTCAGCCACACTGGCTTGCCGGGTGCACGACACGGCGGCCCAAAGCCGGCTGGCGCCAGCCGAGCGCCGCCGCAACGTCGAACGCGCCTTTTTGGTGGCGCCGCACGCCCTATCGATGGTGCGCGGCCGCCACATCGGCGTGGTCGATGACGTCATGACCAGCGGCCAGACCTTGCATCATTTGGCCGCCACCTTGAAACGTTTCGGCGCCACCCGCGTGACCAATCTGGTTTTCGCGCGCACGCCGCCGCGTTAGCCTACCTTGTCACCGCCCTTCAGGAGAACAAACTTGTTTCATGTCGTTTTGGTCGAACCCGAAATCCCTCCCAATACGGGCAACATCATCCGCCTATGCGCCAACACGGGCGCCCAGTTGCACTTGATCGAGCCGCTCGGTTTCCCGCTCGACGACGCCAAGATGAAACGCGCCGGCCTCGATTACCACGACTACGCGACCATGCGCGTGCACCGCGACTGGAACGCATTCATCGCCGAGCTGGCGCCCGACCGCGACCGCATGTTTGCCATGACCACGCATGGCTCGGCGCCATTCGGCCAAGCCACCTTTTTACCGGGAGATGTGTTCGTATTCGGCTCGGAAACCAAGGGGCTGGACCCGGCCCTGCGCGAGTCGTTTCCGCCCGCGCAAAGAATCCGCTTGCCGATGCGGCCCGATAACCGCAGCTTGAACTTGTCGAACACGGTGGCGGTGGTGGTGTTCGAGGCGTGGCGCCAGAACGGTTACGCCGGCGGCGCCTAAGCAAGCTTCCCCAAGCATTGGTGTGGGCACGGGCGCGCCGTGGTGGTATAAATAGGCTTATGAAAAAAATAAGCGGTGGCGCGCCCGCTGGCCTGCCGCCGCAGCGCCCTGCCATATTACAAGGCTCCACAAATGTTTGATATGCAACTTCCCTGGTGGGAATTTATTTTGCGTGGCGCCATCGTATATGGCGTGTTGCTGGTGATGGTGCGGCTGTCCGGCAAGCGCACGGTGGGCCAATTCACGCCCTTCGATTTGCTGGTGGTGATGCTGCTGAGCGAGGCGGTGTCCAACTCCTTGTCGGGCGGCGACGATTCCCTGATTGGCGGCTTGTTGATCGCCGCCACCCTGATCGGCTTGAACGGGCTGATCGCGTTCGGCAACTCTCGCAGCCGAAAGTTTTCCGAAATGATGGATGGCAGCGCCGTACTGCTGGGCCGGGACGGTCAAATATTCGATACCGTGGTCAAAAAATGCCGGCTGTCGCAAGCCGACATCAATCAAGCCCTGCGCGAATCGGATTGCGCTTTGAAAGAGATGCAATGCGCGTTTCTCGAAGTCGATGGCAACATCACGATCTTGAAAAAATCCAGCGCGTCACAGAACACCTAATCGATGCCGGCTACGCTAGGCGCGAGGTCGCCCCCTGATCCCACCTCATCCGCATTGTTTTTATGCTGTGAGTGCAACCTTACACAAGAGAAAGGGTGACAGGATTAAGCGAGGTCAATTCCTGGCGATATGTGACACCGGAGGCGCCAGCGGACGCCGTTTTAACGCGCCGTTTCGCGCACCTTGCTGAGCAACTTGGAAGTGGACCGGTCGTGCGCGAAATCGATGGCCACCGCTTGGCCACCATAAGCGCGCACCGCGCGGCCCTCCGGAATGGCGCCCATGTCGTAATCGCCACCCTTGACGTAGATTTCCGGTTGGGTTTCTTGGACCACCTCCAGCGCGCTATCCTCGGAAAATGGCAGTACCAGGCTGACCGATTCGAGCGCGGCCAGCACCGCCATGCGGTCCTCGCAAGCATTGAGGGGCCGGTCATCGCCCTTGCCCAGGCGTTTCACAGAGGCGTCGGTATTGACCGCCACCACCAGCGAGGCGCCCAGCGCGCGGGCCTGGGCCAGATAGGTCACGTGACCCCGGTGCAAGATATCGAACACACCGTTGGTCAGCACTACCGGTTTAGGTAAAGCATCGATGCGCGCCTTGAGTTCGGCGCGGGTGGAAATTTTAGTTTCGAATTGTGGCATGCAAAAATGCCGCGCGAGCGGCCCAAATAAGAGAGAAATGAATCGGCAACCTGGAGTCGTCGATGATGTACCAACACCGTCCGGTCAGCCAGACGGATTGGCTGCCGGGTTCCGGTGGTAGGTTTGTTGCTCGGCTGCCTTCCTACTCCTCTTCCTCGTCATCGACTTGCATGCTCAACGCGTCCGACGCTTTGCCGGCCGCCGCTTCCCCGCCCTTGCGGTTGCCGCGCAACTTGATTTGCAGACGCAAGCCGTTGGCCGAGTCGGCATTGCGGATCGCCTCGTCGTAGGCGATATAGCCTTTGTTATACAGTTCATACAGGGCTTGATCGAAGGTACACATGCCCAGCTCGCGCGACTTGTGCATGATTTCCTTGATCGACTGGAAATTGCCTTTCAAGATCATTTCGGCGATGGTCGGCGTGTTGAGCAGAATCTCGATGGCCGCCTTGCGTCCCATGCCATCTTCCGTGCGCACCAAGCGTTGCGACACAATGGCGCGCAGATTCGATGACAAGTCCATCAGCAACTGATTGCGCCGCTCTTCCGGGAAAAAGTTGATGATGCGATCCATGGTTTGATTGGCGTTATTGGCGTGCAAAGTGCCCAGGCACAGATGGCCGGTTTCGGCGAACGCGATCGCATGCTCCATGGTTTCGGTGTCGCGGATCTCGCCGATCAGGATCACGTCGGGCGCCTGGCGCAAGGTGTTTTTCAGCGCATTATGCCAAGACAAGGTATCGACCCCCACTTCCCGGTGAGTGACCAGGCAACTCTTATTTTTGTGCACGTACTCGACCGGGTCTTCCACCGTGATGATATGGCCGGCCGAATTGGCGTTGCGATAATCGATCATGGCGGCCAGGGTGGTCGACTTGCCCGAACCGGTGCCGCCCACCACCAACACCAGGCCGCGTTTGGTCATCACCACGTCCTTGAGCACATCGGGCAAATCGAGCCGCTCGAAGGTCGGTATCTCCGAGGCGATGGTGCGCACCACCATCGAAACGTTTTGCTGCTGGACAAAAACATTGACGCGGAACCGGCACACCCCGGGCAGCGAAATCGCAAAGTTGCATTCGAGCTCATGCTCAAACTCGTGCTTTTGCTTGGCGTTCATGATCGACATGGCCAGCGCCCTGGTCACCTCCCCCGTCAGCAATTGTTGACTGAGCGGCTTCATCGCGCCCTGTGACTTAATACTAGGAGGAAAGTCGGCGGCGATGAACAAATCCGAGCCGCCCGTGTGGTGCATCACCTTCAACAATTTATGCAGATAGGCTAGCGCTTCTTCGTGGCCGAGGGTAGAGGACATGGCACCTTTCAAGAGTCGGTCGGCCCGGGCACGGCCATGCTCCGATTATATCGAGTCGATCCGCTACAATGCTATTACTTCACTACACTTTCGCGCGGCCGGCGACTTTCCGCCATTGCGTCCGCACAGGACGTATGTTCAAATGCATTTATGACATTAACTGAGCTGAAATACATTGTCGCTGTTGCGCGAGCCAAACACTTCGGTCATGCCGCCGAAGCCTGTTACGTTGCCCAGCCCACCTTGTCGGTGGCGATCAAGAAACTGGAAGACGAGTTGGGGGTGGTGTTGTTCGAACGGGGCGGCGCTGAAATATCGGTCACCCCGCTGGGGGCCCAAATTGTGGCCCAAGCCGAGCGCGTGCTGGAACAAACGGCCGCCATCAAGGAATTGGCCAAACAAAACAAAGACCCCCTGGCCGGACCGCTGCGCCTGGGCGTGATTTACACCATCGGCCCCTACCTGTTGCCGCCGCTGGTCAAATCCATGATCGACACCGTGCCGCAGATGCCCTTGATTTTGCAGGAAAATTTTACCGTGCGCTTGCTCGAAATGCTGCGTCAGGGCGAACTGGACGTGGCCATCATGGCGTTGCCCCTGCCCGAGCACGGCATGTCGATGCAAGAGCTGTACGATGAACCGTTTGTGGTGGCCATGCCGAGACACCACCCGTGGCACACGCGCCATCGCATCCGCGCCGACGATCTCAAGGCGGAAAACATGCTACTGCTGGGCAATGGACATTGCTTCCGCGATCAGGTGTTGGAAGTATGCCCCGAAATGGCGCGTTTTTCGACACCCGGCAACGGCATGCAGCGCACCTTCGAGGGTTCCTCGCTAGAAACCATCCGCCACATGGTCGCCAGCGGCATCGGCTTGACGGTGTTGCCGCGCACTTCGGTGCCCGACATGGCGGCCCAGGACGGCATGCTCGCATTTCGCCCTTTCGAGGCGCCCGTGCCGTCACGCCGGGTGGTCATCGTATGGCGCAAAAGCTTTACCCGCAAGGCCGCCATTGACGCTATTTGCCAGGCGGTGGCCGGCTGCGATCTGCCCGGGGTGAGCATGCTGGGTCTACCAGCCTGAGCTAGCCCGTCGTCTTCCTCTCCGGCAACCTTACCTGATAAGAATTTCCATGCATAAGCTGGCGCTGTATGTTCGCCTGATCCGGCTCGACAAACCCATCGGCACCGTGCTGCTGCTATGGCCCACCCTGTTCGCCCTGTGGTTGGCGGCCGGCGGGGTGCCCGACTGGCATGTTTTGCTCATTTTCACACTGGGCACTTTGCTGATGCGCTCGGCCGGCTGCGCCGTCAACGATTATGCCGACCGTGACATCGACAAACACGTCAAACGCACGGCCGAGCGTCCCATTACCAGCGGACGCATCAGCGGCAAGGAGGCGCTCGCGGTCGCCGCCGTGCTGGCCGTGCTGGCCTTCGCGCTGATTACCCCGCTCAACGCGCTAACCAAACAATTGTCGGTGGCGGCCGTGCTGATCGCCGCCAGCTACCCCTACTTCAAGCGATTTTTCGCCCTTCCCCAAGCCTACCTGGGCATCGCTTTCGGCTTCGGCATTCCGATGGCCTATGCCGCCGTGCGGGACGATGTGCCAGCGCTGGCTTGGTATATGTTGATCGGCAACGTGTTCTGGGCCATCGCCTACGACACGGAATATGCGATGGTGGACCGGGACGACGACTTAAAACTGGGCATCAAGACCTCGGCCATCACCTTCGGCCGCTTCGACGTGGCCGCCGTCATGGTATGTTATGCCGCCGCCCTGCTGATCTGGCTCGTTTGTGGCTGGCACGCGGGCTTGCGCCTGTGGTTCGTGCTCGGCATCGGCGCGGCGGCCGCCTGCGCGCTCTACCATTACACCCTGATCCGCGGTCGCGAACGCGCCCGCTGTTTTGCCGCGTTTCGCCACAATAATTGGCTGGGCGCCGCCGTGTTCGCCGGCACCGCGCTCGACTTCGCCCTGCGCTAAAGCATGGCAGGCAGTCCGGGCGCACGATTGACACAACGCAAAGTGGCAGTGTTCGCGCTGCTTACACTGGGGTTTCCCATCGCAGTTTTCTGAAAAGGTTAGTCATGAGCGCAACCCAACAAGGCAACAAATCCGGTAGCGCTGGCAATGGCACCGAATCACCGGCCAATGCCCACAATAATGCCAGCAACGGCGAAGCGCGCGAAAAACTGATGAATGATATGAAAACCGTCATCAACGAGGCGGAAAGTTGGCTTGGCAACGCCAGCGCGCGCGCGGGAGAAGACCTGGGGGCGGCCAGGGAACGGTTCCAAACCACCTTGCAAAACGCAAAAACCGACTTGCTTCGCCTGGAAGGCAATATGGTGGCAAAGAGCAGGCTGGCCGCGCAAGCGACCGACACCTATGTCAAAGACAATCCCTGGACGGCGGTCGGCCTGGGCGCCGCCATCGGCGTGGTATTCGGTTTGCTGATCACACGTAAATAGTATTTCTGACGGTCCAGCGAAAGGCCCTGCTATGGCAATTGCGGAAACCCTAGGACGTATCGCCAGCACCGTGGTTGCCATCGTCCAAACTCGGCTCGAACTAGCGGCGGTGGAAATGGAAGAAGAATCGCTACGCTTGCTGAGTTACTTGGCACTGGCGCTATTGGCCGTGATCTGCTTCTCCATGTGCGTGATGTTGCTGGGATTTCTCGTCATCGCACTGTTCTGGGATAGCCACCGCATCGTCGCCATTCTTGCCACCGCCGGTGGGTTCGCGCTGGTCGGAACCGGCATCGGCTTAGGCGTGCGAAGCAGTTTTCGCCGCAAGCCCAAGCTGCTGTCCTTCACGCTGGCTGAGTTGAACAAAGACCTGAGCAGCATGAAAAGCTTGACGAAAAGCTCATGAAACACGCCGCCACCCGTTCCCATGCGCCGGCGATGCGGCGCGACGCCCTGCTCCAGCAATGCGCGCTGCAACGTTTGATGCTGGCTGCCGAATTGAGCAATCTGACCATGCCGCTTGATCCCGGCAACCTGCGCGCCCGCTTACAGCAACATGGGCGAATGCCATTGCTGATCGCAGGCGCCACGCTTGGCTTGTTGGCGACCCGACCGAAGCAAGTGCTCAGGACCGCGTCGGCCGGCATGGCTAAGTGGAAGAGCGCGAGCGCGATGCTTTTACTGGCGCGTATGATCACTGATCGTTTTAAAGGCACTGGTGACAAGCAGTAAACGGCCGCCCCATGGGGCCCCCAACTAGGCGGCCCGACATAGGCGGCCCCACCTGGGAGGCCCCACCTACGCGGCCCGCCCTCGGCAGTCCACCCTAGGCAGCCACCTACGCGGCCCGCCTTAGGCGCCCCCCCTACGCGGCCCGCCCTAGGCGGGCCCACCTACGCGGCCCGCCCTAGGCGGGCCCCCCCATTTCCTCGCCCATTTCCTTGCCGCGGGCGGCGGCGGCTTTGACCGCGGCCACAATCGCCTGCTTGACGCCGCTGTCTTGCAGGCTGGTCAGCGCCGCGTAGGTGGTGCCCCCCTTGGAGGCGACACGCTCACGTAAAACCGAGACTGGTTCGGCCGACTGCGCGGCCAGTTGCGATGCGCCCACAAAGGTGGCCAGCGCCAACTGCTTGCCTTGCTCAGGCGTTAGCCCCAGCTCGGCCGCCGCCTCTTGCATTGCTTCGATAAAATAAAACACATACGCCGGGCCGCTGCCCGATAAGCCGGTGACAGGATCGATCAGCGCCTCGTCAGCCAACCAAACGGTGGTGCCGACCGCTCGCATGATGGCGTCCGCCGCCGCGCGCTGCGCTTCGCTCACGGCGTCGCTGGCCACCATGCCGGTAATGCCCAGGCCGATCAAGGCTGGCGTGTTAGGCATGCACCGCACGATCGCCTCGTATCCGCCCAGCCAGCGCGACAAATCGGCGCTGCGAATGCCGGCCGCGATCGACAACACCAGCGGCGCCACGCCGCGCAGCCAGGGCGCCAGTTGCGCCCCCACCTCGCGCATGTTTTGCGGTTTGACGGCCAACACGATGACATCGCAAGCGCTGACCGCCGCGTCGATACCGGACGCGGTGCCCACGCCATGTTGCTCGCGCAATGTGTCGAGCGAACCGGCATGGGGATCGACCACATGGATATGGTGTGCCGCCGTCAATTTCCCGACAAGCCCGGCAATCAATGCGGATGCCATATTGCCACCGCCAATAAATGCAATCTTCAATTCTGTGCTGACAGCGCTCATCATGTCTTTCTTAAATATCTATCAATAAAAATCGGCGTCATGCCCGCGCCATCTCAGCCGGCGTTCGGATACGCCCGCGCCCCGAAAATGGCGCTGCCGATGCGCACCATGGTCGCGCCCTCGACAATGGCCGCGCGCAGGTCGCCCGACATGCCCATCGACAAGGTATCGAGCTGCACACCGTCGGCCCGCAAATGTTCGTACAACTGGCGCACCTGGCGAAACGCGGCCCGCTGCGCCCCGAAGTCCAGCGTTGGCTCCGGTATCGCCATCAAGCCGCGCAAAGCAATATTTGGCAAGGCGGCCACCCGGCGCGCCAGTTCCGGCACGTCGGCCGCTTGGGCGCCGCTTTTGCTAGCTTCGCCGCTGATATTAACTTGCAGGCAAATATTCAAGGATCCAAGCGATGCCGGCCGCTGCTCGGACAGACGCTGCGCGATCTTTTCGCGCTCCACACTGTGAACCCAGTCGAAATGCTCGGCGATCGGCCGCGTCTTGTTGCTTTGTATCGGTCCGATGAAATGCCACGCCAGCGCCGTGCCCGGCAAGCTGGCGGCCACGGCGGCGATCTTGTCGAGCGCCTCTTGCAGGTAGTTTTCGCCAAACGCGCGTTGGCCGGCCCGCACCGCGTCCAGCACCGCCTCGTGGCCAAAAGTCTTGGACACCGCCAACAGTTGAACCGCCCCGGCAACGCGTCCCGCCTCCTGCTCGGCGGCAACAATACTATGATGGATTGCTTGCAAGTTCTGGTCGATTGTGGACATAATCAATGAGCGGGGTAAAGTAAAGGCAATTTTCGGCGCACGCGACCGGACCTTGCGCCCCATCACAGCAGGCACAGGGATTATAAATGGACATTTCAGAACTACTCGCATTCTCCGTCAAGAATAAGGCATCCGACTTGCATCTGTCGGCGGGCTTGCCGCCGATGATACGCGTGCATGGCGACGTGCGCCGCATCAATCTGCCGCCGCTGGAGCACAAGGATGTCCATAGCATGATTTATGACATCATGAACGATGGCCAACGCAAGGCTTACGAAGAGATGCTGGAGGTCGATTTTTCCTTTGCCATTCCCGGCCTGGCCCGCTTCCGCGTCAACGCCTTCAACCAGGAGCGTGGCGCCTCGGCCGTGCTGCGTACCATTCCATCGAAGATCCTCAGCCTGGAAGACTTAAATTGCCCACGCATTTTTTCCGAACTCTCGCTCAAGCCGCGCGGCCTGGTGCTGGTGACCGGCCCCACCGGTTCGGGCAAGTCGACCACCCTGGCGGCGATGGTCAACCATGTCAATGAAAACGAATACGGTCACATTTTGACCATCGAAGACCCGATCGAATTCGTGCACGACTCGAAAAAATGCCTGATCAATCAGCGCGAAGTCGGTCCCCACACGCTGTCGTTCAATAACGCGCTGCGCTCGGCCCTGCGGGAAGATCCGGACGTGATCCTGGTGGGCGAGTTGCGCGATCTGGAAACCATACGCCTGGCCCTGTCGGCCGCCGAAACGGGCCATTTGGTGTTCGGCACCTTGCACACCTCGTCGGCCGCCAAGACCATCGACCGTATCGTCGACGTGTTTCCATCGGACGAAAAAGAAATGGTGCGCGCCATGTTGTCCGAATCGCTGCAAGCGGTCATTTCGCAAACCCTGCTCAAGACCAAGGATGGCGCCGGACGGGTGGCGGCCCATGAAATCATGATCGCCACCCCCGCCATCCGCAACCTGATCCGCGAAGCGAAGATCGCCCAGATGTACTCGGCGATCCAAACCAGCAGCAATGTCGGCATGCAAACCCTGGATCAGACCTTGACCGACCTGGTCAAGCGCAATGTGATTTCCGCCAGCGCCGCCCGCAGCGCCGCCAAAACACCGGAAAACTTTCCCGGTTAATACAGACCCGCGCGCCGCCGCAAGGCTGGCCCGCCACAAGGAATAAGAAATATGGAACGCGACCAGGCATCAAAATTCATGTTCGATTTGCTGCGTTTGATGGTCAGCAAAAACGGCTCGGACTTGTTCATCACGGCCGGTTTTCCGCCCGCTATCAAGATCGACGGCAAGATGACACCGGTCTCGACCCAGGTGTTGACGCCAGCCCACACCATGGATTTGGCGCGCTCGATCATGAACGACAAGCAAACCGCGTCGTTCGAGCTGACCAAGGAATCGAACTTCGCCATCAGCCCGGGCGACCTGGGCCGTTTCCGCGTGTCCGCTTTCGTCCAGATGAGCTGCGTCGGCATGGTGCTGCGCACCATCACCACCACCATACCCGTGCTGGAAGACCTGGGCTTGCCGCCCGTACTCAAAGACGTGGTGATGAGCAAACGCGGCCTGGTCATCATGGTGGGCGCCACCGGTTCCGGCAAATCGACCACCCTGGCCGCCATGGTGGGCTACCGTAATGAAAACAGCTATGGCCACATCATCACCATCGAGGACCCGGTCGAGTACGTCCATCCCCACCGCAATTGCATCATCACCCAGCGCGAAGTAGGGGTCGATACCGAGGACTGGGGCGTCGCCCTCAAAAACACCTTGCGTCAGGCGCCCGACGTGATCCAGATCGGCGAGATCCGCGACCGCGAAACCATGGACCATGCGATCGCCTTCGCCGAAACCGGCCACTTGTGCCTGGCCACCCTGCATGCCAACAGCGCCAACCAGGCGCTCGACCGCATCATCAACTTTTTCCCCGAAGAGCGCCGCCAGCAATTGCTGATGGACTTGTCGCTGAACTTGAAAGGCTTGATTTCCCAGCGCCTGGTGCCGATGAAGGACACCAAGGGCCGCTGCGTGGCGATCGAAGTGATGCTCAATTCGCCGCTGATCTCGGACCTGATTTTCAAGGGCGCCGTGCACGAGATCAAAGAGATCATGAAAAAATCGCGCGAACTGGGCATGCAAACGTTCGACCAAGCGCTGTTCGATTTGTTCGAGGCCGACAAGATCAGTTACGAAGACGCGCTGCGTAACGCCGACTCGGTCAACGATTTGCGCCTGACCATCAAATTGCAGGGCAAGGACGCCAAAAACCGCGACCTGTCGATCGGCACCGAACACCTGGGCATCGTGTGACCAAGGACGCGGCCGCCAAGGTGTTCGATTTTCACGCCGACAGCCTGGCCGGCACGCCGGTCGCGCTCAGTCAGTATCGGGGCCAGGTCCTGCTAATCGTCAACACCGCCAGCCAGTGCGGGTTCACCCCGCAATACAAGGGCTTGGAACAGGTCTATCAACAGTTCAAGGACCAGGGCCTGGTGGTGCTGGGCTTTCCCTGCAATCAGTTCGGCGCGCAAGAGCCGGGCGACGCCGGCCAGATCGGCGCCTTTTGCGAAAACAATTTCGGCGTCAGCTTTCCTTTGTTCGCCAAAATCGATGTGAATGGCGAGGCCGCCCATCCGCTGTTTGTAGAATTAAAAAAGCAGGCGCGCGGACTGCTGGGTAGCGAAGCGATCAAATGGAATTTCACCAAATTCCTCGTCAAAAAAGGGCCCAATGCCGTTTTGAGTGGAAGTTGACTTCGGCTATCATGTCGGCTAGCGCT
>JAZKGI010000056.1:0-50837 GCA_040385995.1 Pseudomonadota bacterium
AACAAGTGTCCAGTTTGCGGCGGAACAGGTGTCCAGTTTGCGTGGAATACGCAGCGCGCGCCCTTAAAGCATTACACGAGGGCGTCAAATATGGTTGTCGTACCTGCGCGGGCAACCTGTGGATTGAATTTAACGGTCCTGCTAATCATGAAGAGATGCTGGCTCCGTACATTGACAAGGCACGCGGAGAACGTTACCGCATTCTGAGCAATGCACTGGACGTTAATCCCGATCGCCGCTTTCCTAACTTGGATAAGGTTTTACCCCTTCCACCCGCCCAGCTACCATCATGGGATGGCAAGCGCGACACCTTGCTCAAGGCAGCCATGGGCGTGAGCGTGATTCGGACGCCGCCGCAAAAGCCAGGCGTGGCGTCACATGTCACAGAGCGAAGCTACCTCGATCCGGACTTCACACTGCGCCACCGTGGCGTCACCACCACTACATTGCACGCGCCAGCGACGGCCTACTGGAAACCCGCCGCGGCTGGCCAAGCCGATCATATCCGCGCCATCCTGGCGGGGGTGGCTCCCGGCTTGTACCGTGCCGGCGAAACGTTCGAAACGTTTAGCGATCAACGGGGCGAGAATAAAGATCCGTTGCCAGGCGTGGTGTGGGAGCGCTGGGACACGGTCAGGCACAATCACGGCGATGTCGATACGCAGGCCGCGCCAGGCTTAACGCGTCAAGTCACGCGACCGGCAGTACCGCTGGTGTGCACTCAGGCGCTGTGCCCGCAAACCGGCATCTGGCAGCCGTGGATCGATCCAGAATACCCGATGGCGGCAGCGATTAATCAGCATTGGCGCCAAAGCTGGCTGGAAAGAGGCCAGCCATTCCCGCGTCCAGCGCTCGATTGGCTGCCCGCTTTGCCGGACGATTTGATCAGTTGGCATTTGATGGACAGCCTCGGCGTGCAACTTGCTTAAGCTTCGTTTCCCAGCCGAGCTGCTCATGGCGCCCCGCGACATATGCGTGGTTTAGTCTTTCAGCTCGGCCGGCACCTTGCCACCGTTTTCAGCCAGCTTGTTCATCACCTGGCGGTGCAGCCAGATATTCATGGCGGCCGAATCGCCCGTGTCGCCCGAGTAATGCAGTTCCTGCGCCAGCTCCTTGCGCGCTTGCAGGCTGCTATCCAAATCAAGCAACTTCATCAGGTCGACAATCGAGGTACGCCAGTTCAGCGTCTGGCCGGCTTGCTGCGCCTTGGCGCCCAAAATCGCTTCGACATCCACTTCGACGCTTTGGGCGGCCGGCGCCACCGGGGCGGCGGGCGCGGGCGCGGCGCTGGCCGGCACCGCGGACGGCGCCGGCGCCGCTTGGGGCGCGGTCGCCACAGCCGGGTGCGATGAAGGGAAAATTTTGTGGAAGATATTGCTCAGAATGCCCATGGAATGACTCCTAGTGTAATTGAATACGGTTAAATAACATCAGCTGGCATGCGCCACAGGGGGCCAGCCGGGCGGCCTCAGCGTCGGTTGGCTTCGGCCATCTTGCCCATCACAATCGCCAGCGCGACGCCACCGAGGGCCTTGACCAGGGTCGGATGCTCCGCGTAAAACGACCCCATGCGGTCGACGATGCCGGGATTGTGCTGCTCCGCAGTGGCCGCGATCTCTTCGACCTGCGCCGGCGTCACCTGCTCGGCCTGCTCAGGCGTGACCTGTGGCTGCGCACCCTGGCTGAAGAAGTTGCCGATGCTGCCGGCGAGCGAAGTCAACATCGCTGGACTGACGTGGGCCAGCAGCTGGTTCAACATGCCGGCCCGCTGGTTGGGGTCGCTCCTGCCAAACAATTGGCCGACCAGCTGCGCAAATGGCGGCGTCTGGTCGGAGCGCAGCGCCTCGGTCACGCCCTGGGCCATGGCGCCGGATGGGGCATGTTGCGCCACCTGACCGAAGTCTTTCTCTGCCTGCGCGGCATCGGTGTTGCTTCCGCCTAGATATTGCTGCAATAAATTTCCAAAATCGAAGGCCATAACCGCTCCTGTGTGGTGTACCAAATAGGTAAGCTTATCGCTTACACCATCACAGGTCTGTTCGCGGCCTCACTTACCGGGCCACGCACCGGGTCACGCTTCGTTTATAACCGCAGGGTGCGCCGCAGGTAAGCGGGCAACAGCCACCACAGCAACGTGACGGTGACGGCGATCACGGCGCCGGCGATGTAGCCGGCCAGCGCGCCAAACACTTCCGAAATCACCAGGTTGGTGGCCAGGGTGAACGCGAACGCCAAGGCGATGGCGCCGGCCACGATGAGTCGGCTGGCCATGCGCTTGAAGGCGGCGCGGTCGCGTAGCGGGCGCAACAGCCGGTGCTGGATGGCCGGCGCGCTCAGTAGTAATAAGCTGATCATGGAGAAAAAAAAGGTCGCCAGAAAGACGATTTTCTCGGCATGCACGATCTTCTGAAAGCCGCCGTTAAAAGGCAGGATGATCAGGAAAGCGGTCAACATTTGCGCGCCCGGCAACAGTATCCTTTGCTCGCTGAGCATGTCGGAAAAGTCGCCGTCTTCTTGTATGTCCGCCAGGACGAGCGGATCGGCGGGGAGGTGGGACTGGTCGTTGGGCATCGCGCAGCAAATATAAGGTTACCAAGCTTGTAGCTTAATACAAACATGCCGACGGTGGCTGTCCTGATGGAACGCGGCACCGCCCGGCCCATCGGGCCAGGCAATACCGCGGCAAGGTTAGCGTGAGGACAGCGCCACCGCGTCGGCGCCGGCCGGGATGCGCATCGGCGACGATGGCTCGTTGACCGCGCGCCACACCGCCTGCGCCACGTCCGCCGCATGGGTCACTTGGGCCGGGTCGTTCGCCTCGGCCATGGCGGCGAAATGGCGCTGCGCGAAGCCGGCGTAGGCTTCCGGCACGCCGCCTTCCATCAAGGCTTGCGCGTTGGCGCCGAAGCGGGTCTGAGGCGACCGGCCCGGCAGCACCAGGCGCACCCGCACGTTAAACTGGGCCAGTTCCAGCGCCAGCGATTCGGTGTAGGCGTTCACCGCCGCCTTGCTCGCCGTGTAGATGGCCAGCAGCGGCAAGGGTTGGGCGGTCACGATCGAGGTCACGTTGACAATGACACCGTCCTTACGCTGGCGCAATTGCGGCAGCAGCGCCTGAGTCATCGCCATGGTGCCCAAAGTGTTGGTCGCGAAGATGGCGCGCACGGTGTCCATGGCCGTGCCTTCGACCGTGCTGAGCAAGCCAATGCCCGCGTTGTTGACCAGGGCGTCGATCGGCCCCGCTTCCTGCACGGCCCGGCTAATGCTGTCCGCGTCGGTCACGTCCAGCGCCAGCACCCGCAGATGCTCGGAGCGGGGCAGCACGTCGTGGCGCGGGGTGCGCATGGTGGCGATCACTTTCCAGCCCCGATCGAGAAAGTATTGCGCGGTGTCGAGGCCGAAACCGGATGAGCATCCAGTGATAAGGACGGTTTTCATAAAGTACTCCTTGTAAGTGGCGATATGGAATGATAAGCCGACGAGGCCGGACCTGCTACAATTGCCAGTCCATATTTCATTCGCAGGAGTCCTGTCATGATCGATCCACTTGCCGAGGTGGTGGGCTTGCTGCAACCCGCGCTAAAGCGCGCGAAAGCGGTGGGCGCCGCCAGCCCCTGGCGCATCCGGCGCGCCGATCTGGGCGAACCCTTTTATTGCGTCGTGCTCGAAGGGAGCTGTCTGCTCACGGTCGATGGACACCATACCGTCACGCTTGAGCACGGCGACTTCGTCCTGATTCCCGCCATCTACGGTTTCACGATGTCGAGTCCGACGCCGCCGCCGGCCGGTGCCGACAGCGAGCCGGTTCACGTGTCCGACGGCAAGGTCAGAGTGGGCACCCAGGACGGGCCGCTGGACACGCTACTTCTTGTGGGACATTGCGTGTTCGGCTCACCGGACGCGTCCTTGCTGGTATCGCTATTGCCGCAACTGATGCATGTGCGTGGCGACAGCCGGCTCGCTACCCTGGTGCAACTGGTGGCGGACGAATACCGGACGCTGCGCCCCGCGCGCGAGGTGATTTTGTCGCGGCTGCTGGAAGTGCTGCTCATCGAAGCGTTGCGCTCCAGCGCCGGCACGGCGCTGCCGCCGGGCTTGCTGCGCGGCTTGGCCGACGAACGCCTGGCGCGCGCCATCCATGACATGCACGAGCGCCCGGCCCTGCCCTGGACGGTGGCGCAGCTGGCCAAGCAGGCAGCCCTATCGCGCTCGGCGTTTTTCGCGCGCTTCCAACGCGCTCTGGGCGTGGCGCCGATGGCTTACCTGCTCACTTGGCGCATGGCGCTCGGAAAGGATTTCCTGCGCCGTCATGAAGGTGGCATCGCCGAGGTGGCGCAACGGGTGGGCTACAGCTCGGCGAGCGCGTTCAGTGTGGCGTTCACGCGCCATGTCGGCCTGCCGCCGGCGCGGTATGCGCGCGATGCGGCCCAGGCGCGCGCCGCTTGAGACGGGCCGCGTCTTCATGGCGTGCCGCGTGGGGCATGCCGCGATGGTGCCGCCGGTCCGTGAGCGCTGACCGCATGCCGACCGTTTGCCTGACAGGGGCCACGGCGCGACTGGGCGGCCCGTGCCGCGCCGCCGGCCCGCCAGCCTGCTAAGCGCGCGCCACGGCGGGCGCATCATCCTGCCGCGCCGGGTCGGCCACCAGCATCGGTGCCATCCAGTATTTCACCAGCGGCACCGTCATCAGCGTGGTGACCACGGCCATGCACACCAGCGCCGAATAGGTTGCGGTTGTAATCAAGCCCAGATCCAATCCGATGGTGAGCACGATCAATTCCATCAAGCCCCGGGTGTTCATCAAGATGGCCACGATGCGCGACTGCCGCCGGTCCATGCCGCCGAAGCGGGCGGCGGCATAACAGCCGCCGAATTTTCCGCCCACCGCCGCCACGAAAAAAGCGCCGCACCACGCCGCCGACTGCCACGAAGACATACTGCCCAAGTCCGCGCGCGCGCCGGCCAGCATGAAAAACACGGGCATCAAGACCACGCTTAAAAAGCCGCCCACATGCTGGCGCCACTGCTCAAGGAGCGCGCGCTGCCCGTTGAGCAACAAGCCCATCATCAACGCGCCGAAAGCGCTGTGAAAACCCAGCGCCGCGGTCGCCAGACTGGACAACAACGCCGCCACCAGCATGAGCGCCAGCGCCGGCCTGGGGCCAGCCGGCGCCCCCTGCGTGGCGCCGGTGGCCAGCCGGGACAGCAAGGCCAGCAGCAAAGGTCGCGCCGCCCAGCGGCACGCCGACACATAGACTGCCAGCCCGGCCAGCTGCCAGGCAAACCGGCCCCAATCGGCTTGCGAGGTGGCCAACGCCACCACCAGCGCCAAGATCAGCCACGCCAGCACGTCGGTCATGGCGGCGGCCAGCATGGCCACCCGGCTGCAATGGAGATGGGCGATGTTCAAGTCGAGCAGAATGCGCGCCAACACGGGCACGGCGGTCACCGACAACCCTACACCGACAAACAAGACGTAGCCCAGCTGGGCGCTATCGGGTGCCAGATACGGCCGGCTATACCAGCCCAGGGCGGCGCCCAGCCCGAACGGCAGCGCCAGTCCGGCCAGGGCGACCGCGATCGACAAGGTTTGATTCTTGCGCAGCTTCAAATGGCTGAGGTCAAATTCCAAGCCGATTTGAAACATGAGCAGCACCAGACCGAGTTCGCCCAGCAGCGTCATGCTCTGCGCCGGAACCGACTGGAACACGAAGTGGTAGGTGGGCGGACTGAGCATGCCAAGCACCGACGGCCCCAGCGCGATGCCGGCCACGATTTCGCCGATCACTTTGCTCTGCCCCATTTTTTGGGCCATGGCGCCAAACAATTGGGCGGCGGCGATAATGAGCGTGAGTTGCAAGACCAGAATGGCCAACTGGGTGGCGGGAGTGAGCGCGCTCAATGTTGCGTTGCCTTATTATTATTGTCACTTGCGCTGGGGCGGGATGACACGGGAAGCGGCGACAGCGGCAAGGCGCTGGGACGGTGGTGAACTCCCGCTTCCCGTAACGCTGTTGCGTCACACCATGAGCCGAAATAACAGTGGTTACTGCGTCATCGAGGACCGCTACGGGGGCAGGGAGTTCAGACCATATAATAAAGCCGCAGAGCAACCTTAGCTTGATTTATATCAAAAATACAACAAAAACATACAAGTTGTCCGCTTAGCGACGCACAGCGCGTCGCTAAGCGGGCGCGTCACTATGCCTTGCGTTGCGCGACCGCGTCGACCACGCACAGCGCCGTCATGTTGACGATGCGGCGCACGGTGGCCGACGGCGTCAGGATATGCACCGGACGGGCGCAACCGAGCAAGATCGGGCCCACCGCGATGCCGTTGCCGGCCGCCGTTTTCAGCAAATTGTAGGCGATATTGGCCGAATCCATGTTCGGCATCACCAGCAAATTGGCGTCGCTGATCAACTCCGAGCCGGGCATGATCTTTTGACGCAGCTTGGTGTCGAGCGCGGCGTCGCCGTGCATTTCGCCGTCGATTTCCAGGTCGGGCGCCAGCTCCTTGATGATGGCCAGGGCGGCGCGCATCTTTTGCGCCGACGCGCTATTGCTCGATCCGAAATTGGAATGCGACAGCAATGCCGCGCGCGGGCTCAAGCCGAAGCGCGTCATTTCCTCGGCCGCCATGATGGTGATCTCGGCGAGTTGCTCGGCGGTGGGGTTTTCGTTGACGTGGGTATCGACCATCACCAGTTGCCGCTCCGGCAAGATCAGCACGTTCATGGCGGCATACACATTGGCCCCGGCGCGCAATCCCAGCACTTGATCGATATAGTGCAGATGCAACTGGGTGGTGCCGAAGGTGCCGCAAATCATGCCGTCGGCGTCGCCCTTGTGGATCATCATGGCGCCGATCAGGCTGTGACGGCGGCGCATTTCCAGCTTGGCGTATTCCTCGGTGACACCCTTGCGGCTGGTCATTTCATAATAAGCGTGCCAGTAATCGCGATACCGCTCGTCGAAATCGGGATTGATGACATCGAAATCGATGCCCAGCTTCAAGCGCAAGCCGAATTTCTCGATGCGGCTCTCCAGCACCGGCGGGCGGCCCACCAGAATCGGGCGCGCCAGACGCTCGTCCACCACCACTTGCACCGCGCGCAGCACGCGCTCTTCCTCGCCCTCGGCATACACAATGCGCTTGAGTTCGGACGGCGTGCTCTTGGCCACCTGAAACAGCGGCTTCATGAAGGTGCCGCTGCGGTAGACGAACTGTTGCAGGCTGTCCGCGTAGGCTTGCAAATCCTGAATCGGGCGCGTCGCCACGCCGGACTCGAAGGCGGCATGGGCCACGGCGGGCGCGATCTTGATCAGCAGGCGCGGATCGAACGGCATCGGTATCAGGTATTCCGGGCCAAACGACAAGTTGCTGATGCCATAAGTGGTGGCCACGATGTCGGACTGCTCGGCCTTGGCCAGATCGGCGATCGCGTGCACCACCGCGATTTCCATCTCGCGCGTGATGGTGGTGGCGCCGCAATCGAGCGCGCCGCGGAAAATGTAGGGAAAGCACAGCACATTGTTGACCTGGTTCGGAAAGTCCGAACGGCCGGTGCAGATCACGGCGTCGCCGCGCACGGCCATGACTTCTTCCGGCAAAATTTCCGGGGTCGGATTGGCCAGCGCCAGGATCAGCGGGTTGGACGCCATCTGCTTGACCATCTCCTGCTTGAGCACGCCGCCGGCCGACAGGCCGAGAAATATATCGGCGTCCGGCATGATCTGGGCCAGCGTGCGGTGCGGGGTGTCTTGGGCGAAGCGGGCCTTGTCCGGGTCCATCAGCTCGACGCGGCCTTGATACACCACGCCGGCCAAGTCGCTCACATAGATGTTTTCAATCGGGAAACCCAGATCGACGATCAAGTCCAGGCAGGCCAGCGCGGCGGCGCCGGCGCCCGACACCACCAGTTTGCACTTCAAGATATCCTTGCCGACCACCTTGATGCCGTTCAGGATGGCCGCGCCGACGATGATGGCGGTGCCGTGCTGGTCGTCATGGAAGACGGGAATCTTCATCCGTTCGCGTAACTGACGCTCGATGTAAAAACACTCGGGCGCCTTGATATCTTCCAGATTGATGCCGCCGAAGGTAGGCTCCAGGGATGCGATGATGTCGCACAGCTTGTCCGGATCATGCTCATTGATTTCGATGTCGAACACGTCGATGCCGGCGAATTTCTTGAACAGCACCCCTTTGCCTTCCATCACAGGCTTGGCGGCCAAGGCCCCGATATTGCCCAGGCCCAGCACCGCGGTGCCATTGGTGATGACCGCCACCAGATTGCCGCGCGCCGTATATTTATAGGCGTTGGCCGGGTCGAGCACGATTTCTTCGCAGGGCGCCGCCACGCCGGGGGAGTAGGCGAGCGCCAGGTCGCGCTGGTTGGTCAACTGTTTGGTGGGGGTGACGCTGATCTTGCCCGGTCGCGGAAACTCGTGATATTCGAGCGCGGCGAGGCGTAATTGTTGACGCAATGCCTCTTTTTGATCGGATGACGAATCCATGCTGTGCGGCCTTCCTGTGTGTTCTATCGGAAAGCGTACGATTTTATCAGACTGAATCTTTCAACCAGCTAAGTAATTTACAGAGCGGACCGCGCCGAGCGGCGCGCGCGGCCCGGGTGGCGCCTTGTCAGCGTGATAAAACCTATTGCAAAAGAACATGCAATCGATTTTCGCTATGCCCGTCCTAGCGGGTTTTTTGCGCCACCCGCTTGCCCAGCGCCCCCAGCAGCGCGCCCAGCCAGATGGTGATCATCAAGGCCGGCGTGACCATGCCGGCGATGCCGAAAGTCCAGGTCAGGGTTTCATTGCCGCTCAGGCTAGAGAGCAGCAAGCCCACCAGACTGATACCGACCAGGGCGATACCGAACGCGGCCACGGCGCGCGCGCTGACCAGCATGCCGAGCACGGCACCGGCCGCGACCAATATGATCCAGGAATAATTCTCATCCATACTGCCTCCAGGGCCGGCGCAGCTCCGCCGGAAATGTCGAAACAAAAAACCGGAGCGTCGACCGGGCCGGCGCCGTGGCCGGTGTTTCCATCGGCTTAGTCTACGCCGTATTGGCACCGTTTAGCGCGCTTGCCCTCGGCCCGCGACGGTGGGGGGCGGCGCCCACCCAGCACATCATAAAAGCACCAAGTGTATCCTTATAGCACTATTTTGACGTGGGGCCTAGACTTTATGTTGGACATGCTTACCCTGCCAATTTTGCCTAAAATGAAACTCTAGAATGACGCCCGCGGCGCCGATTCGGTACAATCGCGTCATGCTCTCCGAATTCGACCTCATCAAACAATACTTTACGCGCGCCCGGCCGCAGCGCGCCACCCTGGGCATCGGCGACGACTGCGCCCTGCTCACCCCGGCGCCCGGCTTGCAAAGCGCGATCTCGTCGGACATGCTGGTCGAGGGCCGCCACTTTTTCGCCGACGCCGACCCTGTCCAGCTCGGCCACAAATGCCTGGCCGTGAACATGTCCGATCTGGCGGCGATGGGCGCGCGCCCGGTCGGCTTCACTCTGGCCCTGGCGCTGCCGGCGGCCGATCCGGCATGGCTGGCCGGCTTTTCGGCCGGTCTGTTCGCGCTGGCCGACGCCTTCGATTGCGAATTAATCGGCGGCGACACCACCAAGGGTCCGCTCACCATCTGCATCACCATCTTCGGCGAGTTGGCGCCCGGCCAAGCCCTGCGGCGCGACGCGGCCCGGGCCGGTGACGATATCTGGATCAGCGGCACCCTGGGCGACGCCCGTCTGGCCCTGGCCGGCTACCGCCAGGAACTGGCGCTGGCGCCGGCCGCCCTGGCCGCCGCCGCCGCGCGCATGCACGCGCCCACCCCGCGCGTGGCCTTGGGCATGGCGCTGGCCAGTGCCGGCCTGGCGCGCGCGGCGATCGACATTTCCGACGGCCTGGTGGGCGACTTGGGCCATATCCTCCGCGCTTCCGGGGTGGGCGCCCGGCTCGACCTGGACGCCCTGCCGCCCGGTCCCGTGCTGGCCACCCGCGAGCGCGACCTGCGGCGGCGCTTTTGCGTGGCCGGCGGCGACGACTACGAATTGTGCTTCACGGCGCCGGCCGCCGAACGGGCCGCGATACCGGCGCTGGCCGCCAGCGTGGCCACCGCCGTCACCCGGGTCGGCGCGATCGAGCCCGAGCCCGGCCTGCGCCTGTGCGACGGCGCCGGCCACACGCTGGACTGGCAGTTGGCCGGCTTCGACCATTTCAGCGCTTGAGCGATTTGAGGTGCACGCCATTGCTTGTTGCGCATGCGCGTCGCGGACCACCTAAGTATTCTCGCTACATTGACCAGGTGCGCAGCGGCAGCCAGCCGATGGCGGCCGCATAGACGGCGATGCCAAGCAGGGCGGTCGATGACAGGCCTGCGTATAGGCGGATCGACGCGCGCGCGCTGCGTTGGCGAACCGCGAGCGCCACTCCCGCTACGGCTAGCACAGGATAGGCCAGGCTGGCCGCAAAGATCAGCAGGCAATACGCGCCGATGCCGGCGAGTTTTTGAACCGCCGTGCCACCGGACTCCGACAACACCAGCAGCGGCAAGACCAGCGTCACCGCGCATGCCGCGACGGCGCCAACTGGTGCTAAACGCAGAAGTAGACCGCCTTGATGAGCCAGCAGCCCGCGCCGTTGCGCGATGACCCACGGGATCAGCATCACAAGCCCCATCAGTGCAGCCAGCAACAGAACCGCCGCAAGCAGCCCCTTTGTCAGCAGCTGCCAACGCCCCACCTTTTGTTGGGCGGACGTGGCATTGATCTTGAATACTTGGCCATCGTGTTCGATGAAGGCCAGGGTCGCCTCGCTGCGGTCCGCGCGGCGAAAGCTGTGTTCCCCGATCGGCAGGTAATCGTTCCCGCTGATGACCAATTTGCCTGGCGCCGCGCTCACCATGGATGTGCCGAACATGTCGGCGTAGGGCTGCATCAGCGCGTTCGGCGCGGTAATCGTGCGATAGTCACCCGCATATTTTTCTAACGCGGCCTGGCTAAGCCGCACCGTTGCCGGCGGATCGAGCGGCTCGCCGCGCATCAGCCAGGACTGGATCAAATGGGCGACCGGCTCCGCGAAATCGACGCCGGCGCCGCCGTTGGCCATGACGACATAGCCCGAGCCACCACGACGCAGGGTGTAGCCGAGGACCGAGGTAAACGAATCAATGCTGCCATTGTGGCCCCTGAAGGTGACGCCGCTGTCCGCGATCGGTACATTGCCCAAGCCATAGCTATTGCTGAAACCCGATTTCGCACCAAGGTTCGACTCGGCCCGCTCGATCCGCGCCACCGACTCCGGCGTCAGGATACGGCGGCCATCGACGCTGCCGCGCCCGATATACAAGCGGGCAAGTTGCGCCAGTTCATGCGCACTGACGACCAGCGAGCCGGCCGGTTTCAGTACGATATGCTGGTACGGCGTTGGGTCGCCGCCCGGTCCGTAACTTTTCGCCATGCTGCGCGCCAGAGCCGGCGTCAGTGACATGTCGGCGCCATGCATGCCCATTGGCTCGAAAATGGTCGAGCGCATGTAGCCGTCGAAGGTCTGGCCAGTCACTTTCTCGATCGCATAAGCGGCGACGGCGGGGCCGGCATTGTTATAGACGGTGAACGTGCCGGGCCGCCATCGGCTGATGAATTCGGGGCTACTGTAGGTAATCCCCTCCAGCGTCGACCAGGCCGCCTCGCTCTTTGCAAGCACGCGCACGGCGATGTCAGGCCAGCCGGTGGTATGTTCCAGCAGGTGCACGATGCGCACCGGGTCGGTTTGTTCCCAGCGATTGCTGAAGGCGATCTCCGGCGCGATGGTGTGCAGCGGCGTGTCCAGGGTGAGCCTTCCCCGTTCCACTTGCGCCATGACGCCGATTGCCGTCAGGCTTTTGGTTATGGAAGCGGCACGGAATGGGGTGTGGACGCTGGCCGGGATCTGCCTGGCGACGTCGGCAAAACCATATCCTTTTTCAAAGGTAATTCTGCCATTCTCGATCAGGACCACCGAGGCACCGGGCACGGCACCCGCCTTGAATAACGAGCCGAGTTGGCGGTCCAATGCCTCCACATTGGCGGGCAGTGTCGGCTCGCTTGGCGCCGCATGCGCGCCGGCGTAAAACAGCAGCAAGCCAGCGAACGTGCAGTTGGCCAGCCGCGCCGGCATGCGCCTTGATCCTGGCGCCCGGCGCCACTTGTAGCTCATGTCCATAAAGTTCGCTCTTCCGCTTGATGTCGTGCCCGCAGTGTAAGGAAGCTGCTTGGCAAGCGTCATGGTTATCCGACAGAAGGCGATAATGAAGCGACAGTCTGCATCCATCACAGTGGAAAGAGCGCGTCGGTACACTGGGCGACGCGCGCGGCACATGGCCGAGCGCAGCGTATTGCCCATTGCCCATCAGCGAGCTTGAACCGCGGCGCGCCGTCAGGGCGCGCCGGCGCGTCCCTCTGCGATCACGATGGCGCTGCCGGTGGCGCCGACCGGGCCACCGTCCTGACGCTCGATGCGCCAATAGTGATCGAAGGCGAGCCGGATGTTTTCGCGCAGCTGGGCGTCGTTCCAGGGCTTGGTGTAAAAGCGGTAAATGGCGCCCCGGTTGATGGCCTCGAGCACCGTCTCCAGCCCGGTTTCGGCCGACAGCACGATGCGCATGGTGGCCGGATAGAGCTGTTTCACGCGGCCCAAAAATTCGGTCCCGCTCATGGCCGGCATGCGCTGCTCGCACACCACCACCTGCACCTGGTGCAGCGCCAGCAGCTCCAGCCCGCGCGCCGGGGTGGTGGCGCACAGGATCTGGTAGCCTTCCGGCTGGAGCAGGCGCTCGAGCGCGGCCAGCACCTGCTCGTCGGCGTCCACCAGCAGCAAGGTCTGGCCGCACTGGCCGCCCTGGTTCGATTCCGGCCCCAGTTTACCGCCCGCCTCGACCAGCTGGCCCAGCTCGCGCCCCGGCAGCGCGCGGCTGAAGTAAAAACCCTGGATCTCGTCGCAGCGGTGGCGCCGCAGGTATTCGAACTGGGCACGCTGCTCCACGCCCTCGGCGATCACCCGCATCTTCAAACTGTGCGCCATGCTGATGATGGCCAGCGCGATGGCCGCGTCGTTCGGGTTGGTGGTGACGTCGCGCACGAAGGCGATGTCGATTTTAAGCTTGTCGATCGGGAAGCGCTGCAAATAGGCCAGGCTGGAATAGCCGGTGCCGAAATCGTCGATGGCGATCTTCACGCCCAGCCCGCGCAGCCGGGTCAGCACGCCCACGGTGCGCTCGGCGTTCGTCATCAAGGCCCCTTCGGTCAACTCCAGTTCCAGCAGGTCGGGGCTGACCTTGTGGCGTTCGAGCGCGCCGCGCACCTCGTCGTATAAATCGGTTTCGACAAACTGGCGGCTGGTGACGTTGACCGCCACCCGCACCGGCCCCACCCCGCTGGCGATCCAGTGCGCGATCTGACGGCAGGCGGTGTCGATGATCCAGCTGCCGACCCGCACGATCAGGCCGGTCTCTTCCAATACCGGCACGAATTCGGACGGCACCACCAGCCCGTAACCCGGCCGCCTCCAGCGCAGCAGGGCCTCCACCCCGCTGATACGGCCGGTGTGCAAATTGACCTTGGGCTGGTAGTGCAGCGCGAATTCCTGATGTTCGTGGGCGTGCCGCAGCGCCAGTTCCAGATCGAGCCGGGCCAGCACCTGCACGTTCATGCCGCTGGTGAAAAAGCGGTAGCCGTCGCGCCCGGACAGCCTGGCCCTCTCCATGGCCGTGTCGGCGTACTTGATCAGGGTGTCCGGATCGCCGGCGTCGTCCGGATAGATGGCGATGCCGATGCTGGCCGTGAGCACGGCCGCGTGGCCATCGAGCTCGAACGGGGCGCGCAGCGCTTCGCGCAGCTCGTTGGCCACCTGCACCGCCTCTTGTTGGCCGCACGTCATGCTGAGCACCAGCGCGAATTCGTCGCCGCCCAGCCGGCCGGCGGTGTCGCGCCCGCGCACGCAGCGCACCAGGCGGCTGCTGAACTGGCGCAGCAGCTCGTCGGCCAAAGTGGCGCCCAGCGACTCGTTGATGTTGCGAAAACGATCAAGCGCGATGAACAGCACCGCGATGCCGGCCGCCTTCTCGCGCGCCTGCTCGATCGCCTCGGCCAGGCTGCGGTAAAACAGGGTGCGGTTCGGCAGCCCCGTCAAGCTGTCGTAATGGGCCATGTGTTCGAGCCGCTGCAAGGCTTGGCGACGCTCGCTGATGTCGCGCGCGACGGCGATCAGGATGCGGCTTTGGGCCAGCGGTTGCCAATACAATTCCACCGGCAGGCTCGCTTGCCCGCGGCGCGCCAGCTCGCATTCGATCAGTTGCGGCGGGCGCGCCGGATCGGGCGCGCCGGCGCCGTGGGCGGCCAGCTGCGCCATCAAGCCGGGCAGCAGGCCGGCCGGCGCCATCGCCAGCAGCTGCTCGCGCTGATAGCCGAGCATGCGGCAGGCGCCGCCGTTGGCGTCGACCAGTTCCACGCTGTCGGCGTCGATCAGAAAAATGGCGTCGGCGGTGGCGTCCATGGCGCTGCGAAAACGCTGCAACTCGGCCGTGCGCAAACGCACGGTTTGCTCGAGCAGGGCGTTGTACTGCCTGGCCTGGCGCTGCATCAGGCGCACTTCGACCAGGTTACGGATGCGGCTGAGCACCTCGGGCGGGTCGAACGGCTTGCTCACGAAGTCGCGCGCGCCCGCCGCCAGCGCCGCCAGCTTGCTGTCCGGGTCGGCCGTCACCACCAGCACCGGCAAATAACTACCCGCTTCCATCGGCGCCAGCGCCGCCATCACGTCAAAGCCGCTCATGCCGGGCATGTGCAGGTCGAGGATGATCAGGTCGTAACCGTGCGCGCGGTGCAGCGCCGCCACCTCGGACGAAGTGGTGGTGGTGGTGAGGGCCCGGTAACCGGTGCCGGCGAGCAGATAGCGCAGCAGTTCGACATTGACCGGCTGGTCGTCGACGATCAAGATGCGCGCTTGATGGATGTCGTCCTGGGTGATCATGGGCCCGCCCTCCGTTGCGCCGCGTATGCCAAGGTGCTGTCGAGCGCGGCGCCGAATTCGTCGATGTTGATGGGTTTTGTCAGGTAGCGGAAAAAGCCGCTGGCCAAGCCTTTTTCGATGTCGCGCGGCAGCGCGCTGGCGGTCAGGGCGATGACCGGAATGTCGGCCGTCAGCGGATCGGCGCGCAGCAGTTGCATGGCGTCGGTGCCGCTCACGCAAGGCAGGTTGATGTCCATCAGTATCACTTGCGGCAAGTGGGCGCGCGCCAGTTCGATGCCCTGGTGGCCGTCGCCGGCCGAGAGCAGGCGCAGCTCGGGCCGAAAGCGCAGCATTTCCTCGACCAGTTTCAAGTTGGCCGGATTGTCCTCGACATAGAGCACCGTGATGCGGCCGGCATCGTTGACCGGCGGCGCCAAGCGTGGACTGGGCACCGGACCGGGCGATGGCGCCGCCAGCGCCGGGGCGGCCGCCACCAACAGGTGCGGGCTGGGGCGGGTGGCGCGCAAGTCGACCCAAAACACGCTGCCCACTCCCACCGTGCTGCTCACGCCGATCTGCCCGCCCATCAGCTCGACCAGCCGCTTGGTCACCACCAGCCCGATGCCGGTGCCCTCTTCGGCTCCGCTTTCCTGGCCCAGCCGGTTAAACGGCTGGAACAGCAAGTCGAGCTGGTCGCCGCGCAAGCCGCGCCCCGTGTCTTGCACCGACAGGCGCACCGTGTCGGAACTGGTCATGCTGCAATCGACCAGCACCGCGCCCAGCTCACGGTTGTATTTGAGGGCGTTGGAGAGCAAATTGAGCAGCACCTGTTTCAGGCGGGTGCGGTCGGCATGCACATTGAGCCGGCAGCTGGCCGGAAACACCATGCGGATGCCGCGCTGGGCCGCCAGCGGCGCGATCATGCTCTGGCACTCCTGCAAAATGTCGTCCAGCGCCACCGGTTCGAGCGACAGGGTCAAAGTGCCCGATTCGACCTTGGCCAGGTCGAGAATTTCGTTGATCAGGGTGAGCAGATGGCGGCCCGACTTCAGGATATGGCTGGCGAACTCCTTTTTTTGCAGTACCGTCGAAGGCAGCTTGTCGGAGGTGAGGATCTGGGCGAAACCCAAAATCGCGTTAAGCGGGGTGCGCAGCTCATGGCTCATGGAGGACAGGAAGGCCGACTTGGCGTGGCTGGCGCTGTTGGCCTCTTCCATCGCCGCAGCCAGTTCGCCGTTGGCTTGCTCGAGCTGCATGGTGCGCTCGTGCACCCGCTGCTCGAGCTGGGCGTTCAAGCGCATCACCTCTTGCTGGGCCGCGCTGCGCTCGGCCGCCTCGCGCGCGATCTCGCGGTAGGAGCGCTCCAGTTCACGCGTGCGCTGCTCGATCTCGGCCAGCATGCGGTTGAAGCAATCGACCAGCTGCGCCACTTCGTCCTCGCTCATTTTTTGCGCGCGGCGCGAATAGTCGCCCGTGTCGACCACCTCGCGCGCGATGGCGGCGATGGCCAGGATCGGCTGGGTGATCAGGTAATTGAAGCGGTGCACGATCAGGTAGGCGATCAGCAGCGCCATCGCCGTCACCGTGGCGGCGATGGCCAGATAGTCGCCCACCCGGCTGCCCAGCTCATAGTCGGCGCGCAGGTAGACGGTGCCCAGCAGTTCGCCATTGTCGGCGATGGGGCGGAACACGATCAGCTGGCCGTCTTCGACCCGCATGCCTTCGGCTTCGGCTTCGGCCGGTATGGACGCGCTCTGGCCGGGCGCCATGTAGCTGGCGAACAGCTTGCCGCGCGCGGTGTAAATGGCGCCCGCGCCAACCTTGGGCCGCAGCCGCAGCAAGCCCAGATTTTCCTTGGCCAGGCGCTGGTCGTCGAAGGCCAGGGCGGCCGAGCTCATATGGCCGAGCAGCTCGGCCTGGGTGCGCAGGTCGGCCTGGATGTTGCGGTGATAGCCGCGCAAATCGTAGGCGATGATGCTGCCCACCGATACCAGCAGCGCGGCCAGGGTGGCCAGTAAGACCACCGCCAGCAGCTTGCCGCGGATGGTGTGCAGCCCGATCATAGCGGCCCTCCCGGCTGCACCCGGTAAGCGGCGGCCAGCATGCGCGCGCTGATGTGCAGGCCGGCCGCGGCGGCCGGCTTGAGCGCCACCTCGAAGCGCAAGCGCTGGTCGGCCACCACGAAGTTGATCATGCTGCCCAGGGCGTGCGCCTCGTCGCTGTCGGACACGGTCAGCAGCGGCTGGTTGCGGCTGGCCTGCAAGGTCTCTTGCAAGGCGGCGCGCTCGGTCTCGCCCAAAAACAGGATATGCAAGCCGGCCGGCGTCTCGCCCTTGCGCAGCTTTTTGACCACGATGGCGTGGCCGTTGGCGCTGTGGCCCGCCACAATCCGTTCCAGTTGGTCGGCCAGGGCGTCGGCATGGCTCAAGCCGATCACCAGGGGACTGTCGGGGCGCGCGAAGCTGCCCTCGGGCCAGTCGACGAAGCCGGCGAATTTGTATAGATAGGCGGCCTTGACCTGGCGTTCCAGCGCGCCGTCGGGCTCGGCCCGCAAGGCATGCGGATACCAGCCGAGCAAACACAGCAGGCCAGCCCCGACCGCCCCGGCCAGGGTGGAACGGCGGCGCGCGCGCATCGGCTGCGACATGTCGCGCTCAGGCGGCGCGGCCGAATCGGCCGAAGCGGCGCGCGGGCCGGGGCCGGGCCGGGGCCACCCGGCAGTGGCCGCGTTCCGGCCGGCGGCGGTGGACAGCTAGGCGTTGGCGCAACATGTCGTTCCCATCCGCAGAGTTTTCTGTGCCGGGCCGGCCAAGCCGGCCCCCGTGGTCGATATTGTTGGAAATAAATACCGTGTACAACCGGTCCGGCTCGACAAGCGTTTCGCCCTACAGCGCAGTGAGCCGGTCGAAACGAGTGTACGCATTTTCAACCGGACAGGGGAGGATTTTGCGAAATATTGCACGCGTCCGCACAAGGGCCCGCGTGAGATTTATGTGGCGCGGCGCGCGCCGCGGCGCGGGGCCATGGTAAAGTGAGCCGAACCCGAGCGGCGGCGCACGCCGATGCCATCTTACGCATTTCGCCAAGGAGTTGACAGTGACAAACGACATTCTCACGCTGGCCGCCCAGGTCGGCCGCGCCCTGCAACAAAAAGGCTGGCTGCTGACCACGGCCGAATCGTGCACCGGCGGCGGCGTGGCCCAGGCCGTGACCGAAATCGCCGGCTCGACCGGCTGGTTCGATTGCGGCTTCATCACCTATTCCAACGCGTCCAAGAATGAATTGCTGGACGTGCCGGACGCGCTCATCGCGCAGCTCGGTTCAGTGAGCGAGGAAGTGGCCGGCGCCATGGCGACCGGCGCGCTGGGCAGCAGCAATGCCCACGTGGCCCTGTCCACCACCGGCATCGCCGGACCGAGCGGAGCGGTGCCCGGCAAGCCGGTGGGCACGGTCTGTTTCGGCTGGGCCAGCGCCGACACGGTGCACACCGAGCGGCTGGTGTTTAGCGGCGACCGTCACGCGGTGCGCGAGCAAACCGTGGCGCACGCCTTACAGGGCTTGCTGCGCTTCATTAACTAGGGTGTCGGGCGCCTCGCCGGGCGCCGCGCCGGGCGCCGGAGCCAGCGCCACCCGCGCCCGGCCCGCTTGTTTGGCCGCATACAGGGCTTGATCGGCCGCGGCCAGCAAGGCCGCGCGCTGGCCCCCGTGGTGGGGATAGTGGGCGATGCCGGCCGAAAAAGTGCAGCCGTCCAGGCTCTGGCCGCCCTGTTGGATCACCAGTTGACGGTAGCGCCAGGCCAGGTCGTCCATCTTGTAGGCGGCGATGCTGCTGTCGGCGCCGCGCAGCAGCAGACAAAATTCTTCGCCGCCGTAACGGCACACCATGTCGCTGGTGCGCAACTGGCTCTCGACCAGGCGCGCAAACGCCACCAGCACCGCGTCGCCCATCGGGTGGCCGTAACTGTCGTTGACGCGTTTGAACAAGTCCAAGTCAAGCATGACCACGGCGATCGGATCGCCGCCGGCCTCGGCCTCGCCCTCGGCCAGCATGGCGTCCAGACTGGCCTCGAAATGACGCCGGTTATACAGTCCCGTCAAATGGTCGCGCAAGGCCTGCTGTTTCAAGCCGTCCTGCACCGCGTGGGCGTGCAGGATCTGGTGCGACAGGGCCAGATTCAAGTTGCGCAGGCGGCGGTTGTCGGACTCGCGCGCCGCCTGCGAGGCCAAGGCGCGGTCGCGCTCGGCCCGCAAATGGCGGATTTCCTTCTCCAGCGCCCGCATCATCAAGCGCGCGTCGCGCGCGCCGCGGCCCACGGCGGCCAGCTGACTCTGGTATTGCTGGGAAAATCGATACGCCAGCTGCCACATGCCCAGCCGGGCGTGCACGGTGGCCAAGCCATTCAAGATATGTTGATGGAAATAAGCATTGCGGTTGCTGTCGAGCATGCCATGCGCGCGCGTCAGGGCGCGCAGCGCCGGTCCCGGGCGCTGTTGCAAAAAACACAGCATGCCGCGCACCAGCCAGCCATGCAAGCGCGGCTCGACATGGGTGGCGCGCGCCGCCTCGGCCTGACCGCGCGTGAGCCAGCCGGCCGCCTGCTCCAGTCTGCCCAGCAGCAAGGCCGCGTGGGCCGCCAGGCACAGCAAGAAGGCGCGCGCCGGCCCGGCCTGGTCCTGGCGGTCGCTGTGACCGGCGCAAAACGGTTGCAGCAAGGCCAGCGCCTGGTCCGCCCGGCCCGCGCCGAGCAGGCACATGGCCAGTCGGGCCGAGACCGCCGCGCGCTGGGCGGCGAGCCGATGGGCGCCGGCCATTTGCAAGGCTTCGTGCAGCAGCGGCAAGGCGTCGTGATGGTTGCCGGCGTCGTGCTGGGCGGCCGCCAGGTGGGTCAAACCCTCGACCCGGTGGGCCGGCGAACCGAAGCGCGCCGCGCCATCGAGCGCCAGCAAAAAACTGCGCGCCGCGCGCCCGCAGTCGCCGCGGTGCAGCGCGTCGAGGCCCAGCTGGTTATATAACAACACCTTGTGCAGGGAATCGGCCACCCCGCTGGCCAGCGCGCGCGCCCGCACGAAATGGCGGGCCGCCAGATCGAGCTGGCCGGCGGCGCTGGTGGCCGCGCCCAACAGCACGGTGCAAGCCATGGCGCCTTCCGGGTCGGCTTCCGCCAGACATTGCTGTTGCAGCAACAGGCAGGCCGGCGCGACCGGCTGTCCCGCCTGATGGGTCAGCCACAGCCCGATCAGCTCGGCCCGCGCCACGCCGCGCCGGTGGCCGATCGCCAGCGCCGCCTCGCGCGCCCGCGCGGCGCGGCGCCCGGCACGCGCGCGCTCGGCGGCCAGATCGGCCAAGGCTTGCGCGTTCAGACGGTCGATCGCGGCTTTACTGAGACGGGTGGTCGGCACGGCATTCCTGACAAAATTGCAAGCGCTGGGCCGGGCTGGCCGAGGTGCCGCCATCATGCCATAACGGCGACACATTGTTTCCAACAGAAAATAATAATGTGACGCAAGCCACACCCCCGGCCGGTGGCGGAGCCGTTTCGGGGGCCGCTTCCGGGGCCACTTTGGTTTGCCTTATATACATAAAAGCATTACTCTCGACTCTCATCCTTGTATCGACCTTATCCATGACATGTCCGCTTTTTCGCCGCCGCCGCTGGCCGCTGAGCATCGTTTGCCTGGCGTTGGCCGCGTGCGACACCACCGTCGCCCTGCACGCGCCCGCGCCCGCCCCCTTGAGCGGCCCCACCTACACCGTCTACAGCGCCGGCGACATCGCCGATTGCCGCTTCAGCCGCGCGCGCTACACGGGCGCGGCCCGCACCGCCGACCTGATCGCGGCCGGCCTGGCGCACACCCCGCAGGCGGCGGTGCTCAGTCTGGGCGACCATACCTATCCGGTGGGCAGCGCGGCCGAATTTAACGATTGCTACGCGCCAACATGGGGCCGCTTCAAGGAGCGCACCTACCCCACCCCCGGCAACCATGAATATTACTCGCGCGGCGCGGCCGGCTATTTCGACTATTTTAGCGACTTCGGCGGCCCCCAGCGGCGCGGTTATTTCAGCGTGGACCTGGGCGCCTGGCATGTCATCTCGCTCAACAGCAACCTGGCGCCGGAAGACCATCGGATTCAGCTGGCGTGGCTGCGCGACGACCTCACGCGCCACCGGCGCGCGTGCACGCTCGCCTACTGGCACGCGCCGCTGTATAGTTCTGGCGGACATGGCGACACCACGCGCATGCGCGATGTCTGGCAGACGCTGCACGCGGCCGGGGCGGAACTGGTATTGTCGGGGCATGACCACAACTACGAACGGTTCGCGCCGCAGGACGCGTTCGGCAAGCTGGACCTGGCCGGCGGGGTGCGCCAATTCGTGGTCGGCACCGGCGGCGCCTTCCTCACGCCGCTGCGCTGGGCGCGCCCGCACAGCGAGGCGCGCGACAACAGCGGCCACGGCGTGCTGAAACTGGAACTGCGCGACAACGGCTACAGCTGGCAGTTTTTGCCGGCCCCGGCCGATCATGACGCAGCGCTGGCGCCGCCCGACAGCGGCACCGCGCGCTGCCACTGAGGCGCTGGCCTTTTATCGCGATTTGCATGTTGTACGAACCACTCGGGAGTCATTCGATGCGCGACACGGTACATTTCATCTTGCAGGGCAAAGGCGGGATCGGCAAGACCCTGGTTTCCACCATCCTGGCCCAATGGGTGGCCGCCAAGGACGACACGCCCTTGCGCTGCTACGACACCGACCAGGAAAACGCCACCTTCTCGCGCTACAAGGCGATGCAGGTCAAGCACGTGCCGGTGATGACGGAGGCGCGCGCGATCGACCCGAAACGCTTCGACGCGCTGATGATCGACATCCTGGAACAGCAGGGCAACTGCGTGATCGACAACGGCGCCAACACCTTTTCCCCGCTGATGGGCTACCTGATCGACAACGACGCCTTCGGCCTGCTGGAAGAATCGGGCCGCCGCGTGTACATCCACACCATCGTGGGCGGCGGCGACACCTTACACGACACCGCGACCGGCTTCGCCTCGACCGCCAGCGCCACCCGGGTGCCGCTGGTGTTATGGGAAAACGAGCATTTCGGCCTGCTGCAATCGGCCAGCGGCAAGCAGTTCGCCGAATCGCACACCTATCTGGACCACGCGGCCCGGGTCAAGGGCCGCATCACGCTCAGCCAGCGCAACGCCGACACCTTCGGCGCCGACATCAAGAAAATGAACACGGCCCGCCTGACCATGCGCGAAGTGCTGGAAAACGACAAATTCAACATCATGGAAAAGCAGCGCATCAAGGTGGTCTACCGCGACCTGTACGAGCAACTCGACAAAGTGCAATGGTAGCGCGCCATGGACCAACAGCGATTGCGCAACCTGGTATTTGAAAAAACCGGCGTCAAGGTCGACAGCGACGACCCGATCTTCGCCCTGGTGGCCCTGAACGAAGCGGTGTTGGCCGACACCGTCGAACGCCAGGTCGCCCAGTTGACGGCGGCCGCCGAGGAGCTGGCGCGCCAGGCCCGCGGCGAAGCCGGCGCCGCGCGCGCCCCCGGCGCCGGGCCGGCCGGCGAGACGCCGCCGTTCTTGCCGGCGCCGGCCGCGCCGGTGCGCCCGATTCCGACCCAGAGCGGGCAGCTGTTCGCGGTGCGCGAGCTGCGCCTGCTGGCGGCGGCGGCCGGCATCTCGGTGCTCAGCGCCCTGCTGGTGTTGGGCGGCCAGGTGCTGTTTTTCAAGCCGGCGCCGATTCCGGCCCCGGTCTACCAAGCCATGGCCCTGACCCCGGAGCAAAGCACGGCCCTGATCCAGGGCGAGAGGCTGGCGCGCGCGGTCCAGAAACTGGACCCGAAAATACGCGCCCAGATTCAAGCCGAACTGCAAAAACAATGAGCCCACCCCGGCATTCTTCCATTTATTAGGACAGCGCATGAAGCCTCATACTTTACTGACCATTCCGGCCCTGCTCGCGGCCTTGTACGGCGCCGGCGCGCCGCTGGCGGGGGCCGCCGAGGGCGCGGCCGCTGTTGCGGCGCCGGCCAAGCCGGCGGCCGGCGTCGAACTGCCACGCATCGCGTTTGAAAAATACACCCTGCCCAACGGCCTGGACGTGATTTTGGTGGAAAACCACAAGCTGCCGATCACCGCCGTCAACGTCTGGTACCACGTCGGCCCGGCCAACGAAGAGCCGGGCCTGACCGGCTTTGCCCACCTGTTCGAGCACATGATGTTCGCCGCCACCAAACACGTGCCGCGCGGCCTGGCCGACCAGCTGCTGGAGGGCGCCGGCGCCACCGACTCGAACGGCAGCACCGATTTCGACCGCACCAATTATTTCGACACGGTGCCGTCCAACCAGCTCGAACTGGCGCTGTGGACCCATTCCGACCGCATGGGCTACCTGCTCGATGTGCTGGACCAGACGGCGCTGAGCAACCAGCAGGACGTGGTGCGCAACGAGCGGCGCCAGAGCTACGAAAACCGGCCCTACGGCATCGTCGAGGAGGCGCTGTATCACCAGCTGTTCCCCAAGACCCACCCTTATTACGCCAGCGTGATCGGCTCCCACGCCGATATCCAGAACGCCAAGCTGGCCGACATCAAGAACTTTTTCACCCGCTATTACGGTCCCAATAACGCCAGCTTGGTGATCGTGGGCGACATCGACAAGGCCAAGACCAAGGCCCTGGTGGCCAAGTATTTCGGCAGCTTCAAGCGTGGCCCGGACGTGCCGAAACCGAGCGTGGCGACCCCGCCCATCACGGCGGAGCGGCGCGCCGTGGTGGCCGACCGGGTCGAGCTGCCGCGCGTGTTCATGGGCTGGCTCACTTCGCCCGCCTACCAGCCGGGCGACGCCGAATTGAGCCTGGCGGCCCAAATTCTGGCCGGCGGCAAATCGAGCCGTCTGTACAAAAGCCTGGTGTACGACAAGCAGATCGCCCAGGATGTGAACGCGTCCCAGGGCTCGTACGCGCTCAGTTCGGTGTTCGTGGTCGACGTGACGGCCCGACCCGGCCACAGCGCGGCCGACATCGAGGCGGCGGTCGACGCCGAACTGGAAGCGCTGCGCAGCAACGGCCCGACCGAAAAGGAGCTGGAGCGGGCCCGCAACACGATCGAGACGGCGATGCTGTCGCAGATCGAAAAAGTGGGCGGCAACGGCTTGGCCAACCAGCTCAATCAATACAACCAGTATGTGGGCGACCCTGGTTATCTGGGTCAGGATATCGAGCGGGTGCGCCGCGTGAGCGTGGCCGACATCCAGCGCGTGGTGGCGGCCCAGCTCACAAACAGCGCGCGCGCCGTGGTGCACGGGGTGCCCGGCACCCAGGATCTGGGACCGGAGGTGCCCACCCCGGCGCCCGGCCAGATCAAGCCCGGATCGACCACCTCCATCAACCCCGACCAGGCCTGGCGCAAGCGAGTGCCGAAAGCGGGACCGCAGCCGAAGGTGACGCTGCCGCGCGCGCGCGCCTTCACGCTGGCCAACGGCTTGCAGGTGATCCATCACTACAATCCGGCGCTGCCCATCGTGTCGGCCGAGCTGGTGGTCAAGACCGGCTCGGAAGCGAATCCCGTCAAGCAGCCCGGCCTGTCGAGCTTCACCGCCCAGCTGCTCGAAGAAGGCACCGCCACCCGCAGCGCGCCGCAGATCGCCGACGAAGTCGCCCAGCTGGGCGCCTTCATGGATACCGGCTCCTCGGCCGACGCCTCCAGCGCCGAAGTGCTAACGCTTAAAACCAACTTCGCGCCGGCGCTCGATCTGCTGGCCGACGTGGTGCAGCATCCGGCCTTCCCGGACGCGGAGGTGGAGCGCCAGCGCGCCGGCCGCATCGGCGAACTGGCGCAGCTGCGCGAGAACGCGGCCGCCGTGGCCACCCGCATCGAGGCGGCCGCGCTGTACGGCGCCGACCATCCTTACGGCTACCTGGAACTGGGCACCGAAAGTGCCTTGAAGGCGACCAGCCGGGCCGACCTGCAACGCTTCTGGCAGCGGCACTACCGGCCCGACAACGCGGCCCTGGTGGTCTCGGGCGACATCACCGAGGCGGAACTGCGCACCCTGGCCGAGGCCAAGTTCGGCGGCTGGAAGCGCGGCGAGGCTGTGGCCGCGCCGCAGGCCAGCGTCAAGAGCACCGAGGCGCGCCTGATACTGGTCGATAAACCGGGCGCGCCGCAGACCGCGCTGCGCCTGAGCGCGATCGGGCCGGATCGCAAAACGCCGGACTTCGCGCCGCTGCAAGTGATGAACGCGGCCCTGGGCGGCCTGTTTACCAGCCGCCTGAACACCAATTTGCGCGAAGAGAAGGGTTACACCTACGGCGTACGCTCGCGTTTCAGCTACCGCCGCATGCCTGGTCCGTTTTCCATCGCCGCCAGCGTGCGCACCGATGTCACCGGCGCCTCGGTGGCGGAAATGTTCAAGGAGGTGCGCGGCATGATCGAGCGTCCGATGACGCCCAAAGAATTGCGCAACGCGCGCAATTCGCAGGTGCTGTCGCTGCCTGGCCAGTTCGAGACCAACAAGAGCATCGGCGCCAGTCTGGCCAATACTTATATTTACGATCTGGGACTCGATTATTACTCGACCCTGCCGCAGCGGTATGCGGGCGTGACGGGCGCGCAGATTCAAACCGTGGCCAAAAAATACTTGCAGCCCGAGAATCTGATCGTGATCGGGGTTGGTGACAAGGCCAAGATCGAGCCGCAATTGTCGACCTTGAAACTGGCGCCCGTCGAAATGCGCGACGCCGACGGCAATCTAAAATAGTCTGGGGGCGCTAGCAAGCGGGTCGGCCGCGCTGGCCCGCGCCTGACCCTGCCCGCAAATGGCACAGCAGGCGGTTTTGCTTGCTCTGCATCTTGATCCAGACTAACATGTGAACACCTCTTCATGTGTTAACTTATGACTAACTTCACCGAATCCGACCCGTCGATTGCCCAACTGGCCGATCTGTTTCACCTGCTGGGCGACCCCACCCGTCTGCGCATCGTGCTCGCTTGTGTGGAAACGCCGATCGCCGTCAGCGAGATCGCCAGCGCCTTGCAGCTGAGCAGCTCACTGGTGAGCCACCATTTGCGCCTGCTGCGCGCGGCCCGCATCGTCAAATCCGAGCGCCAGGGCAAGCAAGTATTTTATTCAGCGGCGGATGCCCACATCAGCGGCGTGCTCGGCGACATGCTCGAGCATATTGCCGAACCATCGAGCGGGAGCGACACATGAGCGTACATCAGCATCGACCAGGGCATGACCATGATCACGGGCACGCGCATCACGAGCATGCCCACGCACATGAGCATCAGCATGCGCATGCGCCCCGGCAGGCGGACGGGCACAAACATGGACACGGCCATGGCCATGGCCACGGTCACGGCCACCACCATCATCACGGCGACCCGACCAGCCACGGCCGCGCGTTCGCCATCGCCATCGCACTCAACACCCTGTTCGTGGCGATCGAATTCGGCTACGGCTTCATCGCCCATTCGACCGCGCTGATGGCCGACGCCGGCCACAATCTGTCCGACGTGCTGGGCCTGGCGCTGGCCTGGGGCGCGGCCATCCTGGCGCGGCGCGCGCCGAGCGGACGCTACACCTACGGCTTGCGCAGCAGTTCCATGCTGGCGGCGCTGTTCAACGCCATGCTGCTGATGCTCGCTTGCGGCGGCATCGTTTGGGAAGCGGCGCAGCAATTGCTCCATCCCAGCCCGGTCAGCGGAATCACGGTGGCGCTGGTGGCCGGCGCCGGCATGGTGGTCAACGGGGTCTCGGCCTGGCTATTCATGGCCGGCAGCAAGGACGATTTGAATATTCGCGGTGCCTATCTGCATCTGGCGGCCGACGCCGCCATTTCGCTGGGCGTGCTGGTGGCCGGCGTGATCGTGTATTACACCGGCTGGTGGTGGCTCGATCCGGCCGTCAGTATCGGCATCGTGCTGATGGTGTTGCTGGGCACATGGTCGCTGCTGCGCGAGGCCTTGCACATGATGCTGGCGGGCGTGCCGGGCAATATCGACGCGCCCCAGGTCGAACAATTCCTGCGCGGCCAGGCGGGCGTGAGCGAGGTGCACGATGTGCATATCTGGGCCATGAGCACCACCGAGACGGCGCTCACCGCGCATCTGGTGATGCCGCTGGGCTATCCGGGCGACAGCACCATCGACACCTTGCGCGCCACCCTCAAGGAGCGCTTCGCGATCCAGCACAGCACCTTGCAAATTGAACTGGGCACCACCGACCACGCTTGCTGCCTGCATCAATAACGGGCGGGAGCGCGGCGAGCCGCACCATGCTAGCCATCCAGCCCGGCGAACAGGGCGGTGCTCAGGTAGCGCTCGCCGTACGAGGGAATGATCACCACGATCAACTTGCCCTCGTTCTCGCGCCGGCGCGCCACCTGGAGCGCGGCCGACAAGGCCGCGCCCGATGAAATGCCCACCAGCAGCCCCTCGGTACTGGCCGCCTGGCGCGCGGTGGCAAACGCGTCCTCGTTATCGACACAGATCACTTCATCGTAAATTTCCGTGTTGAGCACGGACGGGATGAAGCCGGCGCCGATGCCCTGGATCGGATGCGGCCCCTTGCTTCCCTTGGACAAAATCGGCGAGGAGCTGGGCTCCACCGCCACGCATTGAAAGCCCGGACGGCGCCGCTTGAGCACTTCGCCGATACCGGTGATGGTGCCGCCGGTGCCGATGCCGGCCACCACGATGTCGACCTGGCCATCGGTGTCGCGCCAGATTTCCTCGGCCGTGGTCTTGCGATGCACTTCCGGGTTGGCCACGTTATTAAATTGTTGCAGCATCAGATAGCGCGGGTCGGACGCGATCAATTGTTCGGCCTTGCTGATGGCGCCAAGCATGCCTTCGTGGCCGGGAGTGAGCACCAGCTCGGCGCCATAGGCGCGCAGCAAAGTGCGCCGTTCGCGGCTCATGGTGTCGGGCATGGTGAGAATGCAGCGGTAGCCGCGCGCCGCGCACACCATGGCCAGCGCGATGCCGGTGTTGCCGCTGGTGGGTTCGACGATGATGGTGTCCGGTCCGATCAAGCCGGCCTGCTCGGCCGCTTCGATCATGGACAGGCCGATCCGGTCTTTGACGCTATGTCCCGGATTATAAAATTCGAGTTTGGCGACAATGGTGGCCGCGCTGTCGGCCGCCATGCGGTTGATGCGCACCAATGGCGTATTGCCGATCAGTGCGGTAACGTCCTTGGCGATATTCATGACTGTCGCTCCGCTGCAATGGGAGCGTCCAGTCTACCTCTTTTAGCGGCGCGCGGCGAGCGGTGCGCGGCGAGCGGCGCGCGGCGCGCGGCGAGCGGTGCGCGGCGAGCGGCGCGCGGCGCGCGGTGAGCGGCGCGCCACCTCCGGATAAGCGATTTACTTCACGTCGAGCAGTTCGACTTCGAAGATCAGCGGCGAATTTGGCGGAATCATGCCGCCGCCGGCGCCGCGCGCGCCATATGCCAGTTCGCTCGGGATGATCAAGGTGCGCTTACCGCCCACCTTCATGCCTTGCACGCCTTGGTCCCAGCCCTTGATGACGGCGCCCCGGCCGAGCGGAAACTCGAACGGGCCACGGCCGACCGAACTGTCGAACTGGGTGCCGCGCGTGTTTTTGGCCAGCGGACGATACAACCAGCCCGTGTAATTGACCACGGCGGTGGCGCCGGCGGTCGCTTCCTTGCCGGTGCCAACCTTGTTGTCGGTCACGATCAGAGAATCGGCGGCCGGGCCCGGCGAAGCCGAGGGGGCGGCCGGCGCGCTGGCGGCGGCGCTGGCGGAAGCGCTGGCAGCAACCGGGTCGGCCGCTTGTGCCGTCGAGGCGGCAAGCGCGCAAATCAAAGCGAATAATGCGGAACGCGTCATGGTGTATGCTTTCGAAAAGTGGAAGGATCGTTGCTTGCCGCGGCAAAGCAAAGCGCCCGCAATGATAACAACGCACGCCTGAAATGACCACCTCCCACGCATCGCGGCGGCTTTTTTTCGCGCTCTGGCCCAACCAGCGGGTGCGCGCGGCGCTGGTGGACCGACAGGCCGGGCTGACGGGGCGGCCTATCGAGGCCGCCAAGCTGCACTTGACACTGGCCTTTCTAGGCCAGCAGTCGGCCGCCGTCGTGCCTGGCTTGTGCGCGTTGCTGCATGCCATGCCGGCCGGGCCGCTCGCGCTTCAATTCGATTGTTACGGGGTCTTTGGCGGCGCGCGCGTCACCTGGGCCGGCATGCGCGAGCCGCCTGCGACGCTGATGGCATGTCAGCAGCGGCTGGCGCTGGCCTTGCGCCAGTACTGTGCCGGCGCCGACGCGCGGCCCTATCTGCCTCATGTGAGCTTGACGCGGCAAGGTGGGGCCGCCGTTCCGGCGCAGATGGCGCCGCTGCGCTGGCTTGCCCGCCATTTGGTGCTGGTGGAATCGGCCGGCGGCGCTTACCGCGTGATCGCGTCGCGCCGCTTGTAAGGCGCGCGCGGCCGGCTCGTCGCCGCAACGCTCGCGCCGTGACGGCGCCGCTGGCGGCCACGCTGGCATGTTGGTATTGACTATTCGTCCGCGCTTGGATTTAGATTGGCGCCGGAGCTTCCAGCTGGCTGTGCGCCGAGCTGGTGGCCGATGGATCGGGCTGCGCTGGAGCCGGGCCGGTTGGCGCGGCCCCCGCCAGCGCGCGCAAGAGATGGGCCGCCGCCACCATGCCGAAAGTGGCGGTGACCACCATCGCCGAGCCGAAGCCGGCGCAATTTAATCCCGTCACCCCGGCGCGCTCGTCGCCATCGACCGAACAGACTTCAGCCGTCTCGGGCATGGTCAGCCGCTCCATGGAAAATACGGCGTCCACATGGAATTTGTTTTTCTCGCCGCGCGGAAAACCGTATTGATTGCGCAGCAGCTTGCGCACTTTTTTGAGCAGCGGCTCTTGCTCCGTCTTGGCCAAGTCACGCACGGCGATCTGGGTCGGATCGGTCTTGCCGCCGGCGCTGCCGATGGTGATCAGGGCGATCTGGCGCGCGCGGCAAAACGCCACCAGGGCCGCCTTCGCTTGCACGCTGTCGATGGCGTCGATCACGTAGTCGTAGCCGGGCGCGCCAATCATCTGCTCCAGATTGTCGGGCGTGATAAAGTCTTCGATCTGGGTCACGCGGCAAAACGGGTTGATTTGGGCGATGCGCTGGGCCAGCACGGCGATCTTGGCCTGGCCGATGGTGTCGCTCACGGCCTGGATCTGGCGGTTGATGTTCGATTCGGCCACATTGTCCAGATCGATCAGCGTCAAGTGCCCGATCGCGCTGCGCGCCAGCGCCTCCACCGCCCAGGAGCCGACTCCGCCCACCCCCACCACGCACACGTGGGCACGGCGAAAGCGCGCCAGGGCCGCCTCGCCATACAGACGGCCGATGCCGCCGAAGCGGCGCGCGAAGTCGATTTCGCCGGCGTCGGACGCGGCAAGGGCGGCAGGGAGGATAGTCATGCCGCCATTTTAACGGACGCGAGCCTTGAGATATCCTAAAATGTTTTCTTCCGCCCATCAGCATGCCGGGTGGTCCGGTTTTCCGATTTGAGCGCACCGACGAAAGACATACCATGACCGCACCCCTGCCCGAGCGCGCGCCCGGCTTCGACCAGCCTATCGCCGTGCTAAAACATTGCCATGACAAGATACGGCATCAGCTGTCCACCTTGCACAAGCTGCTGGCCGATTTGGCCGAGCATGGCGGCACGATTGAGGCGGCACAAGCCGCCCAGGCGGTGCTGAAGTACTTTAACAAGGCGGCCGCGCTACACCACGAAGACGAAGAACATGACCTGCTGCCGATGCTGCAAGCGACCGCGCGCGGCGACGACGCGGCCGTGCTGGACGCGCTGGTGCCGGCGCTGCTGGCCGAACACCTGCAAATGGAACAAGCCTGGCATGGCTTGCGCCAGCAGCTTGAAGCGATTGCCAGCCGCAAGGCGGCGGCCCTGTCGGCCGAAGCGGTGCGCCAATTCGACGCGGCTTACCAAGCGCATATGACGGAAGAGGAAGGCGTGTTGGCGCCGATGGCCAACCGCCTGTTCAGCCCGGCGCAAATGGCGCAGCTGGGGGCGGCCATGCAGTGGCGGCGCGGCATCGGAGCGCCCGCGCCGGCTGGAACAGGGGCGGCAACGGGGGACGGGGCAAGCGGCACTAGCGGGGCCGGCGCCGCGCCAGACGCTGGCGCCAGGGCACAGGTGGCGGCGACGGTGGCCGCCGCCGGGGCGGCAAGCCGGGCGTTGGCCGACTTGCGCACCGACTACAGCCAGGCCAGCTTGAACGAGGCCGATTTGCTGGACGACCCTGTCGCCCAGTTCGGCAAATGGTTTGAACAAGCGTTGCAGGCGCAAGTAAACGAGCCGAACGCGATGAGCGTGGCCACGGTCGGCCCGGACGGTAAACCCAGTTCGCGTATCGTATTGATCAAACAATACGACGCGCGCGGTTTTACCTGGTACACCAATTACCACAGCCAAAAAGGCGAGCAGCTGGCCGGCAATCCGCACGCGGCGCTGCTGTTTTTTTGGAGCGAACTGGAACGGCAGGTGCGGATAGAAGGCACGGTGGTGAAGACCACGGAAGAAGAAAGCGATCATTATTTTCACAGCCGCCCACTGAAGAGCCGGCTGGCCGCGATCGCCTCGGCGCAAAGCGCGCCCATCGCCGACCGGCAAGCGATGGAAGCGCGCTACGAGGCGGTGGCCGCCAGCGACGGCGAGCAACCGGCCCGGCCGGCGCATTGGGGTGGTTACCGCTTGCAGCCGGATCGGATCGAATTCTGGCAAGGCCGGCGTTCGCGCTTTCACGACCGCATCGTCTTCATTCGCCAGGCCGACGGCAGCTGGCTGCGTCAGCGCCTGCAACCCTAGTCCCCTGTCGGGCGCGGGGCCGGGGCGAAGACGTGACCACGTTTTTGACCTTGCGGCAGCCATCCTGCCGCCCACGCGGAGGCTATCTTGTTTCTACAAAATCGATTGCATTCCTGGATCGACACCATACGCGGCCAGATCGCCCTGCCCTTGCGCATCGAACTGTGGAATGGGCAACGGGTCGACTTTTCCACCGAAACGCCCAGGGTGACGATACGCTTGCCAAGCGTGGCGGCCGCGCGTTATCTGCTCACGCCGTCGCTGGCCAATCTGGGCCGCGCCTATGTGGAAGGGGCGATCGAGGTGAGCGGGGCGGCGCGCGACATGATCGCCATCGTCAACGCGCTGGCGCGCACCAGCCTCAAGGCGGAGGGCAAGTTCGCCCGCCTGGTGCGCGGGGCCGGTCACACGCGGCAGCAGGATGCCGAGGCGATCCGCTATCATTACGATGTCTCCAACGCCTTCTATGCCCAATTCCTCGACCCGGCCATGGTGTATTCCTGCGCCTATTTCGAGCGCGGCGACGAAACCCTGGCGGCGGCCCAAGCCAAGAAAATCGACCATATCCTGGCCAAGATCCGGCTTCAACCCGGTCACACCCTGCTCGACATCGGCTGCGGCTGGGGCGCCCTGGTGGTGCGCGCGGCCCAGCAATACGGCGTGCGTTGCGTGGGCATCACCTTGTCGGAAAACCAGTGCGCGCTGGCGCGCGAGCGCGTGGCGCAAGCCGGGCTGGCGCATATGGTCGAGATCCGCTTGCAGGATTACCGCGACGTGCGCGGCCAGTTCGACCGGGTGACCAGCGTGGGCATGTTCGAACACGTGGGCTTGAAACACTTGCCGCGTTATTTTGGCGCGATCCACCAGCTGCTCACGCCGGACGGTTTGGTCATGAACCACGGCATCACCTCGTCCGATCCATTTAATAGAGGCTCGCCCTATGGCGCGGGCGAATTCATCGGCCGTTACGTGTTTCCGCGCGGAGAGCTGGGCCATGTGGGACATGTCTTGAAAGCGATGCAGCAAGGCTCGCTCGAAGCGCTGGACGTGGAAAACCTGCGCCGCCACTACGCCCGCACCTGCGCCATATGGAGCGACAATTTCGAGGCCAACGGGGAAACGATACGGCGCCTGGCCGGCGAGCGCCGTTTCCGCATCTGGCAAGTGTATTTGGCCGGATGCAGCTATGCCTTCGAGCACGACTGGATCAGCTTGTACCAGATCGTGTGCGGCAAGGCGGGACGCCACCCTTCGGCGTTGCCATGGTCGCGCCACTATATGTATGAGCAAGCAGCGCGGCACGCCGCGCCGGACCTGGCCCAAGCCTGAGTCTGAGTCTGAGCCTGAGCCTGAGCCTGGCCGAGGATGGCCTGGCTCAGCCTAGCCTAGCCAGGCCGCGCCGCCTATTTCAACCGGTTGGTGAAAGTCTTGCGGAACTTCGCCACTTTCGGGCTGACCACAAAGGCGCAATAACCCTGCAAGGGGTGCTGGCGGAAATAATCCTGGTGGTAATCCTCGGCCTTGTAATAGGCCTCGGCCGGCGCCACTTCCGTCACAATGGGGGCGTCCCACACGTTGGCCATCTCGGCGATGACACGGCGCGCGGTGGCTTCTTGCTGCGGCGACTGGTAATAAATCACGGAACGATACTGGGTGCCCACGTCATTGCCCTGGCGATTGAGGGTGGTGGGGTCGTGTATCGTGAAAAAAATCTCCAGCATGTCGTGGTAGCTGATCACCTCGGGATTGAACTCGATGCGCACCACTTCCGCGTGACCGGTGGTGCCGGCTGAAACTTGCTCGTAGCTTGGATTGGGCTGCGCGCCGCCCGTGTAGCCGGACTCGACATGCGTAACGCCCCGCACTTCGAGGTAGACCGCCTCGGTGCACCAGAAACAGCCGCCGCCCAGTACGGCAACTTCCATTTGTCCATCCATGTCATCGACCCCTTATGCAAAGTGATTACCGCCGCTGGCAACAACTGTAACGCAAAGCAGCATTTTTTGCCTAGCCAATCGTCGCGACCCCGGAGCGCGCCGCGGCGCCCGATCTTTGGCATAATGGCACAACTATACGGGTCCCTCATGAACACATGCTCTCCCCGCGCCGCTGCGGCGCAATTCGACACGGCGCATTTCCGCCAAGCATTGAGCCAATTTGCCACTGGCGTGACCATCATCACCACCCGCCTGGCCGACGGCAGCTTTCGCGGTTTGACGGCCAGCTCCTTCAATTCCGTGTCGCTCGATCCGCCCCTGGTGTTGTGGAGCCTGGGCACGGCGGCCAGCAGCTTGCCTATCTTTACCGGCAATTCCCATTATGTGATCAACGTGCTGGGTGCAGAACAAGCCCATCTGGCAACCTTGTTTGCACGCCGCAGTCCCGATCCCTTCGCCAGCGTGGAGTACGAGTTGTCGCGCACCGGCCAGCCCATATTGAAGGGCTGTTCGGCCTGGTTTGAATGCCACAACCGCAGCCGTTACCCCGAGGGCGACCATGTGATTTTCGTGGGCGAGGTCGAGCAATGCGCACAGCGCACGCAGCCGCCTTTGATTTTTCACGGCGGACAATTCTGTAGCACGCAAACGCGCTAAAATCGGTGTTTGGCGAAGTAGTCTATACAACAAGCGTCTTGCCGACCAATCACACACCAGGAGCACCGATGAACCAATCCGACCCGCGCCGCAAGGCGGCCTTCCATTGGGATGACCCATTATTGCTGTCGGACCAGTTGAGCGACGAAGAGCGTATGGTGCGCGACGCCAGCGCCGCCTATTGCCAGGACAAATTGGCACCCCGCATCCTGGAAGCGTTTCGGCACGAAAAAATGGATATCGAGATTTTCCGCGAGATGGGCGAGCTCGGTTTGCTGGGCCCCACCATTCCGGAACAGTATGGCGGTCCCGGCCTCAATTACGTCAGCTATGGCTTGATCGCGCGCGAGGTCGAGCGCATCGATTCGGGCTACCGCTCCATGATGAGCGTGCAATCGTCGCTGGTGATGGTGCCCATCTATGAATTCGGCACCGAGGCCCAGCGCGAGAAATACTTGCCCAAGCTGGCCAGCGGCGAGTGGATAGGCTGCTTCGGCTTGACCGAACCGAATCATGGTTCCGACCCCGGCTCGATGATTTCGCGCGCCAAAAAGGTGCCGGGCGGCTATGCGCTCTCGGGCGCCAAGATGTGGATCACCAATTCACCCATCGCCGATGTGTTTGTGGTGTGGGCCAAGGATGACGAGGGCGCGATTCGCGGTTTCGTGCTGGAAAAAGGCGCGCCCGGCCTGTCGGCCCCCGCCATCCACGGCAAGTTCGGCTTGCGCGCCTCGGTCACCGGGGAAATTGTGATGGACAATGTGTTTTGCCCGGAAGAAAACGCCTTCCCCGAGGTGCGCGGGCTGAAAGGTCCGTTTACCTGCCTCAATTCGGCCCGTTACGGCATCGCCTGGGGCGCCCTGGGCGCGGCCGAGTCTTGCTGGCATATCGCGCGCCAGTATGTGCTGGATCGGCAGCAATTCGGCCGTCCCTTGGCCGCCAATCAACTGGTGCAAAAAAAGCTGGCCGACATGCAGACCGAAATCACGCTCGGTTTGCAAGGCTGCTTGCAGCTGGGCCGCATGAAAGATGCCGGCACGGCGGCCGTGGAAATCACCTCCATGATGAAGCGCAATTCCTGCGGCAAATCGCTGGAGGTGGCGCGGGTGGCGCGCGACATGTTGGGCGGCAACGGCATTTCCGACGAATTCGGCGTGATCCGCCACATGGTCAATCTGGAAGTGGTCAACACCTATGAAGGCACGCACGACATTCACGCCCTGATCCTGGGCCGGGCCCAGACCGGCATCCAAGCCTTTCAGTAAGCGCCGGCGCTCGCTGCCAACAGCCTGCCCAAGAAAAACCCCGTCAAGCGCGCTCGCTTGACGGGGCTGATGCAAGCGGCGTGACCTTTTAAAACTTGTAACCCAGCCCCACGCTCACCGCCAGCGGATCGAGCGTGATGTCTTGCGTCTGGCCGGTCGAGTAGTGGGCCGTGGTTTTAAGTTTGGTTTTGACGACGGCCAGGTCGGCGAACCAGCGCGGCGAAAAGGCCAGAGTGGCGCCCACTTGAAAGCTGGCGGCGAATTTATTGTCCAGGCTAAAAGTAGTGGCCGGGCCGCCCGTGTTGAGCACGGCGGTCAACTGGCCGGAGCCGGTTTCCTTCTGGAAGTAGGCATAAGTGATGCCCAGGCCGACATACGGGCGCAGCATCACATCCGGCGCCAAAAAACGGTACTGAATGAAAGCGGTCGGCGGCAGCGCCTCGGCCGAGCCGAGCTTGCCGGTGCCTTCGATGGCGCCGGCGCCCACCAGATTATGTTTGTAGGGCACGCCCAGATCGAGTTCGGCCGCCACATTGTCGGTGATCATATACCCGACATTAAAAATCGGCTTGGTATCGGATTCGACGTCGGCCTTAGTATGCGGCAAGGCCGGTGCCGATACGTCGCCGCTATCGACCTTGGGCGTGATCTTGTTGACGCCGACCTTGGCCAGCCAGCTGGCCGCGCTTTGCGCCGAGGCGACGTTGGCGCCCAGCGCGGTGGCGCCCAGCGCGGCGACGGCCAGCGCCAACAAACGCAGCGCGCCTTTGAAAGTTGTGTTCATGGTGACTCCTGATTCAGTGTAATGGCTTGCGCCGGTGAAACTACGCGCCCCGCCCGCGCAATGCGGGCACGGGGCGCGGCGGCGGGTGTGGCGCGCTTACAGCCAGCCCTTGACCACCAGTTTTTCGGAAACGAAACGGGCCAGCAACAGATTGTTAAACGGGGTCGGATGCACCCCGTCCGCATACGCATAGTGGCTGACATCGCCGGCCTTGAGGTTGCTGGCATTACACACCAGCGAGCTGCCCAGCGGATTTTTGGCCGGGCTCAAGTCGCATGCGGTGTCGGTCACATTGGTCAAACCATAAGGGGCAGGATTGACGCCCTGGTCATGGCTGGTCGAATACACGTCCACCAGCAACACCTTGGCCTCGCCCGCCAATCCACTGCTGAGCTGGTCGTTGAACGCCTTGACCATGGCCGCGATCAAGGCCCGGGTCGCGGCCGGCTGGGACAGCGACGACGGGGTGGAGGCGACATCGGGCAAGTTATTCACGGTCACATAGTTAGCGCCGTTGGCGACGATCTGGGTTTTCACCAAGGCCACCAGTTCGGCACCAGCCTGACCCAGCGCGGCCACCAGCTCCGGGCCGTGAGCGGCGGCATAGTCGGCGCCGGCCTGGGCGCCGGCGGCGGCGCCGGCCACGCCGCCGGCGGCGGTGGCGTCGGCCGTGGCTTGCTGCACCAGCGGACCGTACACGGCCGGTGAGCCGACCGCGCTATTGCCGGGCTGGCTGGCGGCGGCGGTCACGGCCGCGCCCACCACGGTGACGTCGGTATGCCCGGCGCGCGCGTTTTCGGTGCCGATCGCCACCAGCACCGCCTGCTTGGCGCCGGCCGGGTCACTGGCGTTGGCGCTCAGATAGGTACTCAATTTGTCGGCGAAGGTCAGCCCGCCCACGCGCGCGCCTTCGGCCGCGCCGGCGGCTTGGCCGGCGGCGGTGGCGGCGTTCACCAGCATGTCGAGCTGGGCCAGCACATCGTTGCCGCCGGCCATGACCAGCACCATTTCATCGCCTTTGAACTTGCCGCCCACGGCGGCCAAGTGATTCTTGATCTGGGTGGCCACCGGCACGGTCAGCGAACCGAGCGGGCTGCCCGTCAACTTGTGGCCGGGGCCGACCGGATCGGTCACCCGGGCGCCGCCCTGGGCATAGCTGTAGCAGCCGGCATGGACCACCACCGGCACGGAAAAACCCTTGCTCGGGTCGCCATCGAGGCCGGTCTGGGCCGGGCATGGCGCGGCCAGACCGAATTGCGCCGCGGTCAGCTCGGTCCAATTCTTTCCCGTCAACGCGGCATTGCTGGCCGTGTTGTTGCCGTTGATAGTGAAGTGGCCGCCACCGAGCGCCTGCACCGTGCCCACCGCATACGTGCCGACGTCGGACAGGCTGTCGCCAAACGACACCTGCGCGCTGAACTTGGTTTTGACGGCTTGGTCGCCGCCGCTCGGCCCGCCGCCGCCGCAGGCCGCCAAGATGGACGCGGTCAATACCGCCAGCGCAAAAGTGGTGTGACGCATGGTGTCTCCTCAAGATTCTTGTAATGTGTGGCAATTTTTTAGAACGGACGTGCTTTTACGCTCTAATAATATGCCACCGTTCTCAGGCGATGTATAGAAAAAGCTGCGCCAATTGCAAACTGACCACAAGAACAATTTTCTTTTTGTTCGGACAGCGCGGCCAAGGTGGCCGTCCTGATCAAGCGCTCAGCAATTGGTGCAGCACACCGGCCGAATCGAAGGCGGCGCGGCGCAGGCGGTCATTGACTCCCAGCCAGGCCGCTTCCGCAGGCGGGCTTTCCACCAGGATCAGCTCGGCGCCCACCTGGTCCATGGTGCGCAGCGAGGCATACAGCGCATGGGCGTAGGCGGCGGCGGCGGGCGCCAGACGCACGCTGGCGCTGGCCGCCGGCATGTCGGAATAGTGAATCAAGGCCACGCGGCGACCCGCGTTGAGCAATTGATTAAGGGTGGACGGCAAATCGTCGCTCTCTTGCAGCGCCACGGGCGTGCGCGGCGCGTAGTGGGCGTCCAGGGTGCCGGAGGCGCGTGGCGCGGCGGCATCGGGCGCGGCCGGATACTGGCCGATCACGGCGGCGATGCTGTCGGCGTCGATGCGGCCGGGACGCAACAGCACCGGGCCATGGCTGGCCAGGCGCGACAAATCGACGATGGTGGACTCGATGCCCACTTCGCTCTGCCCGCCGTCGAGCACGGCGCCCAGCAAGCCGTTCGCCATCTCCAACTCGAACTCGTCGCGCACATGAGCCGCCGTGGTGGGGCTGACATGGCCGAATTTATTGGCCGAGGGCGCCGCCAAACCGCCGCGTCCGCCTTTGAAGGCGCGCAACAGGGCGATCGCCACCGGGTGCGAGGGACAACGCAAGCCGACCGTATCCTGGCCGCCGGAAACGGCATCGGGAATATGGGCGGCACGTTGCAAAATCAGGGTAAGCGGACCGGGCCAGAACGCGGCGGCCAGTTGCAGCGCCTGCGGCGGCACCGACGCGGCCCAATAGGCCAGGTCGGCGCCGGGCGCCACATGCACGATCACGGGGTGGTCCGCAGGCCGCCCCTTGGCCAGATAAATGCTGGCCACGGCGGCCGGGTTTTCGGCATCGGCACCCAGGCCGTACACGGTTTCGGTGGGAAACGCCACCAGCCCGCCCTGCGCGAGCAGCGCGGCGGCCCGTGCCAATTCCACCTTGCTGGCGCGCGTCATGCCGCGCCCCGACCTGGATGCCGCATATGCCGGCCGACTATTGGGTCAGCAGGCGCAGCGCTTCGGCGTATTTGGCCGAAGTCTGGTCCAGCACGTCTTGCGGCACGCGCGGCGCCGGCGCCTTCTTGTCCCAGGGCTGAGCTTCCAGCCAGTCGCGCACGAACTGCTTGTCAAACGACGGCGGCGACATGCCGGTCTGGTAGCTCGACACGGGCCAGAAACGGGAGGAATCCGGGGTCAGGATTTCATCGATCAAATGCACCTTGCCTGCCGCGTCCAGACCGAACTCGAACTTGGTGTCGGCGATGATGATGCCGCGCCCGGCCGCGTATTCGGCCGCCTGGGTGTACAGCGTGATGGCCGCGTCGCGCACTTGGCGTGCGATATCGGCGCCGACGATCCGTTCCGCTTCTTCATACGAAATGTTCTCGTCGTGCTGACCGGCCGGCGCCTTGGTCGATGGCGTAAACAAAGTCTCTGGCAGCTTTTGCGCTTCCTTCAAGCCGGCCGGCAAGGCGATGCCGCAAATCGCGCCCGTCTTCTGGTAATCCTTCCAGCCGGAACCAATGATGTAACCGCGCACGATCGCTTCTATTCCCAGCGGCACCAGTTTCTTGACCACGATGGCGCGCCCGGCCACCTGGTCGCGCTCGTCGGGCGACACCACCGACACCGGATCGATGCCGGTTTCATGGTTGGGCATCAAATGGCCGAACTTCTTGAACCAGAAGTTAGACATTTCGGTGAGCATCTGACCTTTGTTGGGGATCGGATCGTCGAGAATGACGTCGAAGGCCGACAGACGGTCGGTTTGTACCACCAGCAGCTTGTCGTCGCCGACCGCGTAAATATCGCGCACTTTGCCGCGGTGCAGGAACGGCAGGGATTTCAGGTTTGTTTCAAGAATTCCGGACATGGATTTTCCTCGGTAAGCTTAGTTCAGTTCCGGCAAGGTGGCATTGCGCACCTTGTCGGCCTGGCTGGCGCGAAACGCGGTGAGCTTGGCTTTCAAGTCCGCGTCATGCAGCGCCAGCACCGACACCACGGCCAGGGCCGCGTTGGCCGCGCCCGATTCGCCGATGGCCAGGGTCGCCACCGGAATGCCTTTTGGCATTTGCACGATCGACAGCAGCGAATCCATACCCTTCAGGTATTTCGATGGAATCGGCACGCCATACACGGGCAAAATGGTGGACGCGGCCACCACGCCGGCCAAATGGGCGGCCGCGCCGGCGCCGGCGATGAACGCTTGCGCGCCGCGCGCTTCCATGTCGGCCAGCCACGCTTCCAGTTCTTTGGGGGTGCGGTGCGCCGACAATGCCCGCGCTTCGTACGACACGCCGAAATCTTTGCAGATTTGCGCCGCCTCTTTCATGATGTCCCAATCGGAGGTCGAACCCATGACGATACCCACTACAGTTTTATTAGACATATATCACTCAATTAAACAAACACACCCGTTCCCTGCCGAGCGGCGGGGAACACCAAATCAGGCGCGCCTTGGTCGGGCGCGCCAGGAACTTATTTGACGATTTGCGCCAACTCGCCTTTTTTGTAACGCTCCGCCATTTTATCGAGCGGGATCACCTTGATCTTGGCGGCTTGCCCTTCGCAGCCAAAGGCCAGGAAACGCGCCTTGCACACCAGCGTGGCCGCCTCGCGGGCCGGCTTTAAAAAGTCGCGCGGATCGAATTTACTCGGGTTTTCAAACATGGCGCGCCGCACCGCCGCCGTCATCGCCAGCCGGATATCGGTGTCGATATTAATCTTGCGCACGCCGTGGCGGATGCCTTCCTGGATTTCCTCGACCGGCACGCCATAGGTTTCCTTCATCTCGCCGCCGAACTGGCGTATTTCAGCCAGCAATTCCTGCGGCACCGAGGACGAGCCATGCATCACCAGATGGGTGTTCGGAATGCGCGCATGAATTTCCTTGATGCGGTCAATCGCCAGAATGTCGCCGGTGGGCTGGCGCGAAAACTTGTAGGCACCGTGCGAGGTGCCGATGGCGATCGCCAGCGCGTCGCACTGGGTGCGGGCCACGAAGTCGGCCGCCTGCGCCACGTCGGTGAGCAATTGCTCGCGCGTCATCGCGCCTTCCGCGCCGTGGCCGTCTTCCTTGTCGCCCATCATGGTCTCGAGCGAACCGAGCACACCTAATTCGGCCTCCACCGTCACGCCGATGGCGTGGGCGAACTTGACCGTCTCGCGCGAGACTTCGATATTGTACTCATAGCTGGCCACGCTTTTACCGTCTTCCATCAGCGAGCCGTCCATCATGACCGAGGTGAAACCGGAACGGATGGCGGCCATGCACACGGCCGGCGATTGCCCATGATCCTGATGCATCACCACCGGAATGTGGGGATAGCTTTCCACCGCCGCGTCGATCAAATGGCGCAAAAACGCTTCGCCCGCATACTTGCGGGCGCCGGCCGACGCTTGCATGATGACGGGACTGCCGACCGCGTCGGCGGCGGCCATGATAGCCTGAACTTGCTCGAGATTATTAACGTTGAAAGCCGGTAAACCGTAACCGTGTTCGGCGGCATGGTCCAGCAATTGGCGCATGGATACGAGAGACATGGTAGAACTCCAAACTATGAGAAACTGGGTGGCGGCAAGGCGCTCCGCGGCGGCCGCCGCTCGGGCGACGCGCGCCTTGCCCTGCCGGTCGTTAGGAAAATTCTCCGACTTTGACGATACGCAATGCATTGGTGCCGCCGACCTGGCCCATCGGCTCGCCCCAGGTCACCACGATCATGTCACCTTTTTTCACGATGCCGTTGGCGACCATCAAATCCTCGGCCTGTTTCATCACTTGCGCGCTATCGCTCTTTTGCAGCAGGTGATAGGCGCGCACATTGCGGTACAGGGCCGCCTTGCGCTGGGTCGACAAGCTGGGCGTGAGGGCGATGATGGGTGTGTCGATGCTGTGACGGCTCATCCATAACGGGGTGGAACCCGATTCGGTCAGGGCCACAATGGCTTTCACGCGCAAATGGTGGGCGGTAAACAGGGCGCCGTAAGCGATCGACTGGTCGATGCGGGTGAAGCGCACATTGAGGAAATCGGCGTCGAGCTTATTGTATTCGGATTGCTCGGCCTCCACGCAGATGGCGGCCATCATTTCCACCGTCTCGATCGGATAGCGGCCGGACGCCGTTTCGGCCGACGTCATCACCGCGTCGGTGCCGTCGAGCACCGCGTTGGCCACGTCGGACACTTCGGCCCGGGTCGGCACGGCATTGAAAATCATCGATTCCATCATCTGGGTGGCGGTGATGGCCAGCTTGTTGGAATTGCGCGCCATACGGATCATGCGTTTTTGCAAGGCCGGCACCGCCGCGTTGCCCACTTCCACCGCCAAATCGCCGCGCGCGACCATGATGCCGTCCGACGCGTCCAGAATCTCTTGCAGAACCGGAATGGCTTCGGCCCGCTCGATCTTAGCGATCATCATCGGTTTATGGTGATAAGGCTCGCCGGCGATGTTGGCCAGCTGGCGCGCCATTTCCATGTCGGTCGCGCTTTTCGGAAACGAAATAGCCAGATAATCGGCCTGGAAACTCATGGCCGTCTTGATGTCTTCCATATCCTTGGCGGTCAAGGCCGGCGCGGTCAAGCCGCCGCCCTGGCGGTTGATGCCCTTGTTGTTGGACAGTTCGCCGCCGATCTTGACCACGGTGTGAATTTCGCTGCCTTCGATGCGTTCGACGATCAGCACGATCAAGCCGTCGTTAAGCAGCAGCACGTCGTTGATGCGCAAGTCGCGCGGCAGCGCCTTGTAATCGAGGCCGACCCGTTCCTGATTGCCCAGTTCGCCGTTTTCGCCCCACTTGGCGTCCAGAATGAATTTTTCGCCCTTCACCAGCTCGATCTTGCCCAGCTCGAAACGGCCGACCCGGATCTTCGGACCTTGCATATCGGCCATGATGGCCACTTCGCGCCCGCATTCGGCGGCCGCCTGGCGCACCAGATTGGCGCGGTCGATATGGTCTTGCGCCTTGCCGTGTGAAAAATTGAGGCGGACGACATCGACTCCGGCCCGTATCATCTTGATCAAAATAGCCAGATCGGTGGAGGCCGGGCCGATAGTTGCGACGATTTTTGTACCACGGGACATAGCGTATTCTTTCTTTTAATGGTCTGGCAACACCTCGGGTGGACTGTCCCGGGGAAGGTAAAAGCGCGGCCGGGCCGCGCCCGATTCAATGGTGGCGCGCCGCGTCGGCCTGGGCCGCGCGCTGCATCAGGATGTCGACCGCCGGCAAGGTCTTGCCCTCCAAAAATTCCAGGAAAGCGCCGCCGCCGGTGGAGATATAACTGATTTTATCGGTAATACCGTATTTTGCAATCGCGGCCAGGGTGTCGCCACCGCCGGCGATGGAAAACGCGTTCGATTCGGCAATCGCCAACGCCAGCGTCTTGGTGCCGTGGCCAAACTGATCGAACTCGAACACGCCGACCGGGCCGTTCCACACAATGGTGCCGGCGCGGGCGATCTGGGCCGCCAGCGTGGCCGCCGTTTGCGGGCCGATATCGAGAATCATATCGTCGTCGGCCACCTCGGCCACCAGCTTGACGGTGGCCGCCGCGTCGGGCGCGAATTGCTTGGCGCAAACCACATCGACCGGAATCGGCACCTGGGCGCCGCGCGCGGCCATCATGTCGATGATCGCTTTCGCTTCCGGCACCAGATCGGCTTCCACCAGCGACTTGCCGATATTGAGGCCAACCGCTTGCATGAAAGTATTGGCAATGCCGCCGCCGACGATCAAATGGTCGACCTTGTCGGCCAGCGCCTTGAGAATGGTCAGCTTGCTCGACACCTTGGAGCCGGCCACGATGGCCAGCAGCGGACGGGTGGGCGCGCCCAGGGCCTTGCCCAGCGCGTCCAGCTCGGCCGCCAGCAGCGGGCCGGCGCAAGCGACGGGCGCGAACTTGGCGATGCCATGGGTGCTGGCCTCGGCCCGGTGCGCGGTGCCGAAGGCGTCGTTGACATAGATATCGCACAACTTGGCCATTTTTTGCGCCAGTTCGTCGCTGTTCTTCTTCTCGCCGGTATTGACGCGCACATTTTCCAGCAGCACCACCTGGCCCGGCTGTAAACCTTCCAGCCCGGCGCCGTCGATCCAATCCTGTTTCAATGCCACGCTTTGCCCCAGCAATTCGGCCAAACGGGCGGCCACCGGGGCCAGGCTGTCTTCCGGCTTGAACGCGCCTTCGGTCGGACGGCCCAGATGCGAAGTGACCATCACGGCGGCGCCGGCGTCGAGCGCGGCGCGGATCGCGGGCACCGACGCCCGGATGCGGGTATCTTCGGTGATCTTGCCGGCATCGTCCTGCGGCACATTCAAGTCGGCGCGGATAAACACACGTTTGCCTTGCAGCGCATGCTGGGCGATCAAATCTTGCAGACGAAGGAAGTTCAGTACAGCAGTCATGGCGATCCAGATGACGAGTGGAGGAAGAGCACTATTTTACCGCATGCCCAGACTCAAAACGTTTATTAAAAAACATGTACCAGCCGCAAGCCCGTAAACACTAGCATGCCGAACACGATAGTTTGCAACATATCGCGCCGCAACAAATAAAACGCCGTGGCCGCCAGCCCGGACAGCAGTTTCAAATTACCCAGCGCCAAATGCACCTGCCCGTTTTCCAGCAACAGATCGGGCGCGATAATGGCCGCCAGCGCGCAGGCCGGCGCATAGCGTAGCATTTCTTGCACGCGCTTCGGTATCGTAATGTGATGGCCGACCAGCCAGAAGGCGCTACGGGTGGCGGCGGTGGCCACCACCAGTAAACCGATGGTGAGCCAGACTTCCCAGTCGCTCATGATGTTTTCCATTTCGCCGTCAATTCTTCCACCGCCATCGCGCTCAGCATGCCGGTGACCATGGCGGCCAGCAGACCTAATTTATAAGGCAAGGCCGCCGCCAGCACCGCCACCGTGCTTGCCACCAACACCCCGACCAGCGCGGGCCGGCTGCTCACCATCGGCACCGCGATACACAAAATGGCCAGGGTGCCGGCGAAACCGAGGCCCCAGGCCGCCGGCACCGCGCTGCCCAGCAAGATGCCGGCGATGGAACCGACTTGCCAAGCCAGCCAGTTCGGCAACAGCAAGCCGCGTAAATAAGTCAGCTTGCCTTTCGCCGGCGCCAGATCGGGATAGCGTTGCAAAAAGAGACTGACCGTCAAATCGCCCGCGATGTAGCCGAGGCTGAAACGCTGGCGCCAGGGCAAATGGGCGAAATGGGGCGCCAGCAAGACTGAAAAAATCACAAAGCGCAGATTGACCGCCAGCGCTGTGGCAAAAATTACCCAGACCGGGGCGTGCGCGGCGATCAGTGGCAAGGAAGCCAGCTGGGCCGATCCGGCGAACACCAGCAACGTCATGGCCAGCGCTTGCGGCACGCTCAAGCCGGTCTTGACCATGGCCACCCCCACCACCAGACCCCAGGCCGCGATCCCGAATAAGGTGGGCAGACCATCGCGCAGGGCGTCGCGCCATGCCTGCGGATCGTGCCGGTCGGCTTCGGCGCGCGTCAGGACTGTGGAGCTTGCAGGATCGCTCATGCGACCCTCATTTGTTGTTTAAGCGCAACAGAAACTGCTGTGGGAGTGCCGGCCAGACGCGGACCGACGCGAATTGCGTTGATACTACAAGGCAAGAGGTGGATGACTGAACAGCGCGCTGACGGCAAGGAAAAAGATGGCATGGACTTGCCGCGCGCAAGCTGCTTCTTTGAAAACAGTCGCTGGCGGTCTGGGAATTATTAAGCCGCTATTTTACCGATGAATTTTGTTGGCTGCCTGAATCCGTTAAAATCGTGGTTTTGACTATCTGTCCCACGGAGAACAACCAGATGACCAACGCCACCACCTCAGCGGTCGAGCTCGACACAAACGACTTGCCGGCCCATTGCCCGAATCCGGCGATGCCGCTGTGGTCTTCGCACCCGCGCGTGTTTTTGGAGTTCAACCAAGACGGCGCGGCCAAATGCCCGTATTGCGGCACCGACTACCGCCTGAAAGCTGGCGCCGTGGCCGGCCACCATTAATATGTACCCAGCGATGAATGCAGCGATGAATGCAGCAATATACGCAGCGCTGCATGCAGCGAACCCGCCCGATCAGTTGCCGGAGTGTTCATGAAACGTCAGAAGCAGTTAAATGGCAGCGCCGCCGAAGTGGAAGCGGGCTTTTACGATGCGCTCAACCGGGCCGACATCGACACCCTGATGGCGCTGTGGGCCGACGACGAGGAAATCGTTTGCATCCATCCGGGCGGCGCGCGCCTGATCGGCCATCGCGCCATTCGGGCGTCGTGGGAAGCCCTGTTCGAGCGGGGCGGGCTGCACATCATGCCGACCCAGCTGCACGAAACCCATAATCTGATGAGCTCGGTACACACCGTGATCGAAGGCGTCAGCACGGGCGGCGCGCAGCCGGCCCATTTATTGGCCACCAACGTTTATATCAAGACGCCGCGCGGCTGGCGCATCACCTTGCACCATGTGTCGGTGGCGCCGGGCAGCGCGCCGGACGACAGCGTCAATAGCCAGATCCTGCATTGAACGGTTCGCCCTTGCCTTCGCCCTACAGCGCGCCGCTGTGGTTGCCGGGCGGCCATCTGCAAACCATTTACCCGGCCACCTCGCTGGCCAAGCCGGCGGTGGCGTTCCGACGCGAACGGTGGGAAGCGCCGGACGGCGACTTTGTCGATGTCGACCTGGTCGACGGCCGGCCCGGGCTGCCGTTCGTGGTCTTGTTTCACGGCTTGGAAGGCTCTTCCAACAGTCACTATGCGCGCGCCCTGATGGCCGAAGTGGCGGCGCGCGGCTGGTCCGGCGCCGTGGCGCATTTCCGCGGCTGTTCCGGGGAAGCCAATTGCGCGCCCCGCTTTTATCATTCAGGCGACGCCACCGAAATCGACTGGGTGCTGCGGCGCCTGCGGCCTCGCGCCAGCGGCAAGTTTTACGCGGTGGGCGTCTCGCTGGGCGGCAACGCGCTGCTGCGCTGGCTGGGAGAATCGCAACATCAGGCCGACATTGTCGATGCGGCCTGTTCCGTGTCCGCCCCGCTTGACCTGGCCCAGGGCGGACGGGCGCTGTCGCGCGGCGTCAACCGCATCTACACGCGCATGTTCTTGCAAACGCTCAAACCCAAATGCTTGGCCAAGCTGGACCAGTTTCCCGGCCTGTTCGACCGCGACGCCATGCTGGCCGCGCGCGACCTGCATGCGTTCGACAACGTGGTGACGGCGCCGTTGCACGGCTACCGCGACGCCGACGATTACTGGGACCGCGCCAGCGCCAAACACGTGCTGTCCGACATCACCGTGCCGACCCTGGTGTTGAACGCCAAAAACGACCCCTTTTTGCCGGGGCGCCATTTGCCGCAGGTGGCGTCGCCGACGGTGCTGCTGGAGTATCCGCGCCACGGCGGCCATGTCGGTTTTGTACGCGGCAAACTACCGGGACGAATCGACTGGTTGCCGCATCGGTTGCTGGCGTTTTTCGACGCGGCCGCGGCCAGCCGCGCGCCGGCGCCGGGCCAGCTGTGTCAAGCTGCGCATAGCTAAACTCTCTCCACTTGCGGGCGTACATGGACGACATCGTCAAACAAGCCATGGCCAAATGGCCCAACGTGCCCGACTGCTACGGCTGGCTGGCGCTGGACGCGCGCGGCCATTGGCGCATGCGCGATGAGCACGCTCAGCAGCACGATTTGCCGGGCGACAAAATCGTCCACACTGCCCTGCTGGCTTTTATCGCCCGCAACTACACCCACGACGCGCGCGGCTGCTGGTTTTTCCAGAACGGGCCGCAGCGGGTATACCTGAACCTGGAAGCGACGCCGTATATCGCACGCGGCGAGCCGGACGGCAGCTTGCTGCTGCACACAGGCGCCAAGCTGGAGGGGATCGAGCAAGTATTTCTGTGCCCGAGCGGGCAATTCATCGTGCAGCAAGGTGACATCGTCGCCCAACTCGACGACCGCGACTTGGTGCAAGTAATGGCGGCGCTGGAAATCGACGGTCGCATCGCCACCGACGACGCCGTGCTGGCTTGGCTGGAAAGCGGTGCCGGCCGACTCGGCTGGCGCAACGGCACGCAGGTTCTACCCGTGCAACGCATCGACCACCACCAGCTGGCGGAGCGCTTCGGCTTCAATCCCGCGCCGGCGCCGGCCTGATCGGTCCCTACTTCTTATCTTTCATCTGCTCGCGACGGCGTTCTTGCAACTCGCGCTCGCGCGCATCGATCACCGACTGATCATAAAAAGTGGCGTCCGACGCCTTGCGCGCGATACCCAGCTGATCCAGCGCGGACAGGGTCGCGCCGCTCAGCACATACGACTCGGCCAAAGCGATGTGCTGCAAAGCCATCTTTCCTTGGGCGGCATACGTCTCGGCCAGCAATTCGTACAGCTGCGGCTCCTCGCGGTAAAGCTGAACCTGCTCGCGCAAATAACGGCCGGCTTGATCGAGTTGCTTAGTAGCGATCAACGCCTCCGCATATTGACGCGCAATCCCGCGCGACAAGGGAAACTGGGTGCGCGCAGCCTCCGCTTCTTTCAGCGCGACCTGGGCCACATTGGCTTGCCTATTACTGGGTGACAAACGGATTTCCAGACCCATGGCGGCAAAAATGGCATCCGGCACGATGGGCGCGACGCCAAACGTGCCGGGCGCGGCCGGCTTGGTCAGCGTGGCGCGCGCAGCGTCGAGCCAACTCTGCGCCTTGACCGTGTCGTCTTTTTTCAGCGCCACCAGCGCCAAACCATACTGCGCCGCCGCCACCTGCGGCCGGCTCTGCTGCAACAACTGATTATTGAAAAAAGTGGTCGCCTCGGCCAGCCCGGCCGCGCTGGCGTCTTGCAACACCCGCGCCCTGGCCCGCACCAGATGAAAATCGACGCTGTCGGCGCGCTGACGGTAAGGTTGCTCGCGGATGCGGGCTTGCATGTCGGCCATCCGCTCGGAGGTGAGCGGATGAGTGAGCAGCCAGGCCGGCGTCAAATCGCTGTAAGAACGGCTGGCCGCCTGCATGCGGCCGAAAAAAGCCACCATGCCACTGGTGTCGAAACCGGCCTCGCCCATGATCTGGAAGCCGATGCGGTCCGCCTCGCGTTCGGCATCGCGGCTGAAATTGAGCTGGCGCTGAATCGCCACCCCCTGCCCGGCCGCAAACATACCGACCGCCGCGTCACCGCCGGCGCGCGAAGCGAGGGCGGCCAGCACCAAGGCCGCCAGCGGAATGAGCGCATCCTGGCGCTGCTGGCCCAGCGAACGGGCGATATGGCGCTGCGCCACGTGACCGATTTCATGCGAGAGCACCGATGCGAGCTCCGATTCGGTCTGGGCCGCCAGCAGCAAGGCCGAATGCACCGCGATGAAACCGCCAGGCAAGGCAAAAGCGTTTAACTGCGGATCGCGCACCGCGAAAAAGGAAAAATCATAGGCACTCTCGCCCCGCACACCCGGGCGCGCGGCCACCAGCGCATTGCCGAAAGCGTTCAAGTATTCCAGAATGGGCGCGTCATCCAGATAGTCGCGGTCGCCGCGAATATCGCGCATGATCTCTTCGCCCAGCTTGCGTTCAAGCACGGGCGACAAATCTTCGCGCTCGGTGTCGCCCAGATTCGGCAAGTTGGACGGCGCGGCTGGCGACGGTCGGACCGACGCTTGGCCGAGCGCGCCAGGCGCCAGGGTCAAAAGCGCCAAGCTTATCGCGCCGGCAAGAAGAATAGGTTTCGATTTCACGGTGCTATGATACCTGCAACGCCCGTGCTTGCGCTTCAGCGTGGCCAGCGATGTGTTCGCTCACTATTACTTTTTTCTCCAGCCTTCTTTCTTACCAATTCCACTATGACAAAACCAATCGGGGATCAGCCACTCGCCAGCGACGCACAACTGACCCATTTCGACGCTACCGGACAAGCCCACATGGTTGACGTGGCGGCAAAACAAGAGACCCACCGCATCGCTGTCGCGGCCGGCACCATAAGGATGAAAGCGGAAACGCTGGCCATCATCATGTCCGGCAGCGCAAAAAAAGGCGACGTGCTGGGCATCGCCCGCATCGCCGCTATCATGGGCGCGAAACGGACCAGCGATTTGGTGCCCTTGTGCCATCCTTTGGCGCTGACGCGAGTCACGGTTGAATTTGAGACGGATGTGGCCAGCAACAGCGTGCATTGTACGGCGCAGGTCGAGACGGTCGGCAAAACCGGGGTGGAGATGGAAGCCTTGACAGCGGTGCAAATCGGCTTGCTAACAATTTACGATATGTGCAAAGCGGTCGATCGCGGTATGGTCATAACAGATGTGCACGTACTGGAAAAATTTGGTGGCAAGTCAGGAAGCTGGAATTTAAATTTCTAACATGATTTTCTGCATTTCCAAAATTATCGGTACTGAACTCAACGGATTACTACCTGGTGAAAGCCGGGCATTCACCCACTTAGATCTGCACAGAAAATAACTGTGCATTGAAAATCTGCATGCTTTAACCCACCTCGTTATACACAACTCTTGAGCGCCCCCATTTCACGTAGTGTGCGTAT
>JAZKGI010000057.1:0-70262 GCA_040385995.1 Pseudomonadota bacterium
GGTCGACGTCGGCGAACAGCTGCGGCACGTTGATCTGGAAGCTGGAGAACACGCCCGCCAATTTCGGATTTTGCCATGCCTTCATCTGCACCGCCTGCACCGCCTGATGCAAGGCGTCGTAACCGAGATTGTCGCGGTCCTCGATCATCAGCTTGAAGCCGCCCGTGGTGCCCAGACCGTTGACCGGCGGCGGCGGGAACACCATGATGAAAGCGTCTTGCACCACCCCCATTTGCTTGTTGATCTCGGCGGCGATGGCACCGCCCGACTCGCTCGCCTTGCCGCGCTGGTCGAACGCTTTCAAGCCGGTAAACACGATGCCGGCGTTAGGCGCGTTGGTGAAGCCGTTGATCGACAGACCGGGGAAAGCGATCGACGATTCGACTCCCGGAATACCGCTAGCGATGGTGGACATGCGGCGGATCACGGCGTCGGTCCGGTCCAGCGAGGCGGCGTCGGGCAACTGGGCGAAGCCGATCAAATACCCTTTGTCCTGGGCCGGCACAAAGCCGGGCGGCACCAGCTTGAACATGAAGCCGGCGGCCACCGCCAGCACCAGATACACCAGCACCGAACCGCCCTTGCGGCGCAGCACACCGGTCACGCCGGCTTCGTAACGGGTGGAGGCCCGGCCGAAGAAACGGTTGAACCAGTTGAAGAAGCCGCCAAACAGTTTATCCATGCCGCGGGTGAGCAAGTCCTTCGGCGCGTCGTGCGGGCGCAGCAGGGTCGCCGCCAGGGCCGGCGCCAGGGTCAGCGAGCTAAACGCGGAGATCACGGTGGAGATGGCGATGGTCAGCGCGAACTGCTTGTAGAACTGGCCCGACAGGCCGGACACGAAAGCGATCGGCACGAACACGGCGCACAGCACCAGCGCGATGGCGATGATCGGACCGCTCACCTCGCGCATGGCCTGGATGGTGGCCTCGCGCGGGGCCAGGCCGTTGGCGATGTTACGCTCGACGTTTTCCACCACCACAATGGCGTCATCGACCACGATACCGATCGCCAGCACCAGTCCGAACAGCGACAGGGTATTGATCGAAAAGCCGAACGCCAGCATCACGGCGAAGGTGCCCACGATCGACACCGGCACCGCCAGCAGCGGAATGAGCGAGGCGCGCCAGGTTTGCAGGAAAACGATCACCACCAGCGCCACCAGAATGATCGCTTCGATCAAGGTGTGGATCACGGAGTTGATCGATTCGCGCACGAATTGGGTCGGGTCATATACAACACTGTAAGTGACGCCTTCCGGGAAATCTTTACTCAGTTCGGCCATCTTGGCGCGCACGTCGGCCGACAATTGCAGCGCGTTGGCGTTGGGCGCCTCGAAGATGGGAATGGCCACCGCCGAATTATTGTTGAGCAGCGAGCGCAGGGAATACGAGTTCGAACCCATTTCCAGCCGGGCCACGTCCTTGAGCTGGGTCAGCGCGCCATCGGCATTGACCTTGACGATGATGGCGCCAAACTCGTCGACGCTTTGCAGGCGGCCCTGGGTGTTGACGGTGAGCTGAAAGTCGGCGTTCTTGCTCGGCCCGGCGCCGATCACGCCGGCGGCCACCTGCACGTTTTGTTCGCGGATGGCGGCGACCACGTCACCGGCCGTCAAGCCACGCGCCGCCACTTTTTGCGGATCGAGCCAGACCCGCATCGCATAGTCGCCCGAGCCGAACAACTGGACCTCGCCCATGCCGTTCAGGCGCGCCAACTGGTCCTTGATGTTTAACACCGCGTAGTTGCGCAGATACAGATCGTCATAGCGCCCGCCCGGCGACTGCAAATGCACCACCATGGTCAGGTTGGGCGAGCTTTTCACGGTGGTCACACCGATCTGGCGCACCTCGTCGGGCAAGCGCGGCAAGGCGCGCTGAACCCGGTTCTGGACCTGGGTTTCAGCCTGCTCGACGTTGGTGCCGATCTTGAAGGTGACGGTGAGCGCCATCGAGCCGTCCGAGGTGTTTTGCGAGGACATATACAGCATGTTCTCGACCCCGTTGATCTGCTCTTCCAGCGGCGCGGCCACGGTTTCGGCGATGATTTTCGGGTTGGCGCCCGGGTACTGCGCGCGCACCACCACCGACGGCGGCACCACGTCAGGGTATTCCGAGATCGGCAGCTTGAAGATGGAAATGAGGCCGGCGACGAAAATAATGATCGACAGGACCGCCGCGAAAATCGGCTTGTCGACAAAAAAGCGTGAAAAGTTCATGTTGATTATTCCTTCGCGGTGGACGCGGTGGACGCGGCGTTGGCCGCCACCTTGGCGTCTTTGGCCTCGGGTTGGACCTCGGTTTTCTTTTCGGGGGCCGCGGCGGCGGCGGCGGCGGGGTCGAAATCCATCGCCACGATCTGCGGCGTGACGACCACGCCGGGATGGACCCGCTGCAAACCGCTGACGACGATTTTTTCGCCCACCTTCAAGCCGTCACGCACCACGCGCAAGCCTTCAAATGTGGGGCCCAGCTTTACGGGACGGTATTCGACCTTGTTGCCGGCGCCGACCACCGCCACGAATTTGCGGCTTTGGTCGGTGCCCACGGCACGCTCATTGATCAGCAGCGCGGACTGCTGTTTGGCACCGCTGGCGGCGCTCAGCTGAACGCGCGCGAACAGGCCGGGCACCAGCACATTGTCGGCGTTGACGAAGGTGGCGCGCATGCGCACGCTGCCCGTTTGCGGATCGAGCCGGTTGTCGACGAATTCGAGCTTGCCTTCGTGCGGATAACCGGTTTCGTTGGCCAGGCCGACCTTGACGGTGACGGCCGCGCCCTTGTGGGCCAGCGCGCCGATGCGCAGGTAGGCGTCTTCGTCGCCGTCGAAGCTGGCGTAGATGCGGTCGGTGGACACCACCGAGGTCAGCACCGCGGCCGGATCGATCAGGTTACCCACCGTGATTTCAGCCTTGCTCACCCGCCCGTCGATGGGCGAATGCACCTGGCTGTAGCTCAGATTGAGCTTGGCCGTCTCGAATTGGGCCTGGGCCGCGCGCACGTCGGCGTCGAGCTGCTTCAAGTTGGAGGCGCGTTCATCGAATTCGCGCTGGGCGATGGCTTTCTCGCCCAGCAGCTTGTCGGCCCGGCTCAGTTCCAGCTTGGCCAGTTCGGCCTTGGCGCGGGCCGAGCCGATGGCGGCCTCGGCGCGATTGGCCTCGGCCTGAAACGGACGCGGATCGATCACAAACAACAACTGGCCTTTTTTCACTTCACTGCCCGGCTTGAAGTTGACCGAGGTGATGAAGCCACCGACCCGCGAGCGAATTTCGACCCGCTCGATCGCTTCCAGACGGCCGGAAAATTCCTGGGTCTCCGTGATCGGCTTTTCGATCACCAAGGCGGCCGAAATGGGCGGCCCGCCGGCCGGTGGCGCTTCCTGCGGCTTGCTGTTGGCCGAATCGCATCCAGCCAGGCCGAACGCGGCCAGTCCCGCCAGTGCCATCGCGGCCAGCAGAGGCCGCGCTAGGGTTGTCATTTCTTGGACGTTTTTCATGTTAATCCCTTTTTTATATGAACATGGTGAATCTGACGAGCGGTGACTACGGGTGTGACTAAGCCTTGCCTGGCCGTGAAACGGCGCCGGCGGGAAGAATCGGCACGCTAAAGGCCAATACACTACACAGTGTAGTTTTCGTTGGACATTTTGTAAAGTGCTTCGCAGAACTATCTTCCCGCTGATTGTGCGCTGATTATGCCGCTCAGCCGCTGCGCTGAGTGCGGCGATAACAGGGGCGGCCGCGTGATGCCACCGCTCACACGGGCGGCGTTTGCTCCAGCGCGGCGATAAACGCGGCCACCTCGGCGATGGCTTGCTCGCGGCACGCGCACTCGTCGCGCGCGCCCGCTTCTTGTAAAGGCGCCGGCGCCATACGCCGGACGGTGGTCTTGATGCCGCAAGCAATCAACTTACTGCCGTATTGCTCGGCTTCGTCGCGCAGCGGATCGTCTTCGGCGGACAGGATCAGCGCCGGCGGCAAGTGTTTCAGGCGGCTCGATTGCAGCGGCGAGGCATAAGGATGGGTGCGGTCGGCGGCGTTCGGCAAATAGCCGCGATACGCGGCGGCACAGGCGTCGGCCACTTCCACCATGTCGCGGTCGGTCGGCATCTGGCGCATGGAGCAACTGGTCAAGCCGGGGTCGAGCATCGGCATGATTAAAATCTGCCCGGCCAGCGCCGGTCCGCCCCGGTCGCGCGCCATCAACGCGCACACGGCCGCCAGATTGGCGCCGGCCTCGATGCCGCCCACCACCAGTTGCTTGCCGGTCCAGCCCAGCTTGACCTTGTTTTTCTTGGCCCATACCAGGGCCGCATACGCGTCTTCCACCGCGGCGGGAAACGGGCGCACGTTGGCCAGCGTGTAATTGGCGGCCAGCGCCAGGAAATGCGGATTGCATTGCACCAGGGATCGCAGAAAGCTGTCGCAATCGTCCAAATCGCCGCCGACGAAACCGCCGCCATGGAAAAACACCGTCAAACTGTCTTGCTTGATGCCGCGCGCGCCGGCCGCATACAGCCGCGCCGGCAGCGCCTCGCGCTCGCCCCCCACCTCGAGCTCGCGCACCATCAGCGTCGCTGTCGGCAGAGCCGGGTTCATGGATGCACCGACTGACTGGCGCGCCCGGCCGTCTCGGCCGGTGTCCAGCACAAGGCCGGGCTGGCGCCTTGCACCTGGGTGGTCAGCGCGTCGTAACCGCTGGCCTCGGCTTGCGCCGCCTGGGAATAGACCTCGGTGTTAAGGACGGCCGCGATCGCGAGCGTGCTGACGGCAAGCGCGATGGCGGCAAACAACGTATCCCGATAAACCATGATATCTCTCCAATAGCGTCAACTGAGGCTGCAAACGATGGTGCAGTACAGCAATCATAGACTTGTTCTACAATCTGATAAATAGTGCAATGTCGAATTGATTGTTCAGGAATCCGAACAATGGAAGAGGGAAATGAATAAATTGCAGGCGATGGAAGTGTTTGTCCAAGTGGTCGACGCGGGCGGCTTTACGCGCGCGGCCGACAATATGCAGTTACCCAAGGCCACCGTTTCGACCCTGATCCAGTCGCTCGAGCGCGCGTTGTCGGTCAAACTACTGCACCGCACCACGCGCCAGGTGAGCGTGACGGCCGACGGCGCCGCCTACTACGAACGCTGCCTGCGCATTTTGGCCGACGTGCGCGAGGCCGAAGAATCGCTCTCGCGCACCCGCCTCAGTCCCAGCGGCCGGCTGCGGGTGGATGCGCCCACCGCGCTGGCGGCCGACCTGATCATCCCCGCCCTGCCCGACTTTTTCGCGCGCTATCCCGACATCGTGCTCGAACTCGGATGTAGCGACCGCCAGGTCGATCTGATCGAAGAAGGGGTGGACTGCGCCATCCGCGGCGGCATGCTGGGTGACTCGAGCCTGATCGCGCGCCGGGTCGGCATCTTGCATTTTTCCACTTGCGCGGCGCCCTCCTATCTGGCGCGCTACGGCCGCCCGCAGCACCCGCACGATCTGGAGCGGCACCGCTGCGTCAATTATTTTTCGGCCCGCACCGGCAAAATCTTCGACTGGGATTTTTCGCGCGACGGTGAGCGCATTCAGATCGCCCTGAAGGGCCATATGGCGCTCAACGATTCAACCGCCTATGTCAGCGCCGGTGTGGCCGGCATCGGGGTGCTCCAGATGACCAATTATGCGATCGAGCCGCTGTTGGCCGCCGGGCGCCTGGAAACGCTGCTGCAAGATTGGCGCTCGGACCCCTTGCCGCTGCACGTGGTGTATCCGCAAAACCGGCATCTGTCGGCCAAGGTGCGCGTGTTCGTGGAATGGATCGCCGAACTGTTTTCCCACCACCCGGGCATGCAGCTGTCGAAGTTAAGCCAGCCGCAGCCCACACTACGCCAAGGCGAACTATGAATGTAGCCCACCACATCGTCTATCTCGACCGCGACAGCCTGATCGCCGAACTGCGCCAACCCGCTTTCGCCCATCGATGGCAGCAGTATCGGGCCACCGGCGCCGCCGACACCGTGTCCCGGCTAAAGGAGGCCAGCATCGCCATCACCAACAAGGTGGTGCTGCGCGAGGCCGAGTTGGCCCAACTGCCGCACTTGAAAATGATCGCGGTGGCGGCCACCGGCACCGACATCATCGATGTGCCGGCCTGCCGCGCGCGCGGCATCGTGGTCTCGCATATCCGCCACGACGCCGGCTACACCGTGCCGTAACACTGCTTCGCGCTGATGCTGGCGCTGCGCCGCAATCTGCTGGCCTACCGCGCCGATGTCGAAGCGGGCCGCTGGCAGCAATCGACCCGTTTTTGCCTGCTCGACCATCCTATCCGCGACTTGGCGGGCAGCCAGTTGGGCCTGATCGGCTACGGCGCGCTGGGCCAGGCCGTGGCACGACTGGGGCGCGCCTTCGGCATGCGCGTGGCGGTGCACAGCCGCACCCCGGCCACCGACCCGCTGGTGGACAACATGACGCTCGACGCCCTGCTGGCCAGTTCGGACGTGATCAGCCTGCACTTGCCGCTCGAGGCCGCCACCCGCCACCTGATCGGCGCCGCGCAGCTGGCGCGCATGGAACCGGACGCGCTGCTCATTAACACCGCGCGCGGCGGTCTGGTCGATGAGGCGGCGCTGGCCGCCGCGCTGGAACAGGGCATCATCGGCGGCGCCGGCTTCGATGTATTGAGCGGCGAGCCGCCGCCGGCCGACCATGTGCTGCTGCGCCTGCGCCTGCCCAATTTCATACTCACGCCACACGTGGCGTGGGCCAGCGGCCAAGCCATGCAAACGCTGGGCGACCAGTTGATCGACAATTTGGAAGCGTTCGCCGCCGGGCGGCCCGCCAACGTGGTGACGTAGCGGCCCGTGTCGGCGTAGCGTACGCATACGAAAAAGGGACCAGATCTTGCGATCTGGTCCCCCTATTCTGGTGCGGCTGGCAGGAATTGAACCCACGACCCCTTGGTTCGTAGCCAAGTACTCTATCCAACTGAGCTACAGCCGCGAAAAACAAAATTATAGCAGGTGTTTCTGAAATATCCAAGGGCAAAGCGCTCGCGCACGATGCGCGGGCTGTCACGCAAGGCGCGCGGCCGGCTCGTCGCCAGGCGCCCGCCCGCTGCCGTGCTAACCGCGCGGCGCGGACGAAAAAAAACCTAGAGTTTTAACACTCTAGGTCTTTTTTCACGACTTTTATTCTGGTGCGGCTGGCAGGAATTGAACCCACGACCCCTTGGTTCGTAGCCAAGTACTCTATCCAACTGAGCTACAGCCGCGAAAGCAACATTATAGCGCATGCGTTTCGTTTTGGAAAGTTCGATTTTTTCAATCGGCAAATGGTGCGCGTTTCCTTCTTCCGCTAACCACCCACTTTCAACCGCGAAAACAAGCTATTTCGTTTCAAACATACCGACCGGACAGCGCCGCTGGTTTGAACCCGGAGAGGTTGCCCCCGAAGGAAGCGAGATTATAGGGAGCCGCGGTCAGCTTGTCTAGTCCCAAATGCCAGTCCCGATCGCCGGCCGCGGATAAGGGCTCAATCGAGACCGAACTCGGCCGCCGCTTTGGCGGCCCACAGGGCTTCGTTATATGAGGGGAATGGCCGATCATAACTGTCGACCGCGCCATCGGCCCCGACAAAACGGGTCCACCAGCCTTCGCTATCGGCGGCGATGGCGATATCGCCGGCCCGACAGTGTTCGCCGAGTCGCTCGCCGTCTGACAAAACAACAATGTTGACTTTCCTGTGCCGGACGATGACTGGCATGGCGCCTCCCTGTAAATGTACGGTAATGTATGAGCCTGCCCATGATGGCAAATTTATGGCCGTTTTGCAAAGGCTTGCCAGGCAAGCGGACAGCTATTCATCAAGCTGATTACTGTCATCATGAACAAAAATTGGATTTTTGTGCCGCGATGCAGCATTATGGATCTGTCTCCTCTATTCTCCTCCAAGAAATAGATTCAGCCCGCTTTCACCAGCGGGCTTTTTTTTGCTCAAAATTTCGCTTGCACCGCGCCGCAACAAAATCGGGCGGCGGCAATCGCCCGCGCGGGCCGCTTTGTAAAACAGACAGGGCCGGTCGCGCGCGGACCTTGCCAGGCGGTCTTTCGCCGACGTGCGAACGGGCTGGTCCGATTCTTATCAGCATAGAACTACAAACAGGCAAGGCTTAGTCCGACATCGCGTCCAGGCTCGCGTGTTGGGTAAAACGCCAGCTCGACGCTACAATATCCCAATACCATCGAGTACGGAAACGCGTCTGCCAGGCATGGCGCGTGCCGAAACGATTAATCATGGCTTTGACGCGACCCTATGATTCTCCCAGCAGAGCCTAGTTGCAATCCCGCCTTGAAGTCCATGTTCATACCGGCTAACGGCGAGAGTGTTTAATGGCAAATCACGACCAGGAGCTAAGGCTCCAGCCCGCCTTACGCGGGGCCCGCATGGCGGCCAGGCCGGCCCATGCCGAGGACGAACTTGGCGCCCTGCGCGAAGCGCTGCGCCGGTCAGAAGAACGCATGAGCACCATGCTCGACAGTATCGCGGACGGTTTTCTGATCATCCAACGCGATTGGCGGATCGCGTACATCAGCGAGCGCGCCGAAGCGATGTTGCGCACGGCGCCGGGGCCGGAGCAACGCGCGGGTACCCTCGGTAGAAATTTTTGGGCGGAATTTCCAGCCTTGCGCGGCACAGTGTTGGAGACGCAATGCCGACAAGCCATGGAAGGCGGCGGCGTAGCCGGGTTCGAACTCTATTATCGGCCCAGTCAGCGGTGGCTGGAGGTGCGCGCCGCGCCTTGCATCGACGGTCTGGCTTGTCACCTTCAAGACATCACCGAGCGCAAAATAAGTGAACAGGCCCTGCGCGACAGTGCCAACCGCCTGCATATCGCCCTGGCCGCCGGCCGCTTGGGCGACTGGAGCTGGGATGCCGCCACCAATCTGGTCACGTTGGGCGCGCGCGCGGCCGACATCGTCGACTTGCCCGGCGGCCAGCCTATCACCTGGACCGCGCTGCGCGAGCGGCTGACCGACGAGGACCGCGACCTCGCCCAGGCCGCCCTTGAGCATGCCATCGCCGCGCGCACCGATTACCATATCGAGTGTCGTATCGAGCGCGGCGGCGAGCGGCGCTGGCTGGCTTTGGTCGGGCACGGCAATTACGGCGCCCACCACCGTTTGCTGGGCATGACGGGCATGGTGCAAGACATTACGGCGCGCAAGGCGGCCGAGGACAGTTTGCGCCAGAGCGAGGAAGAATTACGCGCGCTGGCCAACTCGATCCCGCAACTGGCCTGGATCGCCCGCGTCGACGGCACCATGACCTGGTATAACGAGCGCTGGTATGCCTACACCGGCACCACCGCCGAACAGGTGGCCGGCGACAATTGGCACATTGCCTACGACCCGGCCTGCGTACCGCACATGGTGGCCCACTGGGAACGCTCGGTGCGCAGCGGCTTGCCGTTCGAAATGGAGTTTCCGATCCGCGGCGCCGATGGCCAGTTCCGCTGGTTCCTCACCCGCGCCAATCCGGTGCGCGACAGCGCCGGCCAACTGTCGCGCTGGTTTGGCACCAGCACCGATGTCGATCAAGTCAAACGGGTGCAGGAAGCGTTGCGCGACGAAAGCAATGTGCTCGAACTACTCAACGACACCGGCACCGCGCTGGCGGGCACGCTCGATCTGCGCACCTTGCTGCAAGCGGTGACGGACGCGGCCAACCGGATCGGCGCGGCCCGGGTGGGCGGCTTCTTTTACCAGGCCGAAGGCGGCGCCCACGGTCTGAGCTTGCACGCCACCAGCGGCGCGCCGGCCGACGTGTTCGGCGGTTTGACGCAGGCCGACGGCGCCCCCCTGTTTGGCCCCGGCTGGCAAGCGGCGGGCGCGCAGCGCATCGCCGACCTCTGCGCGGTCCGGCCCGGGCATCCGCGCTGGCTGCTGCCGCCCGGCGAAACGCCCTTGCGCAGTTATTTGTCGGTGCCGGTGCTGTCCCGTTCGGGCGCGCCGATCGGTTGCCTGGTGCTCGCGCATCCGGAGCCGTCCATGTTTAGCGAGCGCACCGAACGCATTCTGGGCGGCATCGCGGCCCAGGCCGCCGTGGCGATCGACAACACCCGCCTGTACGAAGCGGCCCAGCGCGCCGCCGAAGAACGCAAAATTCTGCTCGACAGCGAACGCAGCGCGCGCACTGTGGCCGAGCGCAGCAATCAGATGAAAGATGAATTCCTGGCCACCTTGTCGCACGAGTTGCGCACGCCCTTGTCGGCCATTCTGGGGTGGGCGCAAGTGCTACGGCGCGGTACGCGCGACGAAGCCGACCTGCATCGCGGTCTGCAAACGATTGAACGCAACGCGCGTGCGCAGGCGCAACTGATTGAAGACTTGCTCGACATGAGCCGCATCACATCGGGCAAGGTATTGCTCGACATGCAGCTGATGGCGCCGGCCACGGCGGTGGAAGCGGCGGTCGAGGCGGTACGCTCCGCCGCGCAAGCGAAAAACATTCGGCTCGAAAACGATTTCGAGCCCAGCGCGGGCGCCATCATGGGCGACCCCAGCCGTCTACAGCAAGTGTTTTGGAATTTGCTGTCGAACGCCATCAAGTTTACGCCGCGCGACGGCGCGGTGCGCATCGGCGTGCGGCAAGTCGACCAATCGATTCATATCACGGTCAGCGATACCGGGATCGGCATCGCGGCCGAATTTCTGGCCCATGCGTTCGAACGTTTCCGCCAGGCTGACGCGTCCACCACGCGCAAGCATGGCGGCCTGGGCCTGGGCCTGTCCATCGTCCAGCATTTGATTGAACAACACGGCGGCACGGTGCAGGTGAGCAGCGACGGTGAAAACCGGGGCGCTTGCTTCACCGTGCAATTGCCCTTGGCCTCGGCCAAGGCGGGCGCCATGCGCCAAGCCCGCAACCCGCCGCCCCCCGCTCCCGTGACGGACGACTCGGCGCTGCACGATTTGTCGGGGTTGAAGGTGCTGGTGGTCGATGACGAAGCCGATGCGCGCGAATTGGTCGAGCGCATCATGAGCGACTGCCAAGCCAAGGTGCTCAGCGCCTCCAACGCCGCCGAAGCGCTACAACTGTTGCATAGCGCCAGGTTCGACATTTTAATCAGCGACATCGGCATGCCCGGCGTGGACGGTTTCGAACTGCTCAGCCGAGTACGCGCGCTGGGGCCGGCGCTGGGTGGCGCCATCCCCGCCGTGGCCTTGACCGCCTTTGCCCGCTCCGAAGACCGCTTGCGGGCGCTGAACTGCGGCTTTCAGGCCCATGTGGCCAAGCCGGTTGAGCCGGCGCAACTAATCAACACGGTGGCCCGTCTGATGGCCCCGCGCGGCCAATGAACGGGGGGGAGCGCGGCGGGGCCGAGCTTGCCGGCCCACGTGCGCATGCAACGGGCCAGCATGCCCCGCGCGTGCCCGGCAAGGCGGCGCCTTCGCTGATCGGCTGCGCGGGATGGAGCATCGCGCGGGCCAGCGCGGCGGCGTTTCCCGCCGAGGGCAGCCAGCTGGAACGCTATGCGAGCGTGTTTGACGCGGTGGAAATCAACTCCTCCTTCTACCGGCCACACCGGCCGCAGACGTACGCGCGCTGGGCCGAGAGCGTGCCTGAGCGTTTTCGTTTTTCCGTCAAGCTGCCGCGCAGCATTACGCACGACCAGCGCTTGCATGACATCGACGACTTGCTCGAACAATTTGCCGTCGAGGTGGGCAGCCTGGGCAAAAAGCTCGGCTGCGTGCTGGTCCAGCTTCCACCGAGCTTACGGTTCGACCCGGCACTGGCGCAGGAGTTCACCACGCGCTTGCGTGGCCGCTTCGACTGCATGCTGGCGTTGGAAGCGCGCCACGCCAGCTGGTTCGACAGCGATGCCAGCGCGTTATTGGAACAGCGCCACATCACACGGGTCGTGGCCGATCCGCCGGCTGGCCAGCCTGGGCCGCACCAACCGACCACAAGCGAACGCTACTGGCGCTTGCACGGCAGTCCCCATATCTATTACTCGGCTTACAGCGACGCGTTTCTGGCGCGCTTGCGCGCCGAGTTGGACAGCGCCCGCGCCGCCGGCCATCGCGCATGGTGCATTTTCGACAATACCGCCTCCGGTGCCGCCACCGGCAATGCTTTAGCCCTGCAAGTGCCCACCACAGACAAGGAAAATTAGTATTGCCACAACAATAGTTCTATAATCCTACCAGCGCACGCGCTACTGTCCTACAAGCAACGGGGTGAGAGTTTGTTAGACTTCAAACTTACAAGCTCACCGTTTATATTTTGCGCCTCTGCAACATTGCGCAAGATCGCTAGATCGGCTATACGTGCGTTTAGGAATCATCTATAGCGCTACACTTCTATATCCGCGCTCGACGCTAGACCAATGGCGCCGAGCCTTCAGCATTGACGAGACCAATATGCCCAGCCGAAACGAGATACTGAACGCCAAAATCCTGGTCGTGGACGATTGCGCCGACAATGTCGACTTGATGTTGGAAATTTTGCGCGACGCCGGTTACACCGACGTGACCTCGACCATGATGCCGGGCCAGGTTTGCCCGCTGCATCGCGAACACTGCTACGACCTCATCCTGCTTGATTTGCAAATGCCCGAGCTAAACGGCTTCCAGGTCATGAAGGGCTTGAAGGAAATCGAACAGGGCGGCTATCTGCCCGTGCTGGCCTTGACGGCCCAGCCCAGTTTTAAGATCGCCGCGCTCGAAGCGGGCGCGCGCGACTTCATCAGCAAGCCGTTCGACTTGCTGGAAGTGCATAAGCGGATCCATAATATGCTGGAAGTGCGGCTGCTCTACAAGGAGTTGGCGCAATATAGCAAGCAGCAACAGGAACTGGCCTTGCACGACGCGTTGACGGGCTTGCCCAACCGGCGCCTGCTGGAAGACCGCATTGAAACGTGCTTGCAGCACGCTTCGCGCAACCAGACCAAGGCCGCCATCATGTATCTCGATCTGGACGGCTTCAAAGCCATCAATGATACTTATGGTCATGCCTATGGCGACGAGATCTTGAAAATGGTGGCATCGCGCCTGGTTGGCTCGTCGCGCAAGGAAGACACCGTGGCGCGCATTGGCGGCGATGAATTCGTCATCGTGCTGGGCTCGGTGTCCAGCCTGCGCGACGCGCAGGAACCGGCCAGCAAGCTGGTTGAAATTGTGTCGGAACCCTACTTCATCAACGACTTGAAGCTCACCTTGTCGACCAGCATCGGAATCAGCCTGTATCCGGACGATGCAGACAATGTGGACGCCTTGATCGCCACCGCCGACAATGCCCTGTATGAAGCCAAGCGCGCCGGCAAGAATCGCTTTTGCTACAAGCCGCCCGCCGGCGCCGCCAAGATAGTGGGCGCCCTGCCCTCGCCTGCCTGAGTCGCCAAATCGCGCGTTTCGCGCCACAAGTGTGACAATTTCATCCAGCAGAATAAATCAGTGCTTCTATATGGACGCCTCCCGTTTGCCAAGGTGTTTTTGTGTGCTCCAGACAGGTAGGCTGCAGTTCTATATCCGGCCTTGTGGCAGCGGCTTTTCCCTGCCGGCCCCGATGAAATCCGCTGACTTACACCTCATTCCCTAGACGGGCTGTTAGCCCTGGAAGCACTTCAGGTTTAGTAAGTCCCGGTCTGACCTGTTTGTCATCACGCTCAATACCTTGCGCAACCTTTCAACCTGCCATTGCCTGCGTTAATAGTCTTTTCCACCGGCCCATTTCTACACAGGTCGGACGCTAAGGTGGTCTTTGTCGTACTCTCGATTGTGTGCCAGCATCGCCCAAATCGTCCTCGCCATCTTGTTGGCCAGCGCGACGGTGACCACATTCGGCGGACGGCGCTTGCCTATTTCCTGCAGCCATTTTCCTGGGTTCTTAGTGTGCGTCAACACCGTCCTTGCGCCGTGGATGAGCAGTGTTCGCAGATAGGTGTCGCCACGCTTGCTGATTCCTAGTAGTCTTACCCGTCCGCCCGTTCCGGTCTGCGCCGGTACCAGCCCCAGCCATGCTGCAAATTCTCGCCCGGACTTGAACGTTCTGGCGTCACCCATCGTCGCCACAGCCGCCGTAGCCGTCAGCAGGCCGACGCCGGGAATCTCGGCAATCAATTTGCTGGCCTGGTCTTGCTTCAACCACGCCTGCAAGCGCTGCTCAATCTGCTCGATCTGCAAGTCGAGCCTGGCTAACATGTCCCATTGTTCGCGCAGGGTGTCGATCAGGGCCGCTGGCAGGCGCTCGGCCAGCCGCGCCAACGCATCCTTCATGCCCCGATTCAGCGCAGCCCGACCAACGGGCATCACTTCGCCATACTCGCCAAGCAGCCCGCGCAAGCCATTGCTTTGCATCGTGCGAAATTTCACCAATTGCTGTCGCATCCGGTGCAGAGCCAGCACCGCTTGCTGTTCCTCGGATTTCACTGCTACTGCCCTCACACCAGGCTGTTGTAACGCAAGCCAAATCGCGCGTGCATCGGCAGCGTCGCTTTTATTGCCGCTGACGAAAGCCTTCACGGCCTTGCCTGGCATCAGCTTCACCACATGTCCCATTGCCTGCAAGGCACGCGCCCAGTGCTGCGATCCGCCGCAGGCCTCCATTCCGATCAGGCACGGCGGCTTGTTGACGAAATACTCAAGGAACTTGGTCCGTTTGATTTGTTTGCTAACGACCTCGCCCGTTTCCCGGTTGACCGAATACGCCTGAAATACGTTCTTGGCAGTGTCAATGCCATAAGCAGTAGAATTCATGGTGGGTTCTCCTTCCCTCAAGTGGTTAATTCACACTTCCACTTTGGCACATTCGATGCCGTTGGCAAGCGAGAACCCATCCCTATTGCACCGCACCGTCTGCCACCAATCTCATCGCCAGTCCGACCACAAATTCCTCCTGAAGACGACCCAACCGGCGGTCGATCAGCCGGCAGGGGCGATTGGAGCCCATGCCTGGACTCCGGCGCTCCTCCAGAGCGGCCGGGTGTTGGCCGCCGATTCGATCATCCACCGCCAAATTCATCGCTGGTGCTTGCGAGGAGGGAGGCGTCCATTTCATTCCTTAACCGCAAAATAGCGCCTTGAAGCGCTTTGCGATGCGATTGGAAAGTCAGGCACCGCCCGAAGCGGCCGCCTGCTCACGCCACCGTGCGGCCAGTGCAGCGCGCTAGTTTCGAAGCTAGCGATCTGCATGCTAGGGCGAGCCGACCGCTCGCCCTCCGCCGAATTATTTCTTGGTATTGTTCGAACCGGCATTGTCAGCCGCGCTCTGGGCCTCGGTGCCGTGTTCCGTCGAGCGCTCCACCCGCTCCGCGTGCTGATGATCGCGCTGAGCGTCAACCAGCTCGGGCGCCACTTCAATGCGGGTGATGCCGGAATCGACAGAAATCGGATCGCTGGCCGGAAACGTCATCTCGACCGCGCCGTCCAGCAACTCTTCCTTGGCCTTTTGTTCTTCGGTCAACGTTTCTTCATCGGCCAGCGTAACCAGGGCGCTGGCCCACTTGACGAAGGAAAGGTTGGCCAGATCGCGCACGGTTTTGATCGCAAACGCTTGCTCCAAAGCCTTGGCATCCTTGGCACTGACACCGCGCAAGGCGCTCAACGGCGCGTCGGCCAACTCCTTGAACGTTTTTCCCAAATATTGTTGATCGACGATCGTGTTGATGTTCATGTTGTTTCCTTTGTCACGGTAAATGGGATGCCGCCAGAACATTGCCGGCCGGCTTCGCCCAGCGCGCATGGCAAGTCTCAGATGCCATATTGTCACGGTCGCGCCACGCTGTATGTGCGCAATCGAACACAGAGCCGGCGCTGCACCACACACACCGGACCGCTTTTGACATTCGAATTTGCAATTGATATGATGCCAGAGCAGATTTGACAATGAGAAACACTATAAAGCAACAACCCGCAATGACTTTTGATGAGGTCGGTTTGACGCGACGCATGCGCATGAAAATGAAGACGCTCTGCCATCTTGTTTCCCGCAATACTGAACAACGGACGCAACCCGCAGCTTGCAGCGCAGAGAAACGTGACCAAAATCGACAAACCAAAAATTCTCGTAGTCAACGATGACGCCAATAGTTTGTTTGCGCTCACCAGCCTGTTAGCACAATGGGCCGAGCAGGAAAACTATGAGGTGATCGCGGCCCGCTCCGGCGAAGAAGGCTTGCGCCACGTGCTCTTGCACGACTTCGCCGTGATTTTATTGGACGTCAACATGCCAGGCATGGACGGGTTCGAGACGGCGGAAGCGATCCACCAGCGCGAACGCTCGGCCGACGTGCCGATCATCTTCGTGACCGCCTTCCTGTCCGACGAAATCGACCGTTTGAAAGCGTATCAAAAAGGCGCCGTCGACTTCCTGTTTACCCCCGTTATCCCGCAGATTCTGTACGCCAAGGTCGCCGTGTTCGTGGCACTGGCCACCAAGAACGAGGAATTGAAAAATCAGGCGCGTCAACTGAACCAGCGCACCACGGAGTTGACGGCCACCAATAAGCGACTGAGCCGCGAAATCGAAGAGCGTGAAGTCGCCGAACGACAAAATCACGCCAAGGACGAGTTTTTGGCCATGCTGGGTCACGAATTGCGCAATCCGCTCAGCGCCATCAGCAGCGCCGCCTCGCTGATCGGCTTGCCCGGCGTGTCGGCCGACGGCGTGGAGCGCGCGCGCGCCATCATCATGCGCCAGAGCCAACATTTGAGCCGCATCGTTGACGATTTGCTCGATTTGAGCCGTGCCATGTCCGGCAAGATTTTGCTCAGCAAAACGACGCTCGATCTGACCCTGCTGGTGCGCACCTGCGTCGACATTTACACCACCACGGGGCGCCTGGCCGACTACCGCTTGCATCTGCATTTGACGCCGGCTTGGGTCGACGGCGACCCGACCAGGATCGAGCAAATCATCAGCAACCTGATCGACAATGCCTTGAAATACACCCCGCCCGGCGGGCGCATCGACATTCGCACCGTCGCCGACGACGCGCACATCGCGCTCACCGTCACCGATTCGGGGGTCGGCATTGCGGCCGAGCTGCTGCCCCACGTGTTTGACGTGTTTGTCCAGGGAACGAGCACGCTCGACCGTTCCCAGGGCGGGCTGGGCATCGGCTTGTCGCTGGTGCGGCGCTTGACCGAATTGCATGGCGGAAGCGTGAACGCGCACAGCGGTGGCAGCGGCCAGGGTTGCACCTTCACTATCAGCTTGCCGCGCGCGGCCGCGGCGCCCGACCATGCCGTCAGCCCGGCCACGCCAGCGGTACAACATGCACTGCCCACCGTTTTGCTGATCGAGGATAACGACGACGGCCGCGAAATGATGGCCATGATGCTCAGTTGCCAAGGCTACCAGGTGCAGCAGGCGTCCAACGGTTTGATGGGGCTGGACGTGGCGGCCAGCTTCCAGCCCGGCCTGGCGCTGGTCGACATCGGCCTGCCCGGCATCGATGGCTACGAAGTGGCGCGCCGGCTGCGCGCCGACGCCCGCACGCGCGATATTCGGCTCATTGCCCTGACCGGTTATGGCCTAGCCGAGGACAAGCGGCGCGTGCTCGAGGCCGGCTTCGATATGCATCTGGTCAAGCCCGTCGATATCGAGCATTTACTGGACGCGATTCAGACTTGCACCCGGGCCGCCACCCCATATTGAGCGGCATCGCGGCGGTGCGCCGCCGCTTTGCAACCTCGGGTATGATCTGACAACCATGTTAATCCAGCAGTATCACCGCCACTTAGCCCATTGATTATTTTGTCCACTATGTCCGCACCGCTACAGCCAGTTTCTTCCGCGTCAGCGGTCGCCTCCGACACGCAGCGGGCGGCCGACTTGAGCGAACTGCTCGGTCACCTGACCGGCGTATGGGACGACGAGCGGCGCTTGCTGGCGCGCCAGTTGCACGACAGCCTGGGTTCATCGTTGACGGCGCTGACCATGCATCTGTCACTGCTGGCGCACCAGTTGCCGCAGGAGCGCGCCCTGACCGACCGCGCCGCCCAGATGAAACAGCTGCTGATGAATGTGATCGAAACCAATCGTGCGATGCAATTTAAGCTGTGGAACGACAAGTTGGAATTTTTGGGCGTAACGGTGGCGATGCGCGAATTGGCGGTCCAGTTCGGCGAGCAGCATGAGATCGCGGTGCGCTGTAGCTGGCCGGAAGCCGAGTTGCAATGTTCGCGTCAACAGGGGGTGGCCTTGTTGCGCACGTTGGAGGAAGCCTTGCGCAATATCGCCGCCCACGCTCGCGCCAGCACGGTTGACATCGTGCTGGACGATAACGACGAAGCCATCATGCTCACTGTGAAGGATAACGGTGTCGGACTACCCCCCGAGAGCGCCAGCGAGGCGGCGCCCCGGCACGGCTTGCGCGCCCTGCGCGAGCGCGTCGCTTACCTGGGCGGCAGCCTGCATCTGGTTTCCGATGGCGCAACCGGCGCCGGGACCGGCACCGGAGCCGGAACCGGAACCGGCTTGACTGTCATCCTGCCGCGCCCGCCCGCACAATAGCACGATGGCACGATGGCGGCGCCTCCGGCCCGCTTGCCGCTAATGCAATTTCACCAGCGGCGTGCTGCGCTTGATCAGGAAACGAGCCAGCGCCAGCACCCCCGCGCGAACCGTGCCCAGCACTGCCTGGTGGTGCATCAAATGCAAGCTCACATACATCATGCGCGCCAAAAAACCTTCGACAAACCAGCTCAAGCCCTTGAGAGAGCCCATCAGCGTGCCCACCGTGGTGGTGTGGCCGAACGACACCAGGGAACCGTAGTCGCGGTAACGGAACGGCACATCGGCCGGTGCCTTGCCTGCCGTTTTGCGCAGTAATAATTTGCGCAGATAGTCGGCTTGTTGATGCGCGGCCTGGGCGCGCGGCGGCACCAGCTTGCCGCCCGTGTCGGCGCAGGCGGCGCAGTCGCCCAAGGCATAGATATCGGCGATACCGTTGACCTTGAGCGTGGCATCGACTTCGATCTGCCCGGCACGGTTGGTCGGCAGGCCCAGCTTGCTCAAGAAATCGGGCGCCTTGATGCCGGCCGCCCACACACAGATGTCGGCCGGATACACCGCGCCGCTGGCCACCGTAACGCCGGCGGCGTCGATCGCGGTGACACGGGTATCGGTGGCAACTTCGATGGCACGCTCTTTCAACAGCTGTAAGGCGGCCGCGGACACCCGATCGGTGAGCGGCGCCAAGATGCGCGAGGCGCCTTCAAGCAAGGTGATGCGCACATCTTTGAGCGGATTCAAGTGATTGAAACCGTAGGCCGCATACACCCCGCTGGCCTCCCGCAACTCGGCGGCCAGCTCGACCCCGGTGGCGCCGCCGCCAATGATGACGATATCGACCCCGGCCGCCGCCTGGCTGGATTTGCGCGCCTCGGCCATCGCCATCAACTTGAGCAGCTTTAAGCGGAAGCGCTCGGCATCCTCCGTGGCGTTGAGGGAAATGATGTGTTCCTGGGCACCCGGCACGCCAAAGTAATTTGAAATACTGCCCACCGCCATCACCAGCGAGCCGTAGTCCAGATAGCGCTCCGGCAACAGCACCTCGTCCGAGACCGCAGCAGCAAGTCCGGCCGGGGTAGCTCCGGCCTGGATTGGTCCGGCCGGGATTGGTCCGGCCGGGGCAGGTCCGGCCGGGGTAGCTCCGGCCAGGACAGGTCCCACCGTGATGCGTTTGGCGGCCGGATCGAGCGCCGTCAAGGCGCCATACACGTAAGTAAAACTGTTATCGTGCGCCAACATTTGGTAGGACAAACCTTCCTGGTGAATATCCAGGGTGCCGGCCGCCACCTCGTGCAGCGACGGCTTCCAAATATGGTAAAGCCGGCTATCGACCAGCACTACCTGCCCTGCGCCCAGCTTGCGGCCCAACTTACAAGCCAACTCCAAGCCTCCGGCGCCGCCTCCGACGATCACAATTTTGCTATGCAAACAGCCTCCCATGATGGTGAGGCGCGGCGCCAGTGGCCGCGCCGTTCAAAGTCCGCGTGCGCGGTAAAATTAACAGCGAGTTAGCAGTAGCATAACAGTTAATGGCCGCGCCCTCGGTCATCTCCTTTGTCGCGGCCGTGACCGCGCCCTTCATCGTGCCGCTCATGGCGGTCGTCCCGGTCGTCGCGCCCTCCGCGTTGCTCCCGATCCTGGTGGCCACGCCCGTGCCCACGGTGCTGGTGCTCGCTTCGGTAACGCGGCGCGTATTCATTGGTATACCAATTATCTTGAACGAAATAGACCCGTTGACCGCACGCATTGTACGATCGGCAATGCTTCGACCAATGTTTGGCGTGTCCAGGCGGCACCCTCAGATAAATCGGCCGCTGCTCCACGTAGCGCACCGGCCGCTCGATAATGACCGGCTGCGCATACACCACCTGCGGTGGCGGAAAATCGCCGATATCGATGCGCCCGTAAAACCCGGGTTGCCCGACGTTGATCGACACACCCACGTCGGCGGCCATGGCCGGCATACTGAGGGCAAACAAACTCGCTACCGTGATCAGGATTTTCATACACTGCCTCTATTATCTGAATAACACTTGCGCGCGGCAAGAGGGTGGCGAGCCTGGTTTATGCCTGCCTAAATGTATTGTAACGCCGCAAGTGCCGGCCGTTGGTATGCAAACGTACTGACCGTCGCCTCTGTTGTGCGGTGGAACCGGCGATGGCGCTATTCGTGTCCGTGGTGGCCGCTTGGCTTACGCACCGTCATTTCCACCCCGGCGCCCCGGGCCGCCGGCGCCATCGATTGGCCGCCGCCGTCGCGGCTGCGTGGCGCCTCCGGCAGTGTTCCTTGCCATTCATAGGCTTGCGTACCGGGCGGATGCTTGTACCAGCCGGGATCGCTGTAATCGCCGCGCGCCTGCTCCTTGCGGACCTTGACCACGGTAAACATGCCACCCATGCCGACCCCGCCGAACGGCCCCTGCCCCCCCATCATCGGCAAGGTGTTTTCGGGCAGTGCCATCATCTGCATTTGTTCCATATCGGCCATGCCGCGCTCGCCCATCGCCATATAGCCCGGCACCAGTTGATTGATCTGTTGCGCCACCTTGCGCTGATCGACGCCGATCATGTTCGGCACATCGTGCCCCATCGCATTCATGGTGTGGTGCGACTTATGGCAGTGAAAGGACCAGTCGCCCGGCTCGCTGGCCTCGAATTCGATGGCGCGCATTTGTCCGACCGCCACATCCGTGGTGACCTCCGGCCAGCGCGCTTCGGGCCGGGTCCAGCCGCCGTCGGTTCCGGTGACGGTAAATTCGTGGCCGTGCAAGTGGATCGGATGGTTGGTCATGGTCAAGTTGCCAAAACGGATGCGGACCCGGTCGCCCTGCCGCACCACCATCGGATCGATGCCGGGGAAGACCCGGCTGTTAAAGGTAAACAAATTGAAATCGGTCATGGTGCTGACTTTGGGGGTGTAACTGCCCGGATCGATGTCATAGTTATTGAGTAAGAAAACAAAGTCGCGCTCGACCGGCATAAAACCGGGATCCTTGGGATGGGTCACCCAAAAACCCATCATGCCCATGGCCATTTGCGTCATTTCATCGGCATGCGGGTGATACATGAAGGTACCGGCCCGTCGCGCCACGAATTCATACACAAAAGTCTTGCCAGGCGCGATGCCGGGCTGGGTCAAGCCCGTCACACCATCCATGCCGTTGGGCAAGCGCTGACCATGCCAATGGATACTGGTCTGTTCGGGCAAGCGATTGGTGACGAAAATCCGCACCCGGTCCCCTTCCACCACTTCGATGGTCGGTCCCGGCGACTGACCGTTGTAACCCCACAGATTGGCTTTCATGCCGGGCGCGAGCTCGCGCACCACCGGTTCGGCCACCAGATGAAACTCTTTCACCCCCATATTCATGCGCCAGGGCAGCGACCAGCCATTTAAGGTGACGACCGGATGAAACGGGCGCCCGTTCGGCGGCGGCGCGGGCGCCTCGGTGGCGGCGCTGGCGCGGCTGACCGCTTCCGGCAGCGACGCGGCAGCCACCCGGCTCACCGCCAGCGCGCCCAGCGCGACCGACCCCGCCCCTTTGAAAAAAGTTCTACGTGACGTCATGCTCACTCCTGATGCGATGGGTTCGATGAGGGTGGCGCCTGATCCGTAGCGCCGCCCATGGCGGCGTGCAGATCGGTTTCTGCCAGCCAAAAATCGCGCTGGGCATCGATCGCCCCGTTCACGCTGGCCACTTGCTCGCGCGCGTCCGTCAACAATTCGAATACGCTCAGCAGCATGCCGTTATAGCGCAGCATGACCTCATCGGATATTTTTTTGCGCAGCGGTACGACCTGATCGCGGTAATGACGCGCCAGCTCATAGTGGCCGCGGTAAGCGGCGTGCGCTTCGCGCACCTGGGAGCGGGCGGCGATGGCGATATCGGCCGTGCGGTGCAGCGTCTGCATGTAGCGCGCCCGCGCCTTGGCGGTGTGGGCGCCGCCGCCATCGAAGATTGGCAGTTCGATCCCGATCTGGTAGCCATTCTCGCGCGGCTGCCCAGTCGCGCTCTTGTTGGCATAGCCAAGTTCGAGCACATTGACGATGCCGCTGACCCGGCTCAGTCCCAGCGCGCGCGCGTTCTGTTCGGCCTCCCGCTTGCCGATCTGGATATCGAGCCGACGCGCCATGGCCCTTGCTTCCACGTCGGCGATGGGCGCGACGGACGCCGGCAGCTCGGGCAGGCGATCAGGCACACTGAACGCGGTTTGCGTGCCCCACAAACCGAGCAAACGGACCAATTTTTCGCGGCTCGACCCGGCCAGCAGGCGGGCCCGCCCCACCTGAGCCATGGTGTCGGCATAAAACGCTTGTTCGCGCACCTGGTCGAGCCGGCTCCAATTGCCGGCGCGCGCCATGCCTTGCGCCAGCTCGGCGGCGGCCTCGGCGGCCGAGCTGGCTTGCTCCATATAAGCCGCCGTCTGCGCCGCCGCCACCGCCGTTATCCAGGCGCGTCGGGTGTCGGCCGCCAATTGCACCACTTGGCCGGCGGCCCGCAGCACCGTTTGTTCAAAGCGGTCGCGCTCGATTTTTCGACGCATCGGCAGTGTCAGCAAGCCGGCCAGATCGAACACCACGGCCCGTTCGATCTCGCTGCCGGCGCCATCGCTCAGGCGCGAGAACGACAGGCCCGGATTGCGCAGACGCCCAGCTTGCACCAGCTCCGCCTCGGAAATGCCCAATTCCGCCAAATCGGCTTGCAAGCCGCGGTTGTTCAACACGGCCAGACGCACCGCTGCCTCCACCGTGAGCGGCTGGTTCGGCAAAGCGGCCAGCAGCGCGGCGCGTTCGGAATCGAGCTCGGCGCCACCCAGCGCGAGCGCCGCGCCGCCGCGTTCGCGCGTGAGCGCGTCCAGCGCCTCGCGTCCGCCGTCCGCCGAGAAACCGGCACAGCCGCTGAGCACCAGGATCAATAGGCCGAGCGCCGCCGTTTTGAACTGCGCGCTCATGGTTGTTGCGCAGGCGGCGCCACGCCGTGGCCCATGGCGGCATGGTCCGCCGGCGTCGGCTCTTCGCGGGCCTGATGCGGTGCGCCCGCGCGTTTGCCGTGGGAAGCGGTCTGGTCGCGAGCGGCGTGCGTCATCGGCTGATCGGCCATGCCGCCGTGCATGCCACCCATGGCGCCAGAATTGTCGCTGACATCCTCGTTGAGCCTGCGCCACAGCTGGGGCGGCGTGGCATCCGGCTCGTCAAAGGCGCGATAGCCGGCCAAGATGGCGCCGTCGGCGGCCGCCACCACTGCCGCGCGAGGATCGGCCGGTTCGACCGGATCCACAGCACCCTCGGCCGCGGCGGCGCCGCGCCACATCACACTGAAAACGAGACCGATGCGCGGCATCAGCCTACTGATCAATACACTCATGCTGAAACCTTGTAATCGATGGGAGCGGGACCAGAGGCAGCCACCTGACCGTCTATCGGACAGGGACGTCGGCCGCAACATGGCTTGGCGCTAAGCGGGCCGCGCCAGGCATGGACCCTGACGACACTATAAACCTTCTGTCGGGGGCAAGGTCAAGCGCCGCGCCGGCTCCAAGTAGTTACTGGCGCGGCACCGCCAGCGATGCGGGTCGTTTTTGGCCCATAGAGCAGCGTCGGCCGGCACTGCGGTATGCCGGGTTGGCTGACTCATTGCTTAGCGCTTGACCCTGACGTGGCGTCAGCGTTTACACTCGAGGCAGCATAGAGAAAGAAAAGTCGATGGGATTAAAAATTGGGGAGCTCGCCAGACGCGCCGGCCTGACCGTGCGCGCGCTGCACCACTACCACGCGATCGGTCTGCTGCTGCCCTCGGCGCGCAGCGACGCCGGCTATCGCCTCTACAACGGCGCCGACGCCGCCCGCTTGCATCAGATTCAAGCGCTGCGCAAACTCGGTCTATCGCTGGCCGAGGTGGGCGCCGCCTTGGCCGACCCCGGCCTGTCGTTCGCGGCCATCGTGGCGCGCCAGATCGCCATGCTGACGCGTCAGATCGACCAAGCCAGCGCCTTGCGCAACCGCTTGCTCAGTCTGCAAACCCAGCTTGAACACGATACGCTTCCGCCGCTCGGCGATTGCCTGCGCACGCTGGAACTGATGGCCCTGCACGACAATTACTTCTCGCCGGCGCAATTGAGCCGGCTGCGTACCTATCGGGCCGCGCCAGCCGAAACGGCCGTGTGGCGCGCACTGGTGGACGCCGTGCAAGCGCTGCTGGAACAAGGCGTGCGCCCGGATCATCCCCATGCGCGCCGTCTGGCCGTCGATTGGATGACGCGCGTGGTGCGCGACACCAATGGCGAACCGGCCATGTTCGACGCCTTGCGGCGCATGCACGAGGCCGAACCCCTGCTGCACGCCGAAACCGCGATCACGCCGGCCATGCAGCGCTTCGTCGGGGCCGCGTTCCAGGAATCGAAACTGGCGCTATACCGACACTATCTGTCCAACGAGGAATTTGCCCACCTGCGCGCGCATTACGGCAAGCACAACGCACAGTGGCCGCCGCTGATCGCGCAAGTGCGGGCCGCCATGGATCAGGCCAGGCCGGCGCACGATCAAACCGTGCAGCAGCTGGCGCGGCAATGGTTCACGCTATTTCGCGCCTATGCCGGCGACCGGCCCGAAACGCAGATCAAATTTCGCCAGGCACACTTGGCCGAGCCGGAGCTGCTGGCCGGCACCTGGGTTGACCAAGCCATGCTCGATTACATCAGCGCCAGCATGGCCACCTTAACGGGCGCGCCGGCGCCGTGCCACGCCGGCCGAGCGGCAGCTTGGCCTACTCGCGTACGCCGAAATTGACGTGCTGCTTCACCCAACTGACATACTGATCCATCCAGCCCTGCAAGAACTTCACGCTGTCCGGACCGATATTGCCGGCTTCATCGAACAAGCCATCCTTGGCTTGTATAAACGCTTCCGGCTGACCCAGGGTAGGCACGTTCAGATAGGACAAGATGTTGCGCAGATGCTGCTGGGCCATGGCGGTGCCGGCCGCGCCCACCGATACCCCCAGCACGCCGGCCGGCTTGCCGTTCCACACGCTTTGGCCGTACGGGCGCGACGCATGATCGATGGCGTTTTTCAGTACGCCCGGAATCGAGCGATTGTATTCCGGTGTGACAAACAGCAGCGCCTCGACGGCGGCCAGCTCGGTCTTCAAACGCTTGACGGGCTCGGACGGCGCGCCGTCATGATCCTGGTTGTATTGGGGCAGGTCGCCGATCTCGATCTGGCGGAACGAAAATTCGGGCGGCGCCAGGCGCGCGATCGCGTCGGCCAACTTGCGGTTGAACGACGCGGCGCGCAAGCTGCCGACGACAACGGCGATGCGGTATTGGCTCATAATGGCTCCGATGCTCAGATAAATTGAATGGATGACGTGGTATTCCACGCCATATTGACATAAAACTACTGAGCGGGTGGCACGATAGCCCTGCGGCGCGCCCCGGGCGGCGCTCCGTTAAGCGCTGTGGCCGGTGTATTCGCGAAAGTAGCGCGAACCCAGATTGGTCAGCACTTCGTAACCGATGGTATTGGCCAAGCCGGCCACCGCGTCCACCGTATGGTCGGCGCAAATCAGATCGACCAGTTGTCCCGGTTGCACCCGCTCGCCCGGCACGGCGCTCACGTCCAGCGTGATGCTATCCATCGAAATAGTGCCGATCTGGGGCACCCGCACCCCATCGACCAAAGCCCAGCCTTGGTTGCTCATGCTGCGCAACCAGCCGTCGGCATACCCCACCGCCACGGTGGCCACCCGGCGCGTCTCGCTGGCCGTGTACCGCAGGCTGTAACCGACATGGTCGCCCCGTTCGATGGTGCGGGTCTGCACGATGCGCCCCTGCAAGCGCACCACCGGCGCCATCGGATTGGCACGGCCCGCGTGGGGCGCGATGCCATACAGGGCCGCGCCCGGCCGCACCAGATCGAAATGGTAATCGGACGACAAAAAAATGCCGGACGAGTTGGCGATACTGGCCGCGCACGGCGGCAAGGCCGCGCGCACGGCGGCAAAGCGCGCCAATTGCTGCTGGTTCATCGGGTTGTCGGGCTGGTCGGCGCAGGCCAGGTGGCTCATCACACAGCGTAGCGCGATGCCGGCCAGAAAGTGGGGGTCGGCCAGCCACTGGGCCACCTCGGCCGGCGACAAGCCCATGCGCGACATGCCGCTGTCGAGCTGTATCACGGCCGGCAACACCCGCCCCAGCGCGCGCGCATGGTGACGCCAGCCGACGATTTGCGGCACGCAGTTGAGCACTGGAATCAGGTCGTGCGCGGTGAACTCGGCGTCGGTATCGGGGGGCGGACCGTGCAGCACGAAAATGGCGGCGTCCGGCGCCAGATGGGCCCGCAGGGCGATACCCTCGTCCAGATGGGCCACAAAAAAGTGGCGGCAACCTTCCGCGTACACGGCCGCGCCGACCGCCGCCGCGCCCAAGCCATAAGCGTCCGACTTGAGCACGGCGGCGCACGCGGCCGGCGCCGCGCGCGCGCGCAGCAGACGGTAATTGGCGCGCAGCGCCGCCAGATCGACCGTCAGGATGGCGCCGCTGCGGCGCTTGCCGGCCATGGCCGACCCGCCCGCTTCGGCGGCGGCGCCGGGCCCCGCTGCGCGATCTCGTACCAGGGCGTCCATCTCAAGCGTCGGCGTAGTGAAGCGCGCCGGCCGCGCCGCGCTCGAGGTAGCGCGCCACCGCCAGATCGTCGGCCCGTATCGCTGGCTGCTTGCTCGATATCACATCGGCCAGCAATTGGGCCGAGCCGCACGACATGGTCCAGCCCAATGTGCCGTGGCCGGTGTTGACGAACAGGTTGCGCAGCGGCGTGGCGCCCACCACCGGGGTGCCGTCCGGCGTCATGGGCCGCAAACCGGTCCAGAAACTGGCGCGTGCCGTGTCGCCGGCGCCGGGAAACAAATCGTTGACCACCATTTCCAGCGTCACGCGGCGACGCGGATTGAGGCGCTTGTCGAAACCGGCGATTTCGGCCATGCCGCCGGCCCGGATGCGGTCGTCGAAACGGGTCACGGCGATTTTGTAGGTCTCGTCCAGAATCGTCGAACTGGGCGCGCGGGCGGCGTCGGTGATCGGCACCGTGATCGAATAACCCTTCAACGGATAGACGGGAATGCCGACCGCCGGCTTGAGCAAGCCGGTCGAGTAGGAACCGAGCGCCACCACATAAGCGTCGGCCGTGACCAACTCGGCGCCGCATTGCACGCCCCGCACCGCCGCGCCATCGAGCAGCAGCTGGTCGATCGGCACGCCATAGCGAAATTGCACGCCCAGCGCGGCCGCCATGGCGGCCAACCGAGTGGTAAACATTTGGCAATCGCCCGTCTCGTCGTTGGGCAGGCGCAAGCTGCCCACCAGCTTGTGCTTGACCGCGTCGAGCGCCGGCTCGGCGCGCGACAACTGCTCGCGCGTGAGCAATTCGTAGGGCACGCCGGACTCGCGCAGCACCGCGATATCCTTGGCCGCCGCGTCCAGTTGCTGTTGGGTACGGAACAATTGCATGGTGCCTTGCTGGCGCCCCTCGTAGCCGATGCCGGTGTCGGCCCGCAACGCCTTGAAACAATCGCGGCTGTATTCGGCCAGGCGCACCATGCGTTCCTTGTTGACGGCGTAGCGCTGCGGAGTACAGTTGCGCAGCATTTGCCACATCCATTGCAATTGAAACAGCGTGCCGTCGGGCGTGATCGACAGCGGCGCGTGGCGCTGCACCATCCATTTCATGGCCTTGAACGGGATGCCGGGCGCGGCCCAGGGCGAAGCGTAACCGGGTGAAATCTGGCCCGCGTTGGCAAAACTCGTTTCCAGGGCGGGACCGCTTTGGCGGTCGATCACGGTCACGGTGTGCCCGGCCTTGGCCAGATAGTAAGCACTGGTGACGCCGATGACGCCGCTACCCAGGATGACGATACGCATAGATTCCCCGTTCAAATTACGGCCAGATTGCCAGATTTAGCGCTATGATATTGCCAATCGCATAGTATTTGTTCACAAATATGCGCCCATATTTGGTTAATAATCATGCGAATAGTAAAAGAATCGATGCGCGGGCTGGATAAGCTCGACCGCCACATCCTGCATATTTTGCAACAAGACGGCCGGCTCTCGATGAAACAATTGGGCGCGCGGGTGGGTCTGTCGATCACGCCGTGCATCGAGCGCGTCAAGCGCATGGAACGCGACGGCGTGATCCGCGGCTACTATGCCAGAGTCGACCCGGCCGCGCTGGGCGCCAAACTGCTGGTGTTCGTCGAAATCACCTTGAACCAGAAATCGGCGCTCGCCTTCGAGCAATTCCGGCGCGAGGTGCTGCGCATTCCCGAGGTGCAGGAGTGCCATCTGGTGTCGGGCGATTTCGACTATCTGATCAAGGCCCGCATCCATGAGATGGCCGAATACCGCAAACTGCTGGGCGACATGTTGCTGCAATTGCCAGGCGCGGCCCAGTCAAAAAGCTATGTGGTGATGGAAGAGATTAAGGAAACGCTGGCCCTGGCCACCGAGGCCCCCACCTGAATCGGCAATACGATCGGCGGCGACGCCGGCGCGATATGGGCGTTCAATAATGATAGAGGCCCGATGGCGACACTCCACGGCTAATTCCTGGCACACCGACAAATCAAGATTGAGTTAGCTGACGATTGAGCATAAGATCGGAAAAGCTGGTCTTGCCGCGGCATCGATTACAGCGCCCCGCAGTTAATATAAATTTAACCCGCGTCTTTCAAAACTTTTGCGCAAGCATGGAGATCCAATGAAAACTATCTCATTCACTTTTTTGACATCTTGCACGATTGCCTTGCTGAGCGCGGGCGCGGCTCAAGCCGCCGAAGGCGGCGCCACCAAGGTGGAGGCCGAGGCCATGGTCAAGAAAGGGGTGGCGTTCATCAAGGCCAACGGAGTGGCCAAAGGCTATGAAGAAATCAATAACAAGACCGGCCAATTCCATGACCGCGATCTGTATCTGGTGGTGTACTCGCTCGAAGGAGTGGTATCGGCGCATGGCAGCAATAGCAAAATGGTGGGCAAAAATTTAATCGAGCTCAAAGACGTCGATGGCAAAGCGTTCGTGAAGGAGCGGGTCGATCTGGCGAAATCGAAAGGGACATTTTGGCAAGAATATAAATTCACCAATCCTGAAACCAAAAAAATCGAACCTAAAATCATGTATTGCGAACGGCTTAACGACGCCGTGGTGTGCGGCGGCATCTACCAATAATCCGAGCCGGGTCGCCGCGCTTCCCCTTTCACGCCAGCAGAGACGACCATTCATGAAAATCGCCCACAAGATATTCATCGCCCCGCTCGCGGCCATGTTGCTGTTGGGCGTGCTGGGGTTCACATCGATCACGTTGATGAACCGTCAAGGCCAGAGCGCGCTCGCGTTGGGCGAGGTGACGGTGGCCGGCTTCAAGAGCGGCTCGGCGCAGTCGATCGCGCTCGGCCAGATCCATTCCCGCGTGTATGCGCTGGTGGCCACCATCGCCAGCCTCGACGAGCAGGCGACCAAAACCGCCACCGCGACGCTGGCCCGCCAGATCGACGAGGTGGCGGGCGCGCTGGGCCAGATGCAGCGCATCCCGGTGCTCAAAAACGCTGTCGCCAATGTGCTGCCCACCCTGGCCGAATATAAAAAAGCGGTCATGGATGCGATCGACCTGGCTTCGGTCGACCCCAACACCGGCGTGGCGGCGATGCAGACCGCCACCGCCAAATACGACCAATTGAATGTGCAGATGGCCGCCGCGCTCAAGGTGATCGAACTCAAAACCGGCGAGTCCATCGGCGAGAGCCAGCAATCGATTTATAACATCAAGGCGGCCATTGGCGCCATCATGCTGGTGGCCGTGCTGGCGCTGGGGATCACGTCGGTGCTGGTGTCGCGCAGCGTGACCATTCCGCTCAAGCAGGCGGTATTGATCGCGCAAACCGTGGCCGCCGGCGATTTGACCAGTCACATCGAGATTCACGCCACCGACGAAACGGGTCAATTGCTGCACGCGCTCAAAAACATGAACCACGCGCTGCAAACCATCGTCAGCAACGTGCGCAGCGGCGCCCACACCATCGCCGACGAATCGCGGCACATCATGAGCGGCACGCTCGACCTGTCGGCCCGCACCGAGCAACAAGCCGCCGCGCTGAAGCAGACCGCCTCCTCGATGGAACAAATGAGCGACACCGTCAGGCAGTACGCCGACAACGCGCAGCAAGCCAATCAATTGGCGGCCTCGGCGTCGGCGGTCGCGCTAAAAGGCGGCGCCGTGGTGGCCCAGGTGGTGCACACCATGGGTTCGATTAATGTTTCGGCCAAAAAAATTGTCGACATTATCGGGGTCATCGACGGGATCGCTTTCCAGACCAATATCCTGGCCTTGAACGCGGCGGTGGAAGCGGCACGCGCCGGTGAGCAGGGCCGCGGTTTTGCCGTGGTGGCCAGCGAAGTGCGCGGCCTGGCCCAGCGCTCGGCGGCGGCGGCCAAGGAAATCAAAGTATTGATCGGCGATTCGGTCGATCAAGTCGACGCCGGCGCCCTGCTGGTCGACCAGGCGGGCGTGACCATGAACGAGATTGTCGACAGCGTCAAACGGGTCACCGACATCATGCGCGAAATTACCGACGCCAGCGTGGAGCAAAGCTCGGGCATCGAACAGATCAAGCAAGCCATCACGCTGATGGACCGCGCCACCGAACAGAATGCGGCTTTGGTGGAACAGGCCGCCACCGCCATCGAATCGATGCAAGACCAGGCCGGCAATCTGGCGCGCGAGGTGGGCGTGTTTACCGTGCATGGACAGAGCGCCGGCACCGCCACACCGGCGCCCATGCCGCCCCTCGTGCAAACGTCATAGATACGCGGCGCCGCCGCCTTCTATTCGCACGCCCTTTACCGTCACGCGGCATGCGTGATACCAATCCAAATCCGTTTTTAACAGCGCAGCCGTTGCGAGCCTTGCGTTTGTTTGTTCCCACAATACAACTCGATTGCATGCCTGAATTGACACAATAATTGCGCTATGGAAATTATTAGCGTATCCTTTTTCAGGTCGGCAAGCGTCGGCGCTGCACGCAAACCTCATCGCCCCTGCACGCGAGCTTTACCGAAAAAATCCCATCGTAACGGCCTGCCGCGTGGCATGTCGCATGCGCGGCAAACGCGTCTATCCCAACGGAAAACATGATGAAAATTTCAAATATCAAAATCGGTTCGCGGCTCGCCTTAGCGTTTGGCACGATGTTATTGTTTAGCGTATTGCTTGCCGCGTCAGGCTGGTATTCGTTGGCCAGCATTAAGCATCGTATTGACGTGGTCACCACCGAAAACGTGGTCAAGCTCAAATCGGCCCACGACATGCGCCATGCGCTCGGCACTGTGGCGCAGGCCGTGCGCAATTACCTGTTATTCGAGGACCCGCAATACCGCGCCACCCAGGCGCAGCAAATTCAGACCGCGCGCGAATTGACCAATGTATCGCTCGACACGCTGGGCAAATTGGTGCGCAGTGAACAGGCGAGAAAAATGTATACCGACATTCTGGTGCTGCGCGATGACATCCGCCCTTTGATGAGCAACGTCGTCACCCTGGCCGGTAACGGCAAAACGGAAGAAGCCAAGGTCTTTCTGCGCGATTCGGTGAAGGGACCGCAAGACGCCTGGTTCAAGGCGCTGAACGATCTGGTGGAGCTGCTGGAAACGCAAAATAGCGAGGCGGTGGCGGAAATGAATACGCAATATCAGCGCTCGATCGCCATCGCAATCGGCAGCCTGGTCGCCGCCCTCCTGGTCGGCGCCGGTTTGGCCTGGACCATTACGCGCTCGATCGTGCGGCCCATGCGGCAAGCGGTCACGGTGGCGCAGGCGGTGGCGGCCGGCAACCTGACCAGCCGGATCGAAGTCGGCTCGCGCGACGAGACGGGCGAATTGATGCAAGCCCTGAAGAATATGAATGACGCGCTGCGCCACATCGTCGGCCAGGTGCGCAGCGGCACCGACGCCATCGCCACCGCGTCCAACGAGATCGCCAGCGGCAATCTGGACCTGTCCTCGCGCACCGAGCAGCAAGCCGGCGCGTTGGAGGAAACCGCGTCGTCGATGGAAGAGATGACATCGACCACCAAGCAAAACGCCGACAACGCGCGTCAAGCCAGCATGCTGGCGGCCTCCGCTTCGCAGGTGGCGCAAAAAGGCGGCGCCGTGGTGGCCCAGGTGGTCGACACCATGGGCAACATCAATGCCGCCTCGCGCAAGATCGTCGATATCATCTCTGTCATCGACAGCATCGCTTTCCAAACCAATATTCTGGCGCTCAATGCCGCCGTCGAAGCTGCCCGGGCCGGCGAGCAGGGGCGCGGCTTCGCCGTCGTGGCCAGCGAAGTGCGCAACCTGGCCCAGCGCTCGGCGGCGGCCGCCAAGGAAATCAAGGTCTTGATCGGCGATTCGGTGGAAAAGGTCGATTTCGGCTCGAAACTGGTCGGTCAGGCCGGCAACACCATGAACGAGATCGTCGCCAGCGTCCAGCGCGTGACCGACATCATGGGCGAGATCAGCAGCGCCAGCGCCGAGCAAGGCGCGGGAATCGACCAGATCAACCATGCCGTCGGCGAAATGGATGCCGCCACCCAGCAAAACGCGGCCCTGGTGGAACAAGCGGCGGCGGCCGCCCAAGCTTTGCAGGAACAGTCGGTCAAGCTGGCGCAGGTGGTCAGCGTGTTCCAGCTCCAGGAAGCGGCGACGGCGACGGCTCCCTCGCGCCCGGCACCGCGCAAAACGGTGGCACGTACCCGCGCGGCACGCCCCGCAATCGGGTCCTTGCCCGCCGCCGCCTGATCACGCCGCCGGCGGCGTTCGCCTTATCGGTTCGCCGCCGCGCTCGCGTTTTCCCGCTCCCCTTGCAAAAACAGGGAGCGTCCGCCCTACCCGCCCTACCCGCCCTACTCGCTCCAGTCGCGCGAGCGCGCGACCGCGCGCTGCCACTTGCCCAAGCGTTCCTGGCGCTCGTCGTCGGCCATGTTCGGCTCGAAGCGGCGCGCCATGCGCCATTGGCCGGCGATTTCGTCCAGCGAGCGCCAGAAACCCACCGCCAGCCCGGCCAGATACGCCGCGCCCAGCGCCGTGGTCTCGGTCACCACCGGCCGCACCACCGGCACGTCCAGCATATCGGCTTGAAATTGCATCATCATGTCGTTGCGCGCGCCGCCGCCATCGACCCGCAGTTCGGTAAGCGGTATGGCGGCATCCTTTTGCATCGCCGCCAGCACGTCCACGTTTTGATAGGCCACGCCCTCCAGCGCGGCGCGCGCGATGTGGCCGCGATTGGTGCCGCGCGTGATGCCAACTAAGGTGCCGCGCGCATACGGGTCCCAGTATGGCGCGCCCAGGCCGGCGAAGGCCGGCACGAACACCATGCCGCCGGTGTCGGGCACGCTGGTGGCCAGCGCCTCGACCTCGGACGCGTCGCTGATGATGCCCAGGCCGTCACGCATCCACTGCACCGCGGCGCCGGCGATGAAGGCGCTGCCTTCGAGCAGATAATCGGTGTCGGCGGCGGCCGGCGCGGCCAGGCTCCAGCCCACCGTCACCAGCAAACGGTTGGCCGACACGATGGGCCGGCGCCCCACGTTCATCAGCATGAAGCAGCCGGTGCCATAAGTATTTTTCGCCATGCCGGGCTTCAAGCATGCCTGGCCGAAGGTGGCGGCCTGCTGGTCGCCGGCAATGCCGGCGATCGGCACCGGCGCGCCAAGCAACGCGGCATGGGTGTGGGCCGAGACGGCACTGCTGGCCACCACCGCCGGCAACAGCGCCGCCGGAATGTTCAACAGGGTCAGCAACTCCTGGTCCCATTGCAGCGTATCAATATTGAACAGCATGGTGCGCGCCGCGTTGCTGGTGTCGGTGAGGTGGGCGCCGCTCATTTTATAAATCAGCCAGGTGTCGATGGTGCCGAAAGCGAGCTCGCCCCGCTCGGCCCGCGCGCGCGCGCCAGGGATATGCTCGAGCAACCACGCCAGCTTGGTGGCCGAAAAATAGGCGTCCAGCACCAGCCCGGTTTTTTGCTGGAACAGGGGCGCTTTGCCCTCGGCGGTCAAGCGCTCGCACAAGGCGGCGTTGCGGCGGTCTTGCCAGACGATGGCGTTGGCCACAGGCCGGCCGGTGCGGCGGTCCCACAACACGGTGGTTTCGCGCTGATTGGTCACGCCGATGGCGGCGATGTCGGCCGCTCCCACGCCCTGCTCGCGCAGCAACTGGTGCACCACGCCGATCTGCGCGGCCCAGATTTCGTCGGCGTCGTGCTCGACCCAGCCTGGCTGGGGGAAAATCTGGCGAAATTCGCGCTGCGCGCTGGCGCGCGGCTGGCCATCGTGATCGAACAAGATGGCGCGCGAACTGGTGGTGCCCTGGTCGAGGGCGAGAATGTACTGGCTCATGATGGGCGATCCAAATAAATACGGCTGGCGCAATGGAACGAGGCCGATGGCGCAGACGGGCACCTGGCCCGCCCGCGCCGCCGACGTTTACCTGACCTTGCCTTCCTTCCATGCTTGCAACAGCTTGTCATAGGCGATGGTTTCGCCCTTCGGTTTTTCGTTGGCCAGCTTCTTCCACGGCGCGCCGCTATCGGACAGATATTTGGCCGGGTCGCCCTTGGCGTTCATTTTCGGCGCGCACGCCTTCATGCCGGCCCGCTCCAGGCGCGCCATCACCGCGTCCATTTCATCGGCCAAGGTATCCATGGCCACCTGCGGCGTTTTTTCGCCGGTGACGGCGGTGGCCACGTTTTTCCACCACAGCTGCGCCAGTTTCGGATAATCGGGTACGTTGTTGCCAGTCGGCGTCCACGCCACCCGCGCCGGACTGCGGTAAAACTCGATCAAGCCGCCGTATTCATTGGCGTGTTTGGTGAAGTAGTCATGCTTGATGTCGGAATCGCGGATAAAGGTCAGCCCGACGATGGATTTTTTCAGCGACACGGTTTTCGATGTCACGAACTGCGCATACAGCCAGGCGGCGGCCTTGCGATCGTCGGGGGTCGATTTGAAAAAGGTCCAGGAACCCACATCCTGATAGCCGTTTTGCATGCCTTCCTTCCAGTACGGGCCGTGCGGCGACGGCGCCATGCGCCACTTGGGCGTGCCATCCTTGTTGACCACCGGCAGGCCGGGTTTGGTCATACCGGCCGTGAAGGCGGTGTACCAAAAAATTTGCTGCGCCACCTCGCCCTGGGCCGGCACCGGTCCCGCTTCGGAGAACGTCATGCCGTTCGCTTGCGGCGGCGCGTATTTTTTCATCCAGTCGATATATTTAGTCAGCGCGAACACCGCCGCCGGCGAATTGGTGGCGCCCCCGCGCGCCACCGAGGAGCCGACCGGGGTGCATTTATCGGCCGCCACCCGGATGCCCCATTCGTCGACCGGCAAGCCGTTCGGCAAACCCTTGTCGGCCGAACCGGCCATCGATAGCCAGGCATCGGTGAAGCGCCAGCCCAGCGACGGATCTTTTTTACCGTAATCCATGTGGCCAAACACCTTTTTGCCGTCCAATTGCTTCACATCGTTGGTGAAAAATTCAGCGATGTCTTCATACGCGGACCAGTTTTGCGGCACGCCCAGCTCGTAGCCGTATTTGGCCTTGAACTTGTCTTGCAAATCCTTGCGCGCGAACCAGTCGGCGCGGAACCAGTACAGATTGGCGAATTGCTGGTCCGGCAGCTGATACAGCTTGCCGTCCGGCGCGGTGTTAAAGCTGGTGCCGATAAAATCCTTCAAGTCCAGGCCGGGATTGGTGAATTCCTTGCCGGCGCCTTTCATATAGTCCGACAGCGGTTCGATCGCGCCGTAGCGGTAATGGGTGCCGATCAAGTCCGAATCCGACACCCAGCCGTCATAAATGCTTTTGCCCGACTGCATGGAAGTCTGGAGCTTTTCCACCACGTCGCCTTCCTGGATGATGTCGTGCTTGACCTTGATGCCGGTGATCTCTTCAAACGCCTTGGCCAGCATCTTCGATTCATAAACGTGGGTATCGACCGTTTCCGACACCACGCTAATTTCCTTGACACCTTTCTTCTTGAGTTTCTCGGCGGCGTCGATAAACCACTTCATCTCGTCCATCTGCTGTTGTTTGGACAGGCTGGAAGGTTGAAACTCCTTGTTAATCCAGGTCTCGGCCGACTTGCTGTCGGCCCAGGCCGGACCCGCCACCAGTAGCGCGGCCGCCAGGGCCGTCAATTGTATTTTCATTTTCTTATCTCCTGTTATAACTTCCTCAACGCCGCTGCCGGGATGGCGGAAGTGTCCAACCCGGCCCATGTCGCCGCTGCCGTCGTCGCGGCGGCTCAGCCCCACCGCATAATCACCAACAACAATACAAAACTACAGGCCGCCCCCAAGCCTTGCTGCCAATCGGTCAAGCCGGCCCAGGCCAGATTGACGTATGCCGCCGTCAGCAAGCCGATAAACAAGCGGTCACCGCGCGTGGTGGCGATCGGCAGCCAGCCGCGCCGCTCCAGGCTGGGCGACTTGAGCTGCCAGATTGTCATGCCGATTAACATCAGCACGATGGCGGTGAAAAAAATCGCCACCGGCGCCGTCCACGCCATCCAGCCAAACCAGGATTTGCCGCTGTCCATATCACACCCTTCCCATCGCAAAACCCTTGGCAATGTAATGCCGCACGAACCAGATCACCAATGCGCCCGGCACGATGGTGAGCATCCCGGCCGCCGCCAGCACGCCCCAATCCATGCCGGCCGCCGACACGGTGCGCGTCATGGTGGCGGCGATCGGCTTGGCGTTGACCGAGGTGAGCGTACGCGCCAGCAGCAGCTCCACCCAGCTGAACATGAAGCAAAAGAAGGCGGTCACGCCGATCCCCGATTTAATCATCGGCACGAAGATCTTGAGGAAGAAACGGGGAAAGCTGTAGCCGTCGATATACGCCGTCTCGTCGATCTCTTTTGGAATGCCCGACATGAAGCCTTCCAATATCCACACCGCCAGCGGCACGTTAAACACCATGTGCGCCAGCGCCACCGCCAGATGGGTATCCATCAGGCCGACCGTGGAATAGAGCTGGAAAAACGGCAGCAAAAACACGGCCGGCGGCGTCATGCGGTTAGTCAGCAGCCAGAAAAACAGATGTTTATCGCCCAGGAAGGAGTAACGCGAAAACGCATACGCGGCCGGCAACGCCACGCTGACCGAAAACACCATGTTCATGGCGACGTACATCATCGAATTGAGATAGCCGCCATACCAGGACGGGTCGGTGAAGATGGTCTTGAAATTGTCGAACGTGAGGTGGGCCGGCCACAGACTGAGACCGCCGACGATTTCCTCATTGGTTTTGAGCGACATATTGAGCATCCAATAAATCGGCAGCAGCGACAGCAGCAGGAAAATAGCCAGGATCGGCCCGGTGATCCGTTTATCCATCATTTGGCGTCTCCGGTGCCGACCCGCTGCATCCAGGTGTAGAGCACAAAACAAAACAGCAGGATGATCATAAAATAGATCAGCGAAAACGCCGCCGCCGGCCCCAGGTCGAACTGGCCGACCGCTTTTTGCGTCAGATATTGCGACAAAAAGGTGGTGGCGTTACCCGGGCCGCCGCCGGTCAGCACGAACGGCTCGGTGTAAATCATGAAGCTATCCATAAAGCGCAGCAGCACGGCGATCATCAGCACATTGCGCATCTTGGGTAGCTGGATGTAGCGGAACACGGCCAGGCGCGAGGCGCCGTCGATGCGCGCGGCCTGATAATAAGCGTCCGGAATGGCCCGCAAGCCCGCATAACACAGCAGCACCACCAGCGGCGTCCAATGCCAGATATCCATCAGCATCACGGTGAGCCAGGCGTCGACGGCATGGCCGTTGTAGTTGTAATCGACGCCCAGCCGGTTCAAGCCGTAACCCATCAGGCCGATGTCGCCACGGCCGAAAATTTGCCAGATGGTGCCCACCACGTTCCAGGGAATCAGCAGCGGCAGCGCGATCAGTACCAACGCCAGCGACGCGCGCCAGCCGTCGGCCGGCATGCATAAGGCGATCAGGATGCCGAGCGGGATTTGCACCGCCAGCACGGAGAGCGAAAAAATCAGTTGCCGCGTCAGCGCGCCATGCAGGTCCGGATCGCGCATGACCATTTTGAACCATTCGGTGCCGACAAATACCTTTTGGGTCGGACTGAGAATGTCTTGCACCGAGTAATTGACCACCGTCATCAATGGCAGAATGGCGGAAAACGCCACGCAAACGATCACCGGCAGGATCAGAAACCAGGCCCGGTTGTTATATGTTTTCATTAGGCCACCCGCTTATCGTTGACATAATAGACCGTGCGTTCCTGCGGGAAACGCAGCCAGACGGTGGCGCCGGCGCCGGCTTCGATGGCGCGCAACTTGGCCGCCACCACGCCGGTACCGAGCCGGAATTCGGCCAGGAAATGGGTCCCCATATTGCGCACTGAAATTACGCTCGTCTCCACCGCGTCCGCTTGCGGGCCGGCCAGGCATTCCACAAATTCCGGCCGCACGCCCAGCGTGAGCTTGCTGCCGACGCCGGCTTGCTGAAAGGCGGCCCGGGCCGCCGGTGCCAGCGGCAGGGTTTGCCCGGCCACGCGGGCGGCGCCGTCTTCCAATGTGCAGTCGAGCAAATTCATGCCCGGGTTGCCGATGAAGTAGGCGACAAAGGTATGCTCGGGCCGCTCAAACAGGGCTTGCGCGCTGCCGGTCTGCACCACCTCGCCTTGCGTCATCACCACCACTTGATCGGCGAAGGTAAGCGCCTCGACCTGGTCGTGGGTGACATAGATCAGCGACAGCTTCAATTCGTGGTGGATTTCCTTGAGCTTGCGCCGCAACAGCCACTTCAGATGGGGATCGATCACCGTGAGCGGCTCGTCGAAGAGCACGGCCGCCACGTCCGGACGCACCAGGCCACGGCCCAGTGAAATTTTTTGCTTGGCATCGACCGACAAGCCGCTGGCGCGGTGTTTCAAATCGGACGACAGCTCCAGCATGGCCGCCACCTGCTCGACCCGCTTGCGCGTGGCGCCCTCTTTCCAGCCCCGGTTGCGCAGCGGGAAAGCCAGATTGTCGTACACCGTCATGGTGTCGTAGATCACGGGGAACTGGAACACCTGGGCGATATTGCGCGCCTCGGTCGGCAAGTGCGTCACGTCCCGGCCGTCGAACAGCACGCGGCCATGGGAGGGTTTGACCAGGCCGGAGATAATATTGAGCAAGGTGGTCTTGCCGCAGCCGGACGGCCCCAGCAAGGCATAGGCGCCGCCGTCGTCCCAGCACATGGTCATCGGCCGCAGCGCGTAGTCCGCCGGGGCGACCGGGTTCGGCCGGTAGGCGTGGGCCAAGTCGATTAAGTCGATACGGGCCATGTCAGCCTCCGCTCGGGGACAGGGACGGCGCGAACAGCAGCGCGCCGGCCGGACTGAACAAAAACAGCGCGTCGGGCTGGCAATACATGGTGCAGGGGGCGCCCAGCGCCAGATCGTGCACGCCGTCGAGCTGGGCCACCAGCGCCAGTTCGCCCCGGCGCGCGTGAATGAAGGTTTCGGAACCGCTGATTTCGGCCAGATCGACCGTGACCTCGATGGCCAGATCGGTGGCCGAGCGCGGCGCCAGGTGCAGGCTGTGGGCGCGCAAACCCAGCGTGATCTCGCTGTGCGGCGCGGCGTGCAGGCGCTGCACCGGATGCATGGCGATGCGCAAGCCGGCGCCCAGATCGGCCACCCCATCGGCATCGAGCCGCGCCGGCATCAGGTTGATGGGCGGATCGCTGAAGGCGCGCGCCACCGCCACCGAAGCCGGCGCGTGGAACACGTCCAGGGTCGGCCCCTGCTGCAACAGCCGGCCTTCGTGCAGCACCACGCAATGGCCGCCCAATTGCAGCGCTTCCAGCGGTTCGGTGGTGGCGTACACCACCGTGGTTTTGCCGTCCGAGAACAACTCGCTCAGTTCGCGCCGCAATTCTTCGCGCAGCTTGTAGTCGAGATTGACCAGCGGCTCGTCGAGCAGCAACAGTTCGGCATCCTTGATCAAGGCCCGCGCCAGCGCCGTGCGCTGCTGCTGGCCACCCGACAGTTCGGCCGGGGTGCGCTGCAAATACGGTGTGATGTGGAGCCGCTCGGCCAGGTCCAGCACGCGGGCGCGGATCTGCGCTTCCGGCACTTTGCGGATGCGCAGCGGCGAGGCGATATTATCGAACACGGTAAAGGCCGGATAATTGATGAATTGCTGGTACACCATGGCCAGATTGCGTTTGCTGACCGAGACCCCGGTCACGTCGCGGCCGTCGACCAGCACCTTGCCGGCGCTGGGTTGGTCCAAGCCCGCCATCAACCGCATCAGACTGGTTTTACCGGCCTTGGTCGTTCCCAGCAGCACATTGATGGTGCCGGGCGCCAGTTGCAGCGACATCGGGTATATATGATCGTCAGCCCCATACTTCTTGCTGACCTTGTCCAATACAAGTTGCACTCGGTTCTCCTCCGTGATGATGCTGTGCCGTTCCGCCGCGTCTGTCGCGCTGGCTGGATAATGCGATGTCTAAGGTGCCGGCGCGCCGTCCACCGCCGGCACCCGCCGCCAGTCGGAGCGCCCGGGATGGCGCGCCAGCCAGGCGTTGAGCAGCGCTTCGGTCTCGGCCGGCAAATGCAGCCCCAGTTTGGAGCGCCGCCACAAGATATCCTTGCCGCTGCGCGCCCATTCGTGTTGCTGCAAATAGCGCACTTCGGCCTCGTACAAACCGGTGGCGATCTGCTCGCCCATGTCGGCCACACAGGTGCAGCGCGCCAGCAAGACATGGATGCGGGTGCCGTAAGCGCGCGCGTAACGCGCCACCAAAGCCGGCGCCAGCCAGCCGTAACGCTGCCGCAAACGGTTCACGTATTGATCGAACTCGCGTACCGCGCGGTTTTGCGGCCGGGACCCGAACAGGTCGCCGCCCGGCAGGCAGGCTTCAGCGGTCCAGGCGCCGCGAGCTTGGCCCAGCGCGGGTGCGATCAAATCGACCGCTTCCTCGGCCAGCTTGCGAAAGGTGGTGATCTTGCCGCCGAAAACGCTCAGCAGGGGCGCGCCCGCGCCGCCGCGGTCCAGTTCCAGCCGGTAGTCGCGCGTGACGGCCTTGGCGTCGGCCGCTTCGTCCTCGACCAGCGGCCGCACTCCGGCATAGCTCCACACCACCTGCTCGGGCGTGACGGGGGTGCGGAAGTAATAGCTCGACAACTCACATAGATAGCTGATTTCAGCGGCATCGATGGCGACCCGGTCGCGCTCGCCGGTATAGTCCAGATCGGTGGTGCCGATCAGGGTGAACTCGGCTTCGTAAGGAATGGCAAACACGATGCGCCCATCGGGATGCTGAAAAATGTAGGCGTAGTCATGCTCGAACAACCGTTTGACCACGATATGGCTGCCTTTAATCAGGCGTAAGCTCTTGCCCGGAGAGTCGGGCACGGCGCTGCGCAGCAAGTCGGCGGTCCAGGGGCCGGCCGCGTTGACCACGCAGCGTGCCTTGACCTCGCCGTGCTCGCCGTCCGGTCCCCGCAGGGTGGCGCTCCAGTGCGCCGCGCCGCGCTTGAGCGCGGTGCAGGCGGTGCGGGTGAGAATGCGCGCGCCCTTCTCGGCCGCGTCCACCGCGTTCAACACCACCAAGCGGGCGTCGTCAACCCAGCCGTCGGAATAGACGAACCCGCGCGTAAACACCGGTTTGAGCGGCGCGCCGGCCGCGTGATCGGCCAGCTTGATGCCGCGCGAGCCGGCCAGCAATTCGCGCTTGGCCAGCCTGTCGTATAAAAACAGGCCGGCCCGTATCAACAGCGCCGCACGTTGCCCCTTGGCGTGCGGCATCACGAAGCGCAGCGGCCACATGATGTGGGGTGCCGAGCGCAACAGCACTTCGCGCTCGATCAAGGCCTTGCGCACAAGATTGAACTCGTAGTACTCCAGGTAGCGCAAGCCGCCATGTATCAACTTGGTCGAGGCCGACGAGGTGTGCGCGGCCAGATCGTCCTTTTCGCACAGCACCACGGACAAACCGCGGCCGGCGGCGTCGCGCGCGATCCCGGCGCCATTGATGCCGCCGCCCACTACCAAAACATCGCATTCGATACGGTGTTGCATCTGATTCCTCACGCGTGAAGGGAACAGCATGGGCAGCACGGAACGCACCAATTCAATTGAAATACAGGCAATACAATACGACAAAATACGACAGGGTAGCAATAAGATACTATAAATATTTTTTCGTTTCTTTTCGTTTCAAGGCGGGGATGGCCTAAAATACGGACACCATGATAATGAATCCCCGTCAACGTCTGTTGCTCGACGCGGTACGCCATCAGCTCACCGTCTCGGTCGAGGATTTGGCCGGCCAACTGCATGTCACCCCGCAAACCGTGCGCCGCGACGTGAAACAATTGGAATTGGCGGGCTTGCTGGTGCGCTACCACGGCGGCGTCGGCCTGCCCTCGTCCTCGCTGCAAAACATCGACTACCGGCAGCGCCAGACCCTCAACAGCGACGCCAAGCGACGCATCGCCGCGGCGGTGGCGCGGCAAGTGCCGCACGGCTGCTCCATGCTGATCAACATCGGCACCACCACCGAAGAAGTGGCGCGCGCGCTGGCCTGGCACAAGGGTTTGCATGTGGTGACCAACAACCTGAACGTGGCCGCCATCCTGGCCGACAACGCGCAATGCGAAGTGATCGTGGCCGGCGGCGTGGTGCGCGGGCGCGACCGTGGCATCGTGGGCGAGGCGACCATCGACTTCATCCGTCAGTTCAAGGTCGATATCGGCGTGATCGGCATTTCCAGCATCGATGACGACGGCAGCCTGCGCGACTTCGACGCGCGCGAGGTGAAGGTGGCGCAAGCGATCATCGAGCAATCGCGCGAAGTATGGCTGGTGGCCGACCAGGACAAGTTCGGCCGCAAGGCGCTGGTGCGCATGGCGCACCTGTCGCAGATCGACCGCTTGTTCACCGACGCGGCGCCGCCCGCATCGCTGGCCAAGCTATTGCAGGAAGCCGGCGTGGAAGTGGTGGTGGCCGGGTAGCCGAATCGGCCGAAGCGGCCGAATCGGCCAAACCACGCGGCGCAGCCCAGCTACCGGCACCCGTGCTGGTGGCGCGCGGGCCCTTCCCCAAACACGGCGCGGCCATTCGTCGACATCAAAAACCGTGTATATTTTTCCGCTTTGGCTTCGACAGGAACACCGCATGAATAACACCACCAAAGATTCGCCGGCGCGCATGCCTGCGGGCGCGCTGCGCTCACTTGCCGTCATGACCGGCATTGTGGGCGCGCTACACGCTTACATCGGCTGGCGCCTGCTGCCGGCGCTGCACTTGGGCGACGCCGGGGTGGCGGCCACCATCGCCCTGCTGATCGCATCGGCGGTGTTGATGCCGTTTAGCCTGCTGGCCCGCTTCGTGGTGAGCGACGAACATCTGGCCGACCGCCTGAGCTGGGCCGGCTCCCTCTTCATGGGTTTGTTCTCCTCGCTCTTTATGATGACCCTGCTGCGCGACATCGCCCTGCTGCTGCCGCACCCGGCCGCGCTGGAACGCGGCAGCGCCGCCGCCGTGGCCGCACTGGCACTGCTGGTCACGCTGATCGGTTTTTTCAACGCGCGCAGCGTGGCCGGCGTGGTCCATGTCGACGTGCCGATCGCCGGCCTGGCGCCGGCCCTGGCCGGCTTCGTCATCGTCCAGCTCAGCGACATCCACGTCGGCCCGACCATCAAGCGCGGCTATGTGGACGCCATCGTCCGCCGCGCCAACACCCTGGGCGCGGACGTGGTGGCCATCACCGGCGACGTGGTCGATGGCAGCGTGCCGCGCCTGGCGCGCCACACCGCGCCGCTGGGCGGCCTGGCGTCGCGCCACGGCACCTTCATCGTCACCGGCAACCACGAGTACTACGCCGGCGCCAATGCCTGGATGGCGGAATTTCGTCGCATCGGCATGCGCTCGCTGATGAACGAACACGTGGTGCTGCGCCACGACGGGGCCGACCTGGTGCTGGCCGGCGTGACCGATTTCACCGCCCACCACTTCGATCCGGCCCAGGCCAGCGATCCCCAGCGTGCGCTGGCCGGCGCGCCGGCCGGCTTGCCGCGCGTGCTGCTGGCGCACCAGCCGCGCTCGGCCGACGCCGCGTCGGCCGCCGGCTTCGACTTGCAACTGTCGGGCCACACCCACGGCGGTCAATTCTGGCCGTGGAACCTGTTCGTGCCGCTGCAACAGCCCTATACGGCCGGCCTGCACCGCCTGGCCAAGCTGTGGGTCTACACCAGCCGCGGCACCGGTTACTGGGGCCCGCCCAAACGATTCGGCGCGCCGGCCGAAATCACCAGGCTGCGGCTGGTGGCCGCATGAACACCGCTCGATAAGCCGCGCGCGGCACACGCGCACACGCGCACGCGCACGCGGCCAGGCATGCCAATCCACGCCGGGCCGCTGAGGGTTGGCGGCGCTGACCTGGGCCAGCGCCGTGACATAGTGCTTGGCTTCGTCGATTTTTTTCGGCGGCCCTGGCGCCGTGAATCGGCGCCGGGCGTCGATTTATGCCGCGCTCACGCGCGTTTCGGCCAGCAGCTTCTTGATCTCCGGGATGCAGGAGCCGCAGTTGCCGCCGGCCTTCACGCAGGCCGTCACCTGCGGCACGGTGCTCAAATCCTTCAGCCGGATCGCGTCGCAGATGGTGTTGCGTCCCACGCCGAAGCAGGAGCACACGGTGGGACCGGCGTCGGCGCCCCGTTCGAGCGGCTGGCCGACCAGCAAACCGGCGCGATCGGCCTCGCCCAGCACCGCGCTGGCGAACATGCTGGCCAGCCAGGAGCGTGACGGCAGGTCAGGGCGGGGCGAAAGAAAGATGGTTTGCTCGATGCGATCATCGACCAGGTGCACCGCGCGGTACATGCCGGCGCTGCGGTCCTCGTATTCGAGCCAATCGGCGTCGGCGTCGCGCACGCCCAGCAAGGCCCGGGCCCAGGCGCTATAGTCGGCGATCTGATTGCGCCCGGCCAGCTCGTAACGCGAAAAGCCACGGCCTTGCACCCGGGTCCAATGCGCCACGCCGTCCAGCGCCAGCGTGGCGCGGCTCAGGATAAAGCCATGCCAGGCCACGCCGAAGCGCTCCACCATCACCGGCGTATGTTTGAATTCAGGCTCGCCCGAGACCGGGTCCACCACCGGATTGACCAGCGCGCCCACCCGCGCGTCCGACGCGGACTGGCCGCTCCAGTGGATCGGCACGAAAATGCCGCCGCGCGCGATGCCGCCGCCGTGCTGCACCCGCGCCACCATCGCGCCCCACTGGCTGCTCACGCGCGCCAGATCGCCTTCGCGCACCCCGTACAGCAGCGCGTCGTGCGGATGCATGTCGATGAACGACTCGGCCACATGATCGGCCAGCCGCGCCGACTTGCCGGTGCGCGTCATGGTGTGCCACTGGTCGCGCACCCGGCCGGTGTTGAGCGCGAGCGGATATTCCCGGTCCGGCAAATTGGCGGGCGCGCGCGGCACGGTGGCGATGAAACGGGCGCGCCCGTCGGCATGGGCGAAGCGGCCGTCGCCAAACAGCCTGGCGCTGCTGGCGCCGGCGTGCGGCACCGGCCAGCGCACCGGCGCCAGGTGATCGAAGGCGCGTTCGTCCAGGCCGCACAAGCCGGCCAGATTGAACACCCGCCGTATCGGCGGCTCCCCGCCCTCGCCCGCGCCGCCTTGGCCAGCAACATCGCCATTGCGATGGCCGCTCAGACGCGCATGCTCGTCGAACACCTCGCGCGGGCTGGCGAAATCGAATCCGGCAAACCCCAGGCGCTGGGCAAACTGCGCCAATATGCACCAGTCGGCGCGCGCCTCGCCGGGCGCCGGCAAAAAAGCGCGCTGGCGCGAGATGCAGCGTTCCGAATTGGTGACGGTGCCATCCTTTTCGCCCCAGCCGAGCGCCGGTAGCAGCACGTCGGCATAGGCGTTGGTGTCGGAGCGCTCCACGATGTCCGACACCACCACCAGCTCGCATTTGTCCAGCGCGCGCCGGATCTGGTCGGCGTCAGGCAGGCTGACCACCGGATTGGTGGCGATAATCCAGACCGACTTGACCTTGCCCTGCTCGATCGCGTGGAACAGGTCCACCGCCTTCAAACCGGCTCGGTCGGCCATGCGCGGCGATTGCCAAAAAGTTTGCACCAGATCGCGGTGGGATGGATTGTCCAGCTCCATGTGCGCGGCCAGCATATTGGCCAGACCGCCCACTTCGCGCCCGCCCATCGCGTTGGGCTGGCCGGTCAGGGAAAACGGCCCCATGCCGGGCTGGCCTACGCGCCCCGTGAGCAGGTGGCAGTTGATAATGCTGTTGACCTTGTCGGTGCCGGCCGACGACTGGTTCACCCCCTGCGAAAAGGCGGTCACCACCTTGGTGGTGGCGGCGAAGGCACTGTAAAACGCCAGCAGATCGGCCAGATCGACCTTGCAGATGGCGGCCACCGCCGCCGGATCGGCGCAATCGGCATCGGCCACCGTCAAGGCGGCCTGCATGCCGTTGGTGTGGCCCGCAACGAAGGCGTGATCGGTCATGCCGGCGCGCGCCAGATAACTGAGCAAGCCGTTAAACAACCACACATCGGTGCCGGACTTGACCGGCAGGTGCAGGTCGGCCAGCTCGCAGGTGGCGGTGCGGCGCGGATCGATCACCACCAGTTTGAGTTCCGGGCGCGCCTCCTTGGCGCGGGCGATGCGCTGGAACAGGATCGGGTGACACCACGCGGTGTTGGAGCCGACCAGCACCACCATGTCGGCCAGGTCCAGGTCTTCGTAGCAGCCCGGCACCAGGTCTTCGCCGAAGGCGCGTTTGTGGCCGGCCACCGCCGACGACATGCACAGGCGCGAGTTGGTGTCGATGTTGGCGCTGCCGATGTAGCCCTTCATCAGCTTGTTGGCCACGTAGTAGTCTTCGGTCAGCAGCTGACCGGAGACGTACAGCGCCACCGCGTCCGGTCCATGCTCGGCGATGATGTCGCGCCAGCGCCCGGCCACCCGCTCCAGCGCCGTGTCCCAGCTCACCCGTTCCATGCCCTGCTCGCCGCGCATGGCCGGATACAGCAGGCGCCCGTCCAGATCGACCGTTTCGCCCAGGGCCGAGCCTTTCACGCACAGCCGGCCGCCGTTGGCCGGGTGGGCGCCGTCGCCCTCGACCGCCACCCCGCCATCGGCCAGCGCGGTGGCGCGTACGCCGCAACCGACGCCGCAGTAGGGACAGGTGGTGCGCACAGAAAGCGGCATGAGCGGCATGGGCGGCATGGGCGACAGATTCACGTTCGATTCCCGGTCAGGCGGCCTGGGCGCACAGCGCCTGGCCAAACAGCAAGTGATGGCGCATGGCCGAAATGTCGCTGCGGTTCTGGATCAGCTCGAAATACCAGGGGCCGTCCTTCACGTCGCCATATAATACCGCGCCGGTGAGCCGGTTGCCCTGCAAGATGAGGCGTTTGTAGACGCCCCGGCGCGGATCGCGCAGCACCAGGTCTTCGCTGCCGTCGCCGCCGACGAAGTCGCCGGCCGAATACAGATCGACCCCGGTCACTTTCAACTTGGTGGCGGTGGCGCGCTGCACGTAGCGCCGGTGGCCGGCGCCGGCCAGGTGCGCGCCGCATACCCTGGCCTGCTCCCAGATGGGCGCGACCAGGCCGAAGGTGGCGCTGCGGTGCTGCACGCATTCGCCCACCGCGTAGACGCGCGGATCGTAGCTTTGCAGTGTGTCGTCGACCACGATGGCGCGCTCGCAGTGCAGGCCGGCCTGCTGGGCCAGCGCGATATTGGGGCGCACCCCGGCCGCCATGACCACCAGGTCGGCTTCGATCTGGCTGCCGTCCTTGAAGCGCACCGCCGTGACGCGCTCGGTGCCGACGATTTCGGCGGTGTGCGCGTCCATCAGGAAGCGCAGCCCGCGGCCCTCGAGCGCCTGTTGCAGCAGTTGGGCGGCCGGCCGGTCAAGCTGCTGGTTCATCAGCACCGACGACACGTGCACCACGGTCACCTGCATACCCTGGCGCAGCAGGCCGTTGGCCGCTTCCAGTCCCAGCAGCCCGCCGCCGATCACCACCGCGTGACGGTGGTTGCGGGCCGCCTCCAGCATGGTTTCCACATCCTGAATGTCGCGAAAGGCGATCACCCCCGGCAGCTGGTGCCCGGGCACCGGCAGGATGAAAGGTTTGGAGCCGGTGGCCAGCAGCAGCCGGTCGTAATGCACTTCCAGACCGGCGCGCGAGCGCACCACGCGGCGGCGCCGGTCGATATGCTCGACCGGGTCGCCCGCGTGCAGGGTGATGCCCTGGGCCAGGTACCATTCGCGGGTATGCAGCATGATGTCGGCCACGCTCTTTTCGCCGGCCAGCAGGGGCGAGAGCAAGATGCGGTTGTAATTGCCATGCGGCTCGGCGCCGAACACGGTGATGTGATACAGGTCCGGCGCCAGCGCCAGCAGCTCTTCGACCGTGCGCATGGCGGCCATGCCATTGCCGATCACCACCAGCGACGGTTTGGCGGCGCCGGCCGTCATGCGCCGACCCAGACCTGGCCGTCTTCGATGCGCACCGGATAGCTGGCCACGGAATGCTCGGGCGCTTCCAGGCATTCGCCCGTTTCCAGGTCGAAGTGCTGCTTGTAGATCGGCGAGGCGACCACGATGCGCTGGCCGACGCTGCCGACCAGGCCGCGCGAGAGCACCGCCGCCTCCGAATTGGGGTCGTAATTGGAAATGGCGAACACGCGCTGTTCGCCGTCATGCACGCGAAACACCGCCACCTGTTCGCCATGCAGCAGCGCGCACACGCCGGTGTTGGGCACGATGTCGTCGAGCGCGCAGATCGCGGTCCATTGATTGGTATGCAAGTCGGGCATGGTCTACTCCTGGGTGGGTACGGGGGTTGAAACGCTCAGGCGACTTTCACGATCGGGATGGTCACACCCTTGACGCGCTTGCGCTCTTCGATGGTGGCCGGACGGATCTGGCCGCGCTCTTCCATGAACAGCACGTTCTGGTCGGCTTTTTCGCTGTTGACGAAGTGGCGGAAGCGCTTGCGCGTCTCCGGATCGGAAATCGCGGCCTTCCATTCGCAGGCGTAGGTGTCGACCACGTGCTGCATGTCCGCTTCCAGTTCGGCCGCGATGCCCAGCTTGTCGTGCAAGACCACCTGCTTCAGGTAATCGAGTCCGCCTTCCAGGTTGTCGCGCCAGACGCTGGTGCGTTGCAGGCGGTCGGCGGTGCGGGTGTAGAACATCAGGAAGCGGTCGATGTAGCGCACCAGCGTGTCTTGATCGAGATCGGCGGCCAGCAGCTCGGCGTGGCGCGGCTTCATGCCGCCGTTGCCGCACACGTACAGGTTCCAGCCTTTTTCGGTGGCGATCAGGCCGATGTCCTTGCCCTGCGCCTCGGCGCATTCGCGGGTGCAGCCGGACACGCCGAACTTGATCTTGTGCGGCGTGCGCAAGCCCTTGTAGCGGTTTTCCAGCCAGATGGCCAGGCCCACGCTGTCGGCCACGCCGTAGCGGCACCAGGTCGAGCCGACGCAGGATTTGACGGTGCGCAGCGATTTGCCATAGGCGTGGCCGGACTCGAAACCGGCGTCGATCAGCTCTTCCCAGATCAGGGGCAGCTGCTCGACGCGGGCGCCGAACAGGTCGACCCGCTGGCCGCCGGTGATTTTGGTGTACAGGCCGTACTTCTTGGCCACCTGCCCGACCGCGATCAAGCCGTCCGGCGTGACCTCGCCGCCGGCCATGCGCGGCACCACCGAATAGGTGCCGTCCTTCTGGATATTGCCGAGGAAATAGTCGTTGGTGTCTTGCAGGCTGGCGTGCTCCTGTTTGAGCACGAAGTCGTTCCAGCACGAGGCCAGAATGCTGGCCGCCAGCGGTTTGCACACGTCGCAGCCCAGGCCCTTGCCATGCTGCGCCAGCAGCGCCGCGAAGGTGGTGATTTTGCCGACCCGGACCAGGTGATACAGTTCCTGGCGCGAGTGGGCGAAGTGCTCGCACACGTGGTTGTTGACATCGAGGCCGAGCTTTTTCATCTCCGCCTTCATCACCTGGGTCACCAGCGGCACGCAGCCGCCGCAGGCGGTGCCGGCCTTGGTGCAGGTTTTGAGCGCGCCGATCGAGGTGGCGCCGGCGGCGACGGCGGCGCACAGAGCGCCCTTGCTGACGTCGTTACAAGAACAGATCTGGGCCGTGGCCGGCAAGGCGTCCACCCCCAGCGCCGGACGGGCGTTGCCGTCGGCCTGCGGCAGGATCAGAAATTCGGGCGCCTCCGGCAGCTCGATCCGGTTGAGCATCATTTGCAGCAGGTTGCCGTATTCGCTGGCGTCGCCCACCATCACCCCGCCCAGCAGGTATTTGCCGCAATCGGAGACCACGATTTTTTTGTAGATCTGTTTGCGTTCGTCGGTGAACTGGTAGGAGCGGCTGCCGGCGGCGCTGCCGTGCGGGTCGCCCAGGCTGGCCACGTCCACTCCCATCAGTTTCAGTTTGGTGCTCATGTCGGCGCCGGTGAACTGGCCCTGCTGGCCCAGCACATGGCGCGCGGCGCTGCGGGCCATGTCGTAGCCGGGCGCCACCAAACCGAAAATCTGGCCGTTCCACAGCGCGCACTCGCCGATCGCATACACGTCGGGGTCGGAAGTGAGGCAGCTGTCGTCGATGGCGATGCCGCCGCGCGCACCGACCGTCAGCCCGCAGGCGCGCGCCAGTTCGTCGCGCGGCCGGATGCCGGCCGAGAACACGATCATGTCCGCTTCCAGGTGGCCGCCGTCGGCGAATTGCATGCGGTGGGTGGCGGCTTCGCCGTCGACGATGGCGACCGTGTTTTTGGCGGTGTGCACGCTCACGCCCAAGTCCTCGATTTTACGGCGCAGCACGCGGGCGCCGGCGTCATCGACCTGCACCGCCATCAGGCGCGGCGAAAACTCCACCACATGGGTGTCGAGCCGCATGTCGCGCAAGGCTTTGGCGCATTCCAGGCCCAGCAGGCCGCCGCCGATCACCACCCCGGTTGTGGAGCGGCGGCCGCATTCGAGCATCGCTTCCAGGTCTTCAATGGTGCGATAGACGAAGCAGTCGCGCCGCTCCTTGCCCGGCAAGGGCGGCACGAAGGGATAGGAGCCGGTGGCCAGCACCAGCTTGTCGTAGGCGAGGATTTCGCCGCTGGCCAGCGTCACGCTGCGGGCGGCGCGGTCGATCGCGATGGCGCGGGCGTTCAGTTTCAGGGTGACGTTGTCGCGCTCGAAGAAGCCGGGCGCCACCAGCGACAGCTCATCGGCCGATTTACCGCTGAAAAATTCGGACAGATGGACCCTGTCGTAGGCCGGGCGCGGCTCCTCGCACAGGACCGTCACGTGCAGGTCCGGGGCGCCGCCTTCGGCCAGCGATTCGAGGAATTTGTGGCCGACCATGCCGTGCCCGATGACGATGATGTTCATGCTGTGCTCCTTCAAACGTTAAGCGGTGAGGCCGGCGGCGACCGGCTCGTCGCCGCCGGCGGCGGCGGGGCTAAAGCGCACCGCGATGGCGCACAGGGCCGACAAGGCCACCAGCAGACCGAGCACGCTCAAGGTTTGCTGCACATTGCCCATGCCCTTCATCAGGAAGCCGGCCAGCACCGCGCCGACATTGCCGCCGGCGCCGATGATGCCGGCCACGCCGCCCAGTGCCTTGGCGTCGATGAACGGCACCAGCGCGTAGGTGGCGCCGCAGGCCATGTGGGTAAACAAGCCAAACACCAGCATGGCGACGATGGCAAAGGTGATGCCGTCGGCGTGGGCGAACCACAGCAAGCCCAGGCCTTCGCCGATCATCATCACGAACAGCAAGGTGACGCGGCTATTCAAGCTGCCGCGCAGGGCCGCTTTGTCCGACAGCCAGCCGCCCAGCGCGCGGGCGAACAGGGCCAGCAGACCGAAACTGCCGGCGGCCAGACCGGCCGACTTCAAGGACAGGCCGAAGTGATCGACGTAGTACACGGCGGCGATGTTGTGGATGAAGATTTCAACTCCGAAGCAGGCGCCGTAGGTGACAAACAGCAGCCATACGCGGTAATTGGCGCTGGCCGCGCGGAAGCTGGCCCAGCCGCCCTTTTTGCCGCCTTCGATCGCGATGCCGGCGGCGCGCAAGTCGTCGTAATTACCCTGCGGGCAATCCTGGGTGTAGCGCCAGTAGACGGCGGCCATCACCAGCATCAGCACGCCCGGCACCAGCAGCGCCACGCGCCAGCCCATGCTTTGGCTCACGCCCAGCATGAGCACCGCGCCCACCAGCAAAGGCATCAGGGCTTGGGCCGCGCCGCCGCCGGTGTTGCCCCAGCCGGCGGCCGCCGCGTTGGCGGTGCCCACCACTTTGGGCGCGAACATGACCGAGGTATGGTATTGCGTGATGACGAAGCTGGCGCCCACCGCGCCGATGCCCAGGCGGAAGAACAGGAAGCTTTCATAACTTTGCGACATGGCCACGCCCAGCACCGGAATGGCGCCCAGCAGCAGCAAGCCGGTGTAAGTCTTGCGGGGACCGAAACGGTCGCACATGGGGCCGACGATCAGGCGCACGAGAATGGTGATGGCCACCGCCGCGATGTTAATGTTGGCGATTTGCGCCAGGCTCAGGCCAAACTCGCCCTTGATGATGGGCATCAGCGGAGCGCAGGCGAACCAGGCGAAGAAACAAACGAAAAACGCCATCCAGGTCAGGTGAAAGGCACGCATCGGTGGCGTGTTGAAGGTGAAGAGCTTGATGCTGTCTGCTTTGCTGGCCATTTTTTATCCCGGTAGAAAACAAAAAGGCGTCCGCGCATCCCGGTTATCGAAAACCAAGCTGTGCGGACGCCGTTGTCCTGCCAGTCCGTCGTTAGACCAGCGCTAAAATGTGGGGGATCGCCATTGATCCTGTCTTCTATCTAAGCAAGCGGCGTGCCATGGAAGAGTCAAGCTGCCGGCTGGCGGGTTTTCATAGGGATACGGGGCGTGCATAAGGGTGCTGGCACGGGTGCGGCGCATGGTCCACACCGGGGCGGCGCCTGATCGCGGTGCGCCGCCTCCCGTAAATGGTGCGCGTGCGTGCCGCGCCGTGCAAGCTATCCGAACTCGGCGGGCGCAACCGGAGCGGATTCTGGCGCCGGCGGGCGCGGCTTGCCGATGGTAAATGACGCGGCGTAGGCGGCCGGGTCCTTGCCATCCCATCGCTTGCCATCGATCAGGGTGGCGCTGCGCAGCGTTTGGTCCGGCAGCGGGGTGCCGCTCATGGCGGCCGCCTCGCGGTACAAGGCGATCTGATTGACGGCGCCGGCCACCGCCAGATAATCGGGGTCGGCATCGAGCAAGCCCCAGCGGCGTTGCTGGGTCATGAACCACATGGCGTCCGACAGGTAGGGAAAGTTGACGCTACCATCGCCATAAAAGCGCAGGCAATGCGGATCGGTCCAGCTGTTGCCCAGCCCATCCTGGTAGCGGCCCATGATGCGCTCCTCGATCGCCTCGATGCCCGTGTTGACGTACTCGGGCGCGGCGATGGTGGCCGCCATTTGCCTGCGGTTATCGGTGCTGGCGTCGATCCAGCGGCTGGCGTCGAGCAGCGCGGCAATCAGGGCGCGGCAGGTGTTGGGATGCCGGCCCACGAAGTCGGCGCTGGCGCCCAGCACTTTTTCGGGATGATCGGGCCAGATCTGCTGCGTGGCGGCGGCGGTGAAGCCGACCTGGTCCATCACGGCGCGCTGTCCCCAGGGCTCGCCGGCGCAAAAGCCGTCGATCTGGTCGGCGCCCATGCTGGTAACCATCTGCGGCGGCGGCACCGTGACCACTCTGGCGTCGCGGCCGGGATCGATGCCGTGCGCGGCCAGCCAGTAATACAACCACATCGCGTGTGTGCCGGTCGGAAACGTGTGGGCGAAGGTGTAGCGGCGTGGCGCGGCGCGCATCAGCCTGGCCAGCGTGGCGCCGTCGCATACGCCTTTGGCGGCCAGCTGGCGCGAGAGCGTGATGGCTTGGCCATTGGCGTTCAAGTTCATCAGCACAGCCATATCTTTCCGTTGGCCGCCGATACCCAACTGGACGCCGTAGACCATGCCGTACAGCGCGTGCGCGGCGTCGAGTTCGCCATTGATCAATTTGTCGCGCACGGCGGCCCAGGAGGCTTCCTTGCTCAGTACAATCTTGATGCCGTATTTGCGGTCGAAACCCAGCGTGGCGGCCATCACCAGCGAGGCGCAATCGGTGAGCGGAATAAAGCCGACCCGCACCGTTTCGGTCTCGGGCCGGTCCGAGCCGGTGAGCCACCCGCCCGCCGGCGTCAGCATGCCGGCCTCGCCGCGCGTGCACTTGCCGGTCTGTTTTTGCCGTCGCGCCCGTTTGTGTATTTCATTGCCATTCCTTTTCCAACAACCGTGCGCGAAACGCACCAGTAATGTGCTTCGCACCAACATGGGGCGCGCTTTGCATCATCAACCCAGCAAATCTTCGACGTCCAATAAACGCTGGGCGATCTCGGATAATTTCAAATTCTTATTCATGGCCATGGTGCGCAGCTTTTGATATGCCTGATCTTCCGATAACTGATGATGGGTCATCAGCAAGCCTTTGGCGCGCTCGATCACCTTGCGCTCGGCCAGTTTATGGCGCGCGTCCGACAACTCGCCCAGCAGTTTTTGTTCTTGGCGAAAGCGCGCCAACGCCACGTTGAGCACCGGCTTGATGCGTTCGGGCCGCAAACCGGCCACGATATAGGCCGACACGCCGGCGGCCATGGCCGCGTCCATGCTGGAGGTGGTGTCGTCTTCGGTAAACAGTACGATGGGGCGCCGCTCGTCCCGGCTGGCGATGACGATATGTTCGAGCACGTCGCGCGCGTCCGATTCGGCGTCGATGATGATCATATCCGGCTGCAATTGCGCGATACGCTCAGGCAGATACAAATCGGCCGGGAGCGAGGCGACAATGTCGTAGCCGGCTTCCAGCAAACCGATTCGCAACGCGCTGCTGCGCCGGGCTTGCGCATCCAGGGCGGCGTCGTTTCCGGTGTCGGCCGACAAAATAGGATTGACGACGACGATGCGCAACTGGCGCTCGGCGGAGGGTGGTGCTCGTCTAGACGTCATGAATTGAACCAAATGTTGTATGAGCTGCCTGGCCCGAAGGTGTAGGCATGTCCATGCTATAAGCAAGTTTCAATCCATGCAAGCCAGAATGCGCATCGGCCGGCCACTGGGCGGCCGAGAAGTAACGTCATGATCGCTGTCGTGGCCGCCGCGCATGGACGCCGGACGCGGCGCCGGCATTTACTTGAGCGTTACCCTCCAGTTCGCTTCCACGCATTTGTTGTAGTGACCGGGTATCAGCGCGCTGTAAGGCGTTTGGTAGCCGACCAGCTGACACTGGTAATCATGGCCGGCATGCCAGTAATATTATTCATCGAGCACGAAATTAGCGCTCAGCTTAGTCAAGCTTTTTTGGAGACTTGGGGCAACTTTTGAGGACGCAGAGAAACGCGGGGAATGGGGAAGCGATACAAGGGAGAGTGGCCACGACAGCGTGAAGCGAGACCGCCCGAATGCGACGACCGGATCGCTGCAAGCAGGCGGAGATTCGGCGACCGGGCCAGATCGCCGACATAATCGCACTAGCGGGTGATTTCCTTGGGCGAATCGCGCGTCAGGCCATCGTTTTTATTCCATGAACCACTGCGCTGCGAGAACGCCACCACGGCTGCCAACAATGCCACGTCGCTGTCCTGTTCTGGCTTCGGACGCGCCTTGCCCGGTGTCGATTTAACCCTGTCGTGGGCAGCTAAACGGGTTTCCTTGGCGCTGGCATGGAGTTTGCCGTCTTTGCTGCCGCCCTTGGTTTTGGAAGTTGCGGCGGCCAGGCGCGTGTCGGCGGCGGCTTTGCCGGCCGGATGTTTGACTTTCGTCTTTACGGGTGCTGCGGCAACGGTCGCCGCATGTGGCTTGCGGGCTGGGTGCGCGACGGCCGCCAGCGGCAATCGTTTGCCTTTATTCATCATCTCGCTGAGCGATGGCTTATCGGCAACCGCGAGAGCGGGTGCCGCGCCGTCTTCGCTCGCCCCGGACCCTGTCGCGCCCGAAGCCGGCGTTGGCGCGGCCGCAACCACAGCGGAGGGTGCCAAAGCGGCCATCCCCGGCGCAGATGACGCAGACGGGGCGGCGCTCGGCGCCGGTGCCGCCATCAAGGCGGCGATGGCTAGCGGCCGGGGCGGCGAAACCGCGGGGATAGCAGGCTGTGCATCGTGCCCCGCGTCGCGCGTGGACCGCGCGGCAAGGCTAGCCGAGCCGGTCAACACGCTATCGTCATCGCTGGCCACCACGCCCCAGATCGCCACCGCGGCAACCAGCGCCAGCGCACCGGCGCCGATCGCATTCCAGCCGTGGACCATGGGCAGCGCGCGCGTGGCCGGCTTGGCCTTGGTCGCAGAGGCGATCTCCAGCTTGGACAATATGCCGTTCCATCCCGCATCCACCTGTTCGGTGGCGGAAAGGAGACTGGGCCGATTGGCGCCGCCTGGGCTGTATTCACGAGGTTGCAAAATCAAAGCTCCTGGTCATGATATTCACTGGCCACTCTACTCCATCATAGAACAATTTGGCGCCTGTTAGATAGTAACAACATAGGCCTTAACGCCGAACAAATCATCGTCACTTATCGAGCATTATCAGACCACTAAGATATAATTCCAAGTAATATTTTCCAAGAGCATTGTGGTGCGCGCCCCGACTTGCCCGCGCGCCAGCCATCGCATAACGTTTCCATTGAGGTCTTCGTGTTTTTACTGGCCGTCGCGCTGTACTTCATTTTGGCATGCTTCATCAGCTGGATCGTGCTGTTCCCGGCCGGGCGCGAGTTCATTGTCCACACCATGTCTAGCGCCGGGGTGCAACTGAACCGGCGTTTGCTGCGACTGGCCAGGCGCAACGGCGACCATGTGGTATCGCTGACACGGTCGACCCAGGCATCGGCTCAGCTTGCCGGAAATTTTTTTCGGCGTCACTATCTGATCTGTCTGATCGGCGCCGCCGTGATCGGCATCCCGCCCGTGTTGGCGCTGTTAGCCAGCGACAAGACCATGCTGGGCGGCTTCGACGACACCGGCCACGAGGTCAATGCCCAGGTGGCCGGCCTGTTGCAGGGCGAGCAACTGGTGCCGCCGGTGGAGCTGCCGCCGCTGGTGTTTGCCACCCAGGAAGTGCAACAGGAACGTCCAATGTTGGTCTCGGCCAGCCGTAATTGGACCTTGCTAAATCAGGATTATGCCCAGCGCTTGCTACTTGTGTTTAAAATCATGAAAGAAAAGCACGGTTACGACATGGCCATCCTGGAAGGGTATCGCAGTCCCGAGCGCCAAAACCTGCTCGCCAGCATGGGCACCAATGTGACCAATGCCGCCGCGTTTCAGAGTTGGCATCAATATGGACTGGCCGCCGATTGCGCCTTTTTGCGCGATGGCAAACTGGTGATCACGGAAAAGGACCCTTGGGCCATGCGCGGCTACCAGCTCTATGGCGAGGTGGCCGAGTCGGTCGGCTTCACCTGGGGCGGGCGCTGGAAAATGATGGATTTCGGGCATACCGAACTACGCTTGCCCGGCGTGATGAAACGTCAATAATTGGAGTTCCGATGTCTTTTGCAGTGATCAGTTACGGCTTGGCGCCCCCCGCTTCGGCTTGCCAATCTACCCATTTTTCCTATCCACCTCACGCACGCTATAGCCCTCTATGATGCAACGATTTTGGCAATTCTTGGTGAAACGCTCGACTTTGGTAACAATCGGCTTTTTGGCATTCGTGTTTTGCCTGCTGGTGCTTGCCAACGTGTTCCAGCTCCCCACCACGGTGGTGATACTGGCACTGGTGATCACCTTGCTGGTGGCGGTGGTGATGTGGCTGGTGCGCCGCTTGCGGCGCCAGCGCTCTTCAGCCCAGTTCGGCGACATGCTTGAGCAGCAAGCCGCGCCCGCCGCCAAGCCCGATTCGGCCCAGCGCCAGGAAACGGACGCCATCCGTCAGCGCATGCTCGAAGCGATCGGCACCATCAAAACCTCCAAACTGGGCCAGCTGTCCGGCGACGCGGCCCTCTACGAGTTGCCTTGGTACATGATCATCGGCAATCCGGCGGCCGGCAAAAGCAGCGCCATCGCCAATTCCGGTCTGCAATTTCCTTTCGCAGACAGCAAAATCGTGCAGGGGGTGGGCGGCACCCGCAATTGCGACTGGTTCTTCACCACCGACGGCATCTTGCTCGACACGGCGGGCCGCTATTCGGTGGTCGACGACGACCGCGCCGAATGGTTCGGCTTTCTCAGCCTGTTGAAAAAACACCGCAAGCGCGCGCCCATCAACGGCATCATCATCGCCGTCAACATCGCCGAACTGACCAGCAGCCGGCCCGAATTCGCCATCAATCTGGCCAAGAATTTGCGCCAGCGGGTGCAAGAATTGACCGAGCGACTCGAAGTCCACGCGCCCGTGTATGTGGTATTTACCAAAGCCGACCTGATCGCCGGCTTCAGCGAGTTCTTCCACGACGCCGAGCGCGGCGAGATCGACCGCGTCTGGGGCGCCACCCTGCCCTATAGCCTGACCGCCTCCAACCAGGATGTGCTGTCCTTCTTCGACCAGCGCTTCGACGAGCTGTACGACGGTTTGAAAGACGTAAGTCTGGCCAGCATGGCCCTGCACCGTGGCGACCGCATGCCGCCTGGCATGTTTACCTTCCCGCTCGAATTTAGTTCGATCAAGGGACCGTTGCGCTCCTTCATCGCCACCCTGTTCGAAGAAAATCCGTTTCAGTTCAAACCGGTGTTCCGCGGCTTTTATTTCACCAGCGCCCTACAGGAAGGCGCTTCCGTGTCGGCCTCGTCCGAGCGGGTGGCGCAGCGCTTCGACCTCAAAGTCAAGCCCCAGCCGCAAACCGAAGTGTCATCGCAGCACGGCTACTTCTTGCTCAACCTGTTCCGTCAAGTCATCTTCGCCGACAAGGATCTGGTGGCGCAATACGCCAGCCCGGCCAAGATCCGCTTGCGCTACGCCACCTTTTTCGCCGCCACCGCCTTGGTCGGCCTGGCCCTGGGCGGCTGGAGCTGGTCATACATGGGTAACCGCCAACTGGTGGCCAATGTGCAAGCCGATCTGGACCAGGCGGTCAAGCTGCAAGACCGCAAACTCGACTTGCAATCGCGCTTTGAGGCGTTGGCCATCATGCAAGACCGGATCGAACAACTGGAAAAATTCCGCGCCAACCGGCCCTGGTCGCTGGGCCTGGGCTTGTACCAAGGCGAGCTGCTCGAGCGCAAGCTGCGCGAGGAATACTTCTCTGGCATCAAGGAAGTGATGCTCAAACCGGTGGCCCAGACCCTGGAAGCGTTCTTAACCGAAGTCAACAGCGGCGCCGACAAGCTCGAGCCGATGGCCAAGCCACCCCAGTCGGGCGCGGTGAGCACGGCCGGCGCCAACACCGCGGGCCAGCAATTTAAGGATGCCTCGCCCGCCAACGTGGAAGACGCGTACAACGCGCTCAAGAGCTATCTGATGCTCGGTGACAAGTCGCGCGCCGAGGCCAGCCACTTGAACGACCAAATCACCCGCTTTTGGCGCGGCTGGCTGGAAAGCAACCGTGGCAACATGCCGCGCGAGCAAATGATACGCAGCGCCGAACGCATGATCTCGTTTTACCTGTCGCAAATTAACGACCCGTCCTGGCCACAGGTCGACAACAAGCTCTCGCTGGTCGACCAAAGCCGCGACAGCCTGCGCCGCGTGGTGCGCGGCATGCCGGCCCGCGAGCGGGTCTATGCCGACGTCAAGGCGCGCGCCGCCACCCGTTTCCCGTCCATGACAGTGGCGCGTATCGTCGGCGAGCAGGACAAGGAACTGGTGCTGGGCAGTTATGCCATCCCGGGCACCTTCACCCGCGACGCATGGGAAAAATTTGTCCAGGATGCCTTCAAGGAAGCGGCCAATCGCGAACTGCAAAGCGCCGACTGGGTCTTGAAAACCGCCTCCACCGACGACTTGACACTGGAGGGCAGTCCGGAACAGATCCAGAAAGCACTGGTGGAGCTGTATAAGAATGACTACGCCAAGGAATGGCAGAAATTCGTCCAGGGCGTGAGCATCCGCGAACTGAACAGTTTCGACAACGCGGCCGCCGCCATGAACCGCCTGGGCGATCCGCAAACCTCGCCGATCAACAAATTGATCACCACGGTGTACCAGGAAACCTCCTGGGATAATCCGGGCCTGGGCGTAGTGGGCATGCAGCAAGCCCAGCGCGGGGCCATGGCGTGGTTCAAGGAAACCGTCATGCGCCAGACTCCGTCGCAAGTCAATGTCAATCTGGGGAACACCACGGCGGTGCGCAGCGACTTGCCGCTCGGCCCGGTGGGGCGCGAATTTTCCGGTGTGGCCAAACTGGTGGCGGGCAAGGACAAGGACGCCTCGCTGCTGCGCGGCTACATGGACGCGCTGTCGAAACTGCGCGGCCGCTTCAACCAGATCAAAAACCAGGGCGACGCCGGCCCCGGCGCCAAGCAATTCATGCAGCAGACCCTGGACGGGGCCGGCTCGGAACTGGCCGAGGCGCTCAAATACGTTGACGAGCAAATGTTGACCGGCATGACCGATGCGCAAAAAACCGCCATCCGGCCCATCCTGGTGCGCCCGCTGATTCAAACCTTCGCCGTCATCGTGCGCCCCACCGAAGCCGAAATCAACAAGGTGTGGGCGGCCCAGGTGCTGGACCCGTTCCAAAAAACGCTGTCCATCAAATACCCGTTCGCCAGCGCATCGAAGGAAGAAGCGAGCAACGCCGACATCGCCCTGGTGTTCGGGCCGGACGGCGCCATCGCCAAATTCTTCAACACCACCATCGGACCGCTGGTGGTGCGGCGCGGCGACACCTTGAGCGCCAAGACCTGGGCCAACATGGGTATCACCCTGGCGCCGCCCGTGGTGACGAGCTTCCCCGGCTGGATCGCCCCGCTCAGCGCCGGCGGCGTGGCCGCGGCGGCCGCCGCCAACGCCGGCGAGGCGCAAACCCTGTTCGACCTGCAAGCCTTGGCGGCGCCCGGCGCGACCGAATTCACCATCGAGATCGACGGCCAGCAATTACGCTGGCGCGGCCAGCCGCAGCCCTTTGTGCGCATGGCCTGGCCCAATCCGCAAGGCGTGCCAGGCTCGCGCATCACCGCCATCATGCCGGACGGTCGCACCGTCGTGCTGCTCAACGAGCCTGGCCACTTCGGCTTGAAAAAAATGATCGACGCGGCCAAGCGCAAGCGCAAGGACGACGGCGTGTTTGAACTGAGCTGGGAAAACAGCGGCGTGGTGGTCTCCGCCAACCTGAAAATCGTCTCTAACGATAAGGTGCCGACCCCCGATCCGAAGCCCACCGGCTTTCGCAACCTAAAACTTCCGGAGACCGTCGTTGGCGGCCCGGCACAGGAGCCGGCGCCGGCGACCGGCCCGGTGACCACCGCCGGCGCCTCGGCGGCCACCGCTCTGAGCTCGGGAGCGGCGCGATGAGCACCCCGACCAATATCGGCTACTTCGGCAAAATTCCGAGCCGCGGCGACTTCGTCAAGGCCAGCGACAACCCGCTGCTGCTCAAAATCCTCGACGACTGGCTGGCCGGCGCGATGGACATGCTAAGCGCCGACCCGCGCTGGAAACTGATCTACGAAACCGTGGCGCCGCTCAATTTCGCCTTCATCGGCCCGCGCCGGCGGCGCGCCATCGCCGGCCATATCACGGCCAGCAGTGACCAATCCAAACGACGCTTCCCCTTCCTGATGATCAGCACCATGGAAGTGAACGACCCGGACGGCTTCGTGCCGAACTCGCCCCTGATCTTGTCGCGTTTGTGGAACCGCATGGAGCCGCTGGCGGCGGCCGTGGTGGGCGCCGACGACGCCACCGCTCCGTTGCAGGCGGTGGTGGGCACGGTGATCGACCTCGATTTGCGCGCGGCCGCCTACGACGCCGCTTATACCGATTTTCTGGAACTGCAAACGGTGGGCGCCCTGGACACGATGCTCAACCAGTCCGGCTTTGGCGGCACCGTGCGCCAGACCTTGCTGGCCCTGGGCCTGCTGCTGCAACCGGTGATGGCCAGCGGCTCGAGCCGGCTTGAAAAATGCCTGGTGCTGCCGCTGCCGGAAGACCCGATCTACCGCAACCTGGTGGCCGCGTTCTGGATGCACCTGATCACGCCATTTCTGGCGCGCGCCGATTTCGAACTGGCCGTCTTCGTCACCCGCCTGCGCGACATGCCGTCGCTGGTGATCGGCTTTAGCGGCGCCTCGGCCCAGACCCTGCAAGCGATCATGGACCCCACGGCCGGACGCGAACACCACATCACGTTCGACGACCTCGGTTGGGTCGAACAACAGGTCGATACCGACCACGCGATCAAAAAGGTGTCCAGCTACCTGGCCCAATCGACCCTCTCACTCAAATCCGCTCACGACTCGGTGCGTGCAGCCTTTATCGGAACATGAACATGCGCAGCCTCCCGATCGCTCTTTGCCTGTTGTTGGGCGCGGCCCTGCCCCTGGCCCGTGGCCAGGCCCAAACGGTGGCGCCGGCGGTGGCCACGCCGCAGCCGGGCCAGGTCCTGGTCAGCGGCACCGTGCCGGACGAATCGAGCAAGGCCGCCGTGCTGGCCCGTCTGCGCGAGCTGTACGGCGCCGACAAGGTGGTCGACCAGATCGCCGTCGGCCAAGTGGCCCTGCCGGCCAACTGGAACACCTATGTCCAGAAAATGATCACACCTGACTTAAAACTGATCAGCCGCGGCCAGCTCAAGATCGACGGCAGCGTGGTGAGCGTGCGCGGCGAAGTGGCCAACGAAGCGCAGCGTCAAAAAATCGCCAGCGACATCGCCACCAACCTCAATCCGACCTACACCGTCAACAACGGCTTGCGCGTGTCGGCGCTCGAACAAAACATCCTCGACACCACCCTGGCCAACCGCATCATCGAATTCGAAAGCGGCAAAGCCACCCTGACCCCGTCCGGGCGCCTGATCCTCGACGAGATGAGCGTGGCGATGCAAAAGCTCAAAGACCGCAAGGTGGAAGTGATCGGCCATACCGACAACCAGGGCCTGCGCGCCAGTAATCTGGGCCTGAGCCAGGCGCGCGCCGAAGCGGTCAAGTTTTACCTGGCCGCCAAAGGCATCAACGGCGACCTGTTGACCGCTTCCGGACAGGGTTCGGACCGCCCGATCGCCAGCAACGACACGCCCGAAGGCCGCGCGCGCAACCGGCGCATCGAATTTCGCATGGCGCAGTAACGCGCCGCCACACTACAAGGTCATCATGTTTTCAGCAGAAGCACTTCTCCATCCGATCAGCGCCGACCAACCGAGCGGCCAGGACATGGCGTTTTCCAGCGAGCTCGATGCCATCAGCCTGGCGCGCCGCTTCGACGACCCCTCGCTCGACCAGGGCGAGTGGGTCACCGAACTGAAAGAAGCCGACTGGGACTACGTGGCCAAGCGCTGCGCCGCCCTGCTGGCTGAAAAGAGCAAGGATTTGCGGCTGGCGGTGTGGCTGACCGAAGCGAGCGCCAAACAGGACCATCTGCGCGGCCTGGGCGAAGGCTATCTGCTGCTGGCCGGGCTGTGCGAGCAGTTCTGGGACACCGGCCTGTATCCGGAAGCCGAGGACGGCGATCAAGACCAGCGCATCGGCAACTTGAGCTGGATATTAGGCCGCACCCCGACCCTGGTGCGCGCCATGCCCCTGACCGAGGGGCGCGGCACCCAGTTCTCGACCATCGACTTCGAGGCGGCCCGCAAAAAAGCCAACAGCGGCGAGCGCGCCGATACCTCGGGTGCGCCAAAACTGAGCGACATGGAGGCCGCGCGGCAGAAAAATTCGCCGCAGTTCATGGCCCGCTTCAGCGCCGACGCCAGGTACTGCCTGGACGCGCTGCTCAAGCTTGAACAAGCGGCGGACGCCCGGCTGGGCCAGGACAGCCCCGGCTTTTCGGCGGCCAAGGACGCGCTAGAGAACATGCTGCGGGTGATGCCGGCGCCGGCGGCGGCCAAACCGGACCCGGACACCCATGACGGGCACGGGCATGGCGACCATGGCGCCATCCCTGCCGGCGGCACGCTCGAACATGGCGGCCAGCCACACGCGGCGCCCAGCGGGCCGCCGGGCAGCATCCAGAACCGCAACCAGGCGCTGCGCCAGTTGCGCCTGGTCGCCGAATTCTTCCGCCGCACTGAACCGCATAGCCCGGTATCCTACTTCGCCGACAAGGCGGCCGACGCCGGCGAGCAGAGCCTGCACGACTGGTTGCGCTCGGTGGTCAAGGACTCGGCTTCGATGCAGCACATCGAAGAACTGCTGGGCGTGAAGCCGCCCAACGATTAGGCATCGGCCGTCCATCCACGCTCGTGGGTGGACGCTACAGTCCGATGAGTAAGTCGAACCCGGTCATAGGCCACCGTACTATTTCCTCACCAGCGGCACAGGCAAACTCATCGCCAAGCATGGCAGCACCAATTAGTCCTGTCCTAGTAAAAATTTCTCGGCGCCCCTATGGACCAGCGTCCGACGCCTTGTCTGTCGCCTCAAACGTACCAAGCACTGTCAATACCCCGTCAGAGCTGATCTTCTGCCGTAGCTGTCGACTACTCATCTCAACCATTTTTCCGCAGCTATCATAGACACAGGAAAAAGTACCGCCACCAATAAAACGGATTACGTGAGATACCGTGTCATGATAACGGTTGATTTGATGACTTAACACTTGCGTGATATCGGCAATTTCCATACGCTTCACGATAGGCATGTCGACGTCAATCCCCCCGTCGCTTCCCAAATGAATTTTCCCACCGTTCAGCATAGTCAAGCGAAAACCCGAATCATCTTGTATGACCGTCCCCAATTTAGTCTTATAGGTGCGCGGTGGAGAGCCTTTTATGAAATCCTTCATATGCACTTCAAGCGGCCCGACCGAACTGGATGAAAAAATAGGGGTAAGCAAATACGGAGTAAATTTAATTGAAAAATTCATCTTATTTTATAATACTTTTTATCTTGTTCAGATGACTATATAAATTCAACTGGGCCAGTCACATAATTTTTAGCCATCACCGTCTTCGTTCTTTAGCAAAGACCAAATTAGATAATTACCATCCAAATCGAATTCTTCAAAAGGTGAAAATTCGCCTTCAGCTAACATTACAGTTTTATTCAAGCAAGTTGAATGCCACGCCCCTGATGCCGGGCTTCGCTCACCCGGCAAAATGCTTAGACCTGTGAAAAATTTTTTAATATCCATGTAATTTTTCGATAAAAATAAATCACCGTCAGCCATATTTAAAATTTCTTCTATTAATTCTTCATTTTCATCTTCATCACATAAATCTCTACGTATCAAAAAAAATTTTTTTATTCCTAATGTCGTTAGACGCACCGCACCGATTCGCTCGGAATCCCATTCGATAATTCCCGCGCTTTGTGCAGTTTGAATTACTTCATTCGCAATCGCAAATGGTTTACCACTCAGTATATCGGAAAAAATTATACCATTTAGGGAAATTGAATCAACCCCCTCGTAATCAGCAACTGCAAACTGATAACAAGCTGCACGAATCAAATATTCTTGGACAAAATCAAAATCAATCTTCTTTTCAGAATCAGAAAGTGGACTCATTATTCCTCCTTTTTTACAAGTTTTTCTTTTCTAGGAATTAAATTATCATCTGACAAAATATATTTCAAAATATAAGCTTTATCATAGCCATTGCGATTTACAGTTATTTTATATCCAATGCTACCTCCTGCCTTAATCGTCTCGATCTCGTCACCGCATCCAAGAAGATTATTGTTAAGAGTGAAAACTTTTTGATTCGAAATCGATATCAAGACAGCCTTATCCTCCCCCATTCCCCCCGCGCAACCAGCGTTTCTATCATTAGAATATTCACTAGGCCGTGACATTTTTAGAATGAGGAAATCCTTGCCTTTACCTTCAATCAGAGTCGCGTTATCAATTTCTATGAGGAAATGATTTTCTTTTAGTTGATTAATTTCCTTCGAAAACAAGAATGGAGACGAACCATTTTTGCTTATATCCAATAGGTAAATTCCTTTATGACTATTAGACTCATCCAGTTCCCTTCCCGCTGCATCAACCAATATATATTTTGGTATTGATGCTGCATTTTTATACTCATCTCGATAAGCTTTAATTTTTTCCTCACCTGCCGTTGGATGAGCAAAGGCCAAATTAAAAATAATAGATGAAAAAGAAAAAATGATGAATTTTTTAATTTCCGACGACGTGATCTGCATAACACACTCCTGTATAAGTCCACGGATGCTCACTATTCTGACCAGCTTTCATTTTTCCATACTCTTCTTTATCCCGCTTCCGTAATTCAGCTTCTGTATGGCCAGTATTTTTTGAGTTTTCCATATCCCATCCAATGTTACCTGTTTGACTATCGCAAAGTATGTTTGGATTTCGCTCCCATTTATGATCTGCTGCATTCCAGTGATGGTAGCTACCTCCATTCCACCTAGAAATCGTTTCAAGATCCAGCATATCTTGTGTATAGGTGCGTCCATTTTTACCCAGCATTGCTTTCGCTGCATTTTTCTTCGTGGCTATGAGCTCCAACCCAGCGTTGACATTTTCTTTCCAACTCCATATTTTTGAATAAGTGGGTGTAGGATGAGTGAGTTGAGTTAAACCATAACCTTTGTCTCCGGCGACCACTGGCTCACCGTCCAGGTCGATTAAGTGTTTGAATCTTGACTCTTGCTCAACTAGCTTTTCTAACGCGCTGCCGTCTCTCTCGCGCAAATATTTTCTGATCGCATCTGGTTTAGGTTGCTTTGCAGAAATTATGACTGTCCGCCGATATTTTTCCGCACCAACTTCTACAATAACTGTTAATCGGCCTCCTATTGTCTTTTTAATTGACTGCGCATTCCAAATTTTTTCCTGTGATATGAATTGGCCCTGTTCCTGAAATGAGGCGACCTTTTTACCACGAGTTTTTTCGCGCAATCCGCTGACATGCGCATCCCAGGAAATATTCCAACTCCAGTTATATGGGCCAGGTGCTTGGGTTTCTATTTCAAATTCAATTGACGGAAAAATCGCTTCCTCATCAATATAAAATCGGCCTAACGTCTCAGGCTTAACCCATTTCCCGGAGTCGTCCGCCTTGACGACCACTTTAACAACCGAATTTTTTGTTGCATTGGTGTGAGCTGCGCTTTTGTGGCCCTTTTTATATCGCTTTCTATGCTTTTTCATTATCTTCTCTTTTCAAAATTTCTATGGCCAAAGATACAGGATTTTCTGTATAGACCCTTTGAGTAAACCCTTCCGCATCGCTTACACCATTCCAAATTTTTCCGCAGTTACTCCGTATGACATATGGAGTATAAGGAAGAGCCTCATCAAATTCATTTACTAATCGGAATTGCTCGTCAAAATCTCCTTGCGGCAGCTCGATGGATAATGAGGTGGGCTGTTCGGTGAAAACGCGCCTCGTAAATCCGTCAGCATCACTAACACCACGCCACGTTTTTCCACAAGAGCTACGAATTACATAATTAGCGTTCGGCAAAGCTCGGTCTTGTTCATCAACCAGTCTAAACTGCTCATCAAAACCGTTAGCAATAGGTAAATTTAAGTCGGAAACCGGAATGTTATTAGGCCCTGGGAAAATATGCGAAGCCGCATGGTTAACATACTTTCCACTTGTACCGTGCTCAATGCCAGCCAAATTGTATTTTACATAACTGCCGCCACCATTTATTACCACTTCTTCTTTGGCCGTAATGGTAATCCGATTGGCGGTTTGCGTAATATCCAGCTTCGCCAGCAGGTTAATACTGTTTGTCAATGCCTTCATGTCAATATCACCGGCGGCAGCGATCAGTTTCATCCCTGCCATGTGCACGAATAACCTGAAAGTATTGCGCACGCTGGCAAAGAAACCGTCGCCACTGGCAACAGACAAACTCTTACCGGTCGTAATCGCGGTGTGCTCGCCGCTGGAGATATGCGTCGAATGCATGGTGGTGGTTTCGATGCCTGCGGGACTAGCCAGCACAAGATGCGGTGCAGCCAGCTCTGGAAATTGACCTTCCCCCACGCCGCCGCCAGCGATGGCATGATTCTGCGCATCAATTGCTTGCGCCACCTGTGCCTGCTGCCCCTGCGCTTCCTGCGCCCCATATTGCTGCGCCGCCTCCGCCTGTGACTGCTGCTGTTCGCGCGCACGCTTCAAACGCTGTACGGTTTCGGTCATATCTTTGATGGCCGAACCGCAGGCCGGCCGCGCCTCGGTCGTAATCAGCATTCCCTTTGAGGCACGGGCAACGCCCCAAGCCTGAGTGTTCAGCTCCCAACCCTCCCCGCGCGCTTCTTTGCGTCCGGCATTGCCATCGATATGGGTGATGTGGCCCAAGGAGAGGTGACTGTGTTCATGGTCGCTTTTCAGTTGTACTTGAATCTGCTGAGCGGTATCGTCGAGCACCAAGAAATTGCTTCGCCCACTGGAGCCATTGCCGCCGGCGGGCGTCAATTCACGACTGCGCAAGCCGGTTAATGCCTGCTGGGTCGGCAAATTCCATGGCGGCATATATTGCGCGTTGTGGACCCCGGACAGCACTAACGGACGATCTGGATTACCGTCGATAAACACGATAACCACTTCTCCAGCGACCCGATGCGTCGAATGCAGACCCAGCTGAGCGCCGGCCCACGGAGTTGCTGTGCGCACCCAAGCCGAGCTGCATTCGTTATTGCGGCCTACCCGGTCCCAGTGAAATTGCACACGGATACGGCCGAACTGGTCGACGTGCAAGCTACCCTGACCGTCCGGCCCGACCACGGTTGCCGTTTGCGGCGCCAGGATTTTGGTATCGATACTATTGAAGCTGCGACCCGGACGCCATGGAATGGCTTTCCGAATACAGCTGAGCCGGTTACTGTATTCCGGTGCCTGCTCACTTTGCAAATAGTTGTTGCTAGCGACATGCCGCACTTCCAATATCAAAAATTCGTTGTAGCCCGCTTCCTTTCCGTAACCGAAAACGCTGGCGCCGCGTACGTCAGTCAGCTTGAAGTAGCGGCCCGGCAAAACGCCAAAATTATTGCTCAACGCATCGAAATGCTTGGCGCGCCGCTCTATTTCCTCCATGCGCAACAGCGTCAATTTCTTGCCGCCGGCTAGATTCTTGAACCCGTGCGCGCCCACATATTCGTAGGACTCGACCTCCAGCACTTTCCCTTGCTTCATAACAGTCGGCAGCTCGGCCGACATTTGAAAGCGGGACTTGAAGTCGTGGCGCACCACGCTTACGCTGCTAGGAATGACCTGCCTGGTTGCGCACCATTCGGTGATGGCGCCCTCTTCCTGAGCGCCGCCATGGCGCAACAGACGGATCCCCGGTCCACCTTCAATCGCTTCAGCATAAGTCGAGTCGTCCGACAAGATCAGCTTGTGACCGTCCCCATTATGCTCGTAAAAATAATGCCAGCCCGCCGCTTCCCATCTCCGCTGAAGGTAGTTGCTGTCGCTCTCATTGAACTGACACGCATCCGTCATGGCCGGATCGTCGCCCCGTAGCCGGCTATCCCAGACGCAATCTACCGGACTTAAGCCGATGAGCCTAAAAATCGATTCGCGACGTTCAAA
>JAZKGI010000058.1:0-88650 GCA_040385995.1 Pseudomonadota bacterium
CGATCTACCACGTACCGTGCCGGCCGTCCATTTCCACTGAAAACGGCATAGAGCCGTGTTCCCCAACACCATGTGCCGAGATAGCCTTCGCCAAGGAACGCTTCAAGTGTTGCAAGTTTGCGTGCATCGCCAATTGCGTTGCCGTAAATCTGAGTGGCAGCCCTGCTTGCGGGATCTATCCCCTCAACCCCAGCCCAAGCGTACATCAGCGTTGTCATGATGGCCGACCTTGTGTCGACATTGCTTTCATTGACAAAACTTGTCACCAGTGATTTCAGCCTGCCACTAGCGTCGCGCGCCATTGCCTGATGCAGACTATGTACGTTGCCGAAGCCCTGCAATTCAGGCAGGGACGCGATGGAGACGTTGACCGCGACCATATCTTGATCGACGGTGCGGGCGGTGTCGGCGGCAAACCAGACATCCTCTATTGCACGCTTCGTGCCATCGGTTCGGGTATATTGCCCAGCCTGTGAATGCTGGTTACCCTGCGCATCGGTAACACTTTGTGTAACAAAGCCGGTTCCGATACTTCTTACGCCCACCTCAGTAAGTGTTAACAGTTCGCCGCTCGATACCACCGCATTGCTGTCTCCGTCTTTCCAAACGCGCAATCGGTTGAATAACGCATCGTTCGCATCAATTTTGCCGTCGCGATTACTATCGACCTCTGCCAGCGCGGCAAAGCCATTGGCTGCCTTGCCGCCCGCAGCGAGGTTAGTATTATTGCCGAACAGTTCGCTGCCGTCATCGATCTGGCCGTTGCCATTCCGGTCCCACACCAGCAGACCATCGTCCTTACCAACCCACCCGGTGGTTTCAGCGAAATGGTTGCCATCATGGTCGAAGTGGATGTCGGCTGTTTTAATGATTGTGTCAATGCCATTGCCATTGAGATCGAGAATTAGCGGACTGCGGGTGACTTCGGCAGTGTAAAAATCGTCTTGAAGATCGGCGATGAAGTTACCCATCGCGTCATAGTTGCCGGAGGAACTGATTTTGCCGCTTCGTTCGCTGATGAATGCGTTCCATGCCGTTGCGAGTCGAATGCTGGTGTCCGACACGAGGGCACGCAGAGCCTGCAACGTCGTCAGCGGAATAGCGTCTAGCGGGTTGTTGACGAAGGCGCCGACTGTTTTGCCACTCGCATCTGTGACGGCTTGAACCATTCCATTTGCCGATTGTGTCACTCTGGCGCCGGGGTGCGTGCTCAGAAACTCTTGGATACTTTTACCGGCGTTCAGCGGACTGTCAAATGCCTCCCAATAAATGTCGCCGAAGCCGAGTCCGCCGATGATAGGGGCGGTGACGGTTGCATAGGAGAAGAATTCGGTCGCTTTAACTACATCGCCGTCCGCCAAGTAGTTAGCGGCGATCATGCTGTTGCCAGGGAAATAGATGCCGAGCCCGTTTCCTTTCCAGACGGAGTAGGCGCCTTCGAGCATGGCTTTGTCGTCCGGAACCTGATACCCGCCGTTGACAGGTTTGAGCTGAATATTTCGAAAATCACCCAGCGCAATATTTGTGGAAAAATGTTCAACGCCTTCGACTGGATACCCCGGAATTGCGACGTCATACGCATTGTTGATGGCCCAAGCCGCACCGCCGACAAAGCCGCTGGAGGAGGATATTTGCGCCATCATCAAGGCCGTTTTACTACCTGTGTATTCGTTCAGCTTCAGGTAGAAAGCAACCCGGTCGTTGTTTTTTAGCAATGCGTCAAGTGCAGCTAGTTGGCTTGCCGTGATAGTTGTAGTGGTCATCAAAATTCCAAAAAGAGCTTAAAAATTACGGTGAGGTAACGAAAGATTGAACAAGCGTTTCTACCTTCGTATGGAGATCGACCCAACGTGGCAGCAATGCCCGCTTATGCATATATTTCACGCTCATGCCCCACGTGCTGGCGGGGGAAAAGCCGACCGGTTGTAGTTTATTGGAAGAGATTAACGTCTCGTTAAGGCATCCTAAATTCCCATCATCTTCAACATTCCCGTTATAGGCACAACGGATAAATACTCGAGGATTTAATTCAAGCGGCAGCAGTAGTTGCCCCATCCACGAGTTTTTTAAGACATAGTTATCGAGCCCATAGAGTGGCTCCGACTTGTGAGCAAGTACTGTAAGGCTTCGGGAAAAAATTTGGAAACCTTCTTTTGGCCGAGAATTAGCAAAACTGTGGATTTCGATTTCGATTTTATGCATTTGCCACTTGTTCCACCAGTAAAGCGAATGCCATGGCTGCATGCTGGGATAAGCGACCTCAAGGTGCTGGCCGTCTTGGGCCATATGTCGCGAATAGTCAAGTGGGTAGCCGGCGTAGTAAATAGCAGGAATACTAAGCGTGACCGTACCGCGACACTTATAGTTCATCCCGGGAATGCCGCCGTTGACACAAAAAGCAATCTCCGTGGGCGAGCGGTTGCTGCCTTCCCACCATGCAACAGCGAAGACGATGAGGAGGAGAGTCACGGTAGCGCTGCGGCTTGTCACGTGCGGAACCAGCAATCCCCACAAAGACTCAATTTTGGTCTGCATCAATGGCTCACTGCCGACGGGCCGAGCAAGGACCTGCCGATTTCTAGGGCATTCCGCGTCGATGCTGCGCGCAGCCTGATCAAATTGCGGCCGTATTCCGTAGAAAAGGCTGTACTTTGACGCTTGTTGGTCGCGCTAACTATTCTTGTCATTGATTGTACAAGCTCCACAGGTTAAGCAGTTCTCGTGGTGGTCGCTTGTTAGAGGAGCACTTTGTGGCCACGGATTATCCATTTAAATGAGCTTTTCATCAACATATTTTGGCATCTTTTTTGAAATTTTTGAGCAATGAGCCAGATTCGGTCAACAGGTACTAAGCTTTACATTTGCTGTTCAGTGCAGTAATTAAAATTTTTTTTGGGTCGATCGGTGAAATTGGCTGGCTGGCGGCAGCAAACTCCGTGGACCAGTTCAATGCTAGTTTTGTCTGCCCAAAGAGCTTGATGCTTCCTTCGGTCACATCGAAGTATGGAACCTCCAGGCTAGCAGCGGAGCGATTGCACGAGGCATGCTGATATCATGATGACAGACCGACCAGCCAGATCAAAAATATTGCTTGTAAACTTGCTAGAAAAAGTGTGTTTTTTCCTTGCTAGACGCTAAGCAGTTCGAAGCATGCTTCGTATATGGCGAGCGCGTTATATCCTATAGGAGGTTAGCATATCGCCATCGCTGGAAAATGCGTGTTCGGTCCGCACGACCGCAAGCGGAGCGCAATTTACCTTGTGAGGGCTTGCGGGGGCGCCGAGGGTGGAACACTCGGACGGATTCGTCTCGCCGACATGAGCACCGGGATGGCCGCGATACTGAAATTGTTGGCCACACTCAATATGAAGGCTTTGAGATAGACGCCTTGAGTTGTCGACACTACGCCGCAGTTAAAATTGCCGCTGGCTGGGCTGATTACGTGTTGGCCGAGAAGGATAATCAGTCATACTAGGCAGAGACCGCCAAAATGTGGTTCAACACCCCATTCTGCACAAATCGATCATCCATTCTAGGACGATCCAAAAGTAGCTGCTTACTACCGGTCCAGTTAAGGCAGCGTAGGCAGGTTTTTGTACACGCGGCGCGCATACGCCAAGCGGCGGTCCGGGTCGCCGCTATTGTAAGCGCCGATGGCTTCCCACGAGTTGCCCATGCGGCGAGCGTTCTGGGCCAGAATCCAGGCGCCCACTTGCAAGCTCACGCACGGGTCATACAGATGATTTTCCTGAATGCCGAAGCGGCGCAGGGTGGGGAACCATGAACTGTTAATTTGCATTAGGCCCACGTCGTAGGTGCCGTTGCCGTTGCGGTTGACCGCTTGCGGATTGACGCTCGATTCGGTCTTGGCGATGGCATACAGCAAGCGTACGTCGATGCCGTACCGTTTGGCCGCTTCTTCCCAGCAAGCATGGGCGCTGGCGCTCCACAGGCTGAGGGTCATCAACAGTGCCGTCAGGGCGGCGTAGCGTTTGCCAGTTTTGTTTGCGGTGATGCCTGGTGCGTGCGTGGTCATGGTCTGAAAGTCCCGTTGTGATAGCGATATACATTGTCCGGCTTGTAACAGAACAGGGTGATGCCGTTGATGTCCTTGCCGATTAATCCGTTGGGCGCCTCCCCCCTTGTCGAGGCTGTGCGGCGCGCATTGGATGCATTGAGCTCACATGGGTCGCCTGCGGCCACGATTTGGTTCCCTAAACTATTCCCAAATCCGTAAACGTGAGAGTCTGTCCATGTCGTCGTTTCCAGCCCGGCGGTGCTGACTGTCCCGCTAAACGGTTTTTCCTTGACATGCTTGACCATGAGATTGCCGGTAACATCAACGTCGCTGGCGTTCATATTGTTGCTCAGCGTGCCTGTCGCAGCCTTGAGGTTGCCTTCCATTTGCAGGTTGCCTGCTTGGTCGAACACCACCCCCTGCCATGTTGCACCGTTGAATGTATAGGCTCGGGGCGGCGTATCCAACGCCAGCCTCACGTCGCCCTTCATTGGTGGGGACTTGTTCGGGGCGGTGGCGAGTGCCGCCAAGGCGTCGAAGTTGGCCACCGGATCTTTCCAGGTTGACATTCTCTCCCATTTGCCATTGTTGCAGCTCACGATGTCGCGGTCGGTATTGACGGCCAGCCGTGCGCCGTCGCCACAGTCACCGCCTTCGGCCACGATAGCGGCGCCGCGCATGCCCAGCGCCGTTTGCAGCTGGTTGAGGGAAGGGTCCGCTGCGGGATTGCGGGCGAAATAATCCTTGCTGGTGTTGCCCGGGCCGGTTTCATTGCTAAACAGCGCGGACGCCAAATGGCCCCGTTGTGGTATGTGTCCCGCACAATTGGCGCCAGCGAAGCGGGCCATATTGGCGGGGTCGAGCCTCCACGTGCCTTCGGCGCCGATGGCGGAGGTGGCGGGCGCGTTGGCGGGCGCGTTGGCTGGGCCATCCAGATAGCCGCCGCCGGGGCCGGCCATAGCGGCGATGTGGGCGATGTCGCCCGGCGTGATCTCCTGGCCGTCCACCGTGATCACCAGGGCGTCGATTTGGTCGGCCACGGCGGTGAGCAACACGCACGATTTTTGCTGGTAGGCGTTGGTATCGGCCATGCCGAAAGGGATGTAGCCCTGTGCCTGCATGGTGCCGAAGGTCAAAATGAGCGGCGTCGGGGCCGATGCCATTTGCGCCACCAATTCGCGCTGATGGTCCCGCAGGTAGCGCCCGGCCGCCGCCGTTATCTCGGCCTGATGCGCTGCGGTGTGCTGGCGCCGCGTGTCGGCCATGGTGTCGTCGGAGAGCAGGGTTACGCCCATCACCAGCAGCGCGCCCAGGGCGATCACGGTCAGCAGCTCAAGCATGCTGTTGCCGCGGTGCGCGATGGCTGGGGGCGGGAACCTCATGGCGTGGCTTGGCCGTTTTCGTACTTGAATACGTTATCGGGAGATTGGCAAATCAAGCCCAATCCATTGGCGTCGGTCGCCAAGGTGCCGGTCGGGAAAACGATGGGGAAGGAGCCATCGGGCAGGGCTACCGCGTCTTCGTAGTTGCACGGCGTACCGACTGGCAAGGCAAGATGGAATTGATAGGCCGGCGCAAAGATGAAATCCTCGGCGAACACACCTCTGGCATTGATCACGCCTACGACATCGACTTGGTTATTTACAGTGAGATCATTGCCAACCGTGACGTTGGTGATGTTCGCGGTCGCCGCGCTGATGGTGTTGGGAACATCTAAATTGCCGGCATCGTCCACGGCCAATGGCGTCCACACATGTACGCCATTGGGCAAGGTTTGGGCATAGGCATACGCCCTGCCGTTGGTGCGTTCAAGCCGGACATCGCCCAGCTTGCCAGGGGTGTTCGCCAGCTCGGCGAAGTTCGGCACGGACGCCTTCCAGCTACTGCCTTTCCAAAGCTGATCGTCCCCGCAACTGATCAGGTTGCGTGTGGTATCGATGGCGATCTTGGCACCCGGGCCACAATTCGGGTTGGCGTTGGTATCGATCAGCGCCGCACCGGTCATGCCGATCGGGGTGGACATCTCATTGAGCTCGGGGCGGCCAGGCACTGCGGTGCGGTACAGGTAGTCGGTGCCCAGTTGCGAAGGGTTGTCGTAAAACAGGGCAGAGGCCAGGTGGCCGGCGCCGGCCACGTCCGCGCATCGGATACCGGTGTAGTTGTTCAGTTCGGCGCCGCTCAGTCTCCAACTGCCATAGCTGCCTTCTGCCACCATCACACCGTCAACGTTTTTGATCGCGCCGGCGTTGCGCCCGGCACTGGCGGCAATGTAGCTCAACTCGGCCGGTTCGATCGGGATGCCGCCTTCCGTCACCAGCAGCGCGCTGAGCATCGGGGACGTCGCCGGGGCAGCAGGCGCGATTCGACGTACCAGCAAGCACGGCGTTTGCTTGTAAGGGTTGGTCAAACCAAAGCTGGGGGAGAGGAAAGCACCGGCCGATTTCAGTTCGGTCAGCGGCACCGCCAGGGTCACGTTGGGATCGCCCCGCGTGGCCAAGTCGTTGTAATTGTCGCGTAAATATTTCGCGGCCGCCTCCGTCACCTGGGCCTGATAGGCGGCCGTTTGCTGACTCCGGATATCTTTCAGCGAACTGTTGATCATGGCGGCGATGCCGACCGCCAAAAACGAGCCCAGGGTCAGCGCGGCCAAAATTTCAATAAGGGTAAAGCCGCCGCGCACGGGGCGGCGCGCCGATGGCGACGCGCGCTTGCCGGACTGTGGCGTGGCAGCCATTAGTTGCGCACGGCCAGCCACACCGGCGCCTTGTCCGGTATCACATTGCCAGCCGGCAGCGCCGGAGGACGGGCGCGCTCGCCGCGATGGCTGGGCGTATCGATCTCGCCGTTTGTGCCATTGAATTGTCCAGCCATGGCGGAGTCGTGCGACAAGGCGGCGATCTCCGCCGTAATGCTCACCGCCGGCAGTTTTTGCGCATATACGGTGATGATCCCGCCTTCATCGATATAGTTGGCCCACCGGTCCGTGGGCGGCCTGGGGCGCCAGGTGGGATAGGACAGATTCTCATTGGCCACCCGGCCAATAGCTTCCGGATGGTCATGGGCGTATTTGATGACGCTGTCGCGGTAGATCGCCATGCTGTCGGCCAGGCCCACTTCCAGGCTGGCGCGGGCGACGCTGTCGGTATTGCTCGACTGGACCAGTATGTAATAACTGCCAAGCGACACCATGCCCACCACGATCCAGCTGCTCCACATACTATCCTCGCGCGTTACGCATGGCGAAAGCGTTTTCTTCCACCAGCGATGACATTTGATGCCGCATTTCATAAGCCAATTGGTCGAAATTGCCTTCCCGCAGGAAGCGCTTGCTAGCCGGCGCATCGCGCAGCAGCAAAATTTCCGTTTCCAGCTTACGGCGGATCGCGCCCACGCTTTGCAGGCGCTGATGCATCACCCCCACCAGGCCGTCGGCCATCAGGGCCCGCGCGCTGCTGCCGCCCAGGTGCTTGTCGACCAGCGCGTGCAGCTTGCCCACGCTGCGCACCACGTTCGGGGCCAGCATGGTGCTGATGATCAGGTGGCCGTTGTTGCTGGCCTGGAGCACCTCGGCCGCCACTTCCGGCTCGCGGATTTCATGGATCAGTATCATGCGCGCGCCCCAGCGGGTCGCCTGGCGAAAGCTGTCGAGAACGCTGCGCGTGTCATTGCCGGCCACGGTCTGGTAACAGATGCCGTCGCCGTGGCTGCCTTCCAGCGGCAGTTCGATCGGGCCTTCGGTGGTCACGGCCACTCCGCCGTAGGCCGACAGTCGATCCTTGACCATGGCGCTGGCAGTGGTGGTTTTGCCCGCTTTGGGGCCGCCGGCTACGATAAACAGGCCGGTCATGTCGCGCGCCATCAATTGGCGGATGTAGGCTTGCGGCACGCCCAGCTCGGCCAAAGTGGCGATGTCGTTTGCGATCTTGCGCACCACGAACATTTCGCCCTTGTGGATGGGCATGACGGAGACGCGGTAAGTGTCTTCGTGGTGATCGAGCTTGAATTCGCTTGACGGGATCGACAGGCTGCGCAGGGTGTTGCGACAGGCTTGGGTCAATTGCTCGACCTCTTGACGCAATTGCGGGCTTTCAGGCAGCGGGATCACGTCCGCGCTGCGCGCATCTGAAAACCGGTCGGCCAATGAAGGATGGCCGAGGTACAGATCGGAAAACTGCAATTGCTTGATCGCTGTCGTTTGTAGCATGTCTCGCTTTCTAGTTAATTGGCTTCCCACTCCATGTCGTTGTCACCGGCCTGGCACGTTGTGGCGGCCTGCGCAGGCGTCACCGGGCCGGTCAAGTTATCGAGCTTGGTGCCCTCACCCTTCACCGAACTCCAGCCAGTCGCGCCACTGAGCAAAGCGATGCATGCGGCCTGTGGCACATTAGCGTAAGCGATGCGGAATACATTGGTGGCGCCCGTTATCGTGACGGTTCCATTCCATGCATTCGTTATGGTGTTCGCGGTGTGCGTCAAAGTGGCCGGCACCACGCCGGCATTGATGGCTTGCGCCGTGATGGAGGCATCCCCATAGTTCGCCGTCTGCCCCATATACAGCCGTTTCACGCCGGTGCGCAGCGCCACCACTTCTTCCAGCGTGCGGTTCGCTTGCGCATTGCTAAAAGCGCTAGTGAGCAGCGACACCGCACCCAGCACCACGATCGCGGCAATGCCAAGATAAGCGATAACTTCCAGCAGTGAGGCGCCACGCTGGCGGCGCGCAAGCGACAGAGGGAACGAAGATGAGCTGAGGTATTTCATGGCGATTCCTGTGGTGAAATTAAAAATGCGTTCTGCACGACGCTTGCTACTGGTGCTGCATGCTGTTTAAACCTTGCGCCTGCCGCGCCCGCCCGGTCAATGCACCGACCTGCTCAAGTTGGCGATTTCCTGCTGTAAGCCAAAAAAGCCCGTCACCAGCCAGCCGAGCACGAGCGACAGACTGATGATAGCAAAGCCGTTGAGAATTTTCATTTGGGCCGATATTTTTTCCACCCCATCTTCGATCCACTCGTCCGCCAGCGTCTTGAGCGCCTCGGTAAAGCCCTTGTACTCGGCATACACGCACAAGTCTTCGATCACTTCATAGGATGGAAAGCCATACCCGGAATTGCGCAACGCCTCGCCGCAATTCAAGCCGGATTTGACTCCCATGAGCGCGCCGTCGAGCCGTTCGCGCAGCCAGGGCTGGGCCGCGTCGGACATACGCATGAGCGACTTTTCCACCGTGATGCCGGCCGACTGCAAGGCCGAAAACGCCAGCAAAAAACTGCTGCCGGCCAGCAGCCGGTAAATCGAATACGGGGTGACGCGGTCGGCCATCACGCGCAGATTGCCGCGCCAGCGCGGCATGGAAGCCAGTATCACCACCACTAGCGTGATTAGCAGCAGCAGCAGCGGAATGATCCAATGCCGCACCAGCTCGGACATCACATACAACGAACGCGCCGAGCCATGCCATTTTTCCGGGTCCACCATGCGCGCGAATTGGGGCACCACCTGGGTTCCGAACACATAGATATAAATGATAATCAGCGAAAAAATCGCGGCTGGATAAGCGATGCCGGACATGATCACGCGCCGGATTTTGCTGGTCGCCTGCACCACATTGATAATGGCGGTCAGCGTGTCTTCCAGCCGGCCCGACTGTTCGCCCGCCATGATAATGATTTGCTCATTGTGCGGCACCCAGTTGGCCAGCGCCTCGGCCAGCATGCGTCCGTTTTGCACCATCTGACGGCAATCGTCGTAAATCAGGACCATCGCCTCGCGGTTGTTTTTGCCGTTATGCGAAGCGCGCAGACGCAGTTCGTCCAGAATGCGCAGCAGCGGCAAGCCGTTGGCCAGCATCTTGGCGATCTTGCGATACATGCGCAGCCGCTTGGTATCGGTGAATTGAAAACGGGCCCAGGCCCGTTCCGGATCAAACCGCACGCAATATCTCCTTCAATTCCACGCCCAGCCGGTGCACCGGCAGGCTGGCCAGCTGGGTCAGGTGGCCGACCGATTTTTCGGCCACGCGCGGATCGATCAAGCCGGACGCCACTTTCTCGGCGGTGTGTTCGATCAGGGTCCGTCCACCCAGCGCGCCGCGCCAATAATCGATGGCGCGGGTTTTTTCGCCGTTGCGCAAGTAATCGCAAAACTGGGCGTCCGGCACGATCACCTCGGCCACCACGGTACGCCCCACGGTGCCGCGGCCGTTGCATTTGTCGCAGCCCGGCCCGGCGATGCAGACCGATTGAATCGATTCGCCCACCGCGTGCTTGACGCGCGCCAGCACCGCCGGCGCCACTTCATGCGCGTGTTCCATCATGTTTTTCTTGCAGCCCGGGCACAGCACCTTGACCAGGCGCTGGCTGATCAAGCCGGTGATCACGGTATGGTCGGCCACCATGCTCAGCGGCAGGCCCAGGTCGACCAGGCGGTCGATGATCGCCAGCGCGCTGTTGGCATGCACGGTGGTCCAGACCTGATGGCCCGTCATGGCCGCGCGCAGCGCGCTCTGGGCCGAGGCGCGGTCGCGGATTTCGCCGATCATGATGGTGTCCGGATCGAGCCGCATGGCATTGGAAATGGCGGCCGAGAACATGCGCGAGCGCTCTTCCTCGCTGCCGGCGTTGGTGACCGAGGTTTGCACCGCGCCGGGGATCGGGTATTCGATCGGGTCTTCCACCGTCAGCGCGTGGATGGTGCCGTTCGATTCGATGATCTCGCCCGTCAGCACCCGCTGCAAGGTGGTCGATTTGCCGGAACCGGTGGGGCCGCTGATCACGTTCATGCCGATCGGCTGGTCCTTGAGCACGCCGATCAATTCCGCGTGCTCGGCGCTAAAGCCCAGCGGCAGCAGATCGACATCTTCGCCGGCGTCGTTGTAGAGCAGGCGCAGCACCATCACGCTGCCCTCGTTGGTGGGCGCGGTGGCGATGCGCACGCCGTACAGCATGTCGGGCAGCTTGTCGCGGTCGCCGATGCTGGCGTCCTGCCGCTCGGTCGGCTTGTAACTGCTGTCCGAGACCGCCGTCATGGCGCCGTACAGGGTGGCCAGCAGGCGCTCGCCGTAGTCGCGGGTCTGGCCGCCGATCTTGACCAGATCGTTATGGATGCGGAAATAGAATTCGGTGCTCAGGCGGTTGACCCGGATATGGATGTCGGACGCGCGCTCGCGGCAGGCCTTGGCCAGCAAATCCTTGGCCGTCACTTGCATCATCGAGTGTTCCTGATGGCGCGCGGTGCCGGTGCCCGACTGGTAGGCGCGGCTGATGATCTCGATGCTGGAGGTGACGATGTGAAACGGGTGCTTCATGCGCTGCAACCGCGCCTGATACGACTGCACATGGGGATTGAGGGCTTGGCCGCCGGCCACCAGCAGGCGGCCGTCGGATAGCAGGCACAGCAGCTTTCTTTCCTCGTCGCTGGCCATCAGGGCGCCAGTGCGGCTGAGTACGTTGGCGACCAAAAACTCTTGGCTGTCGCCGCTGCCCAAGGTTAAAGTGGTGGCGCCGCGCTGGGTGGCGGGGCCGGACGTGCCCGATTGCGTCATGGGGTGCTTCCTTTCGGTCCGTTCAGCATGCCCGGAGGCAGCGGAGGCAAGATGAAGGGTTGGCGCGGATTGGCCGCCGGCGCGCTCGGCGGGGCCGCCGCCGGCGCGCCGCTGGCCAGGCGGATGCGCTGTTTCTTGTCGCCCTGGACCAGCACTTCATTGGCCCGTATCGACAGCACCCGCATACCGTTGGGCAGAGTTTCGCCGCTTTGCACTTCGATGCTGGCGCCGTTGGCCATCATCAGGGTGGCATACAGTTTCTCGCCGATACCCTCGATGGAGACGATGGTGGGGTCGCCGCCGCGCCCCGGCTGGGCGGCCGCGCGGCCGCTGTCGCTGTGGCGCGCGTTCAGTTCGGCCTGCTGATTGGCCAGTTGCAGTTTGACCGCCATCTGCCGTTCCTGCGCCTTGAGCACCAGGGTGTCGTTTTCAATCTGGCTGAGCTGCTCGGCGGTCGATTGGGCGGCGGCGGCGCCGCTCAGCAGGCACAGCGTGGCAAGCAGCACGACGCAAGCGTGGGGTGGGCGATTATTTTGCATAGATCAATCCTTCAACGGACCACAAGCCCGCGTGGTAGGTAAATTTGTCCAGGCGCACGCCGGGCCTGTCGAACAGCTCGACCACTTCGCGCGGCGCCAGCGGGCCCAAGGCCACCTTCACGCTGAAGGTTTTCCAGTCCGGCGCATGCGGGAGCGCGCCGCCCAGGCTGGGCGGTAGGGTGCCCGGCAAGGCGCCCGGCGCGGCCGCCGCGTTCACTTGCAGGGGCGTCACTTCGGCTTTCAAGCCCAACCGCTGCAACCCGGCCAATAGCGGATGCAACACTTGGTCGATGCCGAGCAGGGAATCATTACGCCCGCTAGGCATACTGAGCAAAATAGTGTGGATGGCGCGCTCGCCGTTCGCTTGCACCACCGCTTGCGGCACTTGTTCGAGTAAGAAAGCCAGATTCGAATTGCCGCGCTTCCAAAAATAGTTGGCGTTGCCGGGCGTGCAGATGTACTGCTCGAGCTCCCAGCCGCCGGGCGAGATCAGTTGCAATTGCTCGCCGCAGATGCGGATCGCATCGCGCACCAGGGCCATCTTTTCCCAGGGCGGGGCCAGCACCTGGGTCTTGCCGGCCAGCGCGCGCTGGGCCGCCAGCATGGCTTGTTCGCGCTGCTCGTGGTCGCGCCGCGCCGCTTGCTGTTTCCAAAACCAGGCCACGCCCAGCAATAGCAGCAGGGCCACCGCGCCGCCGGCCAGGGCGGTGCGCGAGATTTGCGTCTTGACCGGGCGCAGCAGGGAGGTCTCGGGCACCTTGGGCTGGCCGCCCTTTTTGAACGTGAGCAGCTGATCGAGGCTGCGCGGATGAAAATTGTGAAAACCCTGCTCTTCCAGCTCGTCGTCGCCCACCACCACGTTCCAGCCGCCCAGGCCGTAGTCGCCGTGCAGCCGGTCCAGCACTTCTTCCTTGGTGCCGGCGAAGTCGCCGTTGGGCAGGAAGTTGGCGTCGCGCACCGCGCAATACGCCCACATGCCGTCCGGCAGCTTGAACGCGCCCAGCCAGTTGTGCACCGGCTGCTGCTGGCCGTCGTAGTTGGCGCCCTCGGCCGAGAGGCGGGCCGCGATCACGCTGGCCAGCGAGCACTGGCCGCGGCGGGCGCCGTCGCGGCTGTCCGCATAGCCGGCCTGGGCCATTGTCTGGTCCTTGCGCAGCACCAGCATGTCGGCATCGATCTTGCCGGCCAGCTGGCGCGCCTCTTGCAGCAGTTCGCGCGGACGCGACAGCGATTGCCAGAACAGCCCGCAGACGAACTTTTGCTTGCCGATTTGGGTGATATAGAGCGACATGGCAGGCCGCTCAGGCGCCGTTCATGGCAACCGGGGTCACCAGGATCACGATCACTTCCTTGTTGGCGCGGCCCTTGAACAAGCCGCCCAGCAGCAGGTTCGAGGGCGTACCGACGCCGTTGCGGTCGATATTGTCGTCGGTTTGCTCGAAGCCGCTGATGATCAGGGTTTCGTTCGACTTCATGGCCACCCGTTGCAGGAAGTTGCGGGTGTCCACTTCGGGCGACTCGATGCTGCTGGTGCCGGAACTGACCGAGCGCAGCGTGCGCAGCGAGGAAATGTCGGTGGAAAACTGGAGCATCAGGCTGCCGCTATCCAAAATATGCGGCAGGATCGACATATTAAAGCCGGTGGTGACCTGGCCCGGCGTGAGCGACGTGGTCGAGCCGGCCACGGCGCCCTGGGTGGTTTGCGACGACTTCAGGTAGGCGGTTTGCTTGGCGACCTGGATCGGCACCGGCTGGTTGTTCAAGGTCACCACCGAGGCGCTCGTTTCGCGCCGCACATCGCCCTGTTCCGACAGCGCCTGCACCACCACATCGGTGCCGGCCCATTTGCTGGCGGCGGTGCTCAGGATGCCGGCCGAAAACGAGGTGCTGTTGGGAATAGTGGCCAGCTCGTTGGTGATGCCGTAACGGTTGCGCAGATTGTTATACACCTGGTCCCACTTGATGCCGTAATTGTCGCTTTTGGTCAGCGTCACGGCCAGCACCGTCACATTGATCATGATCTGTTTGGCCAGCGTCTTGTTTTGCGCTTCCAGGAAGGCGGCCACCCGGTCCAGGGTGGCCGGGGTGTCGCTCACGGTCAAGGTGCCGGTGGCCGGCGAGGACACCACCTTGCCGCCGCTGGAGAGCATGATGGTGACCGCTTTTTCCAGATTGCCAAACACCGACAACTCCGATTTGACGGCGATGTTTTGGGTGTTGCTGGAATTGATGCCGCCGCCGCCGCCACCGCCACCGCCACCGCCGCCCCCGCCGCCGCCCTCGGACGAGGCGCTGCTGCCGACGTTGGCGTTGAGCGAGGCGTCGCCCGGGATGGCGCTGATCTGGAAGGTGCGGGTATCGAGCGTGAAAAATTGGATGGTGCCGTTGCTGTACTTCCAGAACACGCCGTAGCGGGCGGCGGCGGTGTCGAGCAAACCCTTGAAACTGCCGCCGCTGTAGACGATCTTGACCGGGTTGGCGGTGCCGGCGCCGGCGCCGCCGGCGGCGCCCGGCGCGCGCCCGGCCGTGGCCAGCGCGTCGGCCGCCACCTTGGTCGGCACGCCCGAGCGCACCGTGATGCGTTCGGCGAATTCGGACAACGACTGCACGGTGCGGTCGAAGGTGGCCGGCTTGTCGAACAGGGCGGGCAGGGGATCGGTGTCGCGCTTGACGGTGCTGCGCCCGATCCAGATGCCGGGCTCGCGCACCACGGTCGGGCTGGCCGCGCCGCGCTGGTCGACCTGGCCGACCGCGCGCACCAGGCGGGTGGCCCGGCTGTCGGCGCTGCCGATGCGCTGGTCCATCTGTTGCAGAGCGCCGCAACCGCTCAGTAACGCCAGCGCCAGCAGGCTGGCGCCATGGACGGGGCGCGCGAGGCGGACGGGATTCATGGGCTGACCTTGGAAACGATACGGAGCACTTTATTGCCTTTGTAGAAAATGACCTGCATCGGCGTCTCGGCCGACGTCATGCTGTTGGCGACCGCCTCCACCGCTTCCTCGAAGCTGCCGCCGATCTGGGTGCTGGCATCGATAACATAGTCCAGCGGGAGTTCCCAGATCAATTGCCACCCTGCAATATTAGCCCAGCGCGCGAACGTCATGCTCAAGGTGCGGTCGGCGATGCGCACCTCCCAGCTGACCGGCGCGGCGGGCGCGGCCGGAATGGTCAGCCGGGTCGGCGCCGGCGCGGCCGCGGTCTCGGCCGCCGGCGTGGCGACGGGCCGGTGTTTGCGGGCGGCGCGTTGCGGCCGTGGCGCCTCGGCGCCCGGCTCGCTCGGCGGCGTGGGCGGCGTTTGCGCCAGCGCCGCGCCGGCCGGCGCGGCCAGCGCGCCGCTCAGTAAAGCGCGCAGGATCGCCAATCGAACACCGTCACGCGCAATGTTGAAATGCATAGTCTGCCTTTATGGATGCCGGCGCCAAGCTGGCGTTGGTACTCAGAAACAATGCCTGTAGTAAATAAATTGCCAATGGCGCTGATATTACAGCGTGTCCGCCTTTTTGTCCCCTGATGTGCGCCTTTAATGCGTGTTGAGTACAAAACAAAGTTGCCGATAGTAAATAAATTGCTCAGTGAGCATGCGTTTTATTGTACCGATAGGCAAGATTGAAATTTTTCAACAACTCTCATCAAATTGTATCTGTTTCGCAACGTTGTATGGTATGGCAGGCCCGGCGCCTTGGCGCGGCCCGGGCGGAACCATCGTCCCGCCTCGCGCCACTCAGTCACTGATACAAAACCGCGTTACGGCAAGGACCATCCGGTTTTTGCCAATCTTTTATTTGGGAAAGATTATGGGAATAGGAGCAGGTATGGGGCTGGCTACGGCCGCCTTTAGAGGTGTGTTAACCAGTACCACCGTCAACAATGCAATGCGCGGTGTGGCCAAGCAAGCACTACCGGGTGTGAGGCGGGTGGCGACCGACGCGCTCATGAGTGCCCATCGTGCTGCATCTAAACACTTGCAGCCCGGCGATCAGCCGCCGCGCCGACACCAGGAGGGCTCGGGCATGCAGCACCGAATCATGGAGAGCCTACACGGAAGCGGCATGCTGCCAAATTTGATCGAGGGCGGGATGCAGGCCGGCTTGTCGTTCGTTAACAGAATGGGCGAGACGGGCGAGACCGAAGACCACGGCGCGCATGAGGCGGCGCAGCATGAGGGGCCGGTACCGCCGCCGCGCCGGCACCAGGCCGCGCAGGAGGCGGGTCATGAGGAGAACGGACTGCCGGCGTCGCCGCGACGCCCGGATTTGCGCCGCACCAGCACCAGTGGCACAAGTGGCAGCAATCAAAGCGATGAGGCCGATGAGGCCGCTCAAGTCGAGCGGCAAGCCCAGGCCGACGCCATGCGCGAAGAGCAAGCCGCGATGCAGTCGGAAGAGCAGGATGGCGCGGACCACCATGACCGTCATCATACGGGGGGGCATGCCGTGCCGCGCGACCCGATCCATTCGAGTGGGGTCTCGCCACAGGACCGGGCCGCCTTGGATGCGTCCGGCCAAGGCGATATGGTTGAGAAGTACGATCAGTTGAATTCGAACACCGCGCTCAGAGGCATCCAAAATAGGCACAATATCGACAGGCTGAAGCGTTCCGACGCCCATCAGCGCGATCTGGGCCGGGTAGGCATGTAAGCGTTTAAATCGGCATTTCGGGTGGCGCCGGGGAACCGGCGCCACCCGCTCGCCACCTACTCACATCACCCTCTTCAATCAGGAGCCAACATGCTGCCAAATGTCACCCCCACGCCAGCCTTGCAGGGCGCCGGCCCCAAGCTGGAGGAAACCGGTCATCTGAAGTTGGATTCGGGCACCGTCGACGCCGGCGACGGCAGCCAGTTCCGGGCCGCCCTGGAACGTCAGATGCAACACAATAACAAGGCCGACGCCAGCCCGGTGCAAGGGGCGCCGCGCGTGTCGCTGGGCGACCAGATGATCGGCCGCGCCACCACCTTGTCGGCCGAATTGAAAAACGATCAGACCCATGTGTCGAAATTGCTGGAAAAATCGACCCGCACCGGCAGTTCGATGGATTTGATGCACGCCATGACGGCCATGAACGATTACCAGATGCGGGTGCAGTTCGTCTCCAAAGTGGTCTCGAAAGCGACTTCCTCGCTCGATCAACTCACCAAGCTGCAATAATCCTATGCGCTCACTCTCTCTTTCGACCTTGCCGGTCGGCCGCGCCGGCGCCGCCCGCGCCTTGCCCTTGCCAGCCCGCTGGGCATGGCTGAACCGGATCGGCATGGTGCTGGTCATGGTCACCCTGTGCGCCTGTACCAAGATGGTCGGCTTGCAGGGCGGCTTGAACGACGGCGACGCCAACGAAATCGTGGCCCTGCTCAACCGCTACGGCATCGAGGCGGAAAAGACCGTCCTCAAGGGCGTGGTCAGCTTGCAGGTGCGCGAGGACGAGCTGGCCCGGGCCACCGACGCCATGCACAGCGCCGGCTTGCCGCGCCGCAGCCTGTCGGACCTGGGCCAAGTGTTCAAGAAAGAAGGCATGATCTCGACCCCGCTCGAGGAGAGGGTGCGTTACCTGCACGGCATTTCGCAGGAATTGGAATATACCTTGCAACAGATCGATCACGTGGTGGCGGCCCGGGTGCACGTGGTGCTGCCCGAGCGCATCGCGCCGGGCGAGCCGATCCAGCCTTCCTCGGCGGCCGTGTTCATCAAGTTCCGTCCGCCGTTCGACGAAGACGTGATCGTGCCGCGCATCCGTAACCTGGTCGCCTCCAGCATTCCCGGCCTGTCCGGCGAATATGGCGCCGACAAGGTGTCGATCATCCTGACCCCGGGCGAAAACGTGGCGCCGGAAATTCCGATGGCCAATGTGTTCGGCGTCACCGTGCTGGCTTCCTCGGCCGCCTTCCTGACCAACTTGGTGGTGGGCCTGGGCGTGCTGGCCACCCTGCTGCTGCTCGGCTTGGCCGCCAGCCTGGCGATGCGCAATGAAAAAGTCGCGCTGTGGGTCAAGGACCATTTCGGCAAGGAAGAACCGCTGCAACTGGAACCGGCTACCGCCAACCAGCGCGCTTGATGACGGCGGCCGCCCGCGGCCGCTTTCGCTAAACCCGATTGAAAGGTCACATCATGTTGTCGGATGAGTTTTTGGACTGGTGGTTCACACCCTGGGATTACGCGCTTGACGCGGGCGCCGCCGACGCCGGCTGGCAGCGTGCCGGCTTGACGGCCGGGCCGCTGGGCGCGCGCGACGCTTACCGTGTGTGGTGCGGCCGGGCCGGCATCGTGGCCGAGCTGCCGCGCGAATTGCAGCCGGGCTGGCATGTGGCCGGCACGGTCGATGGCGCGCAATTGCTCGGCACGGCCCGCCTGTTCGGCGGCTTGCTGGCGGTGCGCGAGCAAGAGCGCGCCATGCTCGCCGCGCTCAGCCTGGAAGAACACCGCTGGTGCGCCGCCATCGCCAGCACCCAGCCGCTGGGGCGCTTGCTGCGCCCGGCGCCCGGCTTGCCGGCCGCCAGCCTGGAAGCGTACGGCCTGGCCGAACTGGCTTGGCGCCTGGAATACGGTTTCGCCGGCATGTGGCCGCGGCTGCGCTTGCTGCTCGAGGGCGATCTGGTCCGCCACGTGGACGCCTTGCTGGCCCACGGCCGGCGCGACGTGGTGGCGCTGGAGGCGGGCGCGGCGCGCGGCCAACGCTGTTGGCAGATGTGCCGCCAACGTTTGCAACGCGGGGTGGTGGCATGAAGCCGCTGCGTCGCGGTTTGGGCCGGCTGGTGCTGGCCTGCCCGGTGGGCTTGCTGGTAGTGGCGTTTTGCTGGCCCGTTTTTTGATCCGATCGAAAGCTCGACCATGAATTTTTGCACCGCCACCATCCGCACCGAAGCCGGCTTGCGCGCCGACCAGGGCGTGCTGTCGCGCCAGGCGCTGACCATCACCAGCGACGCCGTGCTGGCCGCCGAACAGATCGTCGAGCAGGCGCGCCAGAGCGCCGCCGAGGTGACTTGGCAGGCCGATCAGGCCGCCCAAGCCAGCGTGGCCGAGCTGCAAAGCCACACCTTGGCCCAGGCCGAAACCATGTTTGCCGCCCTTGAACAATTGCAGCTGGCGTTCCTGGCGCGCTCGGAAGACATGGTGGTCGACCTGGCGCAAGCCTTGTTTCTGCGTCTGGTGGGCGAACTGACGCCGCGCGAGCGGGCCGCGCTGATGCTGCGCCAGTTGCTGGCTGCCGCTCCGCCCCGTCTGGTGGAACCGGTGTTGCGCCTGCACCCGACCGAAGCGGCGCTGATCGAGCCGGACAGCCTGCCGGTGGGCTGGATACTCAAGCCCGATCCCGTCATGGCGTTACAACGCTGCCGACTGGAAGCGGTCAGCGGCGAATGGGCGTTCGACTTCGACGCCGCCGTGCTGGCCTTGCGCCAAGGTTTGGAGTGTGCGCGCAGCGAACAGGGCGCGATGGCCAAGGCCGCCGAGCAGCAGCAAGCGCAACAAGAGCAACAAGAGCAACAAGAGCAACAGGAGCGACAAGCGCAACAAGAGCAACAAGATCAGCTGGAACGGCAGGAGCCGGGCCAGCATGATCTGGCGCACGACGACGAGCAAGACGAGCCGTACGACGAGGACGCCGAGCAGTACGGCGAAGACTACGACGAGCAAGACGAGCCGCGCCTGCACTAGCGCGCCGGGCGCCGCGCGCCGGGCGCCGCGCGCGACACCCTGGTCGCGCCCGCCCATCATCGACATCACCAACCTCATCGGCACCCATGGCGGCATGGGGCGCCAGCCATCGTCCTTCAGGATTGTCTCAACAATTCTCACCTTATCGCGCGCCGAGGAACCGGCTCACCCCGGGGCGCACCAATAAGGGAGAGAGCTGCGCAGCCTCGACTTTCGCGGTGCGCCAAGCTGTTTATTGTCGTGTCAACCTAAAGGAAATCGCATGTCTAATTCACACAACAACACCATTGCTTCGGTGCGTCGCATGGATGACAAGCTGGACAAAACCAATGGCGAGATCGAGGATTTCATGCGTGCCCAGGCCGGCGGCGAAGAGCCCGACCCATCGGCCTTCATGGCCATGATGGAAAAACGCATGACGGTGCAGCAAGCCATGCAAGCCCAAGCCAAGCTCAACGAAAAACCGTTCAAAACCGTCTTGGGCGACGTGCGTTAATCATGGGTGCCGCCAACGAAAGCGAACAGTTGCAGCATTGGTTAGCCGGCAGCCCGGTCGATACCATCCTGAACTTGTATGAAGAACAGGTGTTCCTGAACCTGGCCCGTGACGGGGCCGAGCTGGGCCTGGTGCTGCTGCCGCAGTGCGGCGCCGACCAGCTGGCGGAGGTGATGGGCCTGGGTTTTTCCAGCGCGCTGCAATTCGAGGCCGGATTGTCTTGCAGCGCGGATGGCAAACAAGTCTCGCTCACGCGCTATCTGCCTGGCGTGCTTAACTGGGTGGCGGCCGGGGCGGCCCTGCAAGCGCTGCTCGAACAAGCGGCGGCCTGGCGCATTATGCTAAGCTCCGCGGCGCCGGCGGCGTCCAAACCGGCGGCGCCGGGTCACACTGTGCACGGACTGCGCGACGCGCAGCGTCAACAACAACGCCTGCTCGGGCTGCTGCAAGAAAAGAAATCATGAAAACAACGACTTTCAAACGTGTTCTGTTGCTGCTGATCGCCTCCTGCTGCCTGGCGCAGGCCCCATCTGCCTGGGCCACCACGCCAGCGAAGTGGAAAGAAAGTGGCTTTTCCATCAACGCCAACGGCATGCCCCTGGGCCGCGTGCTGCGCGAATTCGGCACCATTTATGGCGTCAAATTGCAGGTCAACACCAACGTCAGCGATCCGGTCAAGGGTCGCGTGCAAGGCTCGAACGGCGCCGAATTTCTCGACCGTTTGGCCAGCAACTACAAATTCAATTGGTTCGTCTATAACAAAACACTGTATATCGTGTCCGACGACGACAACCGCTCGGTGCGCATCCAGGTCGGCGAGGACGCGGTGCAGGACGCCAAGACGGCGCTGACCGGGGTTGGCTTGTTTGATGACCGCTTCGGCTGGGGCGAGTTGCCCGACGAAGGCGTGGTGCTGCTGAGCGGCCCGCGTGAATATGTGCGCCTGGCCAGCGAGATCTTGCTGCCCGACGGTAAAAAAGCCAGCACCGCGGGCGGCGCCGCCCCGACCGGCAAAGGGCGCCAAATGATGCTGTTCCGTTTAAAGTTCGCCAGCGCCACCGACCGCGTCATCAATGTGCGCGGCCAAAAAGAAACCGTGCCAGGCATCAAGACCATGTTGTCCAATCTGCTGCAATCGGGCAGCGGCAGCGGCAATGGCAATGGCGACCGTTTGAGCGGCGACACCCCCAAGTTCGACCTGGGCAGCACCAAGCGTTCCCGCAACCCGGTCAACGGTCCCGGCACCACCCGCGACGTGGGCGCCGCCGCCCGGGCCGACAACCGGGTCGAGGAAGAGGAAGAAATCGTCAGCGCCGGATCGCGCTCCAAGAACGCGGGCCGCGAAGAAAAACCGCGCATCGAAGCCGATGCCTCGCTTAACGCCATCATCATTTACGACAATGTCAATAAACACGATCTGTACCAGAACTTGATCGCCGAGCTTGACGTCGAGCCGGGCCAGGTCGAGATCGAAGCGCTGATTGTCGACATCGACCGCAACAGCCTGTCCGAAATGGGGGTGGAGTGGGCCGTCGAGATCGGCAACCGCAGCGCCGCCTTCAACGGCACCACGGGCGATTCGGCCGGCCCCAGCTTGCCGATCCCCGGTTCGACCTTGCTGATCCGTAACGCGCCGAAGTTTTATGCCCGTCTCAAGGCGCTCGAAGGCACCGGCGACGCCCGCGTGCTGGCCAAGCCAACCGTGCTGACGCTGGAAAACGTGGCCGCCGTGCTCGACCTGAGCCAAAGCGCTTACGTGCCGCTGGTCGGTGAACGGGTGGCCGATCTGGCCAATGTGACGGCCGGTACCATGTTGCGGGTGGTGCCGCGCATCTTGCGCGACGGCGGCAACCGGACCCGGGTGCGGCTCGATGTCGATATCGAAGACGGTACTTTGGGCGACGCCAACAGCAAGACCAATGTGACGCGCTCGACCATCACCACGCAAGCCATCATCGACTTGCAATCGACCCTGATGATCGGCGGCTACCATTCGGAATCGAAAACCCAGCAGCACAACAAGTTTCCGATCCTGGGCGACTTGCCTGGAGTGGGCGGCCTGTTCCGCAATACCAACGACACCACCCGCAACCGCGAACGCTTGTTCTTGATCACGCCACGCTTGGCCGAGTCCGGCATCACGGCGGCCCGCCGCTCGGCCGCCGGCCAGAAGGCGCGCTTGATCATCGATACCCCGGCCGAACTGGTGCCGGCGGGGGAGGGCGCCCGCAAGCCGGTCGCGCCCGCTGCCCCGGCGCATGCCCCGGCCGAGAAGGAAGTGACGTTCGGCCAGTTGTTTTAAGCGCCGCGTCAGGCGGTATCATCAGGCGGCGCCGGCGCGCCCCGCCTGCCGTTTCAAGCATGCCAAGGCGCTCGTTTAACGGGTGCCTTTCGCATGGTGGGTGGCCACCGTTGCGGCTGCCCGTGGCGGTGTGGCGCCGTGCGCGCCGGTGGCCGCAGGCGACGGCGCGTTCTGCAAGACGCGCTCGGCGCGACGGCACCGGCGTGGCGAACGTGCCGAGCGGGCCGGGTGTGATTCGATGCGCGCCGAAAAAAATGGGATGCGTATGCAAAAAATGCGGATTCGATTGAACTATTACGCGAGCAGCCCCACTCATCTGTAGCTGCACAGAATGCAGCGCAAGCTGCAAACCATTTTATCAATCTAAATAGAAGGAAACATCATGGTCGACGCATTTTTGGGAAATGGTTTTTCGGGTGCGGTGGGTAGTGTGTCCGGTTCCGCCACCAGCGCCACGCATAGCATGAACGCCAACCGCGGCGAGGCAGTCGAGCGCGAAGAAAGCGACAACGCGCTGGACGGCATGCAAAACAATCTGGAAATTCACCGTCTGGCACGCGCCGACGCGCATCAAAAAGCCTTGGGCCAAATCGGCGCCTAAGCAAGGCGTCAGGGCGTCGAGGCGTTCGAAACGTGATTGCCGATGTCGTGCCAGGGGCGTGGCATCGGCCGTGACAGCAGCATGCGGTTCAAAATAATCCAGCTACATCAGGTGGGCCGAGGAACAGCGTGACCAGCTCACGCTGGACTAGGCGGGCAAGCGACGCCCCGGCATGGCGCGCATAGCCGGCCACATCCGATTCGATCACCTATCTTCCAACTGTCGGCGCCCACCGTATCGTTCGGCGCGGCGTCAGGCTGGCGCCAACTCGTGCTGTAAATGCAGGCCGGATCGCGGCAAAATTTTGTGCAATGTAGCGAACCATTCCCTCCCGCGCTCCACTTATATTCAGATGCAGACAATATGCGCGGCGCAAGCTGCGTACCATTTTATCAATCTAAATTAAAGGAAGCATTATGTTCAACCCCGTTTCGGGCAATGGCATATCGGGTGCGGTTGGTATGTTGTACGGTGCCGCCATCATGCGTCTCTTGGACGCAGCTTTGGGTAGCGGTCTATCGGGTAACGGTCCATCGGGTAGCGATATATCGGGCGGCGATATATCGGGTAGCTATATATCGGACAGCTATATATCGGACAGCGGTCTATCGGGTAGCGGTCTATCGGGTAGCGATATATCGGGTGCGTATGGTAGCTCGTCGGGTTCCGCCACCAGCAACACGCATAGCATCAACGCCGACCGCGCCGAAGGAATCACCCACCAAGAAGGCGCCAACGCGGTGGAAGGTATGGAAAACCGTTTGCTTATGAACGCGAATCGGGGCGGCTAAGCAGTGCGGCAGGGCGGCGAGTCGCCCGAAACGTGATTGCCGATGTCGTGCCAGCGGTGTGGCATCGGCCGTGACAGCAGTATGCGGTACAATCCAGCTACATCAGGTGGGCCGAGCAACAGCGTGACCAGCTCACGCTGGACTAGGCGGGCAAGCGACACGCCGGCATGGCGCGCATAGCCGACCACAATCCGGTTCGATCACCCATCTTCCAACTCTCGGCTCCCATCGTATCGTTCGGCGCGGCGTCAGGCTGGCGCCAACTCGTGCTGCAAATGCAGGCCCTGATCGCGGCAAAATTTTGTGAAATGTAGTGAACCATTCCGTCCCACCCTCCACTTATCTTTAGCTGCAAACAATATGCGCGGCGCAAGCTGCAAACCATGTTATCAATCTAAATAAAAGGAAACATTATGGTCGACGCATTTTTGGGAAATGGTTTTTCGGGCGCGGTCGGTAGTGTGTCCGGTTCCGCCACCAGCGCCACGCATAGCATGAACGCCAACCGCGGCGAGGCAGTCGAGCGCGAAGAAAGCGACAACGCGCTGGACGGCATGCAAAACAATCTGGAAATTCACCGTCTGGCACGCGCCGACGCGCATCAAAAAGCCTTGGGCCAAATCGGCGCCTAAGCAAGGCGTCAAGGCGTCAGGGCGGCGAGTCGCCCGAAACGTGATTGCCGATGTCGTGCCAGGGGCGTGGTATCGGCCATGACAGCAGTATGCGGTACAAAACAATCCAGCTACATCAGGTGGGCCGAGCAACAGCGTGACCAGCTCACGCTGGACTAGGCGGGCAAGCGACACGCCGGCATGGCGCGCATAGCCGACCACAATCCGGTTCGATCACCCATCTTCCAACTCTCGGCTCCCATCGTATCGTTCGGCGCGGCGTCAGGCTGGCGCCAACTCGTGCTGCAAATCAAGCCCGGATCGCGGCAAAAATTTTGTGAAATGTAGTGAACCAATCCGTCTCACGCTCCACTTATCTTTAGCTGCAAACAATACGTGCGGCGCAAGCTGCAAACCATTTTATCAATCTAAATAGAAGGAAACATCATGGTCGACGCATTTTTGGGAAATGGTTTTTCGGGTGCGGTGGGTAGTGTGTCCGGTTCCGCCACCAGCGCCACGCATAGCATGAACGCCAACCGCGGCGAGGCAGTCGAGCGCGAAGAAAGCGACAACGCGCTGGACGGCATGCAAAACAATCTGGAAATTCACCGTCTGGCACGCGCCGACGCGCATCAAAAAGCCTTGGGCCAAATCGGCGCCTAAGCGAATCCCTGCGGGCCCGCTGCGGCGGCCCGAGGGCGATCGCCGACGTCACGCCAGCGGTATGGCATGGGCGGGCGCGATGTGCGCAGTGACCGGCAGCTCGGCGCGCGGCGCATGGCCAATAAGTAGCACCGCAACACTTCTCCAGCCCGATTGGGGCGGGGCCAAAAACAGCGCGGGAAGCACGCGCTGGTAAAGGCTTGTCATAGCCACCACTGGCATATCAGCACGCACACCAATGCTCATGGCCGATGCCCGGCCGCCATGGTTGAATACCGGGGCGACCATCGAACGTGAAGTTCATCCCTGCTGTTGAACCGATGTTGCCGTTCGGTCCACTCATCTTGCCGCAACGATATACGTGGCGTACTTGCACCACTTTAATGGTTCACTCTTAAAGGAACATCATGGGTCTGTTCGACGCAACTTTGGGTAGCGGTATATCCGGTGCGCTTGGTAGCTTGTCGGGTTCCGCCACCAGTGCCACGCATAGCATGAACGCCGCCCGCGGCGAAGCAATCACCCACCAGGAAAGCGACAACGCGCTGCAAGGTATGCAAAACAATTTGGAAATACATCGTTTGGCACGTGCCGACGCCCATCAAAAAGCGCTGGGCCAAATCGGCGCCTGAGAAATTTATCGTGGGACGGCCACGGCGCGCCCCATCGCGTTACCGGTCCGGCCATTGCATCCGTTCCACGCCGCGCCCGACGATGCCTTCGATGTCGTTTTTCGCGCGCCCAACCACCGGCGCCGCTGCATTATCTTCTATATTGCCACCGGCGCCTGATACCCGGTGTATCAGCCCCTCATGCCTGCCGTTTAGGCTCTATGCCGTATACCCGATCGATTCTGTTTGCCACGCGCGTGGTGCTGTGCGCGTCGCGCCGTACCGCGTCGCCTGGAAAGCGAACGAAGCAGCATAAGAAATCGGCTGATTTATTTTGAACTATTTCCCGCACCACCCCACTTATCTTTAGCTGCAAACAATATGCGCGGCGCAAGCTGCAAACCACGTAATCAATCTAAATAAAAGGAAATATTATGGTCGACGCATTTTTGGGAAATGGTTTTTCGGGTGCGGTGGGTAGTGTGTCCGGTTCCGCCACCAGCGCCACGCATAGCATGAACGCCAACCGCGGCGAGGCAGTCGAGCGCGAAGAAAGCGACAACGCGCTGGACGGCATGCAAAACAATCTGGAAATTCACCGTCTGGCACGCGCCGACGCGCATCAAAAAGCCTTGGGCCAAATCGGCGCCTAAGTAGTTGGGGCGCGGGTCGGCATCGCACCGCCCGGGCTCGATTGCTTGCTTGCCCGAATAGCAAGGAAGCGCGCGTTTGGTCGGCTCCGATGGGCGGACTTGAGCATATCAACTTGGAGAAAACGATGGATGTTAACAGCACGATAGCGAATCAAGCAAGCATGAATCAGGCGGGCCAGGACAAGATGGCAACCGCATCGGCACAGGGCGAGCAGCTCTCGGCCCAGGCGGTCGACGATGCGCTCTGGCGCATGATGCAAAACAACGCGATGTCGAAACTGCGTGGTTACAACACGCTGGCCAAGGCTCTCAACGACATGGCGTAAGCCCTGTTATGGTCGCGGCAGCGCCGCCACCATACCCATCGCATCACCGGTATCACCATTATTACTTAACTATGGAGTCATCATGTCACTAATCACAACAGCATTATCAGTCTTCAACGCCGGCGTCAATTTTTCGAAGGCAACCCAGCCGGAACCGGCGCCGGCGCCGGAGCAGCAAAACGAGCCAGGTAACGGCGATCAGATCCCCGAGATCAATGTGAAGGACATGTTGCGCGACGCCGGTTAATTGTCACGCCAAGCGCTTCAAATTTTTCTCATTTAGTTCATTGATAAGGAGTCATCATGCCAGCAATCGCCGCAGTAGCAGGAGCCATCAGCGCCGCCGTCAGTGTTTCCAAAGTGTTCGCTCCTTCATCCCCACCGCCACAGCAAAACGAGCCAAGTGGCAGCCAACAGATCCCCGATCTGGACAGCTTCAACTCGCTCGGTTGATCACCTCAACCAGCTATGACATTTTTCATCCACATCGTTCAATAAATTAAGGATTTATCATGCCAGCAATCGCAGCAGCAGGAGCCCTCATGCCAGGAATCGGCGCAGCAGCATCAGTCGTCAGCGCCGCGGCCAACTTATTCCGCGCGAGCAAGCCGGAGCCGGCCGAAGCGCCAGAGCAAAACGAACCGAGCGGCAGCGACCAGATCCCCGATCTGAAGCTCGGCAAAGCCGGTTAATTACCGCTGTTGCACCGTTAGCAGCGGGCGGACATGCTTTCCAGCAAAGCTGTCCGCCGCGTTTTTATGTAGATATGAAAATTTTCAGCGCGATTGAAAGGACAAATCATGGCCAGTTTTAGCGTAGTTGAACCGGCAGACTGCGAACTGATTTACGATATCGACGTGTTGCGCTATGACGAGCAGTGGCTGATCGATAACAAGATTGAGCGCTCGAAAATAGTCAGCGTGATGCAGTCCTATCGTTCGCTGGGATTTTTATACGATGGCAAACCGATCGGTGGCGTCCTGTACGACGGGAAAGAGGCACACATGGCGGTGCTGCCCGAATACCATGGGCGTTGGGGATTTTTATTAAAACCCATGATGGAGTGGCTGTTTGCGATCAAAGAGCCGATGCAGGCCAGTGTCGAAATCAGTAACACGCATTGCGTGCGTTTCATGGAACGCAATAAATGGCAGCGTGTGGCCAGCAATGACAAATATATTACCTTCGAAGCAAGGCGGCGCCCCGAGCGCTCCCGCCTTGGTTGAAGGCGCGGGCACCGGCATCGGTGCCCTGGCGACCGGTTCAGCTGAGCTGAGCGCGCGCCGCTAGCCGTTTCCGCCGTTTTTGGCGCGCGCTATCGAGCGCCGCGCCATCGAGCGCCGCGCTATCGAGCGCCGCGCTATCGAGCGCCGCGCCATCCGCAGTACGAAGCCGGTAACTGAGCACCGGCCTTCGGCACCAGTGCTCGCTTCGCTGGCGCGCGTTTGTGCATGGCGCCCCAGGCGCCATCAACCGGCCCCGGGCATCGGGGCAGCGCGTGCGGTCGCTACGGCGGCACACTGGCGCCAAGTTTTCACCACCCATTAAAACGACGATTGCCTGCGCACAGCAAGCGGGGTAAGATATGACCGTGTATATAGTTGCTTCATGGAATTATATATTAGTAATACAGACTGATCGTCGTGCGCGTCATCGATAAAAAAAGTGCCGCCCGGATGGAACCGACATCGTATCGCGACCACTCATGGGCAAGCTAGTTGAGAAAAATTGAGAAATTAACCGGGAGAGACATCATGCGTAAGCCGCACACCAATCAGAGCAAACGTTGTCAGCCAAAGCAAACCGCGGCTCCCGTGAGTCAGCGTTACGTGCCCTTGGCCGACCATGCCATGCCTGATATGGAGCCGGACCGCATCGATGGTTCGCCGGCCGCCATGCGCGCCTTTTTGATCGAGCTGGCCGAATTGAGCGGCCAGCCGGCCGCCGCCGGCGCCGACGGCACGCTGGAACCGGTGGTGGAGTTATTGTTGGGGGAAATTACGACGATCGCCACCTTGGTGGAACTGCCGGCGCCGCAATTGTGCATCAGCGCGGTGTTGCCGGTGCAGCAGGGCGCCGCTCAGCCCGATGCGGCGGCCGCCATGCGGGCCGCCGCCGCCGGATGTGAATATTTGTGGCACGCCGATCGCGGCCGTGCGGTGCTGCTGCGCCGGGTGCCGCTGGCGCAGCTGGCCGATGAACCCAGTGTGATGGATGCCATGCTCGATACCGCCGATGCGGCGCGCGCCATCGTGGCCGCGGCCAACCGGTATTGATTCACGCCAGGCGGCTGCGGATGGCGCTGCGGGCACGCGAGACCCGTGAGCGCACCGTGCCAACTGGAATGTCGAGCAAAGCGGCCGCTTCTTCGTAGGTGCAATCGCCATCCATGACCGCTTCGAACGTTTCGCGTATCGCCAGCGGCATCGCTTCCATCATTTCTTGCGCCAGATAGGCCAGTTGACGGTGTTCCACCAGTTTGGCCGGGTCGCCCCGGGTGTCGGCGATTTGTTCGAGCACCGACTCTTCCACCGTGTCGCTCAGATCGGCGAACTTGCGGCGCACTTGGTTGCGGGCCAGATTCAGGGCGATGCCAAACAACCAGGTCGACGGCTTCGACAAGCCGGAAAAACGGTCGGCGCAGCGCACCGCTTCAAAGAAAGTGTTTTGCACCACGTCCTCGGCATCCTCGTTATTGCGCACATAGCGCTGCACGAAGCGAAACAGATGCTGCTGATGTTTGCGGAACAGCTCTTCAACATTAATGGCGGCGTGAACGTCACCTGCGTGCGCTGGCAGTTCGGTGGTCGCTTCGGTGGTGTCGACAAATGTGTGCATGATGGCTCCAAGTGTATAAGCGAATCGCGGGGCTGGTTCTGTTTTACCGTCCGGCCCGTTGAGCGCGCCGTGTTGCGGTGATTGAAAGATAGCAGTAAAGATTTGCGATCTTCGGGATTGATGAGAAAACGTGAGAAATTGAGAAAACATGAGAATTGAATTCGAACTGAGCTAGGCGCGCCGCTACCGCGCGCCGCGCGCTGCGCCCGCCTCACCCGGGCCCGCGTCCGCGCTTGACAATCAGGCAGCGCCGGCGCCGCGCCGGCGGCCGCGCCATGGAACCGCCGCCGCGATGGAACCGTCGCGGCGGTGGCGCCACTGACGTTGCATGAACCCGATCTCCACTCCTTCCGCGCTGATGGGCGCGCTGAGCGCCGGCGCCGCCGCCAACGTCAACGCCGTCAAATCGGACGCCCGCGCCGACGGCGCCAATGGCGGCGGCGCGCCGGCCGAGTCCAGCACCCAGGCCGAGTTTCATCAGCGCGTCGGTCAACACAACCGCATGCCACGCGTGTCGCGGGGGCCTCGTGCGCCGTCGCCGGCGCCCACCAAGAAGCGCAATCAGGCTGGCGCCAACAAGCCGGTCCATGACGACCATCCGATCGATCACGCCACGGTCGAGGCGCTCAGCCGCATGAGCGAAGGCGGCGGCGCCGGTCTGGAAGAATTCCTTAACGATTTCGACACCCTGGCCCGTCACAGCCTGCTGCGCCAGGCGATTGCCCGCAACGAAGGCGAGGTCGACGACGAGCAGCTGGGATTGTTGCGCGATCAGTTGACTAAGCTCGAACGCGACGACGGCCCCGCCATCGCGCGCGCCGAGCGCCAGCGCCAACCGGTCGCGTCCCTGCTCGAAGGACTGGACGCCCAGGCGCGCGGCGACGCCGGCTACGATCCGGCCAGCCTGGGCCGTTTTCTGGACACCTTCAATGGCGGACGGGGCGGCGAGCGCAGCGCCGACGCCATCTTGCGCAGCTTTATCGAGCATGTGGGCCTGGAGCATGTGGTGCGCGCGCTGCCGGACGTGCTCAACGCGAAAAGCCGGGCCCCGGCCACGCGCGAACGCGCGGTCGGACCGCGCCTGTGGGTGAGCATGGGCCAGATGGCCAAACTGTTTCAAATCCAGTCTTGCCTGGCCATTGCCAACGATTTGCACACCAAGCTGACGGTGGCCGGGATCACGCCCAGCGCCTCGCTGGTCGAGGGCGGGAGGGCGCTGCTGAACGTGGCCGATGCGCGCCAAAGCCAGCCGGAACAGCTGGCCAAACAGATCGTCGGCAAGCCGCCGCTGGCGCCGCGCCCGCGCATGAAAATGTACAAGGCGATTCGCGAAGCGGTCGACAGTTTGCCCACCACCTTGTGGCCGCGCGACAAAATGGCGCTGCGCGCCGAGCAGCTCAAGGCCCTGCGTGCCGAGTGCCAGCACGACACGGGCGGCGACAACCGCCTCACGGCCGAGCAGCGGCGCGACAGCGAGCGGCGCGAACAGCGTTTGCGCGAAGAATTGCCGGCCCAGGCGCCGACCCCGATTACCTCGACACAGGAGCAATAATGGAAAACACGATGTCGCCGGCCCTGCGCGCCATGATACCGGCCGTGCAGCGCGACGGCCTGGTGCTCAGCCAGCCGCTGGAAAACGGTATGGAATTGCTGGTCTATCCGATCCAGCCGGGCGACCAGGTGCTGGTCGGGGTCGGCTACGGGCGCGAGCACAGCCACCGCATCGACGCCCTGACCCTGCTGCGCCGGCGCGGCGCCGACCCGGCCCGCTATGGCCACTGGCAACCGGCCCGTTTCCAGGACGGCAGCTGGTTCCTGCTGCGGCGCTGGGCGCCCGAGGCGGGCGGGCAGGATTGGTCGGACGCGGCGCTGGCCGTGGCGCGCGAGTTGCTGCAATGAGCGGCGTGAAGGGCGAAACCCCCAACACGGGCGGCGTGCGCGGCGCCGGCGCCGGCCCGGCCGACGCGCGCGCCGCGCGCAGCCCGGCCGCGCGCCCGCCGGCCGAGCTGCGCCCGGTCGACACCGGGGTGCTCGAGCTGAGCGACGCGCTGTCCGGCGACTTCGAGCAACAGGGCGCCGAGCAGGATGCCATCGCCCCCTTCACCGATGTGCTGGGGGCCCGCCTGGGCGCGGCCAACCCGGTGTGGGGCGCCAACGCGGTCGGTTTGCTGCGCAATTTGCAAAAGAAACTGGTGGCCCATTCGCTCACCCTGGAACACGCCGAGCGCCGCCCCTGTCTGGACGCCATCGAAGTGCTGGAAGTGGCGGTCGGCTTGCGCCTGCGTCTGCGCCAGATGGAATTGTCGGAACAGGAAGACGCGGCGCCCGGCGCAGGCAACCAAGCGGGCGACGCCCATCACCACTATCAAGCGGGATAAATCATGAGCACAGCAGCCATTTCCGAGCCGGGCCAGCCGCGCCCCATCGTGCGCCGCACCGCGCCCACCGTGGCGCGCGCCGTGCGCCCGGCCGAGCCGGCTCCCGCCGTCACCGCCGAAGACTTGCGGCGCGGTTTAGATGCCGACCAGGTGCTGGCCATCGGCCTGGTCTGGGGTCACTTGAACACCCGCCAGTTCCGCTCGGCCCATCTGCTGGCGCGCGGTTGCCTGTGCATGTGGCCCGGGCTGGCCATGCTGCGCCTGCTCGACGGCTACGCGTGCGGCGAGCTGGGCCTGCCGCTCGCGCCCGCCACCCGCGCCATGCTGGCCGGCGCCCAATACCGCTCTCTGGCGACGCTGATTTTGCGGCGCGCCACCTTGGATGATGTGCTTAGGAGTGTGACACCATGCTGAACAAGATTGTTTTATTACTCAACAGCTTTGCCCAGAAGCTGGCCAAACGGGCCGAACTGGCCGCGGCCGCGGTCGTCATCTCGATCGTGCTGATGCTGGTGTTGCCGATGCCGATCTGGCTGCTCGACATCTTGATCGCGATCAATTTGTGCGTGGCCGGCCTGATGGTGGTGGTGGCCATGTACTTGCCGGGGCCGACCGCGTTTTCGACCTTTCCCGCCGTGCTGCTGCTCACCACCTTGTTCCGGCTGGCGCTGGAAGTGTCGACCGCGCGCCAGATTTTGCTCGAGGCGGACGCCGGCCACATCGTTGAAACCTTCGGTAACTTCGTGGTGGGCGGCAACCTGGTGGTCGGTCTGGTGGTGTTCTTGATTCTGACCGTGGTGCAGTTCATCGTGATCACCAAGGGTTCCGAGCGGGTCTCGGAAGTGGCCGCCCGTTTCACCCTGGACGCCATGCCCGGTAAGCAAATGTCGATCGACAGCGATCTGCGGGCCAACATCCTCACGCCGGAAGAGGCCAAGGCGAAACGTTCGGAACTGGCCAACGAGAGCCAACTGCACGGCGCCATGGACGGCGCCATGAAATTCGTCAAGGGCGACGCCATCGCCGGCATTTTCATCGTGTTCGTCAACCTGATCGGCGGCATGTCGATCGGCGTGCTGCAAAATGGCATGACGGCCGGCGACGCCATGAAGATTTACTCGGTGCTCAGTATCGGCGACGCCCTGATCGCCCAGATCCCGGCCCTGCTCATTTCGCTCACCGCCGGCATGATCACCACCCGCGTGATGGGCGAGAAAAAAGAAGGCGAAGAAAGCAATATCGGCCAGGATATCGTGCGCGAACTGTTCAGCGAGCCGAAAGCCTTGCTCACCGCCAGCGTCATCATGATCGTGTTCGCCTTCGTGCCGGGCATGCCCACCACCGTGTTCCTGCTGCTGGCCGGCGGCTTGATCTTGAGCGGCACGGTCGGCATGCTGCGCCCGGGGGCCGAGGCGGCCATCGCCGGCGCCATCGCCGCCGAGCAAAGCGGCAAGGTGGCCGACGTGCTCGCTTTTAACGCGACCAAGCCTTTCCTGGTGCGCATGCCGGTCGAAATGCGCGACAGCCCGGCCAATTTGCCGATCAGCGACGCGATCCGCTTGATGCGTAACGCCGTGCTGCTGCACTACGGCATTCCCGATCTGCCCATCATCGACTTCGAGTACACCAACAAGGTGGCCTCCGACAAGATCGTGTTCCTGATGTCCGAAGTGCCGCTGGTGAGCGCGACCATCCGTTACGGCTGGGGCACCAGCGTGGAATCGGTGGCCCGTCTGGAAGAGCTGGGGTTTAACGCCGTCGAGGACGGGGTCGAGGGCTCGCGCAAGCGCCGCGTGTGGGTCGAGCTGGACCGCCCGGAACAGCTGGCCGAGGCCGGCGTGCTGGTGGAGCCGTGGGAACGCGTGTTCGCGGCCGACGTGCGTACCGAGTTGATGCGCAACTGCCAAATGTTCATTGGCGTGCAAGAAATGTACCGCTTCAATTACTGGGCTGAAAAGCGCATTCCCGTGTTCGCCCGCGAGCTGGTCAAGCAAGTGACCACCGTGCGCATGGCTGAAATCATGCAGCGCCTGGCGCGCGAAGGGGTATCGCTGCGCAATGTGCGGCTGATCCTGGAAACCATGCTCGAATGGGTGCCCAAGGAAACCGATCCGGACGTGGTGACCGATTATGTGCGCCTGGCCTTGAAACGCCAGCTGTGCCACGAAGCGGCGCGCGACGGCTTGATCGAAGTGGTGCTGCTGGCGCCAGAACTGGAAGAGACGCTGCGCAACGCGATCCGCCAGACCAGCCAGGGCAGCTATCTGGACCTCGATCCCGAAGTCGAGCAGACCGTGCTGGACCGGCTGGGCGAATTGGTCGGCACCGGCGGCACCCGCATGCCGGTGCTGGTCACGGCGGCCGACATCCGGCGCTCGGTGCGCAAGCTGATCGAGGAAGAGTTTTTCGCCCTGCCGGTGTATGCGTTTTCCGAATTGACCCAGCACTCGCGGGTCCATCCGGTCGGCATGGTGGAGCTGTAACAGGCAAGAAATTGGGCGGCGGTGGAACCGTCGCCCCCGCCCGGGCCACATATTGAGCAAGACGCAGCGGGCAAGCAACTTCAGGCAACGCTGCCGCACCCCACACTAAGAGGTCTCGATATGAACTACGAACTACGCATACTGAGTGGCTTGCACCGTGGCGCCACCTTACCGATGGATGCCGATGGCGCGCTCGAGATCGGCGCCAGCGAGCAGGCCGGTGTGGTCCTGGTCGATCCGGGCATGGCGCCGCGCCACGCGCGCATCAGCGCCAGCGAAGGCGGCTGGCTGGTGGAAGCGCTGGAAGGCGAGTTGTTCAGCCCGGAAGATAGCCGGGCCCGGCGCCTGGTGGAATTGCAAGCCGGCGGCTTCGCCCGTATCGGCGAAGTGTGGATCAGCATCGTGGCCGAAGACGCGCCCTGGCAAACGGCGCCCAGCCTGCCGCAGCCCGACCTGGAGCAGCTGGCATTGGAGAACAGCGCGGCCGATGAAGCGGCCGCCGCCGCCGCCGGCGAGCCCGCCGCGCCCGCCGCCCCGGTCGGCGCCGCGCCACCGGCCGCCGCCCCGGCCCGTCCGGCCGGCAAGCGCCCGCGTGGCCGTTCGCGCCTGCGCCGCCTGCTGTTTTTGCCGTTTGCCGTGCTCATCGTGTTGTCCGGCGCCGGCGCCTACGCCATCAGCAGCCGCCCGACCGTGCCGGCATACCAGAAATCGGTGGGCGAGGGCGTCAAGGCCCTGGGCCAGCCGGTGCCGGCCTTGCCGCCAGGCGGCGGTGGCGCCGCCGCCGCCGCGGCCTACGCGGCCGGCGCCGCCGCGGCCGACCCGCTGCCGCCGGCCGACGTGGTCAGCCGCGATGGCGCGGTGCCGCCGCCGCTCAACGGCACCCAGTTGCAGACCGCGTTCCGCAAACGCTTGTCGGACGCCCAGCTGCTGCCGCGCCTGGATTTGAAACTGGAAGACAAGAACTGGGCCATGCATGGCGATCTGGACGTGGTTGAAACGGCCCGCTTCCAGCGCGTGCTCAAGGGCTTCCTGGAAGAGAACAAGGTGTCCTTCCCCGTGAGCGCCAAGATCGTCAGCTCGGCCGACATGCTGCCGTTCGAGATCCGCCAAGTCATCAGCGGCAATAACGCCAGTATCGTGACCGAAGACGGGGCCCGCCTGTTCGTGGGCGACGAGTACCGTGGCGTGAAACTGGTTTCGCTCAAGGGCAACAACATGGTGTTCGCCGGCAAACGCAAATTCGAGGTGACCTGGTGAGCGCCGTGTTAGCGGCCACCCCGGCCGAAGCCGCGCCGCTCGACACCGCCCTGGTCGACAGCGAGGCCCTGACCCGGATCGACGCGGCCCTGGCGGCCACCCGCGCCCGCAGCGCCGACTGGCTGGCGGCCTTGCCGGCCGGCGCCGGCATGACGGCGCACGGCAAGGTCTCGCAAGTGCTGGGCACCCTGATCGAGGCCAAAATGCCGCCGGTGGAAATCGGCGAATTATGCCATTTGCTGGACCCGGCCACGCCCGGCAAACCGATGCTGGCCGAAGTGATCGGCTTTACCGAGCATTCGGCCATCTTGTCCGCATTGAGCCCGCTGGAAGGGGTCTCCAGCCGCACCGTGATCGAGCCGCTGCGGCGCGCCCACACGGTGGAAGTGGGCGACCATCTGTTTGGCGCGGTGCTCGACGGCTTCGGCCGCCAGCAATTTCGCGCCCCGGCCGCGCGCAACGTGGTATCGACCTGGCGCACCACGGTGCCGGTGATCTGCGACGCGCCCAAGGCCAGCGACCGGCCGCGCATCATCGAACCGCTGCCCACCGGCGTGCGCGCCATCGACGGCTTGCTCACACTGGGACGCGGCCAGCGGGTCGGCGTGTTCGCCGGCCCCGGTTGCGGCAAGACCACCTTGATGGCGGCGATCGCGCGCGGCTGCCAGGCCGACGCCATCATCTTCGGCCTGATCGGTGAACGCGGGCGCGAATTGAACGAGTTCCTCGAACATGAATTGGACGAAGAGCTGGTGCGCAAGACCATCATCGTGTGCGCCACCTCCGACCGCACCTCGATGGAGCGGGCGCGCGCCGCCTTCACCGCCACCGCCATCGCCGAGGCGTTCCGGGCGCGCGGCAAAAACGTGCTGCTACTGGTCGATTCGCTCACCCGCTTCGCCCGCGCCCAGCGCGAAATCGGCCTGGCCGCCGGCGAACCGCCGGCCCGGGGCGGCTTCACCCCCTCGGTCTACACCATGCTGCCGCGCCTGATCGAACGGGCCGGCAGCACGCGCGAAGGCTCCATCACCGCCATGTACACGGTGCTGGTGGATGGCGAATCGAGTTCCGACCCGATCGGCGACGAGGCGCGCTCCCTGTTGGATGGCCATATCGTGCTGACCCGCAAACTGGCCGAGCAAGGCCACTATCCGGCCATCGACATCCTGGCCAGCATCAGCCGGGTGATGAGTAACGTGGCCCAGCGCGAGCAAATGCAAGCGGCCTCGCGTTTCCGCGAGCTGCAATCGCGCTACCAGGAGATGGAGCTGCTGATACGGCTGGGTGAATACCAGGAGGGCGGCGATCCGGTGGCCGACGCCGCCGTGCGCCTGCGTCCGCGCCAGTTGCAGTTCCTGCGCCAGGACACGCGTGAATCGTCCGACTTCGACGATACCCGCGCCGATCTGGACGATCTGGCCCGGTCGTCCCGATGAGCGGCCTGGCCGGCGCGTTTGGCGGCCGTCCGGCCCGGCGCGAGCCGGTCGATGTGCTCGAGCCGCGCAAGCCGGACCGCCAGCTCGACCAGTTGATCGCGGTGCGTACCCACCGCATCAGCACTTTCGAGCGGGCCCGCCTGCGCGCGCGCCAGAGCTGGCGCCTGGAGCGGGCCGGTTTGCGCCGCGCGGCCCAGGATTGGCGCGACGCGGTCGAACAAAGCCAGCAATGCTGGCGCGATGCGCGCGCCGAGTTTTTCGCCATGCGCAGCACCAGCGGCGACTTCCGGCGCGCCAAGGCCGTGTATGAACGCATGAAGCGCGCCGCGTTGGAGTTGCAAGCGGCGGCGGTGCGGGCGGTGGAACCCTGCCGTGACGCCCGGCGCGCCTTTTTCACGGCGCGCGACCAGTTGCGCGAAGCCCAGCGCCAGCAGGAAAAGCTCACGATCCTGCGCGATCAGATCAAGTTGGCCAACCAGCAAGCGGAGGATTAAATGCGGGTCAACGATTTCGGCGCCGGCTGGCAGGGTCTCGAGGGCCCCGCCACCCCGGCCGACGCCGACGGCGCCTCGGCGCGCTTGTGGAAGGAGCAGCTGGCGCGGCGCACGCCGCCGCCGCCGGGCACCTATTCGGCCGCGCTGGCCCGCCCGCCGGGGGTGCTCGATCCGGGCGTGGCGGCGCGCGCGCCGAACCAGCCGGGCCGGCGCGACGAGGCCAGGCGCGAGGCCGGGCGGGCGGCGGGGCGCGAGGGCGCGGCGGCGCGCAACGAGGCCGGCCAGGCCGGCGCGGCCCGCCAGGATGGCGAGTGCGGCGCCGGCCTGGCGCCGGTGGCGGCGCGCCAGCAGGGTGGCGGCGGGGGCGGCGGGAGCGGCCAGGATGGCGAGCAGGCGGGCGGCGCCGAAGCGGCTAAAGCGGCCGAGGCGGCCGAGGCGGCGACGGCCGCGAGCGGGGCGGCCAGCGAGCTCGATCAGATCGAGCAAGAGCTGGTCAATTTGGGATCGGACGACGGATTGTTTGAATTGTTGCTTCCAAATCAAGAAACCCTGGCGGTTCTGGTCTCTCACAGCCATAATGGGGTCGGTTTCATGCTGACGCCCAGCGCGCCCGCGTTAAAAAAGCAATTGGATACACATCGGATGGAACTGGAAGGCCGGCTCGCGCAACGTATAGGAAGAACGACACGCTTGACCGTGTTGTAGCGTCCGCGGGCGCCGCCCGAGCAAGGTAACGGGCGGTTCCGTGCCCTGAACGTAGCTTGCACGCGAAACTGGCCCCATGTCCGAACTCGAACTGCTAGACTCCCTTCCCGCCGGCGGCCTGAACCCCGCCCCATTGCCGTCCGCCGCGCCGGCCGCATCCGGCGTGGCGCTGCCGCCGGTGCCCGGCGCCCCCCATATTTCGGCCGCGCGCGCCGCCTTCAGCGTGCAGTTGGGGCGCGGTTGCAGCGCCGCGCTGTGGCTGCATGGCGAGGTGCCGGCCACCATCTCGCTGTATGCACTGGACCAGAAAATGACCGGCGCGCTCGACGCGCGCTCCTCGCTGTGGCGCGAGCCGGTTTTGCTGGACGGCCCGTTCGGCGCGGTGCAACTGGCCGACGGCGCCCGTTTGCTGCGCGCCATCACCGGCATCGACCTCGGCCATGCCGGCGGCGACGGCGGCAGCGACTGGCTGTACGGCGCCGTGCTGGCCCGCCTGGGCGCCAGCCCGCTGGCCTGCGTCGACGGTGTGCGGCGCAGCGCCCTGGGCGCCATCGACGACGAATGCGTGCTGCGCATCGTGCTGCGCAGCGACGACCATAGCGTGGTCTGTCACGGCCGCGCCAGCGCCGCCGTGTGGAGCGAGTTGCTGCTGCGCGGCGACTGGCAGCGCGAACGGGTGGCCCTGCACCACTTCGCGGCCCTGCCTTTGACGCTGCCGCTGGTGATCGCGCGCCATACCCTGACGGCCGAGCGCTTGCAAGCGCTGCTGCCGGGCGACTTGATCGTGCCCGACAACGCCAGCTTCGGCTGCGACGGCGCCGGCCTGGTGCGCTTAGGCGGCAGCTTGCTGCGGGTCGCCTACGCCGCCCCCAATTGTTTAACCATCATTGACCTGGAGAGTGCCGTGGATCAGCCGGACAACCTGCAAGACGCCGACCTGGCGCAACCCGATTCGTCCGACTATGCCCGGCACGGCGACGACATGATCGACGGCGAGCTGCTGGCCGGCCTGCCGCTGACGCTGCGCTTCGTGCTGGGCCAGGTGCGCCTGCCGCTGGGCCGCCTGCAAGAATTGGGCGCCGGCGCGGTGCTCGACATCGAGGACGGCTCGCCGGCCGCGCTGGCCATCGAATGCAACGGGCGCCGGCTCGGCACCGCCGAAATCGTCGACATCGACGGCCGTTTCGGCGTGCGCGTGCTGCAATGGGGAGCGGCTTCGTGAGCGGTCAATACGATGTCGTATCATTTGCCGTTTTACTGGGGATGCTGTCCCTGGTGCCGCTGATCGTCGTCACCACCACCGCCTTTTTGAAAATCTCGCTGGTGCTGCTGGTGCTGCGCAACGCGATCGGCGTGCAGCAAGTGCCGCCCACCCTGGCCATCTACGGCATTTCGCTGGCCATGAGCGTGTTCGTGATGGCGCCCACGGTGCAGGAAATCGGCAAGCGCGTCTCCACCATCGAGAGCACCGCCACCGCCAACCGCGCCGCCACCCCGATCCTGGAACAGGCCAAGACCGCGTTCGAACCGCTGCAAGCGTTCATGCTCAAGTACAGCCGTCCCGAGCAGCGCGAGCTGTTCCTCGATTCGGCCAAGAAGCTGTGGCCGCCCGAAGTGGCGCGCGAGGCCAAGTCGAGCGACTTGATGGTGCTCATTCCCGCCTTCGTGGTGTCGGAGCTGCAAACCGGCTACGAGATCGGTTTTTTGATCTACATCCCGTTCGTGGTGATCGACTTGCTGATCTCGAACCTGTTGATGGCGCTCGGTATGCAGCAAGTGAGCCCGCAAACCATTTCGATTCCGCTCAAGCTGCTGTTGTTTGTGATGGTGGACGGCTGGGGCAAGCTGCTCAATTCGCTGGCGCTGTCATATGTATAAGCGTGTTTACTCCCCCTGCCGCGCGCCGTCGCGCGGCGCCGCCGTCCCCGCCCGGAGCCTCTAATGGTCGATACCCTACATTTTTTCCAGCAGGCGCTGTGGATGACGATCGCCATGTCGGCCCCGCCCCTGATCGTGGCCACCCTGCTTGGCGTGCTGGTCTCGCTGGTGCAGGCGGTGACCCAGATCCAGGACCAGACCTTGCCCTACGTGGTCAAGCTGGTGGCCGTTTCGGTATGCCTGGGCATGCTGGGACGTTGGTTCGGCAGTGAGCTGAGCCAGTTGACCAATCTGGCCTTCGACCTGATCACCCGCGTCGGGCGCTAACGTCGTCATGGCTTCGTCCGCGCTACTCGATATCCAGCTGTTTCTGATGGCGCTGGCCCTGACCGGGCCGCGCGCGGTGGTGATGCTGTCGCTGGTGCCTGGCTTCGGCGGCAACACGCTGGCGCGCAGCACGCGTGCCGCCGTCGCTTTCGCCATCACCTTGCCGGCCGTGCTGCCGACCTATAATTTTCTGCGCGACGCCGAAGCCGGCTATCTGCTGCTGATGATGTTGGGCTTTAAGGAAGCCATGGTCGGCCTGATGCTCGGCGTGATGCTGGCCATTCCGATGTGGGTGGCGCAGTCGGTCGGCTCCATCCTCGACACCCAGCGCTCGCCGATCCAGATCTCGAACGGCAACGCCTCGGTCGACCGCGACGCCAGCGCCGTGGGCGCCTTGCTGGTGCAGGCGCTGGTGATCGTGATGATCCAGGCCGGCCTGTTCGTCGGCGTGGTGCGCATCCTGATCGAGAGCTACGGCCTGTGGCCGGCCTACAGCATGGCGCCGCCGTTCGAGGGGGTCAACATGGAAGTGGTGATGGCGCGCTTCGGCGAATTCCTGTGGCACGTGGTGGTGTACGGCGCGCCGGTGATCATTCCGCTGATGCTGATCGACTTCGGCATGGCCATCATCGGCGTGTTCGCGCCCAATTTGCAAGTGTCGTTCATGTCCTCGCCGATCAAGTCGCTGGTCGGGCTGCTGGTGCTGATGCTGTACTGGCCGACCTTTTCCCATTACGTTGTGGGCGACTTCGCCCACATTATCGATTTGCTGCCTTCGCTGTTGCGCGGCGGCGCCCTTCACTGACATTGCCGGCCGCGCGCGCGCGGCCGGCCAGGAGCGCACATGAGCGAAAAAGACCATGACCCCACCCAGAAACGCTTGGACGACGCCCGTTCCAAGGGCCAGGTGGTGGTCAGTCGCGACCTGGCGCGCGTGGTGGGCTTGAGCGCCATCGGCGAACTCGCTTTCGCCACCGAACAATACTGCCGCGAGTCGATCCACGTGCTGATGAATTTATCGTTCGGGCGCATCGGCCAGCCGTTCGACGCGGCCGTGCAAGAGATGAGCGGCGCCGCCGGCACCTTGCTCATCACCGTGTTTTGCGTCTGCCTGCTGGTGGCCCTGGTGTCCGCCGTGGCCGGCTTCTGGGGCCAGTTCGGGGTGCTGATCGCGCCCGAGACGGTGGCGCTCAATTTCGACAAGCTCAATCCCGTCAATGGCGTGATCGGCCTGTTTTCGATCAAGAAGGTGGTCGAGACCGTGGTCGCGCTGATCAAGGTGGTACTGATCGGTACCATCGTCTATGTGCTCATCCGCGACGAGCTGCCGGCCATTGTCAGCCTGGCCGGCGGCGTGCCGAGCGGCTTGTACGTCAACTTCACCCAGATGCTGCACTCGGTGTTCCGGATCTTGCTGACCCTGTGCCTGTTTTTGGCCGCGATCGACTTCGCGCTGCAAAGCTACTTCACCAACAAGTCGATGAAGATGAGCATGGAAGACATCAAGCGCGAATATAAAGAGTCCGAGGGCGATCCGATGGTCAAGGGCCAGCGCAAGCAGCTGGCGCGCGAATTGGCGTCGCAGCCGGCGGCCGAACAGACCGAGCAGGCCGACGCGGTGGTGGTCAATCCGACCCACTTCGCCGTCGCCCTGCGCTACGACACCAGCGCCATGCAGGTGCCGATGGTGCTGGTCAAGGGCAAGGACGAAGTGGCGCAAGCGATGATACGGCGCGCCCGCGAGCGCGGCATTCCCGTGATCCGTCACGTGTGGCTGGCGCGCACCTTGTACGCCACCGCCGGCGCCAAGTCGCCGGTGCCGAAAGCCAGTTACGAGGCGGTCGCGCACGTGTACGCGGTGTTGTCCGAATTGCGCGACTCGGTCCATTCGTCCGATCAGGTGTTCGAGCTGGAAAGCTCGGGCCTGCCGCCCGAATCGCATCTGTCATGAGCACCGGGGGTCAGCGCTGATGGATGCCATTAAAGAATTGATCGCCCGCGACCCGGCCCAGGCCCGGGCCCTGCTGGGCGCCACCGTGTCCGAGCAGGCGCTCGACGAGGCGGGCCGTTTGCCGGCGCCGTTGCCCGGCGCGCAGGCACCGGCCATATCGCCGGCCGCCGCCAAGCTGTCGGCCGACGGCGCCACCCCGCTGGGCGGCGAGCGCGCGGCCGGCGCGGTGGCGCGCCTGCCTTCCCAGGGCGGGGCGGCGCGCCGCTTGCTGCTGTTGCAGGCGCTGCGCGAGAACCAGGCCGACGCGCGCATGCAGCATCCGGAAGGGCCGACCATCGCCGCTGCGCCGGGCCTGCTGGCCGGCGTCGATACCGAATTGAAGGCGGCCGGCCATGGCGAGACGGCGATCCGTTCGCTGCGCGCGCGCCAAACGGCACTGGGCGCGCCGCCCGGCCACCTCAAGGCGGAGGCCACGCAAGCGGCCGAAGCGCGCAAACAGGAGGGCGGGGCGGGTAAAAATAACGAGGCCAGCCGGGAAGACACGGGGGTGGGTGGCGAACCGGCCGCGCCGCACCTGATCATCGGGCACGGCGACCGGATGTATTATCTGGCCATGGCGGCGCTGGCGGTCGGCGGCCAGGTGGCCGTCAACACGGTGCCGGACAAGGATTGGGCCAGCACCGCCGTGGCGCCGACTTCGCGCGTGGCTTGCCAGTTGCGCAATCGGCGCCGCGGCCAGTGCGACCCGTCCGACCCCAACGGATGTGGCGGCCGCTTTTGCCTGACCGACCAGGACGACTCGATCTGAGCCCGGGCCGGTGCGCTCGGGGGCGCAAACCTGTGCCTGGCCACGTCGGCCGGCTACCAGTACGCTGCCGAGACTCGGGCGTTTTTCGAGTCCGTGATTGGTCCGCACTTTCACTTCACGGCCCAATTGCAGCGCTACCGCCGCAACCATGGGGGGCACCGCTGACTTACGGCGACCTGGCGCGCCGATGGGTGGCTCAATTTGAACGGCGGCGCCAGTAACTGCGGCCACAAGCCGCAAATCTGAACTGATTTTTAACGGCGCGGCCGCGCCGGGGGAGCGTTCATCCTGCGCCAGCGGCGGACAGGGAAACCGCAACGATGCACAGCCATTCCACAGGCGCTAATCCGGCGGCCGCCGGCAGGTGAGCTGCATGCCTGGACGGCGCAGCTTGACGACTGCATGGTCAGTGGCGACGACCGCCTGCAAGTCCTCGACCCGGCCGAATGCGCGCGTGCCGAACGCTACGGAGACGCTATCTGGCAGCGCATGCGGCCCTGAGCGGGATTGTTGGCCATGGGCTGGCGACGGGCGACGAAGGGCGAACCGGCAACCTGGTCATGCGTTTTCGTGGTGGGCGGAAGAGGAAGGTTGGCGCGGCTGGCCGTTTTTTATCCACGCCCGCCCCAAGCCGTGCGTCGGCGCGGGTGGCCGGGAAAACGGGCGCGCCGCCTTCCCGCGGCACGCGTTAGCGCTTGCTGTTGATCATGTCATGCAATTCCATCCGATTGTAGGCGGCGCGCATGGCATCTTTGGACGTGATGATTTTCTTGTTGACCATTTGGCTCAATACGTCGTTCAGGCTGCGCGACATATTGTCTTCCTTGCGGCGCATGAAGTCGGCGATCAAATGGTATTTGCCGGGGTCGGCGATCAGGGGCGCGACTTGCTGGTTATTATTAAACAGCATTTCGGCGGCCAGCGCGAACGCTTCGCCGTCTTCGGTCGGCAGCAGACTTTGACAAATCACGCCGATCAGCGACGACGACAGCGCGGCCGCGCGCTGGGCGCGCTGCTCGGGCGGGAAAAAAGCCAGCAGGCGCGAAATGGCGCTCATGGCGCTGTTGGTATGCATGGTGGCCAGCACCAGATGGCCCGATTCGCCCGCGTGCAGCACGGTGTCGGCGGTGTCGAAGTCGCGGATTTCGCCCACCATCAAGATGTCCGGCTTTTGCCGCATCGCCTCGCGCAAACCGGTGGCGAAGGTCGCGGTATCGGTCGGCACTTCCTTTTGCGATACGATCGACTGGCGCCGCGCCAAATGGTATTCGATCGGCTCTTCGATGGTGATGATGTGGGCGCTGCGCGTGCTGTTGAGGAAATCGAGCATCGACGCGATGGTCGTGGTCTTGCCCGAGCCGGTCGGGCCGGTCACCAGGATGATGCCGCGCGTGGTTTCCAGCATCGACTTGACATAGGGCGGCAAACCGGTTTTGTCCAGCGCCAGGGGGCTAAGCGGCAAACGACGCAGCGAAATACTGACTTTGTCGCCGCGCCCGGCGCGGTAGATATTGCAGCGCATGCGCGAATCGGACAGCACCACCAGGCGGTCGATCGCGCCTTCTAAAATCTTGTCTTCCCAATCCTCGTCGATGGCTTCGAGCACCGGCCGCATGTCCTTTAAGCTGACCGGTCGCTCGGAGGCGGCGCGCCAACCGCGTGGCATTTTCAACATCATCGCTTCATCCTGCTCGATATGGATGTCGCTAAAATTCTGCCCCATGCCAACTAGCTGGTGAATCTCCTGCATTACATCGCGCGACTGGGAAAGGTCATTATTCATGATCCCCCTTTACAAGAATTAGTAAGAAAAGCCCACGTCCAGTCGGGTTTTGCCATCGTTGCGCAGCGTTTCGCGCGATGCGGCGCGAAACACCGCTCTAACGGCCAAAGTGGTCTGGGCCGGTGGCATGCCTTGCGCTTTGCATAACAGGGATGCGTCTCGTGCCGAGGTGACGCTGCCCATGGCTGGAATTATAGGCGCCAATGGACGGGCTGTCCCTCAACAAGTCTCACTAATACGGAGGCGACCTCGATGGCGACCGGTTGGCCCAGATCAAGGTGCGGGGCGATGTCAACGCGCTGGGCTTACCGCGCTTGCCACTTTTGATTGGCGCCGCCGTGACAGTTCCAGACCGACACCTTGCTGCCATTGGCGGTGAGCCAGGAACGCGCGGTGGTAGCCGTTAAAGGGCACGCCACGGACAGGCTGCTAATTTTTGTGCAACTCTGCGGTCGGATCGCCGATTTCGTGTTTGAATAGTATCGGTTTTTGTTGGGGTAGGGCAAGAGCGCCTGGTAAAATCGTGCTAGTCAAGTGGTTTGCGAAAGTAGGCTCGGCAGTTTAGCCGATTCGTTCGGCGCCGGCGCACGCTTTCCCCGCCCCCCTTGTCGAGCAAGGCGCGCTGCGCGGCATGCCGCGGCGCGTTCTGCGGAGTGCGATAAGTGTTTGATTTGGAAAGCCTATTGTTGCAGCCGGTGGATATGACACGGCGCCGGATGCCAAATTCCGGCAAATAATAGATACTGTAGGGCATTCGAAAACTTTCCCGAGAGATATCTGATAATAATTTGACTAGTGAATTGTCTTATTTCCTCGAGAACACAGCGGCGTCACCATCCTGCGGAAGGAAACCAATTGACCGAAATACGACATGATTGTTTTAATTAAGATGCAATATGGGTATGTCAGCGTACAAACGGGTCGGTCCGTCGACCGGCCGGGCCCGGGTCGAGTCGGGGGCGGCGTTTGAAGGTCGTCTGTTATGTCAGCGATGACAGCGCATTCGAACGGCTGGAACGGTGTCTGGCACGGGTACGTCTGGGCTGCCAGCGTTATCCGTCAGAACTGGCGTTGCTGCGCGGCCTGCGTCAGCGCAGTGCCGATCTGATCATTTTCGACATGCTGCCTGGCCAGCTCGACGGCGACGGCTTTTTTTCCTGGCTCGCTTGCCGCTCCGGCGAAACGGTGCCGGTGCTGCTGTTGGGGCGCGATGATAGCCCCGCCTTTAAAGCCAGCGGGCTCGACGCAGGCGCCGACGCGGTGATGGCGCTGCCCTTCGATGGCGACGAGCTGACGGCGCGGGTGCGCGCCTTGCTACGCCGCGCCAATCGGAGTACGGCCCAGCGCACCATCGAACACGCCGGGTTTGTGCTCGACCGCGAGGCCAGCACCTTGCGCGACCGCGGTGTGGATATCGACCTGACGCCGCGCGAATTCACCATGGCCTGGCTGTTTTTCTCGACGCCCGGCGTGTTCATCGCGCGCGAAACCATTAGCGTGGCGATCTGGGGGGTGGGCTGCGATGTTGCTAACCGCACCATCGAGCAGCATGTGTATAAACTGCGCAAGAAATTGCAGCTCGGCCCCGCGCGGGGCGCCATACTGCGCACCGCCTACACGCAAGGTTATCGCCTTGAAATCAGCAGCCCGGCGGCGCATCCGCGCGCCGCAGGCGGCTTGGCGGCCGAAGCCGACCTGGCGGCCGAAGCCGATGCCCCAGTATTGCAATTTTGAACACGTCAACAGCACACTGATATCGATGTCATCGTTTTTTATTGTCGTAACTGCAATTTGATTGCGCTTTTTGATTGACATGGCGTCAGATAATATCGCACAGGTAAGGGCTTTCTTATTTACAATAGTAAAGGTATGGCTAGAATCGGGCTCTTCCTTTAATCAGTATGAGATATCGTTGGCGCGCTGTGGCGCGCGCGGTACTGACGAGGTGGAAACCATGCGACATGGCAATTCGACAGATAGCTCATCAACCGAGATTTTGATATGTGCATTTGGCAAGTGTTGCAGATCAGGCAAACTGACGGCGAACGCGAGCGCGACCGCGGAACCGGTGCCGCGCGCGGGCGGGAGGGCTAATTGAAAATCGCCTGCTGCGTCAGCGACGACAAATCGTATCAGCAACTGGAAGCTTGGCTCGCCCGCGCCCGCTTTCAATGCGAACGCTTTGCCTCCGAGCAGGCCTTGCTGCGCAGCTTGCGGCACCGCAGCGCCGATTTGATCATTTTCGAAGTCAAGCAACTGCTGCCGGACAGCGACGGCTTTTTTTCTTGGCTCAGCTGCCGCTCCGGCGAAACGGTGCCGGTGCTGCTGCTGTCGCACAACGCCGGCCCGGCCTTCATCGCCAGCGTGCTGGACGCGGGGGCCGACGATGTGATGCCGCTGCCCTTCGATAGCGGCGAACTGATGGCACGGGTGCGCGCGCTGTTGCGCCGTTCGAGCCGGGCGCCGGCCCAGCGCACCGTCGAGCAGGCCGGCTTCGTGCTCGACCGGGAAGCGAGCACCTTGCGCGACCGTGGCACGCCGATCGAGCTGACCCCGCGCGAATTCACCATGGCCTGGCTGTTTTTTTCCACCCCCGGCGTGTATATCGCGCGCGAAACCATCAGCGTGGCGATCTGGGGCGTCGGCAGCGAAGTGGCCAGCCGCACCATCGAGCAACACGTCTACAAGTTGCGCAAGAAATTACAGCTCGGCCCCGAGCGCGGCGTCATTTTGCGCACCGCCTATACCCAAGGTTACCGACTCGAGTTTTCCCAGTCGAAGGACGCCGGCCCCGATTGGGTCGAGCCGGCCTGATCGAGGCCGGCCGGTCAGGTGGCCAAGGCCAGCGAGATCGCGTCGAAGGTGTCGTCCTGGCCGTGCCCGTGCGCGCTCGCGTTCGGCCACACTTGCACACTCACGTCGCGGTAAATCCGGCGCACTTGACGCTCCATGCGCGACAGGTGGCGGTTGGCCTTGGAGCGCGGCCGGATCTGCGGCTCGAAAGCATCGGGATCGAGGATGCCTTGCTGGGTGCGCAGATTGTTCGCCGCTGGAAGCAGCACGTCGATGGTAGGCTGGGGTGTGGTCATAGGGTTCATACAGGCTCGCACGGTTGACGGTATCGGACAAATCAAGGTACGGGCCGCAAAAGTGCGGCCCATGACCATATGTGCGTTCTTGCGCCTGATTGTTCCATGCGCGCGTAAATTACGCCGCTGCGCCGCCGCGCCGGTGCGCCGCCGCGCCGCCGCGCCGCCGCCGTGGGTTCGCCACCCGGGGCGTTGCCTATAGCCGCTCCGGCCCGTCGCCCGCGCCGGTCAGCACTTGCCGCATTACATCGCATTGCCAGTCGAAATAGGGATTGAAGGTCAGGCGCGCGTGCACCTTGCCCGCCTCCTGGTAGCCCCAGTCCGAATACCACACCGGCGCGCCCTCCATGCAACTGCGGGTGGCGGCCTCGTCCTGGCCGTTCCAGCAATAGCGTTGGCTGCCGTCGCTGCCGTACACCGGGTTGTGCGGCGAAAATAATATGCCCATGTGGGAAAATTGGCTGATGCGCTGGCGCGGCAAATGGTCGCTGCGCACCAGCACGCGCGGCGAGGCGGCCCCGCCCAGCGGCGCGTTGCCATACCAGATCATGCGGCTGGCCGGATGGGGGAAGCGGCTGAGAAATCGCTGGCGCACGAATTCGACATCGATCAGCGCGTCATGCTGGGCCGCGACCATGAGCACCGGCTTGTCGTATGGCCGCTCGGCCAGCTTGGCGCGCACCCCGGCGCTGCTGTAGTAATACTGGGTGTAGCCATGGGTGGGCACGTTCAGGTAGCGCACCGGGGTTTGCTGGGTTTCCCGGTCGTTGGGCGCGTGCAACCAGGGCCGGGCCCAGCTCACCAGCGGCATGGCCCAGTCGAACGGCACGCTGGCCTTGAAGGCCGGTGAAAACAGCAGCAAGCCGGCCACCTGGGGGTCGTCCACCGCGTATTCCACCGCCAGGTTGGCGCCGGTGGAAAAGCCGCCCAGGTAGACCTGCGGCACACTCTGCTTGAGCAGCGCCACCTGTTCCCTGACCAGGCGGCGCCAGTCGTCCACATCCACGTTCATCAGATCGGCCGGCTTGGTGCCATGCCCGGGTAGCAGCGCCGCGCGCACCAGGAAGCCCTGCTCGGCCAGGGCGCGGCCGATATCGGCGAATGACCAGGGCGAGTCGCCCAGCCCGTGGAACAGCACAATGCCCTTGCGCGCCACGCCGACCGGGCGCCATTCGGCCGGCGCGTTCCAGCGCAACTCGTCGGCGTGGTCGGCCTTTTGGAAGGCGCGCTGGTGTTGCAGCCACAGATCGGTTTCGCGCTGGTAGTCGCCGAAGCTGGCTTGGCCGAGCGGCGCGATGGCGTAGCGGTAGGGCGCGCAACTGGTGAGCAGCCACGCCAAGGCCAGCAAAAGCGGCGCGCGCAGCCAGCCGCGCCGGCTTCGGGCCGCGCCCGCGGGGCGCGATGGTAAATGGGCAGGGGGAGAGCGGAGCGGCACGGCGGTTGGCGGGGTGGTCATCGGGTGGCGGGCTGATCGGTTCGGTCCGAGCCGGGCGCGTCACGCACGGGTCGGGGCGGGGCGCTGGCCGGCGGCGCAGCAGCACGAAGGCGTAATTTTGCCTACCGGCCAGAAAATAGTCAGTGCTCACATATGACTTACGGGAAGTAGCTGGGGCCGCTGTCGTTTTATACACTTAAGATTTCATATTGTTATCTTTGTTAGGTAGCGCACTGTGGCGGGGAGGGGCGCGCGGTAAGGTTCGTACTCAATATTGATCAACGATATTGGCTCAGTGAGTCACATGACTTAACTCTGTTGCGTAATCTTAAAAAAGGGAAACATCATGAATACGACTGAAAAAACCACGTTCGACCGCGAAACCGTGACCCAGATCGGCAAAGATGCCCGCACCGAACTGCATAACGCCATCGACAGGGCCGCCGAGCGCGCGCAACCGGTCGCCGATCGCCTGGCCAGCCGGGCCCATGCTAGCGTCGATACGGTGGGCGACACCATCGACAACGTGTCGGGCGGCGTGCTCGAACGCGGCAAGCAATTGGGCGTCGCTTACAGCCGCTTCGCCGAAACGGGCCGTGGCTACGTGCGCACCCGCCCGGCCGTGTCGCTGCTCGTTGCCGTGGCGGCCGGCTATGGCTTGTCTAAGCTGCTGGGCTCGCGCAAGGCATAAGCCGAACGATGCGTCGGCCAGCCCTGGCGCCCGCATGCGCCCGCCCGTTTCCGACCCGGGAGCGGGGCGTGGCGCCAACCTGACGTGTGGCCGCCCGTCGGCACGCCCCCGGCATGACTTGGCAACAATTGCCCACATTCAAACAATAGCCAAGCACGCTCAAGTACTACTCAAGCAACGTTCAAGTATTACTCAAGCGATATCAAGCAATATCCAGAAACATTCAGGAGACCAACCATGCAACCTCAGCAGACACCGGCCGGCGTGTACGCCAGTGGCGATAGCACCCTTCCGTTCGACGGCCATACTTCCGGCGTATCCTGGGGCGCGGTCTTGGCCGGCGCGGCCGCCGCCTCGGCCCTGTCCTTCATCCTGCTCATACTCGGTTTCGGACTCGGCTTGTCGGCCGTGTCGCCCTGGTCGTATAACGTCGACACCATCGGCAAAACCACCTTTATTTGGGTCGCCTTCATGCAACTGGCATCGGCCGGCATGGGCGGCTATCTGGCTGGACGGCTGCGCGTGAAGTGGGCCGGCGTCCACACCGACGAAGTCTATTTCCGCGACACGGCGCATGGCTTGCTGGCCTGGGCCGTGGCCACCTTGTTGATGGCCGCGCTGATGGCCGGCGCCGTGCGCGCCGCCCTGAGCGGAGCGATCGACGCCGGCGCCGCCGCCGGCGGCACCGCTGCCCAACTGCTGTCGAAAGACGGCGCCGACAAAAACGGCAACCCCGCCGTCAGCTATTTTAGCGACGTCTTGCTGCGCGCCGAGCCGGGCACCGTGGACGCCGCCAGCGACGCCACCGTGCGCCCCGAAGTGGCGCGCATTTTGGTCAACGATCTGCGCGCCGGCGACTTGAGCCCGGACGACAAGCAATATCTGTCGCGCCTGGTCGCCAAACGCAGCGGTGTAGCCCCGGCCGAAGCGGACCGCCGCGTCGATGACGTGTATGCCCGCTTGAGCAAAGCCAGCGCCGATGCCCAGGCCGCCGCCAAGGAAGCGGCCGACAAGGCCCGCAAAGGCGCGGCCCACTCGGCCCTGTGGATGTTCGTGGCCTTGCTGATCGGTGCCTTTTTCGCCAGCCTGTGCGCCACCTACGGCGGACGCCAGCGTGACGCGATCGTGCGTCGGTAAACCCGACCGTGGCCCGTCATTTTTAACCTGATCTGGAGAATGCAGCATGCGCTCACTTTTACTGTTGTTCCTCGGTGTACCTATTCCGATCATCATTCTGATCGCCCTGTTCGTTCATTGAGCGGCGTTTTTTTGTCACTGAAGTATCCGCCCGCGGCGCATTCGCGGGCGGCATTTGCGCGAGGATGTATGTATGGCTACGAGTAAAAAACCGGCGCCGTCGGTCGATGGCGCCGGCTCTATTTTGAGCACGGTGGCGGGTCCCTCGGCGGCAGTGCCGCCGGCCAGCCTGGGGAATCAAGACGCGGAAGCGATCGGCTTGCGTCAAAAAGTGGTATCGGGCCAGGAACTGGCCGCCGCTTGTCCATTTAACCCCAACAAGGCCGGCGAATACGGCGCCGCCGCGCGCACCCCGCAAACGGGCGCCAGCGCCGCGCCCGGCGAAGTCAAAGCGACCGCCAGCACCGCTTCCGAAACGGTGGCCTCGGCCAAGGTTGGCTCGGGCCAGGCGCCGCAGGGCGTCGACCCGGCCAGCGCGCCGCTGGACCGGGTGCGCACCGACGCCGGCGGTCAGCGCTTGACCACCAACCAGGGCGTGCCGGTGGCCGACAACCAGAATTCGCTCAAGATCGGCTTGCGCGGGCCGACCGCGATGGAAGACTTCATCCTGCGCGAAAAGCTCACCCATTTCGACCACGAGCGCATTCCCGAGCGCGTGGTCCATGCGCGCGGCTCGGCCGCCCATGGCGTGTTCGAGTCGTACCAGGATTTGAGCGATCTGACCCGCGCCGCGCCTTTCGCCCAGGCCGGCAAACGCACCCCCGCGTTCGTGCGCTTTTCCACCGTGGCCGGCGAGCGCGGTTCGTCCGACACGGTGCGCGATGTGCGCGGCTTCGCCGTCAAGTTTTACACCGACGAGGGTAACTGGGATTTGGTGGGCAATAACATCCCCGTGTTTTTCATCCAGGACGCGATGAAGTTCCCCGACCTGGTGCATTCGGTGAAACCGGAGCCGCACCATGCCATGCCGCAGGCGTCGAGCGCGCACGACACCTTCTGGGATTTCGTCTCCCTGATGCCGGAATCGACCCATATGCTGCTGTGGCAAATGTCGGACCGCGCCATCCCGCGCAGCTACCGCACCATGCAGGGCTTCGGCGTGCATACCTTCCGGCTGGTGAACGCCGAAGGTGCGTCCGTGTTTTGCAAATTCCACTGGACGCCGCTGGCCGGCACCCACTCCCTGGTATGGGACGAGGCGGCCCTGCTGGTGGGCGCCGATCCCGACTTCCACCGGCGCGACCTGTGGGAAGCGATCGAGGCGGGCGCCTTCCCGGAATGGGAATTGGGTTTACAGGTGTTTACCGAAGAGCAGGCCGAGCGGTTCGACTTCGACGTGCTCGATCCGACCAAGCTGATACCCGAGGAATTGGTGCCGGTCAAGGCGGTGGGCAAGCTGACCTTGAACCGCAATCCGGACAATTTTTTCGCCGAGACCGAGCAAGTGGCGTTTTGCACCGCGCATGTGGTGCCGGGCATCGATTTCACCAACGATCCGCTGCTCCAGGGCCGCATCCACTCGTATATCGACACCCAGATCAGCCGTTTGGGCGGACCCAATTTCCACGAAATCCCCGTCAACTCGCCCATCGCGCCGGTTCATAACAACCAGCGCGACGGCATGCACCGCCAGGCCGTCCACCGCGGCCGGGTCAATTACGAACCCAATTCCCTGGCCGGCGGTTGCCCGTTCCAGGCCGGCATGCAGGGCTACACCAGTTTCCCGCGGCAGGCGGCCGAAGACAAGGTGCGCGGCAAGCCGGAGAAATTCTCCGAGCATTACGCCCAGGCCACCCTGTTCTGGCGCAGCCAGACGCCGACCGAGCAAGCGCACATCGTCAATGCTTTCCGCTTTGAGTTGACGCGGGTGCAAACCCCTGCCGTGCGCGCCCGCGTGGTCTCGATGCTGGTCAACGTCGATCCGATTTTGGCCGCCGGCGTGGCCAACGGGCTCGGTATCGAGGTGCCGCCGGCCATGCCGCTGGCGTCCGACCTGCCGGCGCCGCAGTACGCGCCGTCGCCGGCCCTGTCGCTGCTGGCCCGCCCCGGCCAGACCGGCATCGCCACCCGGCGCGTGGCCATTCTGGTGGCGCCCGGCACCGATGGCGCGAGCGTGCGCACGATCTACGCCGCGCTGCTGGCCGACGGCGCGGTGCCGCGCCTGGTCGCCAGCCAAATGGGCAAGGTGGCCGGCGCGGACGGGACGGCGCTCGACGTCGAAATCACGTTCGAGGCCGGCCCGGGGGTGTTGTACGACGCGGTGGTGATACCGGATGGCGAAGCGGCCGCGCTCAAGCTGGCGCGCGACGCGCACGCGCTCGACTTCGTGCGTCTGCAATACCGTCACTGCAAGCCGATCATGGCGCTGGGCGCCGGCGCCGGGCTGCTGCTCAAGGCCGGCGTGCCGACCACCCTGCCCGACGGCAGTGCCGACACGGCCATCGTCGGCGCGCAAAAGGATCTGGCGCCAGCCATGGCCGCGTTCAAGGAGGCGCTCGCCGGGCACCGTAACTACGCCCGCGAAACCGATCCGCCGGCGGTATAAGCGGCGCGCCGCCTCGCGGTTTCAATCGGGCCAGTGCATCAGGCCAGTGAATCAGGCCAGTGAATCAGGCCAGTGGCGGCGACGCCACTGGCCTGTTTTTTTTTTGAGACGGGCCGCGGCGCCGGAGTCACTCGTTTTGATCGAATTCCATGTACATGATGACCCGGTCTTCGTTGGCCATGTTGATGGCGAAGTGGCTGGCCGAGCCATCGAACACGATCGCTTTGCCGTTCGACTCTTCTTCGAAAGCGCCCGCCACCGACAGATAAGCGGTGGCGGGGGTGACGTCAATGCCAAGATGGAAGGTGAGGATATTGCCGCCCAATTCAGGGTGCGCGTGCGGCGCGATGAAGGTCAGCGCGCGCATTTTGGAAAAGGCGCAGGTTTTCACTTGCGGGTATGTTTTGAGCAGCCCCATGATGGTGGGGAACTTGGCTTCGGCTTCGTTTGGAAAATGGCCATGGTAGCCGAGCGCATAGGTGAGCCAGCCATAATTTTTGTCGGTCGAGCCGACCTGCCAGGACGGCACCCAGCCATTGTTGGCGACCACTTGCGCGAAGTATTGTTCATGCGAGCCATTGCGATGAATGTCGACGATGGCCGGATCGAGGCCGCGGTACTCTTGGCTGATCTGCTGCCAGTGTTCTTGAAAGCTGTTGACGACTGCGAACGAAGACGGATTGTGGAACACGCATTTCTCCCAAATTAGTGAATGACGACTCAGATCGGCGCACGCGGGCTGGCCGGGGCCAGGATCTGGCCCACCAGGCCATCCATCAGACCCTGCTCGACCAGCCACAGACTGACTTCATGGCGCGCCTCCGGATACAGATAGGTGCGCACGTTGGGCAGGGCGGCGAATTGCTCGGTGTGCAGCGCGTCCAGATTGGGCAGGCCGCTGCTGCCGTCCGGGTTGGTGCCGGCCACCATGTGCAGTTCCGGCAAACGCTCGCGGCTGCGGGCCAGCGCGATCAAGTCGTCGTAGCAGCGTTTCGGCGGCGTCTCTTCCAACAGCTTGAACACCGGTAGCCAGCGCACGTCGCCCATGCTTTCCAGTTGAGCGCTATGCAGATGGGGCAGCGAACCGAATGACAGCACGCGGTCCACTTGCAGCAGCATGCCAAACAACACGGCGGCATACGCTCCCATCGACTGGCCCACCGTGATCACTTCGGACGGCCCGATCGCCTTGATGAAGTGGGCCAGCTGCGCCGCCACTTCGTCGACCGAATCGCCCAGTCCGGCCACGCCGCGCTGATACCAGGCGTGCTGCGGATCGCGCAGCATGATGCGGTTAAACGGCGCGCCGACCCGCGTTTCCAGTTTGCGCACGCGGCCGAAAAAATCGTATTCGTGCTGGGTGAAGTAGTTGAAGCTGATGATCAGCGGCCGGCTCGGGTAGCATTTGTCGATCAGGTAGTCGCAGTCGCGCCGGTTTTGCGCCGCCGCCAGGGTCTGCTCGGTCAGCCGCTCCAGCGGCCCCGGGTAGGAGTTGTCCCGATCGGACAGCGAAAACAGGTAGGACGACGTGAGCGCGGATCGCGCCTTCACTTTGGTTTGGCCTGCCGACAGCATAAACACTCCTTGGCTTGGTTCTGGACTGGGATAGCACGGTATCGGGCCGGCGGGCCGGCGATGCCCGGTGATGTCGATGAGTGGGCCGAAGTGCGATTTTGTTCCCGCGCGGCGCGGCCCGGGGCATGCCGGCCGGCGCGGCCAGGCGTTGGCGGCGCGTGGCCGGGCGGGCCACGCCGATGCGGCGGCCATCGGGCGCACGGCGCGCCGCGCCAGCGATGCCCAAGCCGGCGCCCACCACGGGCGCGGCTCAGCGTTGCCAGGCCAGGGTTGCCAAGCGTCTAGAGCATGTCTTTCACCAGGTTCTGTCCGTCGCCCAGTTTATACACGTCGCCATCGTAGACATAGCGTGCCGAACTCTCCACCGCCGCTTCGACCCGCGGGCCGGTGCTGGCGCTGGCGAGGGCGCGCACGATGGTGCCGGTGAAATGCAGTTCGATCTCGGCGTATTGGGAGGCGTGCTGGGCCGGTATCATTTGCCAGTCGGCCGTCACGTTCCAGCAATCGCCGGTGCGCGGGTCGCACACGTTTTTGTTATCGGCGTGGATCGGTAGCAGCTCTGTCATATTGTGAAAGTTCGCCGCCGACGGATCGAACAGGGACAGTTTGCTGACGATGTTGCCTTCAATATTAGTGCTGCTGACGATGGCCAGCCCCGGTTTGTCGCGCGCCAGCTCGGGCCAGCTCACTTCGCCCACTCGCCCGCCGGCGCCCAGCGCCGCCACGTTCTCGTGCCGGGTCACCACGTTCCATTGACCGTCACCCTGCTTCAAGATGAAGACACTGAGCACGCCCGGCGATTGCGGGCGGCTGCTCGCCTTGCCGCCGGCGTCCACTTCCGCCCCGTTCGTCACCAGGGCCGTGCTGCCATCGGCCAGCAGGTGCTGGTCCAGCATCGTGACCACATAATCGGCCATGCGCTTGGGCTGGCCCGGCACCGGCAGGTTCACCAGCGCGTCGTCGCTGGCCGGGCGGTAGGCCGCTTCGAACACGGCGGCCATCATTTGCTGACGCAACTGGCGCTCCGGCGCCGCCGCGCCCCCCGGGCCGACCCCGGCGGCCGGTTTCGGCGCCGCCGGATCGGGCGTTTCGCTATTTGAACAAGCGCAAAGACAAGCACAGAACAGCAGCATGGCGGCGCGGGCGTACGGCTTTTTCATATTGGTTCAGCCAGTCGAAGAGGGTCGATGCAGTATGCCACAGCCAGCCGGCAATACCATCAAAATCGCAATACAAAGTGCTTTTAGGCAATTTTGCAACGGATCGCCCGTGACCGTGGAAGGGCGCTCAGGCGGGCCCGCGACGGCTGGCGCGCCGGACGCGAGCGCTCGGGGCTTGGTTGGAGGGAAGGGGAACCGATTGGCGCGGGCCGGCCGCAAATCGAAGCGTATCGTCCGGCGCGCCGCCGCCGCCCGCCGGCGCCATCGGGCGCCGGGTGCGGCGGCAGGGGAGCTCCTTAATGCTTGTCGAGCGCCACCGCCGGCGCGCTCGCGGGCGCGGCGGGCGCGCGCGGCGCCGCCGGCGCCGCCCCCGGATGGCGCCGCAGCTTGCCCATCAGGCGTTTCATCAGATGCTCGAGGTCGTCGATGTAGGTAAACACGGCCGGCACCACCAATAAGCTGAGCAAAGTGGAGGTGATCAAGCCGCCGATCACGGTGATCGCCATCGGCGAACGGAAGCTGGGATCGGCGCCCCAGCCCAGCGCCAGCGGCATCATGCCGGCGCCCATGGCGATGGTGGTCATCAGAATCGGCCGGCTGCGTTTGTGGCAGGCGTCGACCAGCGCGTCGAACCGGTTCATGCCGGCCTGGCGCGCCAGGATCGCATAGTCGACCAGCAGGATCGAGTTCTTCGTCACGATCCCCATCAGCATGATCAGGCCGATCATCGACGGCATCGACAGCGCCTGCCCGGTCAGCAGCAGTGCCACGAAGGCGCCGCCGATCGACAGCGGCAGCGCGGCCAGGATCGTCATCGGCTGCATGAAGTCCTTAAACAGCAGCACCAGCACGCCGTAAATGCACAGCACCCCGATCAGCATGGCCAGGCCGAAGCTGGCGAACAGGGCCGCCATCTCTTGCGCGTCGCCCAGTTCGGCGATCTTCACCGCCGGCGGCAAATTTTTCATCGATGGCAAGGCGCGCGCTTCCGTGTTCAATTCGCCCAGACTGCGCGAGCCCAGCTCGACGTCGAGCGTGACGTTGCGGCTGCGGTTGAGGCGGTCGATCTGGGCCGGCCCGCTTTCCATGGTCACGCTGGCCACGTTGGCCAGCGTGACCGGGCCGTTCTTGCCCGGCACCGTCAGGCGCTCGATGGCGGCCAGGTCGGCCCGCACCGCGTCGGGCAGCTTGACCCGGATCGGCACCTGGCGCTCGGGCAGGTTCATCTTGGTCAAGTCGGTGTCGTAGTCGCCGGCGGTGGCCACCCGCACCGTCTCGCCGATGGCGCTGGCGGTCACGCCCAGATCGGCGGCGCGCGCGAAGTCGGGCCGCACGATGATTTCGGGCCGCACCAGCGAGGCGCTGGAAGTGACGTTGCCGATGCCGCGCAGGGTGCGCAGTTCGCGCTCGACCTTTTGCGCCGCCTCGGTCAGGGCGATCGGGTCTTCGCTGCGCAGCACCAGCTGCATCTTGACGCCGCTGTCCGGCGGGCCGACCGTGAAGCGGGCCCCCGGTATGCTGTCGAGCTGCTTGCGGATCGCGCTCTCGAGCGCGGCCATCGACTCGTCGCGCTTGGTGCGGTGCACGGTGGTCAAGGTGAGCACCGCGCGGCGCGCCTCGGCCGCCGCGCCGGGCGCGAAGGCGTCGCCGCTGGAGCCGCCGCCGATGGAGCTGAACACGCCGGTGATGCCGCTCACCTTCATGGCCGCCACGCGCGCCCGTTCGGCCACCACGCGCGTTTCGGCCAGGGTCGAACCGGGCGGCAGTTCCAGGTTGATCTGGGTCTGGGCCCGGTCGGCCGGCGGCACGAAGCCGGTCGGCAGCAGCGGCACCAGCATGATCGAGCCGACGAAGAACAGGCCGGAGGCGATGCCCGTCACCAGCCGGTGCGTCAGGCACCAGCGCATGGTGCGCAGGTAGCGCCGCATCAGCCAGCCGTCCTGCTGCTCGACGTGGACGGCCGGCTTGAGGATGTAGGCGGCCATCATCGGCGTGAGCAGGCGCGCCACCACCAGCGAGGCCAGCACCCCCAGCACGGCGGTCCAGCCGAACTGTTTGAAAAACAGGCCGGGCACCCCGCCCATGAAGGCGGTCGGCAGGAACACCGCCACCAGGGCGAAAGTGGTGGCGATCACCGCCATGCCGATCTCGTCGGCCGCCTCCATGGCCGCTTGCATCGGCGTTTTACCCATTTGCAGATGGCGCGCGATGTTTTCGATCTCGACGATGGCGTCGTCGACCAGCACCCCGACCACCAGCGCCAGCGACAGCAGCGTCACGGTGTTGAGGGTGTAGCCGAACAGGTAGATGCCGAGAAAGGCCGGCATCACCGACAGCGGCAGCGCGGACGCGGCCACCACGGTGGCGCGCCAGTCGCGCAAGAACCACCACACCACCAGCACCGCCAGCAGCGCGCCCTCGTAGAGCAGCTCCATCGAGCCGCTGAAGTTTTCCTCGATCGGCAAGGCGTTGTCGATCGCTTGCCGCAGCACGATATTGGGGTGGGCCGTTTGCAGCTCGGCCACCGCTTCGCGCACGCCCTTGGCGACCGCCGTTTCGCTGGCGCCTTTGGTGCGGAACACGTCGAAGCCGATCACGTTCACACCGTCCTGCTCGGCCACCGCGCGCGGTTCGGCCACGGTGTCGCTCACGTTGGCCACCTGGTCGAGCCGCAGATGGCGCCCGTCGGCCAGCGGGATGTCGATGCGCGACAATTCGGCCGCGGTCTTGACGGTGGCGATGGTGCGCACCGACTGCTCGGCGCCGCTCACGTCGCCGCGTCCGCCCGGCGCCTCGCGCTGCACCAGGCGCAGCTGGCGCGACACGTCCAGCGCCGACACCTTCAGCGCCGCCATGCGCGCCTCGTCCAGTTCGACCCGGATTTCGCGCGTGACGCCGCCCACCCGCTTGATGGCGCCCACGCCGGGCACCGCCAAGATCCGTTTCGATACCGCGTTGTCGACGAACCAGCTCAATTCCTGGGCGTCGAGCGGATTGTCCAAGCCGGCCTTGGAGGCGGCCGTAAACGTGAGGATCACCCGCCCGGCGGTCGAAGCCTTGGTCACGCTCGGCTCGCGCAGCTCGCCGGGCAAGTCGGCGCGCACCCGCGCCACCGCGTCGCGCACGTCGTTGACCGCTTCCGAGAGCGGCTTTTCCAGCACGAATTCGACCGTGACGGTGACGGTGCCGTCGAGCACCTTGGTGTAGATATTCTTAATCCCTTGCAGGGTGGCGACCGAATCTTCGATCTTGCGCGCCACCTCGGTTTCCAGCTGGGCCGGGGCCGAGCCCTCCAGCACCGCGCTAACGGTGACGATGGGCAGTTCGATATCGGGGAAATCCTGCACCGGATTGGCGCGGTAGGCCAACAGCCCCGCCAGCGTGAGCAGGATGAACAGCATGATGGCCGGGATCGGATTTTTGATCGACAGGGAGGAAAAGTTCATGGCGTGGCTCCTTACCGTGCGCCGGCCGATGCCGCGGCGGCCGATGCCGCGGCGGCCGATGCCGCGGCGGGCGATCCCGCGGCGGTGGCGCCCGCCGCTCCCGGAGCGGCCGCCACCGCGCGCACCAGATCGCCGTCGTTGAGGAAGCCGGCCCCGGAGACCACCACCACGCTGTCGGGCTTGAGCCCGTCGAGCACCTCGATGCGGTCGGTCAGGCGGCGCCCGGTCTTCACCTTGAGCTGGCTCACCCGCTGGTCGGCGTTAAGCCGGAACACATAGCTAAAGCCATCGCGCACCGCGATCGCTTGCTGGGGCAAAGTGATCGCCTCCGAGGTTCCCAGCTCGAACTGGCCGCTGGCGAACATGCCGGCCTTGAACGGCGCGTCCGGCCCGATGGTGCCCGGCAAATCGACATACACCAGGGCCGAGCGGGTCAGCGGGTCGACGGTGGGCGCGACCATGCGCACCTTGCCCGTCAATTCGCTGCCGTTGGCGGCCTTGACCAGCGCCGTGGTGCCGGGCTTGACGCGCGACAGCTCGGTCGCCGTGACTTCGGCGCGCCACTCCAGGCGGCCCTGGCGGATCATGCGGAACAATTCGGTGCCGCTGCCCACCACCGAGCCGACGGTGGCGTTACGGGCCGAGATCAGGCCGGCGTCGGGCGCCACCACCTGCGTGTATTTCAGGCGCAGCTGCTGGCTGGCCAGGGCCGCCTTGGCCGAGGCGATGCGGGCGTTGGCGGTTTGCTCGGCCGTCATGTACTGGCTGATTTGCTGCGCGCTGAGGGCGCCGCTGCTTTGCAGGGTGCGCGCGCGCGCCGCGTTGGCGCTCGCCTCGGCCGCATTCGCTTGCGCCTCGAGCAGGGCGGCGCGCGACTGCGCCAGATCGGCGTTCACGCTGTCGGCCGAAAACACCGCCAGCACCTGACCGGCGCGCACCGCGTCGCCCACGTTGACGCGCACCTCCGTCAAACGCAGGCCGTTCGATTCGCTGCCGATGATCGCTTCCTGCCAGGCGCTCACGTTGCCGTTGGCGGCCAGTTTGATCGGCAGGCGGGCCGGCTGGGCGCGCGCGGTGGTGACGGTGAGCGCCGCCTTGGGCGCCTCGGCCTTTTTATCGTCGGCCGCGCGCGACGGCGCCGCGCGCAGCAACAGGGCCAGGCCGGCCAGGGCGAGGGCCGCCGCGCCCAGGGTCAAGGGCAGCGGCAGCGAAGTGATGGTCAATTTTTTCATGGTCTATCCGGCGTAAGGTTCAGATGCGGCGATGCTTCATTGGGGGGCGGTGGGGGCGCGCCAGCCGCCGCCGGCCGCGCGGTACAGCGCGACCCAGGCCGTGTTGCGCTCGCGCTGCAAGTTGAGCACCGTGTTTTCGGCGGCCAGGCGGGTGCGCCGCACGTCTTCCAGCTCCAGCAGGCTGGCCAAGCCGTTTTTGTAGCGCTCTTCGGTGGCCACGAAAGCGGTGCGGTAGCCGTCCAGCGCGGCCTGGGCGAAGCCGGCCCGCTCGGCGCTGCTGTCCAGATTGACCAGCGCCTGTTCCACTTCGCTCACCGCCTGGCGCACGCTGGCGCGGTAGTCGACCACCGCCGCCTGGTAGCGCGCGCCGGCGGCGTCGATATCGGCGCGCCGCCGGCCGCCGTCGAACAGGGGCAGGGTCAGCGCCAGCGGACCGATGCTCCAGGTATCGAGCCCCGTGTTGACGCCGCCGCTACGCAAATTGGCCACCCCCACGGAACCGGACAGCGACAGGCGCGGATAGCGCTGGGCGCTGGCGCCGGCCACCTCGAAGCTGGCCGCGCTCACTTCCCGTTCGGCGCGATACAAGTCGGGCCGCTGGCGCAAGATGGCGGCCGGCAGCGCGCCGATGGCGATCGGCGCCGGCGCCACCAGGTCGGCCCCGGCCAGCTTGGCGCGCAACGCGCTCTCCCCGGCGCCGCTCAGCGCCACCAGGGCCTTGAGGTCGCGCTCGCAGGCGGCGTTCTGCTCGATGGCGCGGTTGTTGCCGTCGGCCGCGCTGGCGCGCGCCAGGGCCGCGTTGGCCGGCGATTGAAAGCCGGCTTGCGCGCTCAAGCCGGTCAGGCGCGCGCTGTCGTCGCGCGAGGCGGCGTCGAGCCGGGTCACGGCCAACTGCCGCTGGCAGGCGCGCAGGCCGTAATACTGGTTGGCCACCTCGGCGGCCACGGCCACGCGGGCCTCGTGCCAGCCGGCGTGGGCGCTGTCGAGCCGGGCCTGGGCCGCGTCGCGGTAAGCCCGATTGGCGCCGAACAGGTCGATCTCCCAAGCCGTCTGCAAGCCGGCCTGCGCCGTGGTGGCCGGCGGCAGCGGCGCCTGGCCGTTGGCGCGGCTGACGCCGGCCGTCGCGTCGACCACCGGCAGCAGCGCCGCGCCGCTGGCCACCCGCTCGGCGCGCGACTGGGCGATGCGGCTGGCCGCCGTGGCCACGCTGGAGCTCACCAGCTGGGCCGATTCGATCAGCTGCACCAGCAACGGGTCGCCCTGCTGGCGCCACCAGTCGGCCAGATCGGTCACGCTGCCATTGTGCGGCAGCGGCGCCTGCCAGGCGGGGGGCGCGGGCGGCGCCGCCATCGGCACGGGCGCGCCGCTGGCGCAGGCGGACAACGCCAGCGCGGTGGCGACGGCCAGCAAACCTGGGCGCGCGCGGTGGAGGACGGTCATGCGTTTCCTTGTGTCTGAGAGGGGGAAGGGGATTGCTGGGACAGCACCATGGCTTCGGCAAAGCCGACCAGCTGGGCGATCCATTGCTCGACCGCTTGCGGGCTGTCGAGCAGATGCGGCGTGATCGATTCGATCAGCTCGCGCGAAACCATCAGGTGCACGCTCAGGGCGGCGATCGCGTAGGCCAGCCGGTGCAGCCGGTCGTCCGGTTCGCTCATGCCCAGGTGGCGCGCCAGCATGCCCACCAAGGCCTGGTGCATGGGCCGGATGCCCTGGTTGATGCGCTGCTCCCACAGGCCGGTCGGTTCCACCATTTCGCGAAACCACAGGCGCAGGAACAGCTTGGCCAGATAGCCTTCCTTCAAAGGCTCCAGCATTTGTCCGTAGAAGCCGGCCAGCGCTTCGCGCAAGGTGAAGTGGGGCTGGTCGAACGCGGCGCATTCGCTGCGCTTATCGTGCCCGTGCCAGGTGAAGGCGGCGCGGTACAGGCTGGCCTTGTCGCCGAAATAATAGCTGATGGCCGCCACATTGGCCCCGGCCGCCTGGGCGATCTGGCGGATCGACGTCTTGGCGTAACCCTGCTCGCCGAACAGGCGCATGGCCGCCAGCAGCAAGCGCTCGCGCGACTGCTCGCCATCGACGCGGGGCTTGCGCGCCTCGTCGAAGGTCTTGTCGCGTTCCATCTTGACGGTTCGGGGTGGATTCATGCCAGCATTAAAACACATAAATCAAACAGTTGATATACTTAAATCAATCGCTTTACTTGTGTCGGTATGCGTCGCATTGCGCGTCCTTTGAGAGCGCCCCGATGCGGTGGCGGGGCGCTGGCGGCCCCGGCGCGGTCCGGCGCTCAGCTTGCCGATGCTTGCTTGCGGTAAATGCAGACCGCTATATCGCTGGGAAAGGCGCGCAATAGGTGCACGGCGCACAGGATGCTCAGGTACTGCGAATAGAGGGTAAATGCATAGAGGGTAAATGGTTTGATATTGTTTACGCAGCGCAAGCGCTCCAGCAAGCCTTTGACACGCAAGGTTGGCAGCTCCGCGCTTTTCACCAATGAAAACCCGTGCATGTCCAATAAAGTGGTCAAATTGCGCGTTGCGCTTTCGCACCCGCAAGCGGTGCACATTGCGTGCCATGGCGACAAGCCTGTCGTGGCGGCGCTTTGACAAACGATGCATTGCATATTCATGGTGCTTTCAAAGTGAATGGCGTCGATACCCATCTGTTTGCGGTGCGCGCCGCCGATGGCGCGGCGACCCGCAACAGGTGGTTGATCAGTTTGGATTGGAAAGGTTCCCATCGGCAGATGAAAGGAAAAAAGCGCAGGCGGCTGTGCCGGGGACGCCAATGCAGTGTAGGGTTTAATTACTAAATTTGCAATGATATTCGACTCGCCGTTGGCTTAACGGCGGTAACATCTCCTTACAAACCGCGCCCGCGCATGCCAGCCGTGCGCGGCATAGTGCGGGTATAACGCTCATATCGAATCTATTGCAGCAGGAGCAAGCATGCAAACACCCTATTGGCGCCCGGGCGCCGCCGTCGTGTTGTCGGCCGCCGTGGCGCTTGCGCTGCCGGCCGGCGCCGCGCCGTTCACCGCGCAGCAGCAAGCGGCCCATGTGTTGAACCGTATCGCGTTCGGGCCGCGCCCGGGCCAGGTGGAGCAGGTGGCGCGCGACGGCGTGAAAGCCTATATCGAGGCCCAGCTGACGCCCGGGTCGATCGCGCTGCCGCCCGCCTTGAGCGCGCGGCTGGGCGCACTCGACACGGTGCAGGCCCCGGCCGGCATCATGCTGGCCAAATTCGTCGAAGGTCGCAAGGCCGGCATGGAAAGCGACGCGCAAGACATGGCGCGGCGGCGCGAGATGGTTGCCACCATCAACAACCAGAGCGCCGAGGCGCGCCTGATCCGTGCCATCGACAGCCCGCGCCAGCTGGAAGAGGTGATGGTTGACTTTTGGTACAACCATTTCAATGTCTTCTCCGGCAAAGGGGTGGACCGCGCGCTGATCGCGTCGTACGAGCGCGACGCGATCCGGCCCCATCTATTCGGCTCCTTCCGCGCGCTGCTGGGGGCCACCGCCAAACATCCGGCCATGCTGTTTTATCTCGACAATTGGCTCTCGACGGGCGACGACGGCGCTCCCGTCAAGGGCGCCAAGTCCAAGCCGGCGGGGCTGAACGAAAACTATGCGCGCGAGTTAATGGAGCTCCATACGCTGGGCGTGGACGGCGGCTATACCCAGCAGGACGTGACGGCGCTGGCGCGCATGCTGACCGGCTGGACCTACGTGCAGCGCGAGATGGTCGAGAAAAACGTCAACTTCACCTTCGATCCGGCGCGCCACGACCATGGCGAAAAGCGCTGGCTGGGTCACCTTGTCAAGGATCAGGGCCAGGCCGAGGGCGAGTACGCGCTCGACGTGCTGGCGCTGCACCCGGCCACCGCGCGCCACCTCAGTTACAAGCTGGCCCAGTATTTCGTCAGCGATCAGCCGCCGCCGGCCTTGGTCGAACGGCTCACGCGCAGCTACTTGGACAGCAAAGGCGAGCTGCGCGTGGTGCTGCGCACCTTGCTCACCAGCGCCGAATTCCTGGGTCCCGATTACGCCGGCGTCAAGTTCAAGACCCCTTACCAATACGTCATTTCGGTGCTGCGCGCGAGCGACGTGGCGCCGCCGCGCATCGATCAGCTCAATGCCAGCTTGGGCAATCTGGGCATGCCGCTGTTCGGCTGCCAGACGCCGGACGGCTATAAAAACACCGAAGCGGCCTGGCTCAATCCGGACGGCTTGAGCCGCCGCATCGCGTTTGCCACCACGCTCACGCCGGTGCCCGACGCGGCCCGGCTGCAAGACACGCTCGGCCCGCTGGTGTCGCCCCGCACGCGCGCCATCGTGCAGGCCGGCCCGCCCACTGTGCGCGCCGCCATGCTGCTCGGTAGTCCCGACTTCATGCAGCGCTGAACGGGCCAGACGACCGGCCGACATCGACACACTGACCGCATCGGTCGAAGCACATGGGCCGGCGCCGTCAGCGGTCGGCCATTGAGGAGAGTGATATGCAACGCAGGGATTTTTTACATGTGCTGGCCGGCGGCGCCGGCTTGCTGCTGCCGATCGGGCGCCATGCCTGGGCCGCCAGCAATCCGGCGCCCGGGCCCACCTCGCGCAAATTGATCGTGGTGATGCTACGCGGCGCCGTCGATGGGCTCAGCGTGGTGGCGCCGGTGCGCGACCCCCACTACGCCCGGCTGCGCCCCACCATCGGTCTGGCGCTGCCGGGGCAAGAGGGCGGCGGGCTCGATCTGGACGGCCGTTTCGCGCTGCACCCGGCGCTCGCGCCGCTGCTGCCGCTGTGGCAGCAAAACAAGCTCGCCTTCATTCATGCCAGCGGTTCGCCCGATCCCAGCCGCTCCCATTTCGACGCCCAGGATTATATGGAGTCGGCCACGCCGGGGCGTAAAAACACGCCGGACGGCTGGCTCAATCGGCTGCTCGGGTCGCTACCCGGCCCGGCCGCGCCCACCCGCGCCGTGAGCATCGGGCAGGACATGCCGCGCATTTTGACGGGCGCGGCGCCGGCGGTCAATCTGGGCAACGGCAAGGCCGTCACCCGGGCCAACGCGCTCGACCGGCCGGTGTTGGGCGCCGCCTTCGACCAGCTCTACGCCGGCCATGCGCGTTTCGGGCGCGTTTACCAGGAAGGGCGCGCCGCGCACAAGGCGGTCATGAGCGCTTCGATGAATAGGGAGACGCAAATGGCCGACGGCGGCGCGCCGCTGCCGAACGGCTTTCCCGACGATGCCGCGCGGCTGGGTACCATGATGCGCAACGACCCGGCCATTGAGCTGGCCTTTATCGGCTTGGGCGGCTGGGATACCCATATCAACCAGGGCGGCGCCAGCGGCGCTCTAGCCGGGCGCCTGGCGCCGCTGGGGCTGGGATTGGCGACCCTGGCCCAGCGCCTCGGCCCCGTGTTCGAGGACTGCACCATCGTCGTCATGTCCGAATTCGGCCGCACCGTGCGCGAGAACGGCAACCGCGGCACCGACCATGGGCACGGCAATGTGATGTGGGTGCTGGGCGGCGCGGTAGCCGGCGGCAAAGTCTACGGCCAGTGGCAGGGTTTGGCCGAGGCGCAGCTGCACGAGGGGCGCGATCTGCCGGTGAGCACCGATTTCCGCGCGGTGCTGGCCCACATCGGCGAGCGCCACCTGGGTTTGAGCGGCGCCCAGCTGGCCAAGGTGTTTCCGGATCTGCCAGGCGCCGGCCTGGGGTTTTCCCTGCTGCGGGCTTGACGCGCCGGGCCCGCGCCGGCGGCCAAAAAAAAGCCCGCGGACCTTGCGGCGCGGGCAAATTCCAAATGTTCGGAGCAGAACGGTTTGGAGGAGACAGTTCCAATATATACGTAAAAATGGTGCGGCGCAATACCGTATAACTACCTATTTTCCACCTGTCACTCCTCTGACACCTTCGGCCCGCGGCCGTGTGAGCCGAATTGCGGGCCCGACCGTTGTGCGGTGCCACATGGGCGCGGCCTGCGCGGCCCGACCTGGGCGGCCCCACCTGGGCGGCCCCACCTCGGCGGCCCCACCTCGGCGGCCCCACCTGGGCGGCCCCACCTCGGCGGCCCCACCTGTCAACGTCGTCCGGCCAGCGCGCCGGCCACCGCGTCGACCAGGTCGCCCGCTTCGATCGGATAGCTCAGAAAATGCGCGCTCGGCCGGCCCGGCGCGGCCGCCGGCACCCGCGCGTCGCCGGCGTGCAGTACCAGCAGCGGCACGCCGGCGCCGGCCGCGTCGGCCATCACGCGGGCGCAGCGGGCTGGCCAATCGGCGTCGGCCTGGTCGAAGTCGCACACCGCCAAGTCGCATTCGCGCGCCAGGTGCGCGAAGCGCAGCACATCGCCGGTGACGCTGAGCGTGTGGCCGCAGGCTTGCAAGATGCTGGCCACCAGGCCCGCGTTGCCGGGCGCCGCGTCGAGCAGCACCACGCGGGCGCCGGCCGCCGCGTGCGGGGCCGTCGCCCCCGCGTGCGCGGCGTGGGGCGCGGGCGCGGCCGAGGCCGAGGCCGAGGCCGAACGCAACCGCGGCGGCAGAAATTTTTCGATATCGGGGATGAATTGCTCCGGCTCGGCCGACTTGATCAGGCAACCGTCGAAGCCGGCCGCGCGCATGGCCACGCCCTTGTCGTCAACCCCGATCGCGCTGGCCGCCAGCACCGGAATGGCGCGCGTGGCCGGATCGGCCTTGAGCTGGGCCACCACCCCGAAGCCGTCCAGCTTGGGCAATTGGATGTCGCACACGATCAGGTCGGGCAGCGCCTCGCGCGCCAGCGCCACCCCGGTTTCGCCGTCGAACGCTTGCAGCGGCTGGTGCCCGAACGCCGCCAGCAGGTAGACCATCAGCTCCATGTTGGCCGGATGGTCCTCGATGATCAATATCCGCGCGCCCATGACGCTCTCCATGCCGCTGCCGCGGCTCAGTGTTCGGTCTTGAGGGCCAGGGTGAAGGTGCTGCCGGCGCCATAGTCGCTCTTGAAAAACAGCGAACCGCCGATCACGTTGGCCAGGTTTTGACACAGGTACAAGCCCAGCCCGGCGCCCTCGGCGTGGCGGGTCGAGGTCGAGTCCAGCTGCGAAAACGCTTGAAACAGCTTGGACTGGTCTTCCGGCCGGATGCCGGCCCCGCTGTCGGCGATGGCGAACTCGGTGAGCAGCTGGCCGGCCAGCGGCCGTTGGCTCAGGCTCACCCGCACCGTGCCGCGCTCGGTGAATTTGATGGCGTTGTTAATCAGGTTGATCAAGATCTGGGTCAGGGCGCGCCGGTCGGTGTCGATGGGGGCGCTGGCGGTGCCGACATCGACGCTCATGTCCAGGCCCTTGTTTTGGGCCAGCGGGCGCAGCGTGTCGACCACTTCCTGCACCAGGGCCTGGCACTGGATCGGCTCGACCGACAGCGTCACCTTGCCGGCCTCGATGCGCGCCACATCCAAAATGTCGTTGATCAAGGAGAGCAAGTGGCGCGCGCTGGTGCGGATGGTGTTGAGCTGCTTGTCCTGCTCTGCGGTCAGCGGGCCGGGCAGCTTCATCAGCAGCGCGCCGGTGAAGCCGATGATGGCGTTGAGCGGGGTGCGCAGCTCGTGCGACATATTGGCGATGAAGGCCGACTTCATGCGGCTGGCCTCGGCCAGCTCCAGATTTTTCAGCGCCATCTCGCGGTTGATGATCTCCAGCTCGCCCGCGTGGTGCGCCAGGCGCATGTTCAATTCGATCACTTGCCGCTCGCGCGCCTGCAACTCGCCGTTCACCTGCACCGCCTGCTCATAGGTGGAAATGAGCAGGTCGAGGATTTGCTGGCGCTCGGCGTTGATGAAGTGTTTCTGGTCGCCCAGATAGAGGGCGATGCCGATCTCCATGTTCTGGTTCTTGCGCAGCTTTTGGTTCATCAGCATGTGGCCGATGCGGTTGAGCAGATAGTCTTCCGCGTAGGGCTTGCGGATGAAGTTGTCGGCGCCGCATTCGATGCCGCGGATGATGTCCTTGGGGTCGTTGAGCGAGGTGACCAGGATCACGGGAATGTCGCGCAGGGTGGGGTCGATCTTGATCGCGCGGCACAGCTCGTAGCCGTTCATTTCCGGCATGACAATATCGGACAGCACCAGATTCGGTTTGCGGGCCCGGATCGCGTCCAGCGCCAAGCGGCCATTGGCCGCCACTCTGACCTTGTAGTGCAGCGACTGGATCAGGCGCCGCAGCCGCTCGGCCTGGGTGGGACTGTCTTCCACGATGAGGATCTCGACCTCGTCGGCTTGAATCTCGTAGCTGGACTCCACAGACCATCTCCTTGAGCTGGACAAGCGGCGTGCTGCGCGGTCGGCGCAGGGCGGTGCGGCCGGCGCCGGAGCGCCACAGGAGCGCCGGGTAGGCGCCGCTGTTCTGTGACTATATCGGATTTGCCGGGGGAATACGAATATTTCAAGACCGGGTGTGGCGCGGTGGCGCCCGCCTTCATTGCTGGCCCTGGAAGCGGCCGGCGCGGTAGGTCAGCACCAGCGTGTCGCGGTGGCCGTCTTGCGCCAGCGGCAAAATCGGGGTCGATTCGTGGATCACGGCCCCGTCGTCGAGCAACAACAGCGACCACGGCTCGGTCAGGGTAAACCGCTTGCCGTTGGGCCCGTCGGCCTCGAAGATGCGGGTCTCGCCGCCCTTGATCCGGTGCCGCCCGATCAGCAACACGGCCACGAAATCGACCCCGTCGCGGTGCGCCCCTTCCGGGGTCGGGCGGCCGATGCCGTCGGTGGTGTCGATGCGAAACTGGTGGGCCTCGATATACCATGGGCCGCACGGCTTGACGCCCGTGCACAAGCGGCCCAGGGCCAGTAGCAGTTGCGACCAGGCCGGCTGGGCCAGCACGGCGCCGTCGATCGGTTCGAACAAGCGGTGCATGCCGCCATGCAAAGCGTTGTATTGCAGCGGCTGCCAATGGGGACGGTGCGCGGTCTGGCGCAAGCCGGACTCGTCCTGCACGAAGCAAGCGTGCCGCCGCCGCCGGTAGCGCCCGCCGTCTTTCATGTACAGGTCGGGCGCCAGCGCGTCCCAGCTGGGCGTGAGGGCGGCCAGCTGGGACGCGCTCACGCCGGCCAGCGCGCACACGTCGGCCGGGCGCAGCAGGGCGTAACCGTCCTGGCGCAGCGCGGCGCCCACTTGGTCGGGAGCGGTAAACAAGGGGGCGGAGGGGGAGGCGCTCATGCGGGTGTCGTTAAAAGGTCAATCGGGCGGTCGGGATGGCGGCGCCGCGGGCGCGCGCCGCCGGCTCAGGTGTTGTTCATCAGGCTGGCGCGCAAGGCCGTCAACTGCTGTTTCATGCCGGCCAGCTGTTGCTCGCTGCAATCGGTGGCGCTGAGCACCGAGGCCGGCAGCAGGGCCGCGTCCGCGCGCATGCGCTCGCCTTGTTCGGTGAGCGAAATGATCACTTGGCGCTCGTCGCTGGCGGCCCGCACCCGCGTGATCAGCGCCGCCTGTTCCATGCGCTTGAGCAGCGGGGTCAAGGTGGCAGAATCGAGAAACAGGCGCTCGCCCACTTCCGACACCGTTAACTGGTTCTGTTCCCACAACACCATCATCACCAGATATTGCGAGTAGGTCAGGCCCAGCTGGCGCAGCAGTTTTCTGTACAGCTTGCTCATCGCCAGCGAGGTCGAATACAGCGCGAAACACAGTTGCCCGTCGAGGCGGGGCGCGGCACGGTCGGGGGGCGGGGCGGGGTCCATGCCGACAGTATAGATAGCGCACTATTAAATTGCAAACATTTTTCGCCGACCGGGCGTGCGCGCGCGTCGCGGCCGTGGGGTTAACGCGGCGTCACCCGTGCTATAGTCGGCCCACACGACAAATCCGGCAGGGCGCTAGTGAAGTGGAGTCGAGCGATGCGCACACATGGTTATCTGGCGTTTATTTTGGGCATGGGCTTGACCCTTGCCACCTGCTGGTATGTGGCCGAGACGCAAGACCGCTACATCGCCAATAATTTTCAACGCGACACGGAAAAAATCGTGCGCGACACCCGGGGCCGCCTGCAAGCCTACTTCGATACCTTGCTCAGCGTGCGCGGCATGATCGCCACCGGCGAGCGGGTAGACCGGGCCCAACTGCGGCGCTTCATCGGCGAACTCAATTTGGCCCAGCGCTATCCGGGCTTTCAAGCGATCCAGTTCGCGCGCCGGGTCCCGGCCGCCGAACTGGCCGGCTACGTCAGCCGCATGCAAGCCGAAGCGGCCGCCGAACCGGGCGCCGCGCCTTTCGCGCTGCATCCCCAGGTACGCGGGGCCGACCATTTTGTGATCGAGTTTTCCGACCCCGCGCGCGGCAACGAGAGCGTGATCGGGTTCGATCTGGCGTCCGCCCAAGTGCATATGCGGGCCATCGAAATGAGCGCCGACAGCGGCGAGACGGTGGCCACCGGCCCGCTGGCCTTGTTCCCCGACCGCGCCGGCCAGACCGGTTTCGTGGCGCGCACCCCGGTCTACCGGGGCGACCTGCCCTTGCACACCGTGGGCCAGCGGCGCGCCGCCCTGATCGGCATGATCGCCATCGTGTTCCGGGTCGACGACTTGATGCGTGAAGTGATCGACGCGGCCATGCTGCCCCATATGGCGGTGCAAATTTACGACGACGGCTTGCTGCGCGACGGCCCGTCCGCGCTGCCGCTGGCCGAGCGCGAATTGTTCGACAACACCATCGTCGGCACCCTGGCCGGCCAGACCCTGCTGCCGGAGCTGCGCGCGCAAGCGACGCTGACGGTGGGCCAGCGCCGCTGGAGCATGCGCTTTGCCGCCTACCAGGGCGAGCGTTATGGGCGCAACGGGCCGGTGCTCGCCTTCATCGGCGCCGCCGGCACCGTGATCAGCACCCTGATCGCGGCCCTGCTGACGGCTTGGCGCCGGCGCCGCGCGCTGGCCGAGACGCTGCGCGTCACGCTCGACGAGCAGCGCGCCTTCCAGGACAGCGCCACGGTGGGCATTTGCCTGGTGGCGCGCGGCGCGATTGTGCGCTGCAACCGGGGTCTGGAAGCGATGCTCGCTTACCCGCCCGAAGGCTTGACCGGACGGCGCAGCGAGCTGTTGCTGCCCACCGAGGCCCGCTTCGAGAGCGACCCGTTCGGCTGCGACGGGCCGGCGCGTCACCGGCCCGTCGAGTTGCCATTGCTGCGGCGGGACGGTAGCCCGCTCTGGTGCATGATTCACGGCAAGGCGCTCGACCCGGACGACCCCGCCAAAGGGTGCGTCTGGGTGATCCACGATATCGGCGAGCGCAAAAAAACCGAGGCGGCCCTGGTGGACGCGCGCTACGGCCTGGAGCACAGCCTGGCCGAGCTGGCCGCGCAAAAGGCCAAGGTGGAACAGGCCCACCGCGATTTGTCGACCGTGCTGGTCACGCTGCAACAGGCGCAGACCAATTTGATCACATCGGAAAAAATGGCCTCGCTGGGCTCCCTGGTGGCCGGCATCGCGCACGAGCTCAATACGCCGATCGGCAACAGCCTGCTCACCGCCACCGCGCTGGGCGACATGGTGCAGCAATTCGAAAAAACGCTGGCGGCCGGCACGCTGCGCCGCTCGGCCCTGGAGAGCCATCTGGCCGACGCGCGCCGCGCCTGCGCCATCATCGCCAGCTCGCTGGGGCGGGCGGCCGATTTGATCACCTCGTTCAAACAGGTGGCGGTGGACCGCGCCAGCGACTTGCGCCGCAGCTTCGAGCTGGCCGACGTGCTGCGCGACACCCTGGCCACTTACGCGGCGCGGCTGCGGCGCGCCCAGTGCGAGGTGCGGCTGGAGTTGGCGTCCGGCTTGGGCTTCGAATCGTACCCGGGCGGGCTGGAACAGGTGCTCGGCAACCTGCTCGACAACGCGCTGCTGCACGCCTTCGAGGGCCGCGCCGACGGCCGCATCACCATCATCGCGCGCGCCGCCGATAACGGCCGGGTGATGCTGCAATTTCGCGACAACGGAATCGGCATGTCGGCCCGCGTGCTGCACCAGGTGTTCGATCCTTTTTTCACCACCAAGATGGGGCAGGGCGGTTCGGGCTTGGGCATGAATATCGTCTATAACATCGTCACCGGCATGCTGGGCGGCGCCATCGATATCGAGTCGGAGCCGGGCGAGGGCACCAGCGTCACCTTGACCATTCCGCAAAAAGTGCCGGAGCGCGAGCCCGACGCGCGCGAACTGCTGCTCGCGCCCGGCACCGCGTGAGGCGGGCGGGCCGTGCGCTTGAGCGCGCCCCACCGTGCTCTCATCAGTCGAAGCCGCGCGCCGGCAAGGCGGCGTCGCGCTGGATCCAGTTGTGCGGCGAATAGGCGGCGCGCGCGTCGGTGGCGTGCAAGGTATAGGCGTGGCGCGAGACGGGCGAGCGGTTCGGCGCGCTGTAGTGGGGCAGCAAGCCGTGAAACACCACCAGGCTGCCGGCCTTCGCCTCCAGCGCCACCGCGGCGCGCCCGTCCGGCCAGGGCGTGTCGTCGAGCGTTTCGATCCGCACCGCGCCGCCGTGGCGCAAGAAGCGCTCGCGCAGCGGGCCGCGGTGGCCGCCCGGCTCGGCCCACAGGCAGCCATTGTCGACGCTGGCGTCTTCCAGCGCGAACCAGAAGGTGGTCACGCTGATCGGGGTGGTGTCGAAATAGGTGGCGTCCTGGTGCCAGCGCACCTCGCCACCGATGCCGGGCTGCTTAAAGATGTACATCGATTGCCACACCCGGGCCTCGGCCAGGCCCAGATCGCGCGCCACGGCGGCCAGTTTGGGATCGGTGGAAAAGGCCCGGAACACCGGGTCCAGATCGTGCATCGCATGGCCGATCTTGTTGATCGACAGGGCCTTGGCCTGTTTCAGGCTGCCGTCGGCGGCGAACGCCTCCTCCTCGAAAAAGCAGCGCACCGTGTTGTCCGAACCGAGGAAATAATCGTCGGTGGCTTGCTCCTGGTCGCGGGTGGTAAACACGCCGTGGCGCTGGCCCGGGTCGAATTGCTCGACGATGTAGGCGGCGCGCGCGCGCAGGCGGGCGATCTGGTCGGCGCTCTTGAAGTCCGGCAGCACCAGATAGCCTTCGCGGCGGTATTGTTCCTGTTGTGATTCGGTCAGCATGCTCGGCTCCGGTCCGTCAAGGCGATGGTTGATGATAAGCGATGGGCCGCGCCCGGGCGGCGGGCGCGGTCAGACCACCCAGGCGCCGTCGCGGTAGACCTGTTCGTCGTCCAGATACACCGCTTCGGTGACGGCGAAGATATCGACATGGAAGCGCGCCTCTTTGCGCTTGAATCGGGGCTTGGCGTAGACCCCGTGCTTGGCGCCCAGCGACAGGTGGATGCCGCACATGCGCTCGTAGGTGCCGATGTCGTCGACCAGGCGCTCGCGTGAAAACGCCCGGTTCATGCCGAAGCCCAGTTCGCGCACCCAGACTTCGCCCTCGTGCGCGCCGATGGTGGCCAGCACCGTCTCGAAGGCCGGGGTGGCGTCCTGGGCGTGGACCACCCGCCCGCGTTCGATGGTCAAGGTGATCGGCCGCGGCGGGCGGTTGACCATGAAGGCGGTGTCGCCGAACACGAAGATGCGCACCCGCCCGTTGACCGCTTCGAGATCGCGCGCCTCGGTAAACACTTCGCCCAGGGGGAATTGGCCGCCGATATTGTGCATGCCGCTGTAGTCGCCGATATTGAGCTTGGCCGCCTCGAACGGCGAGCCGAACACCAGTTGCGCGCCGCCGCTGTCGACCATGCCGCCCCGGGCGCGGTCGATGCGCGCCTTGAGCGCGTGGCCCACGCCGCGGTAATAGGCCGGGTCGTAGGCCAGCGAGTCGATGTAGTGCGCGCCCTGCATGCCGGGCATGCGCGACAGGTGCACATGTTCGATCACTTTCAAGCCGCGCTTGAACAGCTCGATGCGGATGCGAAACGCTTCGAGCCGGAAGCTGGTCGACTGGATCAGCACCACCAGGTCGCCCGCCGCCATGCGGGCGAAGGCGGCCAGCACTTGCTCCGGGGTGACCAGGTCGAAATCGATCCACTCGGCCTGCGCCAGGGCGCGCCGGTAGGCCGCCGTCAACACGCCATTGAGCGCGCAGCGCCGGTCGTACACCACCAGCGCGGCGGCCGGCGCGGCGTGACCGATCGCCAGCGCCAGCAGGTCGGCCACATGCACGGCGGCGCGCTCGGAGGTGGCGCCGTCGAGCGGAACATGGGCGGCGTCCCACGCGCCCTGGGCGGGGTCGGAGGCGGGGCGGAGGGTGGCGGAACGAGGCGTCATGGCGGCAGGCGGTGCGTGAAGGGAGCCCGTGCATTATAAAGGGCATTGCCGCTCGACAGGGCATGGTTGGCCGCGTCATTCTGTTTCCGCCGCAACACAAAAACCCGACTAGGCGCCGGCCGCGGGCGTGATTGTCTTGTCGCGCCACGGGGACGGTTGTATGATCGGACGGATGGCGCTGCAATTGGGCAACCTTTGTGGCCGCCATACCATCCGTGACCATCCGTAACATAGTGTAGGGAAAGCCGATGAGTGCATATGGACAGGATACGCCGCTGGATCGTCCCGACGGCGCCGGGCGCGCCACCCTGTTCGTGCCGTCCACCTCGGTCAAGGAAGACGTCGTGCTGGTGATACGCAAGGGCGCCGCCATCGTCGGTATCGCCAATCACGACCGCACCGTCAGCATTTACTTCGAAAGCAACCGTTTCGACGATCCGCTCTTGGCCAAATGGGAACACAAGGCGCGCAAGGCTTACGACCGCTTGATCGATAACGCCCCGACGGTATCGAAGATGACGGTGAGCGCCGACAATTTCGAGCAGATCGGCTATATCAACAGCAAGGGCATCACGATACGGCGCATGGACAGTCTGAAACGCTGGCTCAGCTATTCGGACGCGCTCGATACCTGCCCGGCCAGCGAGGTGGTGCCGCGCAGCGTGATCGCCAAGCCCGAACCCAGCAAGGCCTGAGCGGCCACGCCGGCGCCCGCCCGGCCAGCCGTTTTCATATCAAAAAGAAAAAAACTGCACCGCCCGTCCCGGTAGCCCGCCCGTTTGCGCCCCGGCGCCGCGTTTTTGTCCGGCGCGCCGCGCGCAAACGCTGCCGGCCCGGGCCACATGCGCTATGATTGAATGATCAATAGGGCGCGCGCGTCGGCCCCCTGTCAACAATGAGGCAGTGCGAGCGGCATCGATTCTGGATTGATTTATGGCATATAGATGGGAAACGGCGCGTGGAGTATGGGCGGAGGATGAGCAAAGCGGCCAGTTCGTATTGGAGAGCATGCCGGGCTTGAGTCTGGCCGATTGGCCGGCCCACGCGCACGGCCGCCTGCCCGAACTGGCCCGCTGGCTGGGCGCGGCGCTACCCGGGCGCTGCGCGCACGCGGCCATCTATCCGACCGGCTTCGCCTTTTGCCCCGTTTGCGGCGCGCCCCTGCGCCGCTTCGACCAGCGGCCGCCGGCGCGCGCGTGGTGGGGGCCGGGGGCCGACCTCGGCTTGCCCAAACACGTGCCGCATGGCTTGCCGGTGACGACGCTGGCGCTGGCGGGCGCGCTGGAGGCGCGCACGGCTCCGGCCAAGCCCGATGTATTGATGCCGGCCCCGCCCAATTCCGCTTGCGTGTTCGCCGCCGCCGATTTCGGCTTCGCGGGGGCGCACTTGCTGGCCCTGGCGCACGGTCGCAATGTGCTGCAATACTGGGAACCGGCGCCAAAGACGTATCGTGATCTGGACCCGGCCCCGGCCCAGGGCACCGCCGCGCCGGCCGGACGCTGGCAAGTAATGGCGCCCGAGGATGGCGCGGCCGGCCTGGCGTTCACGCCGTCCGACTACGCCTGGCTGCCGGCGGCCACGCCGGCGCCGGGCGAAGTGGCGCTGGTGCCCACCAATACCGGCCTGTTTAGCCTGTTTATCAACCCCATCCAGCAAACCTATCGCACCGAGGCGGTGCTCCAGGCACCGCTGCTCAGCGCGCCGGGCGCGGTGCGCAAGCAGATCGCTTGCCTGTTTTTGGCCAGCGGCGAGCTGCGCTTGTGGACCGGCAAGGCGGACGGGGCCGATCCCGAAGTCCATTATTGCCAGACCGGGCCGACCGACACGCACGGCTGGTCGGCTCCGCTCAGCTATGACGGCAAACTGATCTGGTTGCACGCGCAAGGCCATTTGATCTGGCAGCCCGGCGCCCCGCCCCAATGGCTGGCGTGGCCGGCCGGCTGGAGTCCGCGGCGCCAGTTCGGCGGCGCCACCCAAAGCCGCGACGGACGGCTGTGGCTGATCGGTCATGACGGGCAAGCCTATTCCTTTCTGGAGCTGGGCGTGGCGCGGGGCCAGCAGGAAGCCATGTCCGGCGCGCGCCTGGGTTTCGCCAGTTTCCTGTTTCGGCGCGGCCATCCGGTCATCAACGATCCCTGGGACAGCGAACGGATCGAAGACCCCAACCAGGACCAATCGCTGGTCTTGCCGTTGTTGCAGTGTTTTAACGGCGTGCGCAACCAGCCCGCCGGACTGGTGCTGCGTTTCGACCATTACACGGGCAAAGCCGAGGCGGCGTTGGAGACGGCGATCCATCCCAGCACGCATCTGGAGTGGATCGGTCAGCGCAATGTGGTGCTGGACCGGATCGCGCGCTTGACGCGGCCGGGCGCTTGCCTGCCGTTTGTGCATGACGGTTGCCTGTGGCTGCACCACCCGGACTGGGACCAGATGCGCGGCTATCGGCTGGAGCCGGTTCCGTGATGGCCGGGCGGTGGCCGCTGCGCGCGCTGGCCGGCGCGCTGGCGGGCGGCATGCTGATCGTGTGCGGGCCGCTCGCGCGCGCCCAATTGACAACCGCGTCAGCCGCGACGCCGGTGGCGCAGGTATTTTTGGTGCAAAACTCGGGCTGGATGGAGCCGTTCTACAGCGATCCGGCCTCGCAATACAAAGCCTTGATCACCGAGCTGGTGCTGGCGGCCACCCGGCCCGGCGACGCCATGGTGCTGGCCGCGTTCAATCAGAGCTTGCCCGACGCGCCCTCGCCCAGGGCGCTGCTGGCGCTGCAAGTGACGGCGCCGCCACGGGCCCAGGTGACGGCCGCCCTGGCCGGGCTGGACACGGCCACCAAGCCCGGCACCACGGCGCTGGCCGACACCGATCTGCAAGAGGCGCTCAGCGCCGCCATCGGCACCGCGCTGGCCGGCAAGCCGGGCCTGGTGTGGCTGTTTACCAATAATAAAAACAGCCCGAACAACGACCAGGCCACGGCCCGGCGCAACCGCGAGTTTTACCGCCTGATCCATCAGGGCGCGGCGATCCGCACCGCGCTGGCCTTCCCGCTGCATATGCCGGTGCGGGGCCGGCACTATCAGGCCAGCGGCTTGATGGTGTACGTGTTCGCCATCGGCGAGCAGGGCGCGCGCCAGCTCGACGCGTTGCTCGACACGGGCCGGATTCACACCGTCATCAGCGAGACGCCGGCCCGCCTCAAGCCGCTCGACCGCGACACCGTGCGCCTGGCGCCGGCCAAGGTGGCCGACGCGCCCGGGGTGCGCTTTTCCATGGCGCCGGGCGGCATGCTGGTGGCCGACGTGGAGGCGGGCGCCAGCGCGCCGGCGGCCAGCATGGTGTGGAAGCTGGAAAACCGCGTCTATCCCTACACCATCGCCAGCGCCACCTTGAGCGCCCGTTCGGCCCTGGCCGGGCAAGACCAGCCGATCACGCTCGACAACGACCAGGTGCGCAACCTGGCGCCGGGCGCCAGCGCGCCCCTGGCCGCGGTGCTGCGGCTACCGGTGGCGCAACTGCCGTCGAAGTGGTCGGCCCAGGCCATCGGCTCGGCTGGCTCGGCGTACGTATTGCCCGGTAAAATAGCGTTGCAGCTGCGCGAACAAAAGCTGGAACTGTCGCAAGCGTTCACGTCGCGCATGGCCGCCCTGTTTCCGGGCGACCCGCTGCCCGACATCTTCACTCCGCCGGCCCGGGTGCAGGGTTCGCAGGCGCTGCTGCCGATCGAGGTGCGCGTGCATTTCGGCCTGGCGCCGCTGCTGACCCTGATCGGCGCCGTGCTGGCGCTGCTGGCCGCGCTGGCCGGCGCGCTGGTCGCGCTGACGCGCCCGCGCAAGGTGCTGCTGACGGTGGACGGCGAGGCGCGCACCGTCACCACCCGGCCCGGCACGCGCTATCCGGTGTACGACCAGGCCGGGGCCCAGGTGGCGCAACTGGAGAGCGGCTGGTTCGGCCACCGTCTGGCCCACTTGCGCGAGGGCGCGCAGGTGCGGCTGGGCCGTTAGCGGCCGGGCCGCACATGTAACGCGGCCACATTCATATCGAGACGCCAAACCGCAACAAGGAAAACCATGCAGAAACGAGTAGATCAGCCAACCGTAGCGCCACCACAGCCGGCCCAGGCTGGCACCGACCCCGGCTTCAAGGTGCCGGCCGCCGGGGCGCCGGCCGCCGGGGCGCCGGCCGCCGGGACGCCGGCCGCCGGGGCGCCGGCAGCGGGATCGCCGGCGGCGGCCTCCTCCGGCGCGGCCGCCTCGGCCGGGGCGCCGGTCGAGATCGCGTCCATGCCGGACGTCCCCGCCACCGACACCTCGGCGCGCGAACTGGCCATCGGCGGCGCCGTGTTCCTGGTCCTGATGCTGGTATTTTTCTTCGTGCGCAACGCTTACACCCACCACCTGGTGGTGCGCCGGGTGGCGCCTTCGACGGCCGGCTCGGCCGGCTGGCTGCTGTTTGTCGGCCTGAGTTTTTTGAGCGCGGCGGCGGTGCTGGCCATTGTCAACGCCAGCCGTTTCCTGACCCTGGCCATCACCGGTCCGCTGCTGCTGGTGGCGGTGGCGGCGTTGATCGGCGCCTTGCTGGTCGGCCGGCGCTAGCGCCGGGTCGAACCGCTGGCGGGGCGAAATCGTAACCTGGGCCAGGTCCCGCGTTTTTCGCTTAGACTTCCCCATTCCGACGAACTGCTAGGCGGCGTCCCCCTCCCTTTTGCGAAAGAACACGATGGCAGAGTTTTCCTCCAGCGGCGCCGGCGACAAGAAAGCCGAACTGAAAGTCGATTTGCGTCCCACCCTGTTCATCGGGGCCGGCGGCACCGGCATGGAAGTGATGATGCGCATCCGGCGCCGCATCCTGTCGGCGGTGTGGAACCGGCATCATCCGACCCGGGTCGACGCCATCGCCCAGTTTCCGGTGGCGCGCTTCCTGCACTTCGATCTCGACAACGGCGCCATCATCGACGAGGGCAAATCGCAGCGTAGCGACCCGTGGTACGAGCTGGTCAAACTGAGCGAGGAAGAACGTCTGGTCGAGCCGATCGATCTGGCCCAGTATCACGAGTCCGACGACAGCCTGGCGCGCTTTCCCCTGATCGAACAGTGGATGCCGCTGCGCCCGAAAAAACTGCGCTCGCTGGGCATCGACCCGTCCAAGGGCGCCGGCCAGATCCGCGCGGTGGCGCGGCTGTACCTGTTCGACAAATATCCCAAGCTGCGCGGCCGCATCAAGAGCGCGCTCAATTTTTTGAGCAGCAACGCCGGCAACGAGCGCAAGGAAAACTACCAGCGCCTGGGATTGCAGGTCGATACCTCCAAGTTCCGCATCGTGGTGATCGCGTCCTGCGCCGGCGGCACCGGCGCCGGCAGCGCGCTCGACCTGGGCTGGATCGCCAAGGCCATCGCGCGCCAGGAAGTGGCCGACAGCCAGGTCGATCTGGTGCTGTTTCTGCCGTCCGGCTACGCCAAGGCCAACAAGGAGCGCACCGAGGCCAATGCCTACGCCACCTTGATGGAGTTGGAAACGGCGATGCGCGACATGCACGCGCAAGTGCGCTGGGCCGAGCCGGACAGCCTGACCGGCAAGGGCGCGCCGTTCGACGACGTCTACCTGGTCGACAACGCCAACCTGGCCAACAAGGCCACCCAGGACATCAAGGATGTCTACCAGATGGTGGCCGATTCGCTGTTCGAGGATTTCGCCTCGGCCGATTTCGCCAACCGCAAACGTTCGGTGGCCGTCAATCAGCAGCAGCACAAGCTGGGGCCCTTCAATCCGCGCGTGCCCGAGCAGCGCTTCGGCGACATGCGCCTGTCGTACTCCAAAGTCTATTCGGCCTTCGGCCAATCGGTGCTCGACACCCAGCAAAGCCTGCGCGACGACATCCGCGCCTACGAATTGTCGGCTTTGATGGTGCAGGCCTTTTTCGGCCTGCTCGGCAGTGACGGCGCGCCGGCGCGGCGGGCCGGCGACCAGGAGCGCGACAGCTTCATGCGCGAACAACTGGCCTTGAGCGAGCGCCCCTTCGACGTCTTCCCCGACTTCAGGAAAGGCACGGTCGACGTCACCCCGTTCCAGGAATACGGTTTGGGCGAGCTGCTGTTGATGGACAAGGACGAGCGCTCGCTGCTCGAACGGGTCGAGAGCAAGGTGCAGCTGGAAATCGACCGCATCATGGGCGCCTACGAATTGAAACTGTGGCGCGACAAGGTGGCCGAGCTGCTGCCCCAGCTCGAGCGCGACGCCATCCGCGAGGCCGGCGCCACCGCCGAGACCAGCGAGGACCGCATCAAGCGCCATACGGGCGAGCTGCTGGCGCGCCTGAAGGGCGGCGCGCGCGAGCGCCTGTATGGCTTGCTGGACGACCGCAAGCAGGGCGGCCTGGAGTTCGTGCTCTCGCTACTGGAGCAGATCAAGGCCCGCATCGCCCAGCGCGACTTGGTCCAGGTGCAGCGCAACGGCAAGCGTTACCGCGACATCCGCGACGCGCTGCGCACGCGCCAGGTGGAAGAGTCGCTCAACCACCTGTCGCAGGCGTCCGGAAAACTGTTCGGGCGCGAGGCCCAGGCGCGCGAGGTGATGGTGCACTTAAAGCGCGACATCGCCGACTATCTGCGCTTTCATTTGCTGGCGGTGGCCGCCGGCCAAGCGGTGGAAGTGCTGGCCGGGCTATCGCTGTGGCTGGGCGAGGCGCAGTCGGTCGACGAACACGGCCAGCCCGTGTGGAGCGGTATCGCCGGCGAATTCCAGGAGGGCCGGCGCTGCGTGGAAGCGATGCTGGCCGCCGCCGCCCAGCGCATCGAACAGCTGCGCGCCGACGCCACCCACGAACACGCCACCTACATGAAGCTGGCCAGCGACACCGTGCCCGACCCGGTCCGCTTGACCGGCAATATCGGCGACTGGAGCGAAGAAGTGCTGCTCGAATTCGGCGGCTCGGCGCGCCTGTTCCCGCAATTGGGCGACGACGCGCTGCGCGCCAGCCTGCTGCTCAAGCTGTTCCGCCGGGCCCAGACCCAGTTGAGCACCGAGTCGCTGCACCAGACCGAACCGGCCGACCCGCTGCTCGAACGCTTGTCGGCCATGTCGCCCCAGGAGCGCCAGCGCGTGTTCGGGGAATGGATACGCAGCGCCATGCCCTGGATGAACGCCCGTTTCGGCGCCGAGTTCACGCCCCAGGCCGACCAGTTCAAATGCTTCATCGGGGTGGGCGACGTCAACGCCTGGCGCAAGCTGGAAGCGGAGATGCGCGCGGCGGTGCCGACCGGTTCCTTCAACGGCGACTTGGTCAGCATCGTCAACACTGGCATCGCCGGCAAGGCGGTCTGCTACATCGAGCTGTCCGGCTATCCGATGACGGTGCTGCGCGCGCTGCCGACCTGGCGCACCTCGTACCAGATCGAAAATCCCAAGATTCCGACCCATCTGCATTTCGACGCGACCCGCTTCCGCCATCCGATCGCGCCGTCGATGGACGAGTTGAACCGGCTGGCCGACGACTACGAATATTTTTTGCAGGCGGTGGCGCTGGGGGTGGTCAAGCGCAAGCCGGACCTGGCCGAGCGCGAAGCGCTATTCCAGCCGCGCGGCCAATACCTGTTCGAGGTGGAAGCCGGCTCCGGCGAATGGCTACAGATCGGTAACGAGTTTTCGGTGCGCTCGAACGGCTTGCAGCCGTATTACCGCGAGCGCGTGGTGGCGGCGGTGCGGCAGCGCCTGGCCGGTCTGGGCGCGGCCCAGATGCTGCTGCTGGCCGCCTTGATGCGGCATTACCAGCAGCGTGTCTACCAGCCCAAGCTGGAAGTCGATGAAACCGGCGCCCAGCTGCCGTCGCCGTCGCTGCCCACCATTACCGCGCGGCGGCTGCACGAGGCGTGGCTGAAGCGGGCGCGCGCCATGCAGCCGGCGTTCGATGGCGCCGCGCTGGAACGGGCGATGGCGCGCTTGACGGTATGGAGCGAAACGGTGCCCGATTCGGCCGCCGACGCCTATAGCTGGGAAGTGGAGCAGGCGGTCGACAAACGGGTGCCGGGCGCCGATTACCTGGCCAGCGAGGCGCTGGCGGCCAGCGTGCTGGCCCAGGCGGCGCCGCTGGACAAGGCCGGCGGCTGGTCCGCGCTGGGCGGCGCCACCTATAAAGTGTTTATCGACAAAGCGCAGCAGGGGCCGTATTCGGCCGAGGAACTGGCCACCCGCATCGCGCGCGGCGAGATCGGCGCGGCCACCAAGGTGTGGAATATGCGCTGGGTGCCGCGGGTCGACCAGTGGCGCGCGGCCGGCGACATGGTGGAACTGGCGCCGCTGTTCGGCGCCGCGCTGGCCGACCCCGACGCCATTCCCGATCCCGAATGAGGCGGCGCCCGATGAAGCAGAAAAGGTCATCTTGTGGTCGCTGAGCTAAAACACGCGTGTGTCGATCCCGCCTGCGCGCGGCCGTTCCCGCGCGCGGTCGGGTTTTGCCCATTTTGCGGACGCGCCCAGCGCGCCGGTGCGCCGGCGCCGGCCGACGAAGCGGGGGCGCCGGATCCCGCCGCGCAAGCCGACGCGTGGTTGGTCAAGCCGGTGACGCAGGCGCCGGCCGCGGCCGGGGACGCGCCAGCGCGCGCGCAAGCCCACATGCCGCCCGACGCCGCGCCGCCCGCGCCGCCATCCGCCCCGCCCAAACCGGCGCCGGCCACGGGCGCCGCCAAACCGCGCCCGCCGCTGTTCGGCCGCAAACCGCTGCGCATCCCGGAACTGGGGCCGGGCATCAACAATGGCCCGTCCGCCGCCGTGGGCCCGCGCCCGATCAAGGCCAGCACCTGGATGCTGGTGCTGCTGGCGCTGGGCGGGGTGTGGCTGTTCGCCAAGCCCGACGGCGCCGATAAGGCGCTCGACGAGCGCGTCGAGCGCGCGCTCGCTTTCAGCGCCAGCTGCCGGCTGAGCGACGCGCGCGAAGAGCTGATCGAGCTCAAGAGCGCCAAGGCCAAGCCCGAGCAGTTGAAGCGCTTGCACAAGGCCATCGTCGACGCGGCGCCCGGGTGCGACCGGCAGCGGGCGCGCGCCAAGGCTTGGAACGACGCCGCGGCCATGGTCGAGCAGGCGCTGGCGGCGGGCAATATCGATAAGGCGGTCAACTGGCTCGACGTGTTTACCCGGCGCTGGGGCGACGATGCCGCCAGCCGGGCGCTGGCCGAGCGTGCCGCCGCTCAGCGCGGGACCGAACTGCTCAAGCAGGCCGATGACTGCTTGAGCCGGGCCGACCGGGTTTGCCTGGAAAACCGTTTGAAAGCGGTCGAGAAACTGCGCCGGCCCGAGCTGGCGGCGCGCATCGCCACCTTGCGCGCCGGTCTGTCGCACTTGCTGGAGGCCACCGTGCCGGGGGCGCCGGATGCCGGCGCGGGCGCCGACAGAGACAACGGTAAAAGCGGAGGCAAGGCCGGGAGCGCGCCCGATCCGCGCCCGCTGGCGGCGCCGCTGAGCACGGCGCCTTCGCCGCAAGCGGCGGCCCACACCCGCGCGCTGCTGGCCGAGGGCCGGCAACACTTGGCGCGCGGCGATTACAAAAACGCGATCGCCAAGCTCGATCAATGCGCGGCCGTGCTCGACTCTGGCGACCTGGCTTGCCTCAAGCTCAAGCGCCATGCCGAGCAATTACAGCGCGACATGCTGCGTTGCCTGAGCGTGAACGCGCAATGGATCGACGACCGCTGTCAATAAAGGCGCAAGGCGGCCAACACCCCGTCAAAGTGTTGTTTTTTGTTAAATACTAGCATAAATGGCAATATCGGTTTGCCAATCATCCGCTCAACTGTGAGAATGCGTTCACCGCACCGGCGCGCTGTGGCGCTGCCCGTTGCTGTGCTGCACCAATTTTGCTGTTATTTGCGAAAAATATCATGTTTCTTATTCGCAACAAGCATATAATTGTTCCGTTATTTTCATGGCCCAATCCGGGCTGAGTAAGCGAGGCACATCGTGGCAGGGTTGAGGATCGGATGGTATGCACGCCAGTGTCGCTGGTGGTTGCTGGTGGTCTGTCTGGCGCCGGCGTGGGCCGTGGCCGAGTCCAGCCTGGACAGCCGGATCGCCGAGATACGCGAGCTGACCCGCTTCGTGCCCGATCAAGCGCTGGCCCGTTTGCAGCAAATGGAAAGCGAGGCGCGCGCCGCGCCGGGACCGACCCGTTCGGAGTTCCTGGCCCAGCTCAGCGTGGCCAAAATGCGGATCGGCAAAAACGACGAAGCCCTGACGCTGGCCGAGGAGCTGATCGCGTATGCCACGGCGCAGCACGACAATGTGGCCCTGGTGAAGGGGCTGCTGACCAAAGCCTACGTCAAGTTCGCCATGACCGACATGGCGGCCTCGCACGTGCTGGCGTTTGAAGCGGAAAAGCTGGCGCGCGACATGGGCGATTCGCCATTGCGGGTGCAAGCGACCATCACGGCCGGTCAAGCCTGGTCGGAAGAGGGCAATTACCCGGCCGCGCTGACCAAGTTGCAGCTGGCGGTGGATCTGGCGCGCCGCTCCGGGGCCTCGGTGTCGCTGGCCAGCGCCTTGAACGCGCTGGCGGTGTTGTACAGTCAAATGCACGAATATAAAAAAGGCTTCGAAGTGCTCGACGAGCTGCTCGAAGTGACCACCCAGCTCAAGTCGCTGGGCCGGATGGCGCTGGCCAAAAACACGGAATACGGGCTGGCCATCGACGCCGACCAACCGCAGCGCGCGCTGCGCGCCTTGCTCGAGGCGCTCGATCTGGAACGCAAGCTGGGCGCCAACTCCATGCTGGCCGGCACCCTGGTCAATTTGTCGGACAGCTATTTGAAGCAGCGCGACTATGCCAGCACGGTGCGCTTCGCCAATCAGGCGATCGAGGCCGCCAAGCTGGTCAACGACGATTCAAGCGAAGCGACCGCCTACGTCAATATCGGCTTGGCGCTGATGGGCATGGGCCGTCTGGCCGAAGGCAAGAAAAACTTCAACCGCGGTTTGGCCTATTATGAAAAGGCGGGCGACAAGCCGGAATTGCAATATGTGCTGCTGGAATACGGCTCGGCGCTGGAGCGGGCCGGCGACCTGGCCGGCGCGGTCGGCGCCTATCACCGCGAGCGCGCCATTTCCGGCGTGTTGTTCGAACGGCAGCGTCAGAAAGCCGTGTACGAGCTGCAAGAAAAGTATGAGATGGAAAAGAAGCAGCGTCAAATCGAGCTGCTCAGGCGCGAAAACCAAGTCAATAGCGCCGAGCTGGCCAACCGGCGCCTGCAACAGCGGGTGTGGTGGTTGCTGGCCGTGGTGTGCGCGCTGGCGGCGGTGATCGTGGGCTTGTTGTATCGCAAGGTGCGCCATGCCAACGCCCAGTTGCACGTGAAAAATCAGGAATTGAAGCAGCAGAGCGCGCGCGATCCACTGACCGGCTTGTATAACCGGCGTCACTTCCAGGATTTCATGCGCGGCTACCGTTTTCCCGGCAAGCGCAGCGGCGCGGCCACGGGAGACGACATCGTGGGCGCCTTGTTCCTGCTCGACGTGGACCATTTCAAGCATGTTAACGACGGCTACGGCCACGCCGCCGGCGACGCCGTGCTCAAACTGATCGCCGACAGCTTACGCGAGGTGCTGCGCGAAACGGACATGATCGTGCGCTGGGGCGGCGAGGAATTCCTGGCGTTTTTGCCGGCCTCGCCGCGCGCCGGCCTCGATGACATCGCGCGGCGCGTGTTGCGCGGTATCTCGGCCATCAATCTGGTGTATCAGGGCAAGCCGATCGCTGTCAATGTATCGATCGGTTTCGCCCCGTTTCCGCTGGCGCCGCTGGACCAGCCCCTGTCCTGGGAACGCGCCGTCAATCTGGTCGACATGGCGCTGTACCTGGCCAAGGCGCACGGACGCAATCGGGCCTACGGGGTGCGCGGCTTCTTCCGCTTCGAGCAAACCTCGATGGAAAGCATCGAGCAAGATCTGGAGCAAGCCTGGCGCGAGGGGTTTGTCGAGCTGAGCGTGGTGCTCGGTGGGGACGGCGAGGTGCCGCCGGAACCGGTGTTGAAAAACGGCGCCAGCAATGTGGTGCCGCTCAAGCTGCCAGCCGGCCGGGCCGGCTAAGTCGGGTCGGCTCAGTCGCGTCGGCTCAGTCGCGTCGGCTCAGCCGCGTTGGCTCAGCCGCGTCGGCTCAGCCGCGTCGGCTCAGCCGCATGCGCCGCGCGACGGCGCTTATTGCTTGCGGGCGTCGCGCGCGGCCGCTTGAATCTTTTCGCCGGCTTGCTCGATTTTCTCCCCGGCTTGCTCGGCCGCCTTGTTGAGACGGTCGGCGCTGTCCTTGGCCGCCTTGTCGAGATCCTGTTTGACCCGATCTTTCGCTTCCAGCAAATTCTTGCCCGCCTCGCTGGTGGCTTGGTCGATCTGGCGGCCGGCCTGCTCGGCCGGTCCGGCGCCGACCTCGGCTTTCTTGTCGCAGCCCGTCAGCGCGCCCAACAGCGCAGTGGCGGCCAGCGACAGCATCATGTTCTTGCTCAATGTGTTCATGTGTTTCCCCAAAATGGCGCACGGTGCGCGGCATGGCGTCAGCATACACCGGCGCCCGGCCATTTCATGTTCGCTGGCGTACAAATAATTCCGCAGTGCATGTCGGGCGGCGGGCCCAGCCGGCCCGGCCTGGCCCCCTGAATGGCGTCCGGTCATGACGGCGCCAGCTGTTGCAGCAGATACAGGCGCTGGTACAAGCCTTCGTCGATTTGCATCAGCTGCTGATGGTCGCCCGCCTCGGCGATGCGACCGTGGTTGAGCACCACGATGCGGTCGGCGTCGCGGATGGTCGAGAGCCGGTGCGCGATGGCGACGATGGTGACGCGCCCACGCAGCGCGTCGAGCGCGCTTTGCACGATTTGCTCGGTCTGGCTATCGATGCGCGAGGTCGCTTCGTCGAGCAGCAGGATGCGCGGCT
>JAZKGI010000059.1:0-51413 GCA_040385995.1 Pseudomonadota bacterium
AGAACTGATTCGGTGTTGCGACTGCTTGGTGACAAAGCGTTTTGTTTGTCAGCAGAAGGAAGAGTATGCAGCGTTTTCGCTATGTCGTCAACCACTTCATTTTGCTACTCGCTCATTTTTGAGCGTCCCCACCGCCTGCATTCGCATGCCGTTTTGCGGGGAGGCAAATCATAGCAAACGGCAGTGCTTCTTGGCAAGAGCTGAATCGCCGGAGCGGGCGCGATGCCGGCACCGTTCCAACCTGGGTCGACGGGCGCGACCACTTATCGTCGAGTCAAGCCGGCGGCGGCGTAAAATGACGCTTTCGCCGATGTAAAGCCCGTCATGACCATCCTGCTCAGCACCTTGAACGCCCGTTATACCCATGCCTCCCTCGGCTTGCGTTATCTTCTTGCAAACATGGGACCATTGCAGGAGCAGACCCGCTTGCAGGAATTTGTGATCGGCACCAAGACCACCGAGATCGTCGAGCGCATCCTGGCCAAGCCGCCGCGCATCGTCGGCTTTGGGGTCTATATATGGAACGTGGAAGAAACCACCAAGGTGGTGGCAATGCTCAAACGGGTCGCGCCGCAGATCGTGGTGGTGCTGGGCGGCCCGGAAGTGTCTTATGAACCGGGCGAACAAGCCATCGTCCAGCTGGCCGATTACCTGATCACCGGCTGGGGCGACGTCACCTTCCCAAAAATCTGCGGCGACATCTTGAACGGTCCCAAGCCGATCATGAAGATCCACGCCGGGGTGCAGCCGCCGCTGGCCGAACTCAAGCTGCCCTACTCGCTGTACACCGACGCCGACATCGCCCACCGCACCGTTTATGTGGAAGCCTCGCGCGGCTGCCCGTTCAAATGCGAATTTTGTCTGTCCGCGCTGGACAAGACGGCCTGGCCGTTCGGCCTCGAATCGTTCCTCGGAGAGATGGAGGCGCTGCACGCGCGCGGCGCGCGGCTATTCAAATTCGTCGACCGCACCTTCAATCTGAACATCAAGACCAGTTTGAAGATCATGCAGTTTTTCCTCGATAAACTGGAAGCCAATCCGGACGATCCGGTCTACGCCCACTTTGAACTGGTGCCCGACCATCTGCCCGACGCGCTCAAGGAAGGCATCTCGAAATTCCCGCCCGGCGCGCTGCAATTCGAGATCGGCATCCAGAGCTTTAACCCGGAGGTGCAAAGCCTGGTCAGCCGCAAACAGGATAATCAGAAGGCGGCCGACAACATCCGCTGGCTATGCGAACAGTCGCACGCCCATTTACACGTCGACCTGATCGCCGGCCTGCCGGGCGAAGATGTCGACAGCTTCGCGCGCGGCTTCAACCGCCTGGTCGAACTCAAGCCGCACGAGATCCAGTTCGGCATCCTGAAACGGCTGCGCGGCACGCCCATCATCCGCCATACCGAACCATTCGGGCTGGTGTTCGACCCGCACCCGCCCTACACCATCCTGGCCAATAAACAGATCGACTTCATGACCATGCAGCGCCTGGTACGCTTCGCGCGCTACTGGGATCTGGTGGCCAATTCGGGCCGCTTTGCCCACACCGTGCCGGTCTTGCTGGGCGCGCAGCCATTTGAAAACTTCATGGCCTTCTCCGACTGGCTGTACGCCAAAACCGACGCCACTCACCGCATCGCGCTCGACCGTCTGGCGGGATTGGTGTCGCAGTGGTTACAGGCGCAGGGCATGAGCCTGAACCAGGCCAACCTGCTGCTCGCCAGCGACTACGCGGGCCGCAACGACTCCGGCTCCGGTACTGTCGCCGGCAAAAACAAGCACCAGGGCCAGGGCGCGGCCACGCGGCCGGAGGCGGCCATCCCGACCCGCCAAGCCAGACACCTGGCGGCGTGAACGGAACAACGGTGGCGGTCCCGGCTAATCTCCCTTAAACTGCCATCATGCCCCTTGCACAAGCGCCTCTCCTGACCCTCAGCCCCGGCGGCGCCAGCGGCCGATCCATCGCCGCCAGCGGCACCTGGCAGGTGCATGCGCTGGCCCAGGGCGACGCCATGAAACGCATCGGCGCCGTGCTCGCGGCGCTGCACGGGGAAACCGCGCTGGCCTGGGATTTGTCCGCCATCGACAGCCTCGATCACATCGGCGCCCAGCTGTTATGGAACGCCTGGGGCAAAAGCCGGCCCAAGCACCTGCAACTGGCGGCGGGCCAGGAAGAATTTTTCAAGCGCATCGAGCAGGCCGGCCAGCTCGACATGCCGCGCAGCCGCGGCCACCGTCTCAATTCGGTGATGCTGCTCGGCTTCGGCATGCTGTCCTTTTTCGAGCACCTGCGCGGCTTCACCGCCCTGGTCGGCCAAGTGATGCAAGATCTGTGGCGCTTCGCGCGCCGACCCATGCGCGGGCCGTGGCGCGAAATTTCAGCCAATATCTTCCATGCCGGTTTTCAGGCGCTGGGCATCACGGCGCTGGTCGGCTTCCTGATCGGCGTGGTGCTGTCGTTCCTGTCGGCCCAGCAGCTACGCGCCTTCGGTGGCGACATTTATCTGGTCAACCTGCTCGGCATGAGCGTGATCCGGGAACTGGGGCCGCTGCTGGCGGCGATCCTGGTGGCGGGCCGCTCCGGCTCCTCGATCACCGCGCAACTGGGAGTGATGCGGGTGACCGAGGAACTCGACGCCATGCTGGTGATGGGCATCTCGCACGGCTTCCGCCTGATTTTACCGAAGGTGCTGGCGCTCGCCGTGTCGATGCCGCTGCTGGTGATCTGGACCGACACCATGGCCCTGATCGGGGGCATGGTGTCGGCCCAGATGGAGTTGGGCCTGTCGCCGCGCTACTTCATCCAGAAGCTGCCGGACGCGGTGCCGCTGGCCAATTACATGATCGGCCTGGGCAAAGGCGTGGTGTTCGGCATCCTGATCGCCCTGGTGTCCTGCCACTTCGGCCTGCGCATCAAAGCCAACACCGAAAGCCTGGGCCGCGGCACCACCACCTCGGTGGTGACCGCCATCACGGTGGTCATTCTGGCCGACGCGGTGTTTGCCATCGTGTTCAACGGGGTGGGCTTCTGATGGCGCAGACATCGTGCGCCGACGCGGACGGCGGCCAGTTCGACATGCACGGCGCCGCGCCCGTGGTCGAGATCACCAATCTGTGGACCAAATTCGGCCGCACCGTGGTGCATCAGGATTTGAACCTGGCCATCGAGCGCGGCGAAATCCTGTCCATCGTGGGCGGCTCCGGCACCGGCAAAACGGTGCTGCTGCGCCAGATGCTGGGACTGGAGCGTCCGGCGCGCGGTTGCGTGCGCGTGTTCGGCGAAGACATCAGCCTGGCCGACTCCGACCACTTGCAGCAGCTGCGCAACCACTGGGGCATGCTGTTCCAGCAGGGCGCCCTGTATTCGGCCCTGACCGTGTTCGAGAACGTGGCGCAGCCGATGCGCGAGCTGCGCAAGCTGCCCTCGGCCCTGATACGCGATGCCGTATTATTGAAGATGAATATGGTCGGCCTGGGTCCGGAGCACGCCAACAAGATGCCGTCCGACCTGTCCGGCGGCATGATCAAGCGGGTCGCGCTGGCGCGCGCGCTGGCGCTGGAACCGAAGCTGCTGTTCCTGGACGAACCCACCGCCGGGCTCGACCCGGATCTGTCGGAAAGCTTCGTATCCCTGATCCAGTCGCTGCACCGCGAACTGGGCCTGACGGTGGTGATGGTGACGCACGATCTGGACACCCTGTTCGCGCTCTCGAGCCGGATCGCGGTGCTGGCTGAAAAACACGTGATCGCGATCGGTCCCACGCGCGAGGTGATCGAAGTCGATCACCCCTTCATCAAACAGTTTTTCCTGGGCGACCGCGGTCAACGCGCGCTCGCGGTGCTCGACCAGCGCCGCACTGAAACGCAATCGGAGAGTGAATGGAAAACAGATCACACGCACTGATGACGGGGTTTTTCACCATCGTCCTGCTGATCGCGGCCGTGCTGTTCGGGGTCTGGTTCAACCGCGACCGGGTCGAACGGGTACCCTACCTGCTGGCCACCACCTTGTCGGTGCCCGGCCTGAACCCGCAGGCGGCGGTGCGCTACCGGGGCCTGGAAGTGGGCAAGGTGGACGCGATCGACTTCGACCGCGCCGTGGCCGGCCAGATCCTGGTTCACATCAGCGTCAATCCCGACACTCCGGTCACCAAGAGCACCTTCGCCAGCCTGGGCTACCAGGGCGTGACCGGCATCGCCTACATCCAGCTCGACGACGAAACGGTCGGCTCGCCGCTGCTGGCCAGCAGCGCCAGCCAGCCGGCCCGCATCCCCCTGCAAGCGGGCTTGCTGGACCAGCTGGAAAAACGCGGCAAGCGCATTCTCGATCAGGCCGAGGCGGTGACCATCAAGGTCAACAATCTGCTCGCACCGGCCAACCAGCAAGCCATGCTGGCCGCCTTCGCCGACGTGAGCAAGGCCGCCAACGCCTTCGGCGCCATCCCGCGCCAGCTGGAGCCGACCCTGGCCCGCTTGCCGCGCCTGAGCGCGCAGCTCGAGCGCGCGCTCGATTCGGTCGACTCGGCCGGCCAAAACATCAGCCGCCTGTCCGACAATTGGAATAGACTGGGCACCAGCCTGCAAGCGGCCGGCGGCCCGTTGGACAAAGTGAGCGGCACGGTGGACCGGGTCGGCTTGTCGGTGGAAGCGGTGGCGCGCGGGGTCGAACTGGAGGCGCTGCCGCACGTGATCGAGCTGACCGACGAAACACGCTCCTCGATGCTGGCCGTGAAACGCACCATGAACGCGCTCAGCGAGCGCCCGCAAAGCATTTTGTTCGGCACGCCGGACCTGCCGCCCGGTCCGGGCGAAGCCGGTTTCGTGGCGCCGCCCCAATAAGGATCACCGTGAACTTCACCATCTCGCCGCGCTTGCCGACCCGCCTCGCCCAACCGCCGTTTCGCCGCGCCGCCAGAGTCGCCATCCCCGGCGCCGCGCGCGTCGCTTTGACCGTCGCTTTGGCCGTCGCGCTGGCCGCTTGCGCCAGCAAGGCGCCGCCGCCCACCCTGTACGACTTCGGCCCGCCGCCAGCCACCGTCACCGCAGTGGCGGCCGGCTTGCCCGGCCTGCCCTCGCTGGTGGTGGCCGACGTGAGCGGGCCGAGCTGGCTGGACAGCCAGCGCATGTATTACCGCCTGCTATATGCCGACGCCCAGCAATCGCGCCCCTACGCCCAAAACCAGTGGAACGCGCCGCCGCTGCAACTGCTGGGCCAGCGCCTGAAATCGCGCATCGCGCAAAGCGGCGTGAAGGTGCTGTCGGCAACCGACGCCGCCGCCAGCGTGGCGCTGCTGCGGGTCGAGGTGGACGACTTCGCGCAAAACTTCGACAGCCAGACCAGCAGCAGCGCCCAGCTCACCTTGCGCGCCTCGCTGTTTCGCGGCCATACCCTGGTCGACCAAAAGAGCTTCACCCGCCGCGAGCCGGCCGTGAGCGCCGACGCGCTGGGCGGCGCCAAGGCCCTGGCCGGCGCGTCGGACGCGGTGGCGGCCGACTTGATCGCCTGGCTGGGCGGGCTGGCCGGCAAATGACGGCATGAGCGGGCCGCTCGCCAACGTCCCCGGCCGCAAGGCTTCGCCGGTGGCGCGCGCCGCGCTGCTGGCTTACGTCTTCCTGATCGTCTACGCCAGCTGGTTTCCCTTCGCCGGCTGGCACAACACGGGCCTGACCGCGTTCGCCTTCATCGAGCACTTGGCCCTGCCCCGTTACTGGACCAAGTTCGACGCCGGCGTCAACATCCTCGGCTACATGCCCTTCGGCGCGCTGCTGGTGTACGCGCTCTACCCCCATGTGAAACGGACCGCGGCGGTGCTGCTGGCCGGCGTGACCGGGCTGCTGATGTCGGGCGCGATGGAAGCGGTGCAATCGTATTTGCCCAGCCGGGTGCCCTCCAACCTCGACTTGTTTACCAACGCCGCCGGCTGCCTGCTGGGCGCCGTGGCGGGCGCGCTCACGGTGCGCAAGCTGCTCGATCACAGCCATCTGTACCGCCTGCGCCAGCGCTGGTTCGTGCTGCACGCCAGCCAGGGCCTGGTCTTGCTGGCGCTATGGCCGCTGGCCCAGATCTACCCGCAGGGCTATCTGTTCGGCCTTGGCCAATTGCTGCCGATCGTATCGGAATGGCTGTCCGAGCAGCTCGACATGAACATCGACCTGGCCGCCTACCTGCGCGCCGACAGCGCGCCCACGGTACAGCAGTACTGGCTGTCCGAGACCATCATCACGGCCTGCGGCATGACGGGCGCCGCGCTCACCTTGCTGTGTCTGCTGCGCCCGAGCGCGCCCAAGACCCGTCTGGTGCTGGCCCTGATCGCGGCCTCCATGCTGATCAAGACCCTGGCCAGCGCCCTGCTGTTCTCGCCCGAAAACGCGCTGGTGTGGATCACGCCCGGCGCCGAGGGCGGTTTTTTGATCGGCATGATCATGCTGTCCGGACTGGCCGTGGCGCCGCCGGTGGCGCAGCGTCGCCTGGCGGCCCTCACCCTGCTGCTGAGCCTAGCCATCGTCAACACCACCCCGGTCAATCCCTACTTCATTTCCACCCTGCAAGGCTGGGTGCAGGGCAAATTCCTCAACTTCAACGGCGCGGCCCAGTTTCTATCGCTGCTATGGCCGTTTTTCGCGTTGTGGTTCCTGTGGCTGCCGTCCCATAAGCTGAACCGGGTGTGAGGCCGCGGCCCGTCTGGCACAGGCTGGAACTCAGGGGTATGATGATGCCTCAACCATATCGATAGTCCGAGGCCATGATGAGCGACACCCCCTATTTCGAGCGCCACGTCTTTTTTTGCATGAACAAGCGCGACGACGGCCGCAGCAGCTGCGGCGAGCACGGCGCCGAAGCGGCCCAAAAACACTGCAAGCGCCGGGTCAAGGACCTGGGCTTGAGCGGCCCGGGAAAAATACGCATCAACCAGGCCGGCTGCCTGGACCGCTGCGAGGAAGGCCCGGTGCTGGTGGTGTATCCGGAAGGCGTGTGGTACACCTACGTCGACAACAGCGATATCGACGAAATCGTCGACCGCCATCTGGCCGGCGGCGAGATCGTCGCCCGCCTTAAAATCTGAACCCGGCCGCCACATGAATACCCTACTGAACAAGCATGCGCAACCCTTCACCATGACCGGCCACGCCGGCAGCATGGAGGGCTTGATCGACGCGCCGGCCGGGACGCCGCGCGGCATCGCCCTGGTGGCCCACCCCCATCCGCTGTACGGCGGCGCGATGGATAACAAAGTGACGCAAACCCTGGCGCGCGCCTTTGTGGCGCTCGGCTATGTGGCCGCGCGCGTCAATTTCCGCGGCGTGGGCGCCTCGCAAGGCGTGCATGACCACGGCGATGGCGAAACGGACGACATGGCGCTGTTACTCGACTACATGCAAGCGCGCCACCCGGGTTTGCCGGTGGCCTTGGCCGGTTTTTCCTTCGGCACGTTCGTGCAATCGCGTTTGCAGGCGCGCCTGCAAGCGGCCGGCACCCCGGCCGAGCGCCTGGTGCTGGTGGGCAGCGCGGCCGGCAAATGGGCCATGCCACCAGTGCCGGCCAATACCATCCTGATCCATGGCGAGCTGGACGACACCATTCCGCTGAAGGACGTGTTCGAGTGGGCCAGGCCGCAAGACATCGCCGTGATCGTCATTCCCGGCGCCGATCATTTCTTCCACCGTAAGCTGCAACATATCAAAAACTTCGTGATTCAGTTATGGCAAGACGACCCGGCCGACCCGAACAAGTGAGCGCGCCGCCTCATCGTACCCAGCTATAATTAACACTTCTTTGCCATAGGCCGGCGCCGTTTTCGCCACGGTAAGCCGGCCCGCCTTCCCTACTTCTTTCACAGACGCGCCCCCATGAAAAAACTGTTAGCGGCACTGGCCTCCAGTGTCTTGATCCTATCGGCCGCCGTCGCGCAAACCGTGCCGGCACCCACCATCGCCGCCAAATCCTGGCTGTTGCTCGACGCCACCAGCGGCCAGATCATCGCCGCACAAGACCCCAACGCCCGCATCGAACCGGCCTCATTGACCAAGATCATGACGGCTTACCTGACGTTCGCCGCGCTCAAGGAAAAAAAGCTCGACATCAACCAGATGATCAACGTCTCGGTGCGGGCCTGGAAGGTCGATGCCAGCAGCTCGAAAATGTTCATCGATCCGGCCACCCCGGTCAAGGTCAACGATCTGTTGTACGGCTTGATGGTGCAGTCCGGTAACGACGCGGCCGTCGCCCTGGCCGAAGCGGTGGCCGGCGACGAGGCCACCTTCGTCACCCTGATGAACCGGGAAGCCGAGCGCATGGGTTTGAAAAACACCCACTTCGCCAATCCGCATGGCTTGCCCAGCCCGGAAAATTATTCCACCGCCCAAGACTTGTCGGTGCTGGCCGCGCGCGTGATCGCCGACTACCCGCAGTTCTACAAAATCGACTCGGTCAAGAGTTTCACCTACAACAAAATCACCCAGCCCAACCGCAACCGCTTGCTGTACCTGGACCCGACCGTGGACGGCATGAAGACCGGCCACACCGAGGCGGCCGGCTTTTGCATGATCGCTTCGGCGCGCCGCCCCAACGGCGCCGGCGAGCGGCGCCTGATCTCGGTGGTGCTGGGCACCTCGTCGGATCAGTCGCGCACCCAGGAAAGCCAGAAGCTGCTGAACTGGGGCTTTCAAAACTTCGACACCGTCAAGCTCTATAGCAAGGGGCAGTCGATCGCCACCCCGGAAATCTGGAAGGGTTCGCAAAGCACCGTCAAGATCGGTTTCGCCAACGACGTGCTGGTGACGGTGCCCAAGGGCGTGGCCGCCAAGATGAAGCCTGTGCTCGAGCGCAAAGACCCGCTGGTGGCGCCGCTGGTTGAAAAGAGCCGGGTCGGCTCCCTCAAGATGATGGTGGACGGCAAAGCGCTGCTCGATCTGCCCGTGGTGGCGTTGGAAAGCGTCAGCCAGGCCACCATTTTCGGCCGCGCCTGGGACTCGATCCGCCTGTGGCTGAAATAGGGCAAAGCGGCAAGGCGGCCGTCTGACGACAGCGGCCGGTCCGGGCCCGGGCCGCTTGCCGGCCGCCAGCGGCGCGCTTGTGGCTATAATCGTGGCCGACGCTTCCCCCAACCGTAACCCGAAAGATCCCGATGGCCCACGCTTTTTCTACCGATATGCTTTGCCCGCGCAGCCAAACCAGCAGCGGCGGCCCGGACCTGTCGCGCATCGTGGCCGGCATGTGGCGCATGGGCGACTGGCAGCTCACGCCGCAGCAGCGCCTGACCCTGATCGAGCAATGCATCGCGCTCGGCGTGACCAGTTTCGACCATGCCGACATCTACGGCGGCTATAGCGTCGAAGCCCTGTTCGGCCAAGCGCTGCAACTGAAACCGTCGCTGCGCCAGCAGATGGAACTGGTCAGCAAATGCGGCATCAAGCTGCTCTCGCCGCAGCGCCCGCAACACGCGATCCAGCATTACGACACCAGCGCGGCCCACATCACCGCCTCGGCTGACAGCTCGCTGCGCCAGCTCGGCACCGACTACCTCGACCTGCTGCTGATCCACCGCCCCGATCCGCTGATGGATTTCGACCAGATCGCCGAAGCCTTCACCCGCCTGCGCCAAGCCGGCAAGGTGCGCCACTTCGGGGTATCGAATTTCAGCCGCCACCAGTTCGACTGTCTGCACAAGCGCATCGCGCTGGCCACCAACCAGGTCGAATTCTCGCCCCTGCATCTGGACCCGATGTTCGACCAGACCTTCGACGGCTTGCAAGACCAGGCCGTGGCGCCGATGATCTGGTCGCCGCTGGCCGGCGGCGGCCTGTTTAGCGGCGGCGACGCGGCCGCCGCCCGCGTGCGCGACGTGATCGGCACCGTCGCCACGCGCCTGGAGCGCCCGTTTGCCAGCGTGGTGTTCGCCTGGATCATGCAATTGCCCAGTAAACCCTTGCCACTGACGGGCAGCGGCCGTATCGAAGCGGTGTCGGAAGCGGTTCAGGGCAGCCAGTTCACGCTCGATCGCAACGACTGGTTCGCCATCCTGCGCGCCGCGCGCGGGCACGAAGTGGCGTGAGCGGCATGGCCGAGCCAGCCCGGGGCGCGGCCTTGAGCGACGCGCAAAAAACCGATTTGCTGCACCGGCTGGCGCGCGTCGAAGGGCAATTGCGCGGCGTGCAAAAACTGGTCGCGCAGGCGGCGGGCGCGGACGATTGCGACGCCGTGGCGCAGCAAATGGCGGCGGCGCGCAAGGCGCTCGACCGCTGCTTCGTGCAACTGCTGTCGCACACCGTGCAAACCCAGACCGCCCAGGCCGGCGACCTGGAGCAAGCGCGCGCGAGCGCCGCCCGGCTGGCGCGCCTGCTGGACAAATTCGCTTGAATCAATCGGCAATCAATTGTCGCTGTAGAGCTCGGGCGGGGCCACGCCACGCCAGCCCAGATGCCAGGCCAGATTGAGCGACAAGGTCAACGCCACATACACGGCGAAGAACAGGGCGAAAAAGCGGGTCTGCAACCACAGCAGCAAGGCGATCCCGGCCAGCAGCACCAGCAGGGCGCCCACGCTTTTCTTTTGCTTGGAGCTGGGAAAGCGCACGGTCGACACCATCAGGCTGCCCACGGCCACCAGCAGCAGCAGCAGCAGCACGGCCTGCACCCGGGTGGCCAGCGGATCGGGCCAAGCCACCACCACCGCCGCCACGCAGGCGGCACCGGCGGTGATCGGCATGCCGACAAAATAGCGCGGATCGGTGCGCCCCACATTGACGTTAAAGCGCGCCAGACGCATGGCGCCGCAGGCCACAAAGAAGAAGCTGGCCATGCCGCCCATCCGCAGCAGCATCGGGTCGTGCGCGCCCAGGCCGACAAAACCATAGCAATACAACAGCACCGCCGGCGCGCAGCCGAAATTCATCACGTCGGCGATCGAGTCGAGCTGCATGCCGAATGGCGAGCTGGTGCCGGTGGCGCGCGCCACGTAGCCGTCGAGCGCGTCAAACACCCCGGCCAGCACCAGCAAGCCGGCCGCCAAGCGGTAATCCCAGGCGCTGCCCACGGCGGCATTGTCGACCGAGATCACAATGCTGCCAAAACCACAGGCCAGCGACAGCAAGGTGACGATGCTGGGCAGGGCGAATTTGGCGCGTTGCAGCGGCGAGAGCGGAGGTGGTTTCAAATGAATATCATTCAGGAAACAGGTGTGAGCAGGACGCTATGCGCGGACGAAACAATCTTGCTTATTCTACTCCGCCGGGCGTGCCTTTTCGCCACGCGCGGCCAGCGGTGTCCCAGCTTTATTGGATTGTATGTTCCTCAAGTAAGTACTTTTGGCGCAGAATTAGCTTAGAATCGCTTCAGCAGCGGATCTTTTCTTTACGTCAGGCAAGAACCGCAACCCGCTTATCTTTGCCCTGGAGTCCCTATGACGCAATTGCAGCGTTTCAATACCTCGATCCCGGCGCTGCTGTTGGCCGTTCTGCTGGCCGCTTGCGGTGGCAATAACAATGACAACGGCGTGGCCGTCAACAACCCGACCACCGACGCCGGCAGCCTGCCGCTGTTGCCGGGCGCCCCGGTGGCGTCGAACAACACGGCCACCGATGGCTTTAACTGGATCAATTTCCGGCGCGCGCAGATCGGCTTGCCGCAGCTGACCCGTAATGGCTTGATCGATACGGCGGCCCAGCGTCACTCGGAATACCAAAAGCTCAACGGCACCATCACCCATGACCAGATCGTGGGTAAACCGGGCTTCACCGGCGTGAAGGTGGTCGATGCAAACAACAACAATGAAGGCCGGCTGAAACAGGCGCAATATCTGTTCGCCCCGGCCACCTTCGCGTTCGGCGAAGTGATCTCCCAGGCCAGCAACAGTTCCGGCTTTCTCATGGCCGAAGAACTGATCACCGCCATCTATCACCGCTTCGTGATTTTTGAACCGATCTTCAAGGAAGCCGGTTCCGGCGCCGCCACCACCACCTCGAACTCGACTTACTTCACCACCGATTTCGCCGCCAATAACGGCTTCGGCCCCGGCATCGGCGCCGACAAGATCGCCATCTACCCCTTCGCGGGCCAGACGGCGGTGCCGGTGAACTTCTTTAGCGACCGGGAGTCGCCCGATCCGGTGCCGAACCAGAACGAAGTTGGCTACCCGATCAGCATCCATGCCAACATCGACTCCTTCATCAACGTGCAAGCGTTCACGGTGCGCGCCCGTGGCACCGCGAGCAATCTGGAAGTGCGCAGCCTGACCCACGCGGCCGACTTCGAAACGCCGGAATCGGCGGCGGCCATCGTGCCGCTCGCCAAGCTGAAAGCCAACACCACCTACGACGTCACGTTTAACGGCACCGCCAATGGCGTCGATGTCAGCCGCAGTTGGTCGTTTACCACCAAGTAAGTCAGCCATCGACCACGCTTTCCCGGTGCCGATCCGCAGTCGGCGCCGGAGCGGTCGCGCGCCCTCTCTCTGCTGCGGCGCAGCACATGATCAGTTCGCCACACGACAAGAAAAATTCCTAGTCTAAAGAAACTTTACACTGGAATTATGCTGCAATTCTGTTATCGTAATGACTCCAAGTTTGCCGGCCCAACGTCACGAATCATGAAACGATCAGCTCCGTTCGGCAATCAGTCCAGTGCCAGTGGTATGGCGTCGGCACCCAGTGTTCGGCTGATTCTCGATATCGAGGATGGCTTGGACCGCATCATGGGCGACCGCGTGCTATATCTCAAGCTGCTGCGGCGTTTCCGCCACGATCACCAAGCCACCCAGCAGCAGATTCGTCACTCCGTGGTGGGCGACCATTACGCGGCGGCGCAGTTGCGCGCCCATACCCTCAAGGGCGCGGCCGGCATGATCGGCGCGCTGGCGTTGCAAGACGCCGCCGCCGCCCTGGAAAACACGCTACGCGCGCGCGCCCACGTATCGGCGCTCGACCAGCCGCTAGCCCAGGTCGAGCTCACGCTCGGCCAAGTGCTCAGCACCATCGGCAGCATCTTGCCCGACAGCGGAACCGAGAGCTGGCCCCTCGCCGAAGAGGTGCCCGACCCGGCCAATCCGGGCACGCTGGCCGTGGTGGGCCACTTGATCGGGCTGCTGCGCGAAGGCGACGGCGCCGCCATCGATGTGCTGGAACATTCGGCCACCGCCCTGGCGGCCACCCTGGGGGTGACCTTGTATCAGAAGGTGGCCGCCGCCGCGCATCAGTTCGACTTCGAGGGCGCGCTGGACGCCTTGATGGGGCGCGACTGACCCGGGCACGGCGCCACATCGTTTGCGCCACTAGCGGGTGTAGCCAGCTTCCTCGTCGAACGATTCGGCACACGACTTGCCGCAAAAACGACGCACCGCGTCGAGCGACTTCTCGCAATACCAGCATGAGCCCTTGGGCTGCAACAATTGCCGCAGTGCGCGCACCGGCGCCGGCTGCACGGCCACCGCGCTGGCATGACCATTGTCAATCTTCTCGTTTGCTATTGCTTCCACGATTCTCTCCTCGCTGCGGACCATGCCGCTGTGATTGAAGCTTACGTGAGCTCCGATTCCATCGGCATGACAATTCTCAAATGCAACGATACATGCTTAACGAGAATATTGATTAGTGAAAGCGATTTGAGGCGACAGTTCGTAGCTCCTCGATGATCTGCACGGCAAGCCCCAACGTAGCGACTGGACAATGCTTTGCGTTGATGCAACACTGTACACATCCCCAGGCGCGGAGTTGATAAATTCGGAAGAGTACGAACCCGAGCATAACGTAGTTGTTTTTTCACTTATCGAGACAATTAATGCCTACATCTGTTTTGGCTGTGATCGGCACGCTTGGCGGCGCCGTGCTCACGTGCGGCAATGTATATGCCCAAGAAAAGAAAATAAACTGTCCGGAAACCATTTCCAGAGAAGCCATTACTTTATCGCGCGCACCAGAAGGTTGGACTCCCTATACAGACAGCATTTTCCGTCTCCGCAGCATTGGCATGATGAGCGGGCCGCCCGATTCGCTGCAAGAGTTGGTCCCCGATGGCGGCAAACAGGGAAAGACGATCCAAACCTTTAAGTGGTCGTTTCAACCAAAAGATGAAAAATGGATCTCTTGCAAGTATGGCCTGGGTGGCGAGATGAGCCTGTCCAAAAAAATCGAAGAGGACATGTCAGAATGCGTCGTCACCTACCTGACCGACAAGCATGGTGAAACCACCATACAATTCAAATGTAAACCGAACTGAATTTTTGTAGCTTGACGCGGGCGGCGCCGCGCGCCCAGCAACTCGCCTACTTGCCGATACAAAACCGGCTGAAAATCACTCCCAGCAAATCGTCCGATGAAAAGGCGCCGGTGATGCTCGACAGCTGCGTCTGCGCCAGGCGCAGCTCCTCGGCGAACAGATCGAGCGACTGGTCGTTTTGCGCCGCGTGCTGGGCGGCCAAATCGAGATGTCGCCCCGCCGACTTCAGTGCGATCAGATGGCGTTCGCGCGCCAGATATAAGGACTCGCCGGTCTGCTGCCAGCCGGCGATGCGCAGCAATTCGGCGCGCAGCAGCTCGATGCCGATATGCTCGTGCGCCGACAGATAAACATGGGTCGCGTCGGCCATCGCATCGACCGCCGGCTTGTGGCCGGACAGGTCGATCTTGTTCCAGATGCGCAGCAGCGGCACCCCGTCCGGAAACGCGGCCACGATGGCGTCGTCGGCCCGGGTCGGCCCCAGACTGGCGTCAAGCAGATGCAAAATCACGTCGGCCTTGCCCACTTCGCCCCAGGTGCGTTCGATGCCGATGCGCTCGACCAGATCGACCGCGTCGTCGGCGCCGCGGATGCCGGCCGTGTCGATGATGTTAAGCGGGATGCCTTCGATCTGGATCGTCTCGCTCACCTTGTCGCGCGTGGTACCGGCGATGGGAGTGACGATGGCCACGTCGGCCCCGGCCAGCGCGTTCAATAGCGAGGACTTACCCACGTTCGGCTGGCCGACCAGCACCACGTTCAAGCCTTCGCGCAGCAGCGCGCCCTGGGCCGCCTGCTGAAATACCTTGTCGAGGGCGTCGACGATGCCGGCCAGCTGACCGCGCGCGTCCGATTTCTCCAGGAAGTCGATTTCCTCCTCCGGGAAGTCGAGCGTGGCTTCGACCAGCATGCGCAAGCCGGTGACCTGCTCGACCAACCTATGGATGGTGTTTGAAAAGGCGCCCGACAGCGATTGCGAGGCCGACTTGGCGGCCGCCTCGGTGGAGGCGTCGATCAAGTCTGCCACCGCTTCGGCCTGGGCCAGATCGAGCTTGTCGTTCAAATAGGCGCGGCGTGTGAATTCGCCCGGCTCGGCCAGGCGCACACCGAGTTGCGCGCCGGCCTCCAGCACGCGTGCCAGCAGCAGTTGCAGCACGATGGGGCCGCCGTGCCCCTGCAACTCCAGCACGTCCTCGCCGGTGTACGACGCCGTGCCCTTGAAATGCAGCGCGATGCCCTGGTCGAGAATGGCGCCGCCCGCGTCCTTGAACGGCAGGTAGGTGGCGTGGCGCGGCTGTAGGGTAACGCCGGGGAACAAGGCGCTAATCAAGGGCGCCAGGTTTTTGCCGGAGGCGCGCACCACGCCGATGCCGCCGCGGCCGGGAGCGGTGGCGATGGCGGCGATGGGGGAGGTATCGAGTTTCATGGGGGGATTGTATGTTATTCGATGGGGATAATGAAAAAGCCCGTGCGCGCTATCGTGAGCGCGCGCACCGGCGCCGGCCCGAAAAAAAACCCGCGCAGGCGCGGGTTTTTTTAAACGGCGCAAGCGGACTTACGCTTTCGCCGGCTGGAACTTTTTGGTGATGACCCACTGCTGGCCGATCGACAGCACGTTGTTGACCACCCAGTAGAGCACCAGCCCGGACGGGAAGAAGAAGAACATGACTGAAAACGCGAGCGGCATGAACATCATCATCTTGGCCTGCATCGGGTCGGCCGGCGCCGGATTGAGCTTGGTGGTGATGAACATCGAGATCGCGTACAGCACCGGCAGGATGCACCATGGGTCGTGCTGGGCCAGGTCGGTGATCCAGCCGATCCACGGCGCGCCGCGGATTTCGACCGAGGCGTTGAGCACCCAGTACAAGGCGATAAACACCGGCATTTGCACCAGGATCGGCAGACAGCCGCCCAGCGGATTGATTTTCTCGGTCTTGTACAGTTCCATGGTGGCCTGGTTCATCTTGGCCGGGTCGCCCTTGTAACGTTCGCGGATCGCTTGCATCTTCGGCGTGACCACCTTCATCTTGGCCATGCTGCGGTAGCCGGCCGCCGACAGCGGAAAGAACAGCAGCTTGATCAAAATGGTGAAGGCGATGATGGTCCAGCCCCAGTTACCGAGCACGCTGTGGATCTGTTCCATGACCCAGAAAATCGGCTTGGCGACGATGGTCAGCCAACCGTAATCCTTGACCAGTTCCAGACCCGGGCTCACTTGTTCGAGCAGCTTCGATTGCTGCGGACCGGAATAGAGCTTGGCGTCCAGCGCGGCCGAGGCGCCAGGGGCCAGGGTCGGCAGCGGCAACACGTTGCCGATCGCGTACAGGTTGGTGTCGATCTTTTTGGTGAAGATGTCGCGCGGCGTTTTATCCTGCGGCACAAAAGCCGACACGAAGAAGTGCTGCGAGATGGCGAACCAGCCGTCGGCCGCCTTCACAGGATGGTCGGGCACCACCGGACGCCCGGTCTTGGCCGCTTCGGCCGCTTCCTTGTCGATCTTTTCAAAGGTCAGCTTTTTGTAATGGTCGGTGCTGGTGTACAGGGTGGGACCGGTGTAGCTGCTGTTGAAGTAGGAATCGCCCACCGGCTTGTTACCGTCATGCACCAGCTGCAAGTACAGCTCGGGCTTGACGGGCGCCTGGCCCACATTGCTCACCTCATGGCGCAGGTCGATCACGTAGTCGCCCCGTTTGAAGGTGAAGGTTTTGGTCAGTTTCACGCCGCCCTGCTCCGCTTCCAGCACCAGTTCAATCTGGTTGCCATTGTCGAGCGTGCGCAGTCCCGGCTTGGCCACGAAACCGGTGTTGTGGTTCGGGAAAGCGGTGCCGCCCGTGTTGCCGATCAAGCCGGTTTGCGCCAGATAGGTGCCGCCTTGGCCTTCGTCGAACAAGACTTCGTTTTTCACGGTGCCGGTGTCGCCCTGACAAACCTTGAACCAGCCGAAACAGCCGCCGAACCAGCCCGGATGACCGCTGCTCTTAAATTGTAATAGTTCGAGCCGCTTGAGCTGGCCGCCCATGGTGTCGATATCGGCCTTGATGACGTCGGTGGTGATGGTGATGCGTTCGCTCTTGAACTCGGCGGCCGGCGCGGGCGCGCCCGGCAAGCCGGCGGTGCCGGCCAGGGCGGCGCTCGGCAAGACCGGCTTGCCGTTGGCGCCGGCGGCCGGGGTGACGTGTTCCGGCGTGGCGGCAAACATGGACGGTTTGCCGTTGGCGACCATCCAGTCGTTCCACAGAACGACCAGCGACACGGAAAACACGATCCACAGGATGGTACGTTTATTGATATCCATTAGGCTACTTATCGGGAATGGTTGCAACCGCAAGCGGTCGTTGAAGAGGGGGTGGGGGCGGCCGGCGGCACCGGATCGAACCCGCCCTCGTGCCAGGGATGGCAGCGGCCCAGACGCTTGACGGCCAGCAGGCTCCCGCGCGCGGCGCCATGCACGCCGATCGCCTCCATCGCATAGTGGGAGCACGAGGGATAAAAGCGGCAGTTCTGCCCCAGCAGCGGACTGACCAGTAACTGATAGGCGCGCACCAGCGCCAGCAACACCGTTTTCATGGCGCCGCTGGGTCCGGCGCGGCCGGGGAGGCGGGCACCGGCGCGGTCACGGACGCGGCCGCCCTGGACCGGGCGGCGGCCATCTGACCGGCGAACAGGCGCGTCAGCTCGACCCGCAGTTCCGCCTTCAGCCTGGCCGTGGTGGCCGGGCCGTCCTTGCTGTTGACCGCTTTCGACAAGCGCACCACACAATCGAGCGGCGGCAAGCGGCTGACCCGGAACAGCTCGCGCGTGACGCGCTTGATGGTGTTGCGGGTGGCCGCGCGCGGCGCGAAACGCTTGGCCACCACGACGCCCAGCCGCGCATGCGGCAAGTCGTTCTGGCGGGTGTAGAGCACGAAGTGGGCGGTCTTTTGCGCCGGGCGCAAACGAAAAACGGATGAAAATTCATCCGTTTTAACGATACGCCGAACGCGCGCGAAGTCGTGTGAACCTTCGCCAAGATTGCCGACTGTGTTGCAGCGAGCCACGCGATCAGCTGGCAACGGCAGGCTTATACGGCCAGACGTTTACGGCCTTTGGCGCGACGTGCGTTGAGCACATCACGACCGCCACGGGTGGCCATGCGAGCGCGGAAGCCGTGCGTGCGCTTGCGGCGAACGACGGAAGGTTGGTAAGTACGTTTCATGTTGGTCTCGCTAAAAAGCAAAAAAATGCAAAAAAATGCAAAATCGGGTCTGACGTCCCGTCAGTTTTTGGTGCCAATGACAATCGCGCACTTATGCCAAGGCACAAGCTGGCCTATCCTCATCGCCCGCTACATCCACGCTCACTCCATACTGATGTTCATGTGAATAAACACGGAATGCGGGCGGGGAACCCTGAATTATTCAGTATTTCACCCCGGCTTGTCAAGAAATCCCGCTGACCGGGGGAAATGACGGCCGCTTTGGCCGCCCCGCCGTGGACCGGGCGCGACAGCGAGGGCCGGCCCCGATCTTGTCGCTTATACAAGACCGGGCCTGCAAAATAACAAGCGTGCCTGTGGATAACTTTGGCCGGCGAGAGTAGAATAGCGCGTTACGTGTGGCGAGCCCTCGCGTGCCCAGCGGGCGCCCAGGGCAGCATCGATACGCCCTCCCACACCTTTTCACATAGACGATTCATGGATAATTTCTGGCAGACCTGTTCCGCGCAGTTGGAACTGGAACTGACACCGCAACAATTCAGCGCGTGGATCAAACCGCTTATCGCCCTCGATTACGAGGAGGGCAAGTTGCGCATCGCCGCGCCCAACCGTTTCAAGCTCGATTGGGTCAAGACCCAGTTCGCCAGCCGCATCACGGCCCTGGCGGCCCAGTATTTCGAGGCGCCCACCGAGGTCCAGTTCGTGCTCGACCCGCGCCTGGCCGCGCCCAAAAAGGCGGCCAGCGCCAGCCCCACCCTGCCGGTGCAGGACGACAACGGCGGCGCGCCGGCGCACCGCTCCAGCGACCCGGCCCCCAGCGTGCCGGAGCTGTTTAACATCGGCAATTCGCCGCGGCGCGAGCAAAGCCGCATCAACACCGACCTGACCTTCGACAGTTTCGTCACCGGCAAGGCCAACCAGCTGGCGCGGGCGGCCGCGATCCAGGTCGCCAACAATCCGGGCGTGTCGTACAACCCGCTGTTTTTTTACGGCGGCGTGGGCCTGGGTAAGACCCATCTGATCCACGCCATCGGCAACCAGGTGATGGCCGACCAGCCGGGCGCCAAGATCCGCTACATCCACGCCGAGCAGTATGTGCGCGATGTCGTCACCGCTTACCAGCGCAAGGGTTTCGACGACTTCAAGCATTACTACCATTCGCTTGACATGCTGCTGATCGACGATATTCAATTTTTCGGCGGCAAAAGCCGGACCCAGGAAGAGTTTTTCTACGCCTTCGAAGCCTTGATCGCGGCCAAGAAACAAATCATCATCACCAGCGATACCTATCCCAAAGAGATCACCGGCATGGACGACCGCCTGATCTCGCGCTTCGATTCCGGCCTGACGGTGGCCATCGAGCCGCCCGAGCTGGAAATGCGGGTCGCCATCTTGCTCAAAAAAGCCAAGCAGGAAGGGGTCACCTTTTCCGACGACGTGGCTTTTTTCGTGGCCAAGCATTTGCGTTCGAACGTGCGCGAACTGGAAGGGGCGCTGCGCAAGATCCTCGCTTACTCGCGCTTTCACGGCAAGGACATCACTATCGATGTGGTCAAGGAAGCGCTCAAGGATTTGCTGTCGGTGCAAAACCGCCAGATTTCGGTTGAAAACATCCAGAAAACGGTGGCCGACTTTTTCAACATCAAGGTGGCCGACATGTATTCCAAGCGGCGCCCGGCCAATATCGCGCGGCCGCGCCAGATCGCCATGTATCTGGCCAAGGAATTGACGCAGAAAAGCTTGCCCGAAATCGGCGAACTGTTCGGCGGGCGCGACCACACCACGGTGCTGCACGCGGTGCGCAAGATCGCCCTCGACCGCACCAAGAATCCGGAGTGCAACCACGAGCTGCATGTGCTGGAGCAAACCTTGAAGGGTTGATCGGCCTCGCCGCCCCGCCCCTGCCGCGTGATTTGTTTTCTGGCAAAATACAGCGGGGGCCGCGCCGGGCGGGAAGCCATCAACGCGCGCGCCGCACCATATTGTTCACTCAGCACAGTTCAACTACATCGAGGATATTTATGCAATTGGTCAAAACCACCCGAGATACCCTTCTCCGGCCACTGCAAATCGTGAGCGGTATTGTCGAGCGTCGGCACACTATGCCGATTCTGGCCAATATCCTCATACGCAAAGACGGCGAAAACGTATCCTTCCTGTCAACCGACACCGAAGTGCAAATCACCACCCACGCCAATATCGGCGCCGGCGCCGAAGCGACCGGCACCACGGTGGCGGCGCGCAAGCTGCTTGACATCTTGCGCGCGCTGCCGGAAGCGGGCGACGTCACCATGACCTTGCTCAACAAGCGCTTGACGGTGCAGACCGGTAAATCGCGCTTCGCCCTGCAAACCCTGGCGGCCGAGGAGTTTCCCACCATGCAGCAGGCGGCCAGCCATAGCGCCACCGTCACGCTGCCGCAAAAAACCCTCAAGCACCTGTTCAACATGGTGTATTTTTCGATGGCGCAGCAAGACATCCGCTATTACCTGAACGGCTTGCTGCTGGTGCTGGACGGCCAGCACGTGATCGCGGTGGCCACCGACGGCCACCGCCTGGCCTTTTGCCAGGTCGAGACCGAACAAACCTTCGCGCGCCAGGAAGTGATCATCCCGCGCAAGACCATCATCGAACTCCAGCGCCTGCTCGAAGAAAACGACGAGCCGGTCCAGCTCGACATCGCCGCCAACCAGGTCAAGCTGACCTTCGCTGACATCGAACTGGTGTCGAAACTGGTGGAGGGCAAATTCCCCGACTACACCCGGGTCATCCCCAAGGGTTACAAGAACGATTTTACGATCGGGCGCGACGAATTGCTGCGCTCCCTGCAACGGGCCGCCATCATGACGAGCGACAAGTTCAAGGGCGTGCGCTGCATCATGAGCCCGGGCAGCATGAAAATCAGCTCGACCAACGCCGACCAGGAAGAGGCGGTCGAGGAACTCGAGATCGATTACGCCGGCGACAGCGTCGACATCGGCTTTAACGTCACCTATCTGCTCGACGTGTTAAACAACCTGAAATGCGACCAGGTCAACATCGCCCTTGGCGACTCCAACTCGTCGGCCCTGATCTCGATCCCCGACAATGCCGACTTCAAGTACGTCGTCATGCCGATGCGGATCTAGCACGGTTTGCCAGTCCCGCGTCGCGGCAGTTCCCGAAACAATCAGTCATCGCAATTTGAGAAAGCAGTCCATGTCCGAGAGCCCAATTGATCCTAGCATCCAGCCCGCGCTGGAAGAATACGGCGCCGCCTCCATCCAGATTCTGGAAGGCCTGGAGGCGGTGCGCAAACGCCCCGGCATGTACATCGGCGACACCTCGGACGGCACCGGCCTGCATCATCTGGTGTTCGAAGTGCTGGACAACTCGATCGACGAATCGCTGGCCGGGCACTGCACCGAGATCCACGTCACGATCCACTCCGATAACTCGATCTCGATCACCGACAACGGCCGCGGCGTGCCGACCGGCCTGAAGATGGACGACAAGCACGAGCCGAAGCGCTCGGCCGCCGAAATCGTCATGACCGAGCTGCACGCCGGCGGCAAGTTCGACCAGAACTCGTACAAGGTCTCGGGCGGCCTGCACGGCGTCGGCGTCTCGTGCGTCAACGGCCTGTCGAAACTGCTCAAGCTGACCATCCGCCGCGACGGCAAAGTGCACTACATGGAGTTCGTGCGCGGCGTGCCGCAGAACCGCGAAATCGAGATGGTCAACGGCGTCGCCGTGTCCCCGATCAAGGTCATCGGCGACACCGACAAGCGCGGCACCGACGTCCACTTCTGGGCCGACGAAGAGATCTTCACGCACGTCGAATTCCACTACGAGATCCTGGCCAAGCGGATCCGCGAACTGTCGTTCCTGAACAATGGCGTGCGCATCAAGCTGAGCGACCAGCGCACCGGCAAGGAAGAGATCTTCGCGTTCGAAGGCGGCACCCGCGGCTTCGTCGAATACATCAACACTTCCAAGACCGTTCTGCACCCGACTGTGTTCCAGGCCACCGGCGAGCGCATGTCGGACCAGCACACCAACATCACCGTGGACGTGTCGATGCAGTGGAACGACACGTACAACGAGCAGGTGCTGTGCTTTACCAATAACATCCCGCAGCGCGACGGCGGCACCCACCTGACCGGCCTGCGCGCCGCGATGACGCGTGTGATCAACAAGTACATCGACGAACACGAGTACGCCAAAAAGGCGAAGGTTGAAATCACCGGCGACGACATGCGCGAAGGCCTGACCTGCGTGCTGTCCGTCAAAGTACCGGAGCCGAAGTTCAGCTCCCAGACCAAGGACAAGCTGGTGTCCTCCGAAGTGCGCGGCCCGGTCGAAGAAATCGTCGCCAAGACCCTGACCGACTACCTGGCCGAAAAGCCGAACGACGCCAAGATCATCTGCGCCAAAATCGTCGAAGCTGCGCGTGCGCGCGAAGCGTCGCGCAAGGCGCGCGACCTGACGCGCCGCAAAGGCGTGATGGACGGCCTGGGCCTGTCGGCCAAGCTGGCCGACTGCCAGGAAAAGGATCCGGCGCTGTGCGAACTGTACATCGTCGAGGGTGATTCGGCGGGCGGCTCGGCCAAGCAGGGACGGGACCGCAAATTCCAGGCCATCTTGCCGCTGCGCGGCAAGGTGCTCAACGTGGAAAAGGCGCGCTTCGAAAAAATGCTGTCGTCCGAGCAGATCACTACCCTGATCGCCACGCTGGGCACCTCGATCGGACCGGACGAATTCAATGTCGAGAAGCTGCGCTACCACCGCATCATCATCATGACCGACGCCGACGTCGACGGCGCCCATATCCGCACCCTGTTACTGACCCTGTTTTACCGACAGATGCCGCAACTGGTCGAGCGCGGCCACATCTACATCGCCCAGCCGCCGCTGTACAAGGTCAAGGTGGGCCGCGACGAGCGCTATCTGAAGGACGACCTGGAGGAAGCCGGTTACATGATGACGGTGGCGCTGAACACGGCGGCGCTGGTGCCGCGCGACGGCGCCGACGCCATCGTGGGCGACGCGCTGGCCGAGCTGGTACGCCAGTTCAACCTGGCCAACGCCATCATGATGCGCCTGACGCGCGTGATCGACCGCGCCGCGCTGACCGCCATCATGACCGGCGTGACGCTCGACTTGAGCACCGTGGAGGCGGCGCAAGGGTCGGCCAAGGCCATGCAACACTCCATCGGCGAGGCGGCGGTGGGAGTGAGCGTGCGCTCGGATGAATTGTCCGACAAGCACATGCTGTGGATCGAGCGTATGCATCACGGTAACGTGAAAGTGAGCGCCATCGACGCCGACTTCGTTGACGGCGCCGATTACGCGGTGCTGGCCAACGCGGCCGCCACCTTCAAGGGCTTGATCGGCGACGGCGCCTTCGTGCGGCGCGGCGAGGGCGAGCGCATGAAAGAGTCGGCGGTGGTCGACTTCCACCACGCGATGCAGTGGTTGCGCGACGAAGCCGAACGCACCGTCTCGAAACAGCGCTACAAAGGGCTGGGCGAGATGAATCCGGAGCAGCTGTGGGAGACCACCATGGACCCGAAAGTGCGGCGCTTGCTCAAGGTGCAGATCGAGGACGCGATCGCGGCCGACCAGATCTTCACCACCCTGATGGGAGACGACGTGGAGCCGCGCCGCGCCTTCATCGAGAACAACGCTCTGCGGGCGGGCAATATCGACGTGTAAGCCTGTAGTTTCTCAGAATTTGTGCTCGTTGCGGTGTGTACGAGCCGTCAAGATGCCTGATGTCCGGCAGGAGACGCCCCCGGGGATTAGGCATTGAATGCTGCTGTATTATGAACTACCATTTGACTGTCGCAATCCAACCAAATGGGTGCCCGTATGGCCGCAAGGAATGAAATGAATGTGCCGCACCGAAGCGGACGGGCAGCGGGGAAAGTGGCAGCCAAGCGCGTAGCGGAGCGTACGCAACCGGCAGCACGCAAATTGCATGTTCTGTGGACCAAACAAATGGGGCAGGCCGGCAGTGTCGGAAAAACCTCACTGTTCCAGCTCAGGGCGCTGGTGGCGCGGGTGCGCGAGGCGCCAGGCGTTCAGTTGTACGACGCGGTGGAAGCCGGGGTGCCAACCGACGTCGTCAAGCTGATTGCCAAGGCCACCGGCGAACCGGCTTCCGTGATCATGGGTCTGGCTGGTGTGTCGCAGACGACCTTTGTGCGCAACGAAGCCGCCAACAGGCCGCTGCCTGACGTTGCCGGGCATCGCATCATGGCCTATTTGCGCCTGCTGGCCACCTTGCACAGGATGCTGGACGAGAGCGGCGACCCGGAGCAGATGAAGACCTTTGACCTGGAAGCTTGGTTTGCGCGCTGGGTCCATGAAAAGCTGCCTGAACTGGGAAACAAGACGCCGGCCGACATGTTGCGCAATCCCGAAGGGCAACGCGCGGTTGAGCAAGTACTCGAGCGTATGCGCGGAGGCTTGGCGGCATGACGGTCAGCCTGTGGCGCATCGCCTCGGACACCACCAGCTATACAGCGGAAGACATGGCCGGCAAGGGGGCCGCCAGCGGCGGGTCGCGTTGGAACCACGCCAGCGAGCATGTGACCTACGCTGCCACATCGATTTCGCTGGCGGCCTGGGAAACCCGCGCCCACTTCGCAAAAGGGATGATGCTGCCGTGGAACCGTATCTTGGTGCGCATCGACGTGCCCGACGCGGTGTGGGCGGCGCGTGTGGTGACGCCGCGTCCTTTGCCGGTCGGCTGGAATGTCGTTCCCGAAGGCATGATCTCTCGTTCGATTGGCTCGGCTTGGTTAGCGGGAGGTGCTTCAGCACTGTTGCTGGTGCCATCGGTGATCATCAACGAGGAAGACAATGTGTTGATCAATCCGGTCCATCCCAACGCGGCCTCGATCACGACCGAACGCGTTCGGCAATTCGTCTACGACCCTCGCGTCTAGCGCCCTGAATCTCAGTTCGCTGAATAAATATGAAGAGAGTCGACCTGATACTGCGTCGCAATTGTGCGCAAGGCCGGGAACTCTTCCGAATCGCATCATAGATGCTGCGTTATACCGGATAAAGTCATATCTATGGCACTACCTCTTCTCCAATGATGTTCATAGATAAAGCCTTATGCGCTATAATGACCTATCTATGAACGGAGTAACTCATGCCAAGGAAACTCTCCAGCGCTGAAACTTGGCCCACACTGGTACAAGACCGCCTCACCGCATGGGGTAGGTGTATCAACACGCAGCGCCTGCGTCAGCGTATCACGGTCGCCGATTTGTCTGCCCGCTTGGGTGTTTCCCGAACGACGCTGCTACGGATGGAAAAAGGGGACCCGGGTGCGGCTGCGGGAGCCTATTTGACCGCGCTTCTTGTGCTGGGCATGGTCGACCAGGCGGCCCCGGCACTGCCTGCCGAGCTTTGGCAAGGCGACTATGGCCAGCGCGTCAAGTTGAGTCGGCAGGAAAAGGGCGCTGACGATGCTGAGTATTTCTAAACCGATATACGTCTATTTGCAGCGGCCCGACAACGGCGAGTGGGTCACCGTTGGCCGATACAAGACAGGCAAACCCGGAGAAGGTTTTTTCAAGTATGCCCCCTCTTACATTGATGCCGGGCTGGCCTGGGCCATAGACCCGCGAAACTTACCGTTTATACCGGGAACTGAAGTCACGGCGCCACGCTATCAAGGCTTGCACGACGTTCTACGAGATGCATGCCCGGACGCATGGGGACAGGCTTTGCTACGCCGAGAACATAATCTGCCGGAAAATGCGCCGCCGCTCCAATATTTGCTCAAAGCCAGCAACCTGGACCGCTGGGGTGCGCTTGCCATAGGTCAAAGCCCCAAGCCGCCCGACGCGAAAGTAAACACCCCAGGTCTGCCTCAACTGAGTGAGGTGATTGAAGAATTGGCGGCTCTTGCGGAGCGCCGGCCTGCAATACGCGCAAAAATTCGGGCAAGGTTGGTGCAGACGGCCAGCGTGGGTGGGGCGCGGCCGAAAGCCACGGTGCAAGGCGACGAAGGTCAGTTTTGGCTGGTGAAGCCGGAGCTTGCAACAGATGTTGCCAATATTCCTCTGCTCGAGCACGTGGGTCAGCAGTGGGGCGCGGCAAGTGGATTGCATTTTGCCCACACTGTCTTTCACCCGGCCACCGGCGGCAGGAGTGCGGTGCGGGTTCTCAGGTTCGACCGAAGCGGCCGGCAGCGTCACATGTGCGTGAGCGCGGCGTCTTTGTTACAGGCCGAATATCCGGGTCTGATCCAAACGGACCGCTTGAGCTATCCGCGCTTAGCCGAAGAATTGCGCTTGGCGGGTGTGCCAGTTGAAGACCGTATCGAACTGTTTGGGCGCATGGTGTTTAATGCGGTATCCGGCAACGATGACGACCATGTGCGCAATCATGCCATTGTCTATACAGCAGAGGAACGCCGCTGGCGGCTGGCACCGGCTTTTGACGTCGTGCCCAATCCGGTTGAAACGCCGGTTCGTCTTTACATGCAGCTATCTCAGGGACGCTTCGACATTTCTCGCGGCGCCGTATTGGCTGACGCACATCGTTTCGGATTTAAGAGTGCAGCGGAGGCAACAACTTACCTGGATGCCCTGCTGGCGCGTATTACAGCAGGTTTTTCCGAGGTCGCACATTGGCTCGACCAGGACTGGAAAAACGTACTGCACGAACGGTTGTCTCACAACCTTGCCATCCTGAGCGACACGGCTTCTCCCTATCCATTGCCGATTAAGAAGGTATGTTGATTTTTATAAGCAAGCGGCCGCGCCCATCAAGCGCGGCCTGCGTCGGCTTACTCGCTGATGTACTGGTAAATCTGCGGATAGTTGGCCTCAAATTCCCTAGCTCGGGTGGCCCACACTTCATCCCAGGAAAACGCCGTGTTGGCCCAGAAGGCGTCGCGCGGCAGATTATTGCTGACCTGGTTTAACGTCTCGCCATCGTTACGGGTTTTAAAACTGGCGCTGCCAAAATTGGATATCTGTAAAGCGTTACGGTATTCCCGATTGGCTTGGTATCTGACCCATTCATCGTCATTCCATTGCACCAAGGCACGGTAATGGCTGAGAATGTCGGGCGCATAAAACTCGCCCCAGTTACCCAGGAATTCGACCCGGCTTTTATCGTCATTGTTGGCGAAGCGAAAAGCGTGGGTGCCGGCGCCGTCCTTATGGTACACCACCATCGGATGGCTGCCTTGCATCAGCAAATCACCCACCGGCCTGGTGGTAAATTTGCCGTGCGCGCTGACCGAGACATGGGAGGCGAACGCCGGCTCGTCGTTGACCTTCCCGGTCCATACGATCACCGTTTCCACATCATGCCGGTGTCCCGCCAGGAAAGAAAGTCCGATCGCCTGGTCTTTTTCGAGGTACATCTCGTACAGATGGGCGCAGCGCAAGACCCGGTTATCGCCTTCCACCGTCTCTTTGCACAGTTGACGGTGAATGGTATTGGCATAGGCGGTCCAGTCGCTGTCGCGGCACCCGCCCCACACGGTACCGGACGCATTTTTGCCCGGATTTTGGCGCAGATTGTCATTGCGATGAAATGGCGTGGCCGCATAGCAGCCATCGGAATCGAAATCGAATACGGGATGGAAGTTCCTCACCTGAGCTTCGTTCAATTTCGTGATACCGGCGTCCCACTTGGGGAAATCGTCGGCGCGCGCCGCCACCGCATGCAACGCGATGATGGACACCAGAATAGTTTTGAACAATCTACCGATACTTATCACGTTCAGCAAGCATATTTTTATCATCGAATGGACCTTTTAAAATTCAGCGGTGGATTTTTAATGAGCTTCAAGGTAAAACTTGTTCATGCTTGCATCGCGCGATACATGACCAAATTTTACAGAGCCTTTATGACCGCTTGTTGACCAATCCCACCCTCCTATTTGGCCGATTGACCAAGTCCGCATTTCAATGTAGTTAATATCTAAATAATTTTTCCTGGCAACGCGCGGCGCGGGTGGAAGCACGCGCGAGGCGCCGTCGGCGAACGGTGGCGGCCGGGCGCCCGCGCCTGCCGTAAAATGGCGGCATGAAAGCCGACAAATCCCTGGCCACTTACCGGCGCATGCGTACCCAGCCGCTGTGGCGCCTGCTCGCGTCCGTGAACGGCCCCACCGTGCTCGGCTTGCTGCAAACCCATCTCTACGACGATGAACGCAGCTTGCCCGCCTCGATTTTCCACGAGCGCATCGAGCGCGATCTGGAACGGTTGCGCAACCTGGGCGAAGACTGGCCGCAGACGGCGCAAGCCTATGTGGCCGGCTGGCTGGGCGAGGCTTATCTGGAACGGCGCTTCCCGAGCGGCGTGGCAGAGGAGCAATACGAGCTCTCCAGCACCACCGTGGAAGCGATCCGCTTCGTGTCCGGCTTGATCAAGCCCCACTCGGCGGCCACGGAAAGCCGGCTGAGCCTGGTGATCGAGGCCCTGGCCCGCCTGTCCGACGACACCGACGCCGACCAGGCGCGCCGCATCGCCAGGCTGCGCGCCGAGCAGGAGCGCATCGCGCGCGAGATCGACGCCATCGAGCACGGCGCGCTGCGGGTGCTGCCGGCGGCGGCGGCGCTGGAACGCACGCGCGAAATCATCACCCTGGCCGACGACCTGGCCGGCGATTTCCGGCGCGTGCGCGACCAGTTCGAGCAGCTCAACCGCGAGCTGCGCGAGCGCATCATGGAAAACGACGGCAACCGCGGTCAGGTGCTCGACTCCCTGTTTTCGGGCATCGACCTGATCACGGAGAGCGAGGCGGGGCGCACTTTTTCCGCCTTCTGGCGCCTGCTCACCGACCCGGAGCAATCGGCCACCCTGGAGCAGGCGCTCGATCAGCTGATGTCGCGCCCCTTCGTGTCCCAGCTCGACCCGCGGGAACGCCGCTTTTTGCTGCGCCTGACCCGCACCCTGCTGGAACAGGGTGGCATCGTGCACGAAGTCTTGCAATCGTTCGCGCGCAGCCTGAAGCACTTCGTCGAGAGCCGGGAGTTTCTCGAACAGCGGCGTCTGACCCAACTGCTCAGGAGGGCCCAACGGGCGGCGCTGGCCGTGAAGGAGCAAGTCAACACCACCGACACGCTGCACTACACGCTCACGCTCACCAGCGGCAAGCTGCACGCGCTGTCGCAGTGGGCGCTGCACGACCCGACCCTGCAAGCGCTGCCCGGCCGCATGGCCGACGCCGACAGCGCGCCAATCGACCTGGAATCGGTGGCCGACCTGGTGGCGCAATCGGAGATCGACTTCCGCACCCTCAAGGGCCATGTGCGGGCCGTGCTGGCGCTGCGCTCGCAAGCCTCGATCGCCGATATCTTGCTGGCCTTCCCGGCCGAACAGGGCCTGGGCAGCGTGATCGGCCTGCTGGCCCTGGGCAGCCGGCACGGCATCGTCGCCAGTCACAGCGAAACGGTGAGCTGGACCGGGGCCGACGCGCAAGCGCGCGGGGCCCGCATTCCCACCATTTACTTTGTCAAGGAACGCGCCGATGAATTGGTCTGAACCGCCGAGCGAGCCGGCCCACGCCGGGCCGACCGCCAGCGCCGAAGGCGCGGCGCCGCCCAGCGCCCTGTTTAACGGCGACTGTGGCGAGCTGCCGCTCGATACCCGGCGCGCGCTGGTGCAACTGCTGTCCGGTCCCTCGCTGGACGGACGCCGCCATCCCAAGCTGTGGCCGGTGCTGCTGCGCGACGAGGAGGTGGTCAAACGCCGCCTGGCCGAGCTGTTTCTCGAACTGGTGATCGACCACGACATGCAGGTCGCCTTCACCCGCCAGGCCGACACCGGCGACCTGGAAGTGCCGCTGCTGCTGCGCCGCGCCCAGCTCACCTTCATCGATTCGGTGCTGGTGCTGTACCTGCGCCAGCGCCTGACCCAGGCCGACAGCCATGGCGAACGGGCGGTGGTGGCGCTCGACGAGATGGTGGACAATCTGACGCTCTACGAAAAAGCGGCCAGCACCGACCGCGCCGGCTTCGCCAAGCGGGTGCACGCTTCCGTCGAAAAGATCAAGAAGCACAATATCTTGCAAAAGATCCGCGCCAGCGACGACCGGTACGAGATCTCGCCCACTCTCAAGCTGCTGTTTTCGGCCGAGGAAATCGCCACCCTGACGCGGCTCTACCAACGCATGGCGGCCGGCGATCTGGCCGCACCCGGCAAGCAGCCGGCCGACGCCGACCAGGACGACGCATGAACCAGGACCTGCGGCCCGCAACCCCGTTCCCGCCCGAGCAATTCCGCATGGCCAAACTCCAGGTGTACAACTGGGGCACCTTCAGCGAACTGCACGAGGTGCCGATCAGCGCGCGCGGCTTTTTGATCGTGGGCCGCTCCGGCGCCGGCAAATCGACCCTGCTGGACGCCTTTTCCGCGCTGCTGGTGCCGCCGCGCTGGATCGACTTCAACGCCGCCGCGCGCGAAGCCGACCGGGCCGGCCGCGACCGCAATCTGGTGAGCTACGTGCGCGGCGCGTGGGCCGCCCATAACGACGCCGATTCGGGCGAACACGCCACCCGCTATCTGCGCGGCGGCACCACCTGGTCGGCCCTGGCGCTGCATTACCGCAACGGGCTGGGGCAGGAGGTGGCACTGGTCCAGTTGTTTTGGCTGCGCGGCAATGCCAATGGCAACACCGACGTCAAACGCTATTTTCTGATTTTCGAGCGCCCCTTCGATCTGCGCGAGCTGGCCGATTTCGGCAACGGCAATTTCGACGTGCGCAAACTTAAGCAAGCCTTGCCCGAGGCCTACGCGCGCGATGAATTCCGGCCGTATTGCGAACGCTTTTGCCGCTTGCTGGGGATCGAGAGCGATATGGCGCTGCGCCTGCTGCACAAGACCCAGTCGGCCAAAAACCTGGGCGACTTGAACGTCTTCCTGCGCGATTTCATGCTCGATAAACCGGAAACCTTCGCCGTGGCCGACCGGCTGGTGAGCGAGTTCGGCGAACTGCATGCGGCGCACCAGGCGGTGGTGACGGCGCGCGAACAAGTGCAAACGCTGGCGCCGGCGCGCGAGCGGCATCTGGCGATGCAATCGCTTCAGCTGCAACGCAACGGCCTCGACGAACTGCGGGCCGGCATGAACGGCTACCGCGAATGGCGTGAGGCCGGTTTGCTGACCGAGGCGATCGCCAAGCTCGATGTGGAAGCGGGCGGACTGGCCGCCAAGTTGCAGCGCCAGCAAAGCACCTTGGACAATCGGGAGGCCGCGCTGCGCGACCTGGAAAGCCAGCGCCGCGAGGCTGGCGGCGACCAGATCGCCTACTGGGAGAAAGAGCAGACCGAGTTGATCAAGCAGCGTCAGGACCGCATGGGCCGGCGCAAGCTGGCGCTTGACGCGTGCGCCAAATTAGGGTGGCCCCTGCCCGGCGTGCCGCAGGGATTCGCCGAACTGGTGGGCGCGGCGCGGCGCGAGATCGAGGTATGGCAAAGCGCCGACGTGGAACCGACGCTGGTGCTGGACCGGGAAAAAAGCGCGGCCGAGGCCACCCGCGAAGGGCTGGCGCAAGAGATCGCGTCGCTCAAACGCCAACCATCGAACATTCCCGCGCCGATGCTGGCGCTGCGGCGGGGTATCGCCCAGGCGATCGGCGCGGCCGAGGCGGCGCTGCCGTTTGCCGGCGAGCTGATCGAAGTCAAGCCCGAGCAGTCGGCCTGGCGCGGCGCGGCCGAACGCCTGCTGCGCGGCTTCGCGCTATCGATTCTGGTCGATGACGAGCAGTACGCCGCCCTGGTGACCCACATTAATAGCGTCAACCTGGGCCAGCGCCTGGTCTATCTGCGCACCGGGCATACCGACAGCGGGACCGGGCGCGCGCCCCGCGAGCACTCGCTGGCGCTGAAATTGAACGTCAAGCCGGGCCAACACGCATCCTGGCTGCAAGCGCAACTACGCCAACGCTTCGATTACGATTGCGTCGATTCGGTCAAGGCTTTCCGCGCCGCGCCCGAGCGCGCGCTCACCCGCGAGGGCCAGGTCAAGCATAGCCGCTCGCGCCACGAAAAGGACGACCGCAGCGACGTCAACGCGCGCCAGCACTGGATGCTGGGCTTTGACAACCGCGACAAACTGGCCTTGTACGAACAGCAGCAGCGCGCACTGGTCGAGCGCATCGGCGCGCTCGACGCCCAGCTCGACGCGCTGCGCGCGCAGCGCGCCGAGAACGGCGCGCGCGCCCTGCATTGCAACACCCTGATCAACCTGCAATGGCAAGACATCGACGCCCTGCCCCTGGCCGAGCGGATCGACGCCATCGGACGCCAACTCAAGGCGGCGCGCGAGGGGAGCGCCGCCCTGCAACAAATCGATCAACGCTTGCAGGAGCAGCGCGAATTGGTAGGCAAGGCCACCGCCAGCGTCAGCGACACGGCCGTCGATCACAAGACTTGTCTGCGCAAGATAGTCGAACACCGCCAGCAGTTGGCAACGCTGGAACAACAGCGCAGCCCCGTGCCGCTCACGCCGCATCAGCGCCAGGGTCTGGACTTGCGCTATGGCGCGCTGCCCGAAGCGGTGCAACTGAACACGCTCAATCAGGCCGACCGCGCCATCACCAAGGCGCTCCATGGCGAAGTCGAAACGCTCAATGGCGAAGTGGCCCGCTGCGAGAAATTTATCGAAGCGCGCTTCGCCGCCTTCATCGGGAAGTGGCGAGCCGACTCGGACGGGCTGGACCCCAGCGTGAACGCGGCCACCGATTTCTTTTCCAAGCTGACGCGCCTGGAGACGGATGGCTTGCCGGCCCACGAACAGCGCTTTTTCGATCTGCTGCAAAACCAGAGCAACCAGAATCTGGCGGCGCTGTCGACCTACCTGAACGACGCCCGCAAAGCCATTTTGGAGCGCATGGAGCTGGTCAACGACAGCCTGCGCCAGGTGCCGTTCAACCACAGCGCGCAGCAAAGCACTTACCTGCACATCGAAGCGAGCGACCGTCAGTTGGCCGAGGTGCGCGAATTCAAGCAAGACATTCAGCGCGCCCTGAGCAACGCCTGGAGCGACGACCGCGAATCGGCCGAGGCGCGTTTTGTGGCGCTGCGCCAATTGGTGGAGCGCCTGGCCAGCCAGGACAGCGAACAGCGGCGCTGGCGCGAAGCGGTGCTCGACGTGCGTCTGCATGTGGAATTCATCGGCAAGGAAATCGACAGCGAGGGCGCCGTGGTCGATGTGTATCGCAGCGGCGCCGGCAAATCGGGCGGCCAGCGCCAGAAGCTGGCCACCACCTGCCTGGCGGCGGCGCTACGCTATCAACTGGGCGGCAGCGACCATGGCATGCCGCTCTACGCGCCGGTGGTGCTCGACGAAGCGTTCGACAAGGCCGACAATGAATTCACGGCGCTGGCCATGAATATCTTCGCCAACTTCGGTTTTCAGATGATCGTGGCCACGCCGCTCAAATCGGTGATGACGCTGGAGCCGTTCATCGGCGGCGCCTGTTTTGTCGATATCCGCGAGCGCCGCGTGTCGGGCGTGCTGATGATCGAATATGACGAGCGGCGCCAGCGCCTTGAACTACCCGAACCGACCCGCGCCGAGGCCGATCTTGAAGCTGCCGCCTGAGATACGCCAGCTGCTGGCGCGGCGTTTCGAGCAGCGCCATGCAAGCTGGCTGACGGCGGGCGGCTCGGACGGCGACTGGCCGCTGACCTTGACGCTGGGCGCGCCGGGCGAACCGGCCACGCTGCTCCAGGCGGACGCGGTGCGGGCCTGGGCCGACGCCTGGCGCGGCTGGCGCGGACCGGGCCAATTGCAATGGGTCGAGCGGCGCTGGCGCACCTTGGGCACGCAAAGCCTGCCGCACAAATTGGTACTGGACGGCCCCGATCAGGTGGCCAGCTGGATCGGCCAGGATGGGCGTTGGGGCCGGGCCGGCGCGCGCGCAGAACGGGTGCTGGCGCGCTGGCCCAAACTGGCGCCGCGCCTGGGCCGCCTGTTCGGCGTGCTGGCCGATTATGAGGACGCCGATTTCGAACGCCTGCTCGACCTGCTGACCTGGCTGCTGGCCCATCCCGCGTCCGGTTTGTATCCGCGGCAGTTGCCGGTGGCCGGCATCGACAGCAAGTGGCTGGAGGTGCGCAAGGCGGTGCTGGTCGAATGGCTGACGGCGGCGCGCGGCGCGCCGCCCGACGAGGCCGAGTTTTACGTCGTGTGCGGCTTGCGGCGGCCGCCGCTGCCGATCCGCCTGCGCATCCTGGACCCGACGCTGCGCGCCCGGCTGGGCGGGCTGGGCGACATCAGCGCGCCGCTCGACGAACTGGCGCGGCTCGATCTGCCGGCCACGGTGCTGCTGATCGTGGAAAATCTGCAAACCGGCCTGGCCCTGGGCGACTTGGCCGGCACGGTCGCCATCATGGGCCTGGGGTACGGGGTCGACGCGCTGGCGCGTCTGCCCTGGCTGCCGACCGCCGCGCTGTACTGGGGCGACATCGATACCCATGGCTACGCCATTTTGCAGCGCGCCCGCGGCTATCTGCCGCGGCTGACCAGCGTGCTGATGGACGAGGCCACGCTACGCCGCTTCCAGCGCCTGTGCGTATTTGAAAAAACCCAGCACGGCGCCTCCGAACTGGCCCTGCTCACCGAGGACGAGCAGCGCGTGTATGGCGCCCTCAAGCGCAACGAATGGGGTCAGCAGCTGCGCCTGGAACAAGAGCGCATCGCCTGGGATGTGGCATGGCCCGCGCTGGTGCTGGCCGTGCGGCAGATCGGACCAGCGAACCAGACGGCGCGGGAGGACGCCCGTTCTTGGTCTGGTGACGCCATTGTTAAATATTAGTGCTCGCTTGAGCCGGTAAGCCGGCGTGACGCGCGTGGAAGCCGTGCGGCGCATGGATCAGGGCAACCCGGTGAGGCATGCCGTGGCCACGTTCAGGACGCCACAGCATGCCGCTTCAGCGCCCATCTCCTTAAAACTGTTCCCACTGGTCGGCGTCGTTCTGTTTGGCCGGCGCGGCCAAGGCGATATCGGCGCGCTTGGCGCGGGCGGGACGGCCCGGCGCCGGTTTTTTGGCGCGCGCCACCGATGGCGCGGCCGCCGGCCCCGACTTGACGGCGGCCGGCGACGCGCCCTTGCCATCTTTGTTCAACTCGATCCCGATCGCCAGCGCCACTTGCTGCGCATGCTTTTGCATGCTGGTGGAGGCGTCGGCGGCTTGCTCGACCAAGATGGCGTTTTGCTGCGTCATCTGGTCCATCTGCACGATGGCTTGATTGATCTGCTCGATGCCCTCGCTTTGTTCCTCGCTCGCGGCCGTGATTTCACTCATGATGTCGGCCACCTGCTTGACCGAGCCGACCACCAATTCCATGGTCTGGCCGGCCTCGTCGACCAGCTTGCCGCCGGCATCGACCTTGACCACCGAATCGTCGATCAGGGCCTTGATTTCCTTGGCCGCGCCGGCGCTGCGTTGGGCCAGGTTGCGCACCTCGGAGGCGACCACCGCGAAGCCACGCCCTTGCTCGCCGGCCCGCGCCGCCTCGACGGCCGCGTTCAAGGCCAGGATGTTGGTTTGAAAGGCGATACCGTCGATCACGCCGATGATGTCGACGATTTTGCTGGAACTGGCCTTGATCGATCCCATGGTGTTGACCACCTGGCCGACCAGTTTGCCACCCTGCTGGGCCACCGACGAAGCCGATTGCACCAGCTGGTTGGCTTGGCGCGCGTTGTCCGCGTTTTGTTTCACGGTCGAGGTCAACTGTTCCATGGTGCTGGCGGTCTGTTCCAGGCTGGACGCTTGCGATTCGGTGCGGCTCGATAAGCTGGCGTTGCCAGTCACCATTTCTTGCGCGGCTTGATGGATGGCTTGGATGCCGCTGCGGGTTTGCGCGGCGGTCGCTTGCATCGCCGACATCTGCTTGCTCAGGGAACGGTGCGACTGGGACAGGGAGGCGCCGTCGCGGCGTAGCCGGATGGCCAGGTAACTCAGCATGCCCGCCTCCAGCGCCAGGTAGGCGGCATGGATCAGCACCAGGGTCAGCGACGGCTTGGTGAAGCAGAAGATGCCCAAACCTGCCTCTTGCATATAATTGCCGCCCAGATGATGCACCGCGATCACCAGCGCGGCGGTCACGATCACGCGCCAATCCTGGTAGAACAATAAAAAGGCGAGCATCACGAACGAGCCGAGATGCAACTCGGCCATACCCTGGGCTTGATGAATATTGAGTGCGCAAAACACCATCAGCGCCGCGCCCACGCACAGACGGGTGGCTAGCGCCTGCGGCGCCATGAAGATGAGCGCGGTGGGGACGGCGGCGGCCGGCACGCCCACCATAAAGGCGACCAGGAAGGTGTCGTACCACGGGGCCAGCGCCAACGAAAAAACGAACAGCCCCCACAATAGGACGAGAAACACGGTATGGATTTTCTTGAAATCGACCGTCTGCACTGTCGTGTCTTGAATCATGGGGCGCCGTCCTTGTGGGTGGAAATCGGTTGCGGTAACTCGTCCGTCCCCTGAGCGGTCAGACAAGCTGCGGTTCAGATAGCACTGCGCACTGTAGCGAAGTCATGGAAAGTGTCGCACGTTCCCGCCCGTTTGCCTCATTTCACAGCATGGCGATGTTGGGCGATCACAACAGCAAGCGGCGGCCGTCGCAATGCTGGCAAGTTTTCCCATACAACGTTAAAAGTTGGTAAAAATCGATTTACTTGCGTCAATTTCTGGCAATGGCCGGCAACCTCCCAAACGGTGCGATGGGTGCATCAGGGCGCCCACAGTAGGCCAGCCCGGCGGCGTGCCCGGTCGCGGCCCTGTTGGCCACAGCGGCTTGTGTCAAGCGCTTGACACATATCAAGCGGGACGATTGTTGCCAGCCGCACGCCGGGGAACAGCACCTTGCGCGTGCAGGGCCGGCAATCCCATCTGGAACGGCGGGTGCGAGGGGGCTGCCGCGCGCGGCGGCGCCGCCTTGTTTGCCGCGGGACGGGGTGCCGGGATGCCGGGCACGCGGGCGGGTGGCGCGCCAGCGCCGACGTAACGTTGGTACCGGCTTGGCCGCGCGCGACACAGCCTTGCGCCGCCAGCAGCGTGTATGCTGCTTCCACGGTGCCTCGGGCCAAACCCAATTCAAGCGCCAGCGCCTGGGCGACGGGATGCGGCTGCCCGGCGCCAGCAAACCTTGCGCGATCGCGCCGCGCTTTTCGATGGAAGCGACCGCCGCCGGGGGCGACGCGTTGACCGTCGCGAGCGCGGCGATCGACCGCGCGATGTACGCGCGCCATCGCCTAGTCACATTATGGTCGCAGCGAACAAAAATAGTGCAAGCGCGCGTCGGACAAAGCGCGTCCCGTCGCGATGGCACGCGATCACGCAGGTGTGCAACCCGGTATGGCGTGCAAAGTCACGTTTTCGTGCTGGAACAGGGTGCGGCATCGCACAGCACGCCCTGCGACAGCCATGTTTGCAGCATGCCGGCCAAGGCCGGCGCGGCGTCGGCCCCGGCCCGCTCGCAGATGGCGGCGAAGGCCTCGCCGTCGCCGACGGCGCGCAAGGCGCGCGCTTCCACGCCGTCGAGCGAGCGGAAATGGGGCTGGCCGGCGCAGCGCCACACCAGCCAGTGACGGTCGGCATCGGCCGGTTCCGGTTGGGGCGGCGTTTCTCCCTGGCCCAGCGCCTGCCAGATGGCCACGCTGTTCCAGCGCATCGGCAGCAATTGCACACAAGGGTGCAGGCCGAACACGGCACGTTCCCAATCCTGGGGCGCCAAGTGGCGCAGATCGTCGGCGCCGATCACGGCCGTGTCGGCCGCGTCAAAGGCCAGGCCCAGCGCCCATTCGAATTGGGCCAGCTCGGCGACAAAGGGATAGTCGGGCAAAGCGCGCGCCGCGTGGGCGGCGAAGTCGGCGCCGAACCAGCGCAAATTGCCCGAGCGCGAAGGATGGGCCTGCACATAACCATCGGCCAGTTCGGCAAACACGTCGTCACCCAGATAGGTCCAGGTTTTGTCGAACGATTCCGACAGGGCCGCGCGCAGCCGGCTGCGATAGGCGTGGTAATAGATGGCCAGGCGCCGCTCGGCCGGCAAGCCGAATTGCTCACGCACGGCGGCGCCGATGGCCGGGCTGGCGCCGCCCTGCCCCAACACATAGGTTTGAAAATCGCGCTGTAGCGCCAGCAGGGCGCTCATGCGGCTCGGGCCTGGTCGCACACGGAGGCGGCCAGCCGGCGCGCGTGCGCGAGCTCGGCGGTGAGCTCGGCCAGGGGCGGGATGTTGTCGTCGCGCTCGATCATGGTGGCGACCGGACCGAAGCGGCGTAGCGCGTCGGCGTACAACGCCCACACCGGATCGGACACGGCCTGGTCGTGGGTATCGATGATGCAGCCGTTTTGCACGCTGTGTCCGGCCAGATGGATTTGGCGCACCCGATGGGCGGGCATGGCGCGTAAGTAGTCGGCCGGGTCGAAGCCGTGGTTGACGCTGCTGACATAGATGTTATTCACGTCGAGCAAAATCAAGCTGTCGGACTGCTCGGCCACGGCGGCCACGAAGTCCCATTCGCTCAAGGTATCGGCGCTAAACGTCAGATAGCTCGACACGTTTTCCAGCAAAATCGGGCGCTCCAGATAGTCTTGCACCTTGCGCACGTTGCGCACCACGGTGTCTACCGTTTCTTCGGTATAGGGCAAGGGAAACAGGTCATGCAGATGGCCGCCGTGCACGCCGGTCCAGCACAGATGGTCCGACAGCCACAGCGGCTGCACCCGGTCCATCAGTTTTTTCAAGTCGCGCAAATAGTCCTCGCACGGTCCTTGCGGGCTGCCGATCGACAGCGAGACTCCATGCATGACCATCGGATAGTCTTGCCGTATCCGGTCCAGCATGGCCAGCGGCTTGCCGCCCGGGACCATGTAGTTTTCGGACAGAATCTCAAACCAGTCCACCTCGCTCGTGGCGGGGCCGGCGGCCAGGATGTCATGGTAGTGACTGGGGCGCAATCCCAGACCAAAGCCGGGATGGGCGGCCGGGGTAGACGCAGGGGGCAGAATGGACATGGGGACCGGACCGGAAAGAGACGCAGCGGAGAAAAATGGCGCCGGACGGGCCCGCGCCGCACTAGCTGATTACTTGTTCAAATCGGTGATCTTGCCTTTTTTGGCGAAGCATTCGCCCGCTTTGGTCGCCATGAAACCGTGGCCCTTGCAGGCGTTTTGACCCTTGCAGGCATTTTCGGCAGTGGCGCAATCGCTCATGCCTTTGCAGCTGTTGATGCCGGCGCAATGGACCTGGTCGTCGGCGCTCAAGCTGGTGGTGGGCGCGGCGTAGGCAAACGACGACATGGCCATGGCGGCGACGGCGGCGGCGATCAGGGTACCGGATTTGATAGGGTTGTTCATGTTGAGCTCCAATAGTAAATAATGAATCAAGGGTGGGTGGAACGGGGTCCAAACCGGGCCGGCATCGCCAGCCCCATGCTTGGACTTGATACTCAGTCGTTTCCACTTCCCAATTACTTACACGCTCAACAAACAATTTGATACGCCGTCGCGCCCATCGGCCAACGAGCGCGCGCCCGGCACATTCGGCCGGCAAGCGCGCCCCAGCTTAGGCGCGGAAAGTTACGCGTAAAAAGATACGCGTGAGCCGGCGCGCCTCTAACTGGCGCGGCGCTGCATGGTACGGCGCTCGTGGAGCGAGCCGATGCCGCTGCTGCCCACCCCGGCGCTGGCGCCGCCGCCCATCTCGGCCATGTCGGCCATGCGCTCGCCGGCGGCGCCGGCGGCACGACTGAGGCGGTCGGCGTTTTGGCGGCCCCGGCTATACCAGTTGCGCACGATCTGGGCCGCCGTTTCGCGCCCGCCCAGGCCAAACGCCAGCCCCAGCGCAATGGCCAGGGCGCCGACCACGGCCATGAACAGGGTGTTGACCAGGGCGGTGGCGATGCCGATCTGGTTGATCGCCACCACGATGCCGAACGCCCAGATCAAACCGGAGGCCAGACGCCCCAGCATTTCCGGCTTTTCCAGCCCCCCTTCGGCGGCGGCGCCGCGCACCAGACTGCTCAAGGCGTTGGCCGCCAGGCCGGCGATCACCAGCACCACCAGCGCCACCACCACGTTGGGCAGCCACAGCAGCAATTGGCGCAGCACGTCCGACACGGCCGGCAGGCCCAAGGCGTCGAACGCCACCACCAGCGCCACCAGGCGCACGAACCACTTGACCACGCCGCCTATCATGCCGGCCGAATCCGATTCGGTGCCCATTTTTTGCACGAAGCCGGCAAAACCGGAGCGATGTGACAGGTCGTTAAAGCGCACCGCCCGCAACAATGCGGCGACGGCTTTTTCGGCCACCGTCGCCAGCAGCCAGCCGACGATCAGGATGACGGCAAAGCCGATCAGTTTGGGAATGGCGGAAAAAAACAAGGCCATGGCCGTGGCCAGCGAAGTCATGAGGGCACTGCTCCATTCGGAAATTTGCGATTGCATGATGGCTCCACAATAGGATTGATGGGACCCGCGTTGTGTTTCGCGTGGCGTTGCTGCATGGCCGGCAGCCGCTGTTGAACCGGCCTAAGGGATAGACCGGCGGGCGGGCCAAAAGTTTGGTTGAGCGCGCGATTAATCTATTGGTGCCGGCATGCGCGCGCGCCCGGCACGGCGGGCGCGGCAGCGCTTCAAGACTTGATGCGCACGCAAGTGTCGGGCACCGGGATGTTCGGACCTTGCTCGGACACGATCCAGCCCTTGAGCCGCTCGCGCAGGGTAGCGATTTCGCAGGGGTCGAGATCGATCAGCAGATTGAGGCCGTCGCGCTGGATCACGTTGCCGCCCGGGCAGGCGCGCACCAGTTGCTCCGCTTGCTCTGGAGTGAGCTCGGCTGCACTGGTTTTTCGGAGGAGGACGCGGCGCATCCGCCTAGTCTACTCCATTGGCCGGCGCGCGCTCCATTTGCGCGCGCCGGCCGGATCAGCTGAGCAGACCGAGGCCCTCGTCCTGGCGCGCGAACTTGAGCGTGGCGGCGGCGCCGTTGATCACCTTGAGCATGGCGATGGCGCGCACGCTGTCGCGCGGCATGGCCAGCACCGCGGGATGCTGGCCCAGCAAGGCGGCGGCCGCGCCCGTCACCGCCGGACAGGCCATCGAGGTGCCGCTCATGACCGCGTACGCGCCGCCCGGCACGGTCGAGACGATGCCCACCCCCGGCCCGGTCAAGTCCACTTCCGGCCCCACGTTGGAAAAGCCGGCCACGAACACGCTGGCGTCGTCGGGCGAGAAGGGCGCCAGCGCGTCCATGGTTTCGGTGGAGCCGAGCGGATAGGTGCCGATCTTGCCCACCGCCGACACCGCCACCGCCTCCGGCCAGCGCGCCGGGTAGCTGACCGGACTGCGGCTGTCGTTGCCGGTCGCCACGATGCACACGGTGCCGTGATCGAAGGCCGACTTGATGGCTTCGCGCACCGCCTCGTCGCGGGTGGGGCCCCCCAGGCTCAGATTGAGCAAATCGCAGCCGTCGGACACGCCGCGGTCGATGGCGCGGATGATGTCGTAATTGCTGGCGCCGCCGCCACCGTTGGGAAACACCCGGTAACTCATCAGGCGCACCCCGGGCGCCACCCCGCGCCGTCCGGCCGGCGCCTGGCCGCGGGCGGCGACGATGCCGGCCACGTGCGAGCCGTGTTCACCCTCGGTGGCGGCCGGACCGGGTCCGCCGGCGTCATCCTCGTCGACCACGAAGGCGGCGCCGCCGGCCACCACCAGGTCGGGATGGGTCAGCTCGACGCCGGTGTCGATCACGCCCACCGTCACCCCGGCGCCGGCCTCGAACGGCTTGTCACCGTACAGCAGCGACAGGTAATCGGGCGCGCCCAGGTCGATCGCCTCGATCGCCAGGCGGGCATTGTTTTTCAGGGTGGCATCCTGCTGGTACAAGCCCCAGTAACCGCTGGGGCCGTACACCACCAACACCTCCAGCTTTTTGCGCGCCCCGCCCAGCGCCAGCACGGCCCCGCCATCGGCGCCGCTGACCGCCTCGGCGCCGGCGCGGCCGATAAAATCGGTGAAGGCGATCACGCGCGCGCCGGCCACCGGCGTCTTGCTGCCGGCCTGCACCACCTTGACTTTGAGCGCACGCTTGGCCGTGGCCACAGCGGGCGCGGCCGCGTGCTCGACTCGCAGCAGGGCGCGCCGGTTGACCTGGTACAGCACCAGCGGCATCACCCGCACGCCGGGGTCGCTCACCTTCAAGGCCAGGATCTCGCGCCCGGTCAGCTCGGCCAGCTTGGCGCCATCTTCGTGGACCGAATGGAGCACCAGCGGCGCGGCCGCGTCAGCGCCGGCATGCGAGGCCAGCGTGCGCAGCGCCGCGCCGCCGGCCGCGGCCAGGGTGGACGGGCTCGCCAAAGGCGCACGCAAGGCCGCCATTTCGGGCGAGCGCAGGCCGCGGATCGGCAACAGCACATACGGCGCCGCTTCCCAGGAACGGTGCAAGGCATCGGGCGCCGGCGCGCTCCAGGCCGTGCCGCAAGCGATGTCGGCCACGTCGCACAGGCATTGCTTCAAGTGCTCGGCCGCGCGCACCATCTGCCCGCCGTCACCGCCCAGCACGGTGGCGAAAAAGTCGAGCAACAAGTCGACCTTGGCCAGCAGCACGCGCAAGGGCCCGCCCTGCCCGATGGCCTGGACCGCATAGGCCACGGCCGCGTCGATATGGGGCGCTTGCACGCGCGGCTGGCCCGCCGCCAGCGGCACGCTGAGAGCGCGCAGGCAATCGGCCAGGCCCAGCAGGCTACGCCGATGGCGGGCCAGGCGGCGCTGTTCCGGCACGGTGCGGTTGTCGCCGGCCAGCTCTTCCAATTGCCCGGCCAGCGCGGTGAGATGGTGTAGCGACTGCTGCAAGTCCTCCCCCTTGATCAGGTCGCCTTCAACAGCTAACGGCAAAGCGGGCGCGCTTGCATTCATATACTCTCCAAGAAAGATCGCTGCCGGTGTGGCCCCGGTTGCGTCGGCGCCGCGCGGGCGCGTCGCGGCGGCCGGCGTGCTAAGTGTTAATAGAAAATATAACACATTAGCTATTGCTGTTGAGCACAGTTGCGTATTGGAAGTCACCAAGCGCGCGGCCCCGCGGCGGCAATCTGCTAGCCGGGCTTGCCGGCGGCGGTCTGGCCGAACAACACGGCGCGGGCTTGCTGGTCGACGGTGGGTGCGGTGTTGATCTCGGCGGCGCGGGCATAGGCGCGCAGCGTGGCGGGGCGGGCGGCGATGGCGGCGAACCAGCGCGCCAAATGGGGAAAGCGGGCCAGATCCTGGCGCTGCTTTTGGTGCGGCACGATCCACGGATAAGCCGCCATGTCGGCGATCGAGTAGTGTTCGCCGGCCACGAAGGATCGGTCGGCCAGGCGCCGGTCCAGCACCCCGTACAGGCGGTTGGTTTCGTTGACGTAGCGGGTGATGGCGTAGTCGAGCGGCTCCGGCGCATACTGGACGAAATGATGATTCTGGCCTGCCATGGGACCGAGCCCGGCCATCTGCCAAAACAGCCATTGCATGGTCTCGGCGCGCCCGCGCAGGTCGGACGGCAGGAACCGGCCGGTTTTCTCGGCCAGATACTGCAAAATCGCGCCCGACTCGAACAGCGAGAGAGGCGCGCCGCCATCGGCCGGGGCGTGGTCGACGATGGCGGGGATGCGGTTGTTGGGGGCGATGGCCAAAAACGCCGGCTCGAATTGCTCGCCCTGCCCGATGCGCACCGGCACAATGCGGTAAGGCAGGCCGGCCTCTTCCAGGAACATGGTGATTTTATGGCCGTTCGGCGTGGTCCAGTAGTATAGATCGATCATGGCGGGTTTCCGTGGTGGGAGCCGGCGGCCGGCCGGCCTAGGCCGTGAGCCAAGGGTGTGAGCCAAGGCTAGCAGCCGAATGTGTGGCGGATTGACCCGCGCCAGCGGCATCATATTGCTTCAGGTAATAACAATGGTGCCGCGGCAAGCGGGGCACCGATATAATGCCACGGAAGCGGAAAAAGATCCGGGCCGCCGCTTCACGGGCCGGCCCATGCACTGCCACTCACTGGAAAGCGATGCCATGCGCAAGACTCTGGTACTGTTGATCTGTGTATTGCTGGCTGGCTGCGTCAACGACACGGCTTCCTTTTATATCGACGGGCGCGACCATGCGCTCTCGCTGCGGCGCCAGCAATCCTATTTCTGGCAGTCAGAGGCCGAGATCGCGCTGGTGGCGGCGCGCTTGCCGGAATGCCAGCGCCAACATCGGCTCGACACGGCGCCGCTGGACGACTTGAAAGTGGAATTGTTCGACGCCGGCGAAGGCTTGTGGAATGTGCGCATGGACAAGCGCGTGTGGCAGATCGAAACGGAAAAATGCACCGGCTTGACCGAACTGGAATACGATCCCAAGACCGATCTGGGGCGGCCGGTGGGCGCGTTCGTCGCTGAGGACGGAAAACTGATCTTTGAAGCGGTGGCGGCCAGCCCGGCCGACGCCGCGCCCCCGGCGCGCTAGCGAGCCGGTGCGGCCGCCACTCCCAGGCGGCCAGTGCGGTGATGCCGTTCAGCGCGTCCGTTCGCTATCGAGATGGGCCATCAAATGCGCGTTGTAACGGGCACCGGACGCGGCGTCCTTGGGCACCGCCCGCTCCAGTGCGGCCAAATCGGCCGCCGACAGGTGCAGCCCGGTGGCGCCCAGGGCTTCCTGCAACCGGTCGCGACGGCGCGCGCCGATCAACGGCACGATGTCGGCGCCTTGCGCCAGCACCCAGGCGATGGCCACCTGCGCCACGCTCGCACCGAGCTCGGCGGCGATCAGGCGCAGTCGCTCGACCAGGGCCAGATTACGCTCCAGATTGTCGCCCTGGAAGCGCGGACTGGCGCCGCCGCGGAAATCGGCTTCGCCGGCGCGCGCCTGGCTCCAGTGGCCGCTGATCAAGCCGCGCGACAGCACGCCGTAGGCGGTGATGCCGATGCCGAGCGCGCGCGCCGTTGGCAAGATATCGGCCTCGATACCGCGTGAAATCATCGAATATTCGATTTGCAGGTCGGCGATCGGATGCACCGCGTGGGCCCGGCGCAAGGTCTCGGCGCTGACTTCGGACAAGCCGATATGGCGCACGTGACCGCTCTTGACCAGGTCCGCGATGGCGCCGATGGTGTCTTCGATCGGCACGTCGGGATCGAGCCGGGTGGGACGGTAAATATCGATATAGTCCAGTTCCAACCGGTGCAGCGAGTAAGCGGCGAAGTTTTTCACCGCCTGGGGACGACAGTCGACACCGTTCCACTTGCCTTGGGGGTCGCGCAGCGCGCCGAACTTGACGCTGACCACCGCATCGTCCCGGCGCCGTCCGGCCAGCGCTTGGCCCAGCAGTAATTCATTGTGTCCCATGCCGTAAAAGTCGGCCGTGTCGAACAATGTCACGCCGGCTTCGAGCGCGGCGTGAATGGTGGCGATGCTTTCGCCACGGTCGGCCGGACCGTACAGGTCCGACATGCCCATCAAGCCCAAGCCCAGTTGCGCCACGCGCGGGCCGGCGTTGCCGAGTTGACGTGTTTGCATACCTATCTCCAATAAAAATGTAGGTCGGCCTGGCGTGCCCAGGTACCGTGCGTCCATTATGCAATTATCGAAGCCGCTAATAAATACGGTAAAATTTATAACATCATTCGATAAATATTAATAATCAAGCGTCCGGCGGGGCGCACCGGGGAGTGCGCGATGGATCAGATCAAGGCGATGCACATCTTTCGCTGCGTGGCCGAATGCAACAGTTTCACGCGTGCCGCCTTGCGGCTCGCGTTGCCCAAGCCTACCGTCACCAACGCGGTGCAAAGTCTGGAGCAGCAGCTGGGCGTGCGGCTGCTCCAGCGCACCACGCGCAAAGTCAGCTTGACGGTGGAAGGCACGACCTACCTGGAGCGCTGCACGGCGCTGCTGAGCGATCTGGACGCCATGAACGCCCTGTTCCGGGCCGATGGTCATGTTCCCAGCGGGGTGGTGCGGGTCGATCTGCCGGAACGCATGGCCCACGTCACCGTGATACCGGCCCTGCCGGATTTCTTCCGGCGCTATCCCGACATCGAGGTCAAGCTGGGCGCCAACGACCGCTTCGCCGATCTGGTGGGCGAAGGCATCGACTGCGCGGTGCGGGTGGGCACGCTACGCGACTCCAGCCTGGTGGCCCGCGGCATCGGCGAAATGAGCCAGCTCAACTGCGCCTCGAAGAGCTATGTGGCGCGCTACGGGCGGCCGCGCAGCTTGGACGACTTATCACAACATTACGCGGTAGCGTTTTTTTCCGGGCAAAGCGGACGCGAAATGGATTGGGAATATCAAGCGGCGGGCCGGGTCCATACCTTACCCATGCGCAGCATGGTTTCGGTGAGCAGCACCGAAGCCTTCTTGGCCGCTTGCGTGGCCGGCCTGGGCTTGATCCAGGCGCCACGGATGGGGCTGGCAGATTTGCTGGCCAGCGGCGTGCTGGAACAAGTGCTGCCGGACTGGCCGCCGCCGCCGTTGCCGATCTCTATCATTTATTCGCACACCAAACAATTGACGCCGCGGGTACGCGTATTTGTCGATTGGCTGGCAGCGCTGTTGCAAGCGGCGAACAAATAAGCGTGGCAAAATACGGCCATCTATCGAGCTGATCAATGCACCATGAAAAACGCGTCCCTGGTCGCCATGCTCTTATCCGCCACTCCGGCCTGGGCCGCGCCGGCGCCCGTTTCAGTGGTCGAGGCGGCGGCGCGCCGGATCGATGGCGCCAGCCTGATGCGGCACATCCGAGTCCTCGCTTCGGACCGGTTCGAGGGACGGGCGCCGGGCACCGAGGGCGAACGTCTAACACTGGCTTATCTGCAACAGCAATTCATCGATCTGGGCCTGGCGCCCGGCAATCCGGACGGCAGTTACCTGCAAAAAGTGCCGCTGGCGCGGGTGCGCTCGACACCCACGCTGCGCTACCGGGCCGAGCAGGGCGCCGCCGTCGACTTGCGCTTCCCCGACGATTTTGTGGCCTGGTCCAGCCAGGAAGGGCCGGTGCTGGACATTGCCGCCGCGCCACTGGTGTTCGTCGGCTATGGCGTGAGCGCGCCCGAATACGGCTGGGACGACTACAAAGGCGTCGACTTGCGCGGCAAGATGCTGCTCATGCTGATTAACGACCCGCCCGTGACGCTGCCGGGCGAACCGGCCCGGCTCGACCCGATGATGTTCGACGGCAACGCCATGACCTACTACGGCCGCTGGACCTATAAATATGAGATGGCGGCCAAGCTGGGCGCGGCTGGCGCCTTGATCGTGCACGAAACCACCCCGGCCGGCTATCCCTACGACGTGGTGCGCACCACCTGGGGCCGGGAAAACTTTTCCATCCAGAACGACGGCACGCCGCCAATCTTGCCCGCCTTCCCGGGCTGGCTCGAACTGGGACGCGCCAAACAACTGCTGCGCAGCGCCGGCCACGATTTCGATACCTTGAAACAAGCGGCCCTGTCGCGCGCGTTCACGCCGATGCCGCTGGGGCTCACCGCCAGCGCCGGCGCCGACAACGTCTGGCAGCGGCTGGATTCATACAACGTGGTGGCCAGAATCGAAGGCGCCGACCCGCGCCTGAAACACGAGACCGTGATCTACAGCGCGCACTGGGACCATTTCGGCCTGGACGACACGCTGCCGGGTCCTCGCAGCCAACAAATTTTCCATGGCGCGCGCGACAACGCATCCGGCGTGGCCGCGTTGCTGGAAGTGGCCAAGGCTTACCGCGCGCTGCCGCACCCGCCCAAGCGCAGCATCCTGTTCCTGATCACCACGGCCGAGGAGCGCGGCCTGCTGGGCGCGCAATATTACGCGCGCCACCCGCTTTATCCCCTTGCCAAGACCCTGATCGACATCAACGTGGACGGCCTCAATATGTGGGGCCGCACGCGCGACGTGGAAATCGCCGGCTATGGTAAATCGGACGCCGACGACATCGTGACGCGGCAAGCCCGCTTGCAGGGCCGCGTGGCGCGGCCCCACTCGCACCCCGAGTTCGGCAGCTTTTACCGCAGCGACCATTTCGAGTTCGCCAAGGTGGGAGTGCCGGTGGTGTATCTGAGCGTGGGACGCGATTTCATCGGCCAAGCGGCCGGCTTCGGCAAAGAAAAAATTGAGCGTTTTACCGCGCGCGACTATCATAAGGTGAGCGATGTGGTCGGGCCGGATTGGGACAGCGCCGGCGCGGTGGACGATGCGCGCCTGATCTTCCAGATTGGCTATGACGTGGCCAACGGCGCGCGCTACCCGCAGTGGAAGGCGGGCGCCGAATTCAAAGCGGTGCGCGACGCCATGCTGCCCGGCGCCGGCCAATAACATTTTCGATCGACCGCAACACAAGGAACGGCATGAACAAGGCAGACGCCATCAAACGCATCAATGAACGGCTGGGCACACCCGCGCTGCACGACAAGAATACCCATTTTTCCAACGTGACGGTCTATGGCGCCGACGAGGGCTGGTGGTTGAAAATTCCCTACCTCACCTTCAAGCAGGAATTGCACTTCATCTTAAACAATGAGAAGTCCAAAAGCTTTCAGCATTTGACGATCAAGGCCAATCAAATTCTCAGCCCGGGCATGAAATTTCGCAGCAGCGATGGCGCCGCCGACGCCTTCATCCCGGCCGCCAACCCCAAGCGTTTGGTGGACAGCTTGCAGGGCGGCAGCAAGTACAACTTTACCAGGCATGTAGTCAACGATTACCACCATTGATTCCTGAAGCTGCTTGCCCGCCTTTTTGCCTTCGGACGGTTTATCGGGTGTACCGAATGCGCCCTCGGCCGACGCGCTCGCCGCTTCCCTTTGCGCCGGGGTGCCTTCAACGTCTGGGGCCGGCTTTGACCGAGTGTTTCCAGGCGTCGATGGTGCGGGCAACGGCGCGGCGCGGATTGCATTGGTGGCCCAGGGCGCCCGCGTCGATGGCGGCTTTGAACTGTTACTCGATGATTGGTTGAGCCGATCCCTTGTTTCTTTAAGCTCACACAGCAAACGCCCCGATACCATTTGGAGTTGCTCAGGCGGGATCAGTCCCAGTCAGTCTTCACCCATCTGGCGCAGGTCGAAATCAGTGAGAGGCGTAGGCTTTTTATCAAGCTTGTATACCATACAATAATTCGCCTTCCAAACCCAAAAATCGCCTGCCGGGAGAGGATCAGTTACAACGAACGAACGTAATCAGGGATAGATATTTACATCGGCCAACATAACGGTATGACGCCATGTCGACTTTTCACGGCATTGAAAAATAATCTCCTTCGTCAAAATCCCAGACCCCATTTCTCTCTCCCGATTTCAATAGAATATAAACTTTACTAACATCAACGGTAGGTGGAATATCAACTGCGTACATCCGCATTGAGCCATCAATAAAGGACTCGTATGTACAACCGAGCTTGGCCAAATCGACCCATCTGGACCCAAATTCAAATTCGCTTATCGCTTTATCTAACAATATTCGATAAGTTGAGTGACCGCTTTTTTTTATTATAGAATCAACCCACATAACTTCCGGACCGATTTTAATCGATACCAAATCTTTATAACTAATGCCTTTTGCAAAAAACGGTGAATTTAAAATGCACATCACACCGCTTTCGACAACTTCAGCCCAAACAGATTCACAATCAAATCCATGCCAAGCATTTTTTGGCAACTGGATATTTAGCTTGAAATTTGCAGTTTGTTTTACGTCTTTTTTATGTAAGAAATAGCTCATGATATCCTAACGCTTTTTTAACCAATCAAGATAGTCACCTGTACTTTTCCCGCCCTTTTCGCGATTGCATGTCCTACAAGTATTCTGTCCATTATTTTCCGAATTATTTCCACCATTTCTTTTTGATTCAGCGTGATCAATTTCTGAACGATCTGGGCCTGGCTCCCTCGTTGTATCTACTGTGCAAAACACGCATTTGTTTCCATCTTGATCGCGAATATTATCTTTCGCTCTGTCGCCAAAATTTTTACCTTCACCGGGCCCACCTTTTTCTCCAGCTCTAGGTTCACCGCCTCCTTTCCCATCGTTTGCATCGTTTCCAGGACTGGCGTCAGTACATATTTCGCCAATAGCATCAGCTGCATCAGCTATTCCATTAGCTATTGCTTTTCATATATTGGTGATAACAGCTCTACAACCAGGGGCAAGATAGCATACGACTATGCCACCAACAATAATAGGATTAGGAACCGGTATTGCAAACTTTCCCGTCGGGTCAGTAAAGCTAACCGGATTACCTCCAACATATGCATAGGTGTTAAATCCAAGATGCTCACGCCTGCTCGTCAGAAATTATATTCACAATCCATTGAGGGGACGCCAAAGGTTTTTTTGAAAAATTTCTCAATAAATTCTTTGCACCACACGCATCCTTATCTTTCGACGAAAAATAAGCATATCCATCCTGAATCGCGAGACGCTCGCCAGCACAACTGCTGGATGATACAAAATATGCATGCCCCTCAAAAAGTAAAAAAGCATAAATTAAATTGGATATAAGTAAATCGATATTATTGTTATCATTTATGCTTTTTCCAAACTCAAAAAAAAATGTTTTCTCAGTATCTAAATTTATCGTACGATCCGAGGAAGAAAGAAGATTTTCAATAAATTTTATTTGAACAAAATCAAGATTATTTGAATTATCAATTTGCAATATTTTCCACTCTCCTTTAGGAAGCCAACCCGCCACATGCTGTGAAAAGTTAAAAAGCTCAGTTGCATTGCTTGGAGCTGCGTAATTTATCCAATTTTCTTCACTATTTTTTTTCGTGTCAATATCTGTTATTTGATTCCAACTTCCAATATGCATACCTATATGAACCAGGTATTTATTGGCATCTTGCGGTTTTAGATATCTCAATTTAACCTCTCATTTTAACCAAGGCAGTCACACGATTGCGGAATTTCATTTCCATCTGGAAAAGGATCTTGAAAATAATTCCCAGGAACAATTGTAAGCGATCCATAAACCACAGCCTTGTGAGTCGCCTTTGATTTGCGCATGC
>JAZKGI010000060.1:0-55434 GCA_040385995.1 Pseudomonadota bacterium
TTATAGTGAAAAACCCCATGCGAGCGTGAGCCGTGTGGGGTTTTTTTACGTCCGCTTATTTCTCTAGGTGCTGAGGTGCTGTCGACCGATCTGCTTGAAGCGGGCGCCGCAATGGGCGCCCCGGGCTAGCCTTACTGGGGGCGATACGTGACCGTCAAGTTGTAGGTCGAGGCCGTATATCCATACACTAAGACATAGACATCGCCATTGGCCGCGAGACTGAGCGAACACGTCTCCGTGCTGCTCGAGCTTTCGGATTTGCAATCGGAAGTGGTGGTGGTTGGCACCGCCGATTTACGCAAATACAAATCCGTGTCGCCGGTGCCGGTCATCGACGCTTTGAAGTTGCCGCCGGCACCCACCTTATACGGACCGAAGGTTTTGCTCTGCCCTCTGTTCAGGCTGCCGGATAAGGTTTGCACCGTGTCGGGCGGTGGCACCACCCCGGGACCGTCGCTACCCAATTCGATCGCATAAGCGGCCGCCAGACGCGCGAATTTCAGCGCGTGCGCGGCCTGGTTACCCGAATTGGCATAGGTATCGTTCGCGGTGTGAATATATGGATTGTCTTGGTTGAACGACGTCTCGAAAGGCAGCGACGCCGCATAACCTTGCGCCGTCCAGGAAGCATGGTCAGAACAACCGTAGCCGCATTTATCGTAGCCGACGCTGAGGGTGGGCAGATAAGTGGTGATCAGCTTGACCAGGAAATCATTCTGCAAACTGTCGGTGTAATCGGTATAAATATAGATGTCGCTGGGCGAACCCTTGTAGTTGGTCATGTCGAGTTGCATCACCCCGACCACATTGACGTTATTGGCTTTGAAATTTTTGGCGATATCCTGCGATCCGCGCAAACCCACTTCTTCGGCCGCATAGCCGATCAGCTTGATGGTGCGGCGCGGTTTATAGCCGGTGGCGACGATGGACCGCAACGCTTCCGTCAGACTGGCGATGCCGGAAGCATCATCGTCAGCGCCGGGCGCCTTGGTGGTTTCACCGGTGCCGTTGCCATTGATTGAATCGAGATGGCCGCCCAACACCACCACTTCGGCCGCATTGTCGGTCCCGTTAATGGTCAGGATCACCGATTTCTGGTTGTAGCCGGTGTGCGCGAATTGGGTGACCGTGATATCGGCGCGCCCGGCCGCCATGGTGCTCCATTTTTGTTTGAGCCAATTGGACGCGTTGGCCCCGTTGGTGGTGGTGTAGTAGCGATTGGCGAAGGCCGACAGATCGACAATGGTCTGTCCGATATTGCTGTCCTGCATTTGCGACAGCACCGGCGTCACCAGACTTTGATTGTCGATCACATACGCGGGGCGCGCTGCCGCCAGCAAGCCTTTGTTGACCGGCGCCGTCAATGCGGTTCTGCCGGCCGTTTCGCTACTGTGGAACATGAAGCCACCACAGCGCTTCAATTCGTGGTGAATGGCGGATGATAGCTTGAGCAGCTGCTCTTCATTGACTTCGACCAGATGAATTTTTTCGGTGGCGGCAAAGCGCGTGCCGGCTTCGCCGCTTTGGGTCAGTTGGCTTTCGCGCGCGATCGCTTGGGGCGCGACCTTTTGCAGCTCGGCATAGGCGGCGTCGCCCACCGTGATCCAAACCGTTTTGCTCTCCGGCGTAGCCGCGCATGCGGCCGCCGTACACAGCAAGCCGCTCAGCAGCACGCTAAGCAAGCGCGGCGCCGCACGCTTGTGTTTCATAACCGTTGTTTGATATGTCATTTCTTATTTTCTTTCGTCAGAGTGGTCGGGGCGGATTCCCCATTGCCGGACTGGTCGCTCATCGATTGATGGCAGATCGTCCATCCTGAAAACGATGTCTGCCGGATGGGCAGCATCGCCTGGATACAAAATGCCTGGGTCGGTCTTGCCAATGCCCGATTGGTATGTTTACCGAAAAGGGTAGAATAAATATCATGCATAAAATATTAGCACGACCTGCGGCGGCCGTCGGCATTTTGTCTGTCCGCGTATCGGGCTTGACCACGGATTTGGGGTATATCGCCGTGCTTGCGCGCCAGCGCCGTTGCGTCGACAGAAAGAAATTAAGCGCGCGTTGCCTGCGCCATAGCCGAGCGCATTACAATTGACCTGGAGTGACGCGCTTGCCTGCTTGGCCTGCCGCGATGCGTTTATCCCGCACTTTTTTGACAAGGTGGTGTCATGTCCGCTGAAACGAAAAAATATCGTCTGGTGACGCGTAGCGACTTCGATGGCTTGGTCTGCGCCGTGCTGTTGAAACACCTCGACATGATCGATGACATTTTGTTTGTCCATCCCAAGGATATGCAGGATGGGAAAATCGCCATCAGCGACCACGATATCACCACCAATTTGCCGTTCGTGCCGGGCGTGCACCTGGCCTTCGATCACCATTTGTCCGAAACCATACGTAACACCGGCGAGCGTGCCAATCACATCATTCATCCCGAGGCGCCGTCGGCGGCACGCGTGGTGTACGACTATTACGGTGCGGAACGCGCTTTCCCGGCCGCGTGGCAAGACATGATGGCGGCGGTCGACAAAGGCGATGCGGCGCGTTTTAACCGCGACGAGGTGCTCGATCCGCGCGACTGGGATTTGCTCAATTTTTTGATGGATGCGCGCACCGGGCTGGGACGCTTCCGCGATTTCCGCATCTCGAACTATAACCTCATGATGGACTTGATCGACTACTGCAAGAACCACACGATCACGGAAATCATGGCTTTGCCCGATGTGAAAGAGCGCAGGGACTTGTATTTCGAGCACAGTGAGCAGTGCAAGCAGCAGATTGCCCGTTGCGCCACGCTGCACGATAAACTGGTGGTGCTCGATCTGCGCCAGGAAGAGTTGATCTACGCGGGCAACCGTTTCATTATTTATGCGATGTTCCCCGAGACAAATATCTCGATCCACGTCTTATGGGGCTTGAAAAACCAAAACACGGTATTTGCCACCGGCAAGTCGATCCTCAATCGCAGCGCTGCCATCAATATCGGCGCACTGATGCTCGAATATGGCGGCGGCGGACATGAAAACGCCGGCACTTGCCAAGTGGCGAACGACGTGGCAGAAACGGTATTGCAGGAGCTAATCGGACGAATCACTGCGGCCGGCTAGGCGCCCCCGGCTAGGCGCCCCCGGCTAGGCGCCCCCGGCTAGGCGCCCCCGGCTAGGCATCGCAGAACGTAAAAACGGCGCGGTCCACACAGATCGCGCCGTTTTACGTTATTACTGTATCAATCGCCAGCGCTTAGGCGGTCACGGCCAATTCCGGCAGGGCGATCTGATGGTCGACGCTGAACTGGTAATCCTTGAACACATGTTCGGCGCTGAGCAATTGATAATCGCCATTGGGAAGCTTGTGGGTGGTGTCTTTCAAACGATAAGTGTAGTGGCCGCAGGTCCAGCAATTGAAATTGCGCATATGCGTGCATAGGCACGTCTTATCCATCACCACCACGTTTTTCTCGTTCGGATGGGCCGCCACCTCGCGGTTGTAGGAATTGATATACGCGCAATTGCCGGTCGCGTCGAGCAGATAACCGTATGATTCGCAACCGGGGCGGATGCCGGCGCCGATGGCCGGCGTGCTTTTGAGCATACGCATCGGATAGCCGGTCGGCGAAATGCCATTGACGATGATGTCGTCTTCGGTCGCTTTCACATATTCCTGCTTCACCTTGTCCGGCAATCCGCATTCATGGGTGATGGTGAAGCGGGTCGCCACTTGTACCCCGGCGGCGCCCGCCTCCAGAAACGATACCGCGTCGCTGCCGGTAAATACGCCGCCGGCCGCGATCAAGGGAATGTCGAGCTGTTCCGTCGTCAAATACCCCAGCACCTCGGCCACAATGGTGTGCAAGTCGTAATCGGCCCAGTCCATGCCGAAACCGAGGTGGCCGCCGGCCAGCGGGCCTTCGACGATAATGAAGTCCGGCAGGCGGTTCAGCTTGGCGTTCTTGCGCAAGAAAATTTGCAAGGCGCGCACCGACGACACGATGATGCCCAGTTTGGCATCGCGAAAGCGCGGGTGGTCGGCCATCAAGGCGAAGGAGCCGAAATGCAAGCCGGCCGACAGGGTGATGCCGTCGATACCGGCATCGAGCGCCGCGTTCAACCGCACGCGCAAGGTTTCACGCGGCCCGTTCATGGTCAACTTCTCCATGCAATTGACGAACACCAGGCCGTCGCCCTTTTTCGCTTCCATGGTGGCGCCGATGTGTCGGCGCTGGGCTTCGGCCAGGCGACTCAAATCGAACTGGACCACGGCCTTGTCGGTGTTGTTGATATTGAATTTGTAGAACTTGGTCTTATCCTTGACGAAGGTGGTATCGAAACGGCGGTCCGATACGTCTTCCACCATGGCGTCGGAAATATGGCCGATGCCGCCCAACCGGGCCGCTTCCAACGCCAATTCCGAAGTCGAAATATCCACCCCCATTCCGCCAACCATGATGGGCACATACTCCTGTTTGCCAAATCGTAGGCGGAAATCATCAACACGTTTCATTGCTATCCTTAGACTGCCATGGTTATCACTACGCCAGACGGGCGACCGATCGCCGCGTGCGGCAAATGCGGGCCCAGGCGCTTTTGCGCAAGCTCAATTCTACCTTAGACCGGGCCGCGGCCACGGCCCGCCCGCTCCCGCGTCAATCGCGGAAGTTGTTAAATTCGAGAGGCATTTCCGGTACATCCTTGCGCAGCATGGCCATGGCCGCCTGCAAATCGTCGCGCTTGGCGCCCGTCACCCGCACCGATTCGCCCTGTATGCTCGCTTGCACCTTCATCTTGCTATCCTTGATGACGCGCACGATCTTTTTAGCGTCATCGGTTTCGATGCCGTTTTTGACCTTGATGACCTGCTTGACCTTGTCGCCGCCGATTTTCTCGATTTTTCCTTCGTCGAGGAAGCGCACATCGACTTTGCGCTTGGACAGTTTATTGGTCAATACATCGCGCACTTGGCTCAGCTGAAAATCCGAATCGGCGAAGGCGGTCAGTTCGGCGTCTTTTTGTTCGACCTTGGCCGAGCTGCCCTTGAAGTCGAAACGGGTGGTGATTTCCTTGTTGGACTGCTCGACGGCGTTTTTCACCTCGATCATATCGGCTTCGGACACTACATCAAATGACGGCATGGTTTTTCCTTTTATTGGTGGGCGGGCGTTCGCCGAAAAGCGATGCCTGGTCGGCGGCGGGGCCGCCGGCAGAATGCGACATTTTAACGGACAACGGCCCGGGCGCCCCGGCCGGACGCTGGTTTTTTGTAAGAGAAGCTCTATAATCGTGCAACAATCTTCGGTATCCCATGCATCCAGACCTCGCCATCGAACACGACTTCCCGCTCCAGCGCCACAACAGCTTCGGTATCGCGGCCCGCGCGCGGTCCTATGTGCGGCTGCATACACCGGCCCAGTTACAAGCGGTGCTGGCCGACCCGGCCCTGGCGGCCATGCCGCGCCTGGTGCTCGGCGGCGGCAGCAATATTGTGCTGCAATCGGATTTCGCCGGTCTGGTACTGCATATCGCCATGGCGGGCAAAACCATCGTTGGCACCGACGCCGACTTTGTCTATGTGCGCGCGGCCGCCGGCGAAAGTTGGCACGGATTGGTGAGCTGGACCCTGGAGCAGGGCTTGGGCGGCCTGGAAAACCTGGCCCTGATACCGGGCACCGTGGGCGCCTCGCCGATCCAAAACATCGGCGCTTACGGGGTCGAGTTACAAGACTGTTTTCACAGCGTCCAAGTATTCGACAGCGCCAGCGGGCGCACGTTCGAAATGGATCGGGCCGCGTGCCGCTTCGGCTACCGCGACAGCGTCTTCAAGCATCCCGCGGGCCGCGCGCTGATCGTGCTGGCCGTGACCCTGGCGCTGCCCAAACGGTGGCGCGCCAATCTGCGCTACGGCGAACTGGCGCAGGCGCTGGCCGAACAGGGCGACGCGCCCGACCCGTCCCGCGTGGCCGAAGCCGTCATGGCGATTCGCCGCCGCAAATTGCCCGACCCCGCCGTGATCGGCAACGCGGGCAGCTTTTTTAAAAATCCGCTGGTCACGCGCGAGCAATGCGCGGCCCTGCTGGAACGCTATCCCGACCTGGTGCACCACGCCCAGCCCGACGGCGGCGAAAAACTGGCGGCGGGTTGGCTGATCGATCAGTGCGGGTGGAAGGGCAGGGCGCTGGGCCCGGCCGGCGTATATCCGAAACAGGCCCTGGTGCTGGTCAACCTGGGCGGCGCCAGCGGCGCCGACATCATGCGGCTGGCCGCGGCCATTGCGCACGATGTGGCGGCGCGCTTCGGCGTGCGGCTGGAACCGGAGCCGGTGCTGGTGTAGGGAAGCGGTGATTTATTCTGGAGAGTGAACTCGGCCAGCGTGAATCAGTCCCTAGCGCCGCGTCGTCAGTTGAAGTGGCAGACGTAGTCGAGGGTGGCGGTGGTTTCGATGTCGAAATGGGAGTTCGCGCCCACTTCGAAACGCTGGCCTGCTCCGTAGCTGTGCCATTCGCTGGCGCCGGCCAAGCGGATCTTGCAGGCGCCGGCGACGATTTCCATGGTTTCGGCCGCGCCCGTGTTGAACGTCAGACTGGACGGAAAAATCACGCCCACGGTTTTTTTACTGCCGTCGGCCAGCAGCACCGTGTGCGAGACGCATTTGCCGTCGAAATAGATATTGGATTTCTTGACCACACTAACTTGGTCCAATTGTTCGCTCATGCCTGATTCCTAGTGATTGAGGGGTGAAGTTGATGATGGAGCGGGGGCGGCGACGACGCGGTCGCGGCCCCCTTGTTGCGCTTGTTGCAAAGCCTGTTCGGCCTGTTCGATCCACGACCCCGGCGTCTGGTCCGGCCCCGCGTGCGCGCTGGCCACCGCGATTCCGATCGATAGGGTGGCGCCGCCGCCGGGCGCCTGCGGCCGCGCCATCGCCAAGCGCGCCAACTGATGGCGGCAGTCATGCGCCAGCGCCAGCGCCTCGTCCGCCGTGGCGTGCGGCAGCAGCAGCGCGAAGCGCCCCCCGCCGAGGTGCGCGGCCAGATCAGCCGGGCCGCGCAGCATGGTCACGAGCAGCGCGGCGGTGGTGCGCATACGCCAGCGGGCGTCGGCTTGGTCCGGCGCGTGAGCGGGCGCCGGTTGAGCGGGGGCCGGCCGATCGAGTTCGCACAGCAGCAGGCCCAATGGCGCGCCGTCGTGCCGGGCGCGTTGCCAGGCGGCGTAGGCGCCGTCCTCGAAACAGCGCCGGTTGCCGATGCCGGTGGCGCCATCGAGCCGGTCCAGCCGCAACAGTGCCAGCCCGGCTTCGGCCAGCGCCCGCTCGCTGGCATCGAGCCGCTGGCGCAGCACGTACGCGGCCGAATGGTAGCGGATGCGTGCCAGCAGCTCGGCGCGCTCGGGAAGCTTGACCAGATAATCGTTGGCCAGCACGGCGAAGCTGCGCGCTTTCAGCGCCGGATCTTCCTTCGATGACAGCACGATCACCGGCACCTGGGCCAGCGCCGGGTGCTGGCGGTAGAGCGCGATCAAGTCGAAGCCGTCGATGTCGGGCAGTACCAGGTCTTGCAAGATCACGGTCGGCGCGAACGCCAGGGCCGTATCGAGCGCGCGTTTGGCGTCGGTGACGAAGTGATAGGCGATGTCGTCCAGGCCGCTGAGCAGACGGCGCATCGCTTCGGCGATGATCAACTGGTCGTCCACCAGCAGCACCCGTACCGCGGGTGGCGGCGCCGCGCCGTCCGGCTTCGGGTCGATATTGGACATCGCACTCCCTTCAATGTGGGCCGCGCGGCCCGGGCACTACGCTTTGCCGCCGGTTTTGCCGCGCAGGCAGGGACCGATCTTATCGAGCGGCAGGATCATCTGGGCCGCGCCCAGCTCGGCGGCCGCGCGCGGCATGCCGTACACGGCGCTGCTGGCCTGGTCCTGGGCGATGGTGGTTTTGCCGGCCCGGCGCATGGCCAGCAAGCCGTCGCCGCCGTCGCGCCCCATACCGGTGAGCAGCACGCCCACGGCCGCGCCGCGCCAGTGCTGGGCCACGCAATGGAAAAACACATCCACCGACGGCCGGTAGGCATAGTCGCGCGGTACCACATCGTAACCCAAACGGTAATGTTGATCCAGTACCAGGTGGTCGTTGGTGCGGGCCACCAGCACCGTGCCGGCTACCAGCTCGTCGCCCTGCTCGATCACCCGCACCGGCATGGTGAGCTGCTCGCCCAGCCATTTGGCGAAGTGGGTGGCGAAATTTTCATCGATATGCTGCACCACCACGAAAGCGCAGCCCGGCGCCGGCGTCCAGCCCGACAGCACCTTCGACACCGCCACCGGACCGCCGGTGGAGGCCCCGATCGCCACCAGGGTGTCGACTTCGGCGCCCTTGCGCTCGGCCTGCGCAGCCGGGCGCGCCAGCATGCCGTCGGCGCCGCTGCTATGGCGTATCAGCTTGCCGATGGTTTTGATCTTGGCCAGCAGCTCGGCGTCGCCGCCCAGCCGGCCTTGCAACACCGGGGTGGCCGTCACGTCCAGCGCGCCGGCGCCCAGCGCGCGAAACACCTGGTTCACATTGTCTTGCGGGCGCCCCGTCACCACCAGGATCGCGCACGGGCTGTGCTCCATGATCTGGCGCGTCGCCTCCACCCCGTCGAGTTCCGGCATGTTCAAATCCATCAGCACCAGATCGGGGCGCTGTTCGGCGCACAGGCGCACCGCCTCCACCCCGCTGCGCGCGATCCACAACACCTGGTGCTCCTGGGTGCTGGCCACCACCCGGCGCAGCGCCTCGGCGGCCATCGCCACGTCGTTGGCGATCGCGATTTTCATAGGCGCGCTTCGCCGATCAAGTCGGCCACCGCTTCGAGCAGGGTTTCGTCATGGAAGCTGCCTTTGGTCAGATAATAATCGGCGCCGGCCGACAGCCCGCGCGCGCGGTCTTCCGGCCGGTCTTTGTACGAGACGATCATCACCGGCAGCTTGTGCAGGTGCAGATCCTTTTTGATCAGCGACACCAGCTCGATGCCGTCCATGCGCGGCATGTCCACGTCGGTGATCACCAGATCGTATTCGCCGCTGCGCACCACGTTCCAGCCGTCGATGCCGTCGATCGCGATATCGACCTCGAAACCGCGCCCCAGCAGTAGCTTGCGCTCCATCTCGCGCACCGTCAGCGAGTCGTCCACCACCAGCACCCGCTTGGCCTTGCGCCGCTCGCTCGGCCCGCCCTTGGCCAGCTGGTGCAGCCCGCCCTCGTTGAGCAGTTTATCGATCGACAGCAGCAGGTCGGGCACGTCCAGGATCAGCACCGGCTCGCCGTCGTCGAGCAGGGCGGCGGCCGAGATGTCGCGCATCTTGCCGAAGATGGGGTCGATCGCCTGCACCGTCAAGCTTTGCTCGCCGCGGATGGCGCCCACCACCATCGCATAGCGGCGCGCGCCGCCGCCGATCACCACCACCGGCAGCTCGGCGACGCCGGCGTCGGCCTCGCTCAGCTCCAGAATCTGCGCCGCCGACACCAGCCCCAGATGCTCGCCGCCGAATTCGAAAAACTGCTTGTTTTCCAGCGTGTGGATGGCCGTGCGCGCCACCATGATCACGCGTTCGACTTTCACAATCGGGATCGCATAAGCTTCGGCGCCGATGTCGATCACCAGCGCGCGCACGATCGACTGCGTCAGCGGCAGTGTGATGGAGGTGCGAAAGCCCTTGCCCTGTTCGGACTCGAGCCGCACCGTGCCGTTTTGCTGACGGATGGTGTCGTGTACGATATCGAGGCCGACCCCGCGCCCTGACAGCTGATTGGCCGAAGCCTTCAGACTGAAGGCGGGCAGGAACAAAAATTCGAGCAGCTCGGCCGGCGACAGCGCCCCCGCCATGGCGGCGCTGGCCATTTTGCGTTCGATCACGGCGCCGCGTATTTTTTCCAGGTCGACCCCGCGCCCGTCGTCGCTTATTTCGATATTGAGCATGCCGGCCCGGTGGCGCGCCTCGATCCGGATGGTGCCGACGGCCGGCTTGCCGGCCGCCTCGCGCTCGGACGGCGTTTCCATGCCATGATCGACGGCGTTGCGCAGCATGTGGTTGAGCGGGCTTTCGATGCGGGCCAGGATGTCGCGGTCGACCAGGGTGTCCTCGCCCTCGATGAGCAGCTGCGCTTCCTTGCCCAGGCTGCGCGCCAGATCGCGCACCATGCGCGGAAAGGCTTGAATGCCGTCGCGGAAAGGGCGCATGCGCAGCGCCAGCACCTCGTCCACCATGCCGGTGGCAACCGTCAGCAGGCGCCGTTCGTAGCCCTCGATGTCGGCGATGTGCTCCAGGATGAACTGCTTGAGCGGCTGCGATTTTTGCAGCGCCAGCAGCGACTTTTCCTTCAAGCGCGGGTCGCCGCCGCGGCTGATTTGCTCGTGCAGCTGCTCGATGGTGGTATGCAGGCTGCTCTGATTGCGTTTGAAACGCTGCATCGCTTGTATCATCGGATGGAGCAGATGGGCATTGATGCGCGATTCGCTGGCCAGCGACAGCAGGCGATCAAAATTTTGCGGCGCCCCTTTCGGCCCGGCCACGGCGGCCGCTCGCGGCGCCGCTTCGGCGTGCGCCGGCGCGCGCTCCGGTGCGAGCGCCGGTTCGGACGCCGGTTCGGACGCGGCTTCGGGCACCGCCTCGGATACCGCCTCGGATACCGCCTCGGCGACGCGCGGCGCCGGCTTTGACGGCAGGGCGGGCAACTCGGGCAGCATGGCCAAGCCGGCGATGGCGGCCAGGGTCTGGGCGATCTGCGCGCTGGCCGCCAGCAGCCAGGCGGCGGCGCCGGCGTCGTCCTGGCGCGATATCTGCATGATCAGGTCGACCCCGCCCAGCAGCACATCAACCCGCTCCGGGGTCAGTTTCAGCTTGCCATGCTGGGCCGCGATGAAGCTGTCTTCCATGCCGTGCGCCAGCTGTACGATCACGTCCAGCCCGACAATGGCGGCGGCGCCCTTGATCGAGTGGGCGGCCCGCATCATCGGTTCGATCGCGCGCGCGTCGCCGGCGCTGCGCTCGAGCGCGAGCAAACCGTCGGTCAAGACCTGGGTCTGGCTGTCGGCTTCCATACGGAACAGGTCGAGCATGGAAAACTGGCTGAGATCGTCCTGCTGGTCGGTACTCATCGCAGCGCCCTCTCCATCTGGTGGCCCAGCAGCGCCATGTCCAGGCAGCCCACCTGTAGCTGCTGGTGCGCCAGCACGCCGGTCACGAAACGCGTCAAGCCCTTGTTAATGGTGGCCGCTGGCGCTTGCAGCGCTTCCCGGGCGTAGCGCACGATGCCGTGCAGGTCGGCCACCGGCAGCGCGTACGATTGCGCTTCCCACTCGATGAGCAGCAGGCGGGCGAAGGTATAGCGCCCTTTGGCCGGCGCCACTTCCTGGTCGTCGATGCCCAGCAGGGGCGCCAGCGCCATGCACGGATACAGTTGGCCACCGACGTTGACCACGCCGCACAAGGCACCTGCGCCGCGGTGCGGCAGCGTATGGGCGCGCGCCTGCGGCGCCACCGCCAGCATGACGCGGGTCGGCAGGGCCAGCCATTCGCGGCCGATGCGAAACACCAGCACCGATTGATCCTGGCGCGCGGCGCCGTGTTCCACCTGACGGAAATGCGCGGCCCATTCGTCCTGGTAGGCCTGGTCGACCGGACGTTGCAGGTTACGCCGGGCGGCATCGGCATACACTTCGCAATGGCGGCAATGCAGGCGGGTGGTCAGCTTCGGGCAACTGCGGTCGCCGGCCACGCCGATGGTGTTCCAGCAATCGTCAATGGGCGCCTCGGGCGCCTCGGATGGGGTCATGGGCGCTTTCATCAGGCCAGCTGGCGTTGAAAGATGCGCGCCGCGCGCGCCTTGAGCGCGGCCGCCGCGCGTTCGTCGCCATGGCGCTCGGTCAGCAGCGCCAGGTGGCACAAGGCGTCGTAGTGGTCCGGTTGCAGGTACAGGCAGCGGCGCCAGTATTGGTCGGCCAAGTCGAGCTGACCGGCATGCTCGCACAGGATGCCGAGCATGAAATAAGGTTCGGCCGCTTCCGGCTCGAGCGCCAGATGGGCATGGCATTTCTGGCGTGCCGCTTCGAGCTGGCCCAGGTCGGCCAACTGGCGCGCTTGCGCCATCAGGTCCGGCCCGGCGGGCCGCGTCGCCGGCGCGCGGGCGGGCTGCACCGACGGGAAGGCCGTCGCCGACGTCGCGGCCGCGCCGGCGCGACGTCGCTCCGGGCGCACCGGCCATGGCGGCGGCGTCAACTGCACCCCGCGCCGCGCCGGCGCGCGCGCCGCCGGCAGTTGCGCTTCGCCGGGCGCGGACGCGTCGGCGGCCTTTTTCAAGGCGAAGGCTTGGCGCTGCGGCAGGGTTTGAAAACCGTGGCGGCAAAAGGCCGGCACCTCGGCGTAGCCGGCGAACAGCACGCCGTCGTCGGCCAGCAGGGCGCCCAGGCATTGAATCGCCGCCGCCGTGGTGGGCGGGTCGAAATAGATCAGCAGGTTGCGGCAAAAGATCACATCGTAATAGCGCGCGCAGGCGATGCGGTCCAATTGCAGCAGATTGCCCTGCTTGATGCTGACCTGGTCGCGGATGCTCTGGTCGACCTGGTAGGCGTCCTGGCCAAGGTGCTGAAAATGGCGCTCGCGGAAGGCCACGTCGCGCGAGCGGAACGCGTTGCGTCCGTAAATGCCGCTGCGCGCGCGTGCCACGCAGGCCGCGCTCAGGTCGAAGGCGTCAATGCTGAAGCAGGGCGCCGCCACGCCGGCGTCGCGCAGCGCCATCGCCATCGAATACGGCTCCTCGCCGCCGGCGCAGGGGATCGACAGGATGCGCACCGGGCGCGCATCGGCCGCCAGCCTGGCCCGCACCACGCCGGTGAAGGCGGCAAACGCTTCCGGGTCGCGGAAGAACCACGATTCGGGCACCACCACCAGCTCGATCAGTTCGGCCATTTCCTGCGGCGTGAGCGCCGCCAAATAGGCTTCGCTGTCGTCGAAGCCGCGCAGTTCCATGCGTTGGCGCACGGCGCGCTCGGCCGCCTCGGGCTGCACCGTCAGGCCGCTGGCCTGGCGCAGCAATTGTTCGGCGCTCACGGCGCCGCCCCGCGCGGCGCGGCCTCGCCCGGCCCTTCTGCATCGGACCCGTCACCCAACTTGTCACCGGCCCCGTCCCCAGCGCGCCGCGCCCCCTGGAACAGGATGGCGCACACGGACTGCGGCAGCAGTTGCGCCAGCTCGACAAACTGGATCATGTCGCCGTCGCCGCCGGCCACGCGGCCCAGGAAGGGCGCCCCCGTCACGCCCGGTTCGGCCAGCGCGGCCGCGCCCAGCTCCTGCACCCCGCGCACGCGCTGCACCAAGAGGCCAAGCAGGTGGACCGCGCCGTCCGGCGCGGCGTAGTCGAGCAGCAGGATGCGGGTATCGAAGCAGGGCGCGGCCGGCGCCAGGCCGGCCAGCTGGTTCAAGTCGATCACCGGCACCGGGCGCGCGTGAAAGTCGAGCAGGCCGGCCACATACGGTGGCGCCAGCGGCACCGCTTTAAGCCGCAGCACCGGCAGCACCTGCACCAGCGTGCGCAGCGCCAGAGCATAGCGATCCGGTCCGATATGGAAGATCAGCGCCTTCATGGGCTCAGACGGTCACCGCGAAGTTCGACACGCTCGACTGCAAGTCGCCGGCCGCGTACTGCAACTGGTGCACCGCCTCGCTGGTGGCTTTGAGCGATTCAACCGTCTGCTGGGTGGCATCGTTCAACTGCATCATGGTGTCGGAAATTTGCGAGGCGCCCAAGGCCTGCGACTGCATCCCTTGCAGCACCGCGTCGAACTGGGGCGCCAGTTTCTGCACCTGATCCATCACCGAGGAGAGCTGCTCGGCCACTTGGCGCACCTCGCCCACGCTGCGCCGGATTTCCTCGGAAAATTTGTCCATTCCCATCACGCTGGCCGACACCGCCGACTGCATCTCCTTGAGCATCTGTTCGATATCCCAGGTCGACACCGAGGTCTGGTCGGCCAGGCGCCGGATTTCGGTGGCCACCACCGAAAAGCCGCGTCCCGCCTCGCCCGCCTTTTCGGCCTCGATGGCGGCGTTGAGCGACAAGATGTTGGTCTGGTCGGCCACCTTGGTGATGGTGATGAGCACGCTATTGATGTTGCTGGCCTTTTCCGACAACGCGGCCAGTTTGGCGTTGATCGAATCGGTGGCCGTGACCATGTGCTGCATGGTCTGGTCCATGCGGCGCAAATTGTTTTGCGCCTCGGCCGTGGCCGAGGTGGTGTAGTCGGCCACGGCGGTGGCGTCCTCCATGGTGCGCAGCAGCTGGCTGGTGTTGGCCGAGATTTCCTTGGTGGTGCTGAGGATTTCGACGCTGGTCTGGGCTTGTTCGATGCCGGTGGCCTCTTGCTGCTTGGCCGAGGCGGCGATTTCGGTGGCCGAGGTGGTGACCTGGATGCCGGCCTTTTGCACGTTGTTGAGCAGGCTGCGCAAATTGTCGAACATTCTGGCCAGGCCGCCGCCGAGCTGGCCGATGGCGTCGCCGCCGCCGATCTCGACTTTGCCGGTCAAGTCGCCGGAGGCCGCTTTTGAGACCACCACCAGCAGGGTGTCGACCTTGGCCCGCAGTAAGTTGGTGGCGGCCAGTTCGTTGGCCTGGTTGTCTTGAATGGTTTGCGCCATGCGGTTAAATTGCCCGGTCACTTTGCCCAGTTCGTCGCCCGAGATGACGGCCGCGCGCGCCCCCTGGTCGCCGCCGGCGATGCGGTTGACGGCGTCGGTCAGGTTGTTGAGCGGCGTGAGCAGGGCTTTGGCCAGCAGGTAGGACACCAGCAAAGCCAGCGCGATGCAGGCCACTCCGCCCACCACCAGCACCAGCAGCATCGATTGCTGCAACTCTTTCGAGGTTTGCGAGCGCTGGGTCAGCAGCCGGTTTTCTTCCGCCGTCGCTTCGTCGAGCGTTTTGTAGACCGCCTTGATGGCCGGGCCGCCCTGCTGCAATTGCGCGCTGCGGCCCACCATGTCGGCCGCGTTGGCGGCGCTGCCGAGCTGCTGGCGCAGTTGTGTCTGGGGCTCGACCGCGTCCTTGAGCCAGGTCGCCACCAGCATGTTGAGCTGCTTGAGGCGCGCCACCTGGCCCGGATTATCGGCAATCAAGGTTTGCAAGCGGCTGAGCGTGTCGGGCAGCTCGGTCAGCTCGGTCTTCAACTTGAGGCGGCGCTCCTCGCTGCCGGTCAGATAGTAGCCGCGCGCCTCGACCTGGACTTTGAGCAAGCTGTTGTTGACCGCGTCGATGGCCAGCAGCACTTGCATGGTGTGTTTGTCCCAGTTGTTGGCTTGGGACAAGCGGTTGAAATTGTTGTAAGCGAGCGCGAGCAGTACGAGAATGATGGCGACGATGGCGCCGAAGCCCAGATACAGTTTGCTCTTGATGGTGTAATCTTTCAACATGGCCGCTCCGGTGGATGCTTCTTTTTGAAATGTAGCATTTTCCGCAGGCGGAAGCGAGGCTGGCGCGTTACGGTGTGGCGTAGCGGCGAAAAATAGCGTGGCGTGGCGCGGCGGCGCCGTGCGGCCATGAAAAAGGCCGCTCGAAAGCGGCCCGGTGGGGTGGCGGCCGAAGCCGGCCGAGAGCTTAAGCGCCCCGTTTTTCGCGCGCGATGGCGGCGATGCGCATGCGCAGCGCATTGAGCTTGATGAAGCCGCCCGCGTCGGCCTGGTTGTAGGCGCCGCCGTCCTCGTCGAAGGTGGCGATGTTCATGTCGAACAGGGAATCGGTCTTGGAATCGCGCGAGACCACGATTACATTGCCCTTGTACAATTTAATGCGTACCCAGCCGTTCACGCTGTGCTGCGTGTGGTCGATCAGGGTTTGCAGCGCCAGCCGCTCCGGCGCCCACCAGTAACCGTTGTAAATCATGGACGCGTAGCGCGGCATCAGGTCGTCTTTCAGATGCGCCACTTCGCGGTCCAGGGTGATCGATTCGATCGCCCGGTGCGCCTTGAGCATGATGGCGCCGCCCGGCGTTTCATAGCAGCCGCGCGACTTCATGCCGACATAGCGGTTTTCCACCAGGTCCAGGCGGCCGATGCCGTGCTTGCCGCCCAGGCGATTGAGTTCGGTCAGCACCGCCGCCGGCGTGAGGCGCTGGCCGTTGACGGCCACGATGTCGCCGTGCTCGTATTCCAGGTCCAGATATTCGGCCTGGTCCGGCGCCGCCTCCGGGCTGACGGTCCAGCGCCACATCGATTCCTCGGCCTCGGCGCTGGGGTTTTCCAGGTGCCGGCCCTCGAAACTGATGTGCAGCAAATTGGCGTCCATCGAATAGGGCGCGCCACCGTTTTTGTGTTTCATGTCGATCTCGATGCCGGCCTCCTGCGCGTATTGCAGCAGCTTTTCGCGCGACAGCAAGTCCCATTCGCGCCACGGGGCGATGATCTTGACGTCCGGCTTGAGCGCGTAGGCGCCCAGCTCGAAACGCACCTGGTCGTTGCCCTTGCCGGTGGCGCCGTGCGAGATGGCGTCGGCGCCGGTCTCGCGCGTGATCTCGATCAGGCGCTTGGCGATCAGGGGACGGGCGATCGAGGTGCCGAGCAGGTATTCGCCTTCGTAGACGGTATTGGCGCGAAACATCGGGAACACGAAGTCGCGCACGAATTCTTCGCGCACGTCGTCGATGTAGATGTTCTCCGGCTTGATGCCGAACTTGATCGCCTTGGCGCGCGCCGGCTCGAGCTCTTCGCCCTGGCCCAGGTCGGCCGTGAAGGTGACGATCTCGCACTGGTAGTTATCCTGCAGCCATTTCAGGATGACCGAGGTATCGAGGCCGCCCGAATAGGCGAGGACTACTTTTTTAATGTCGCTCATGATGATTCCGTAGAGTGGTGTTGAATTGGGTTAGCGCCCGGAGATTTCGCCGAGCAGCAGGTATTCGATCAGCGCCTTCTGCACGTGCAGGCGGTTTTCGGCCTCGTCCCAGACCACCGACTGCGGACCGTCGATGACGTCGGCGGCGACTTCCTCGCCGCGGTGGGCCGGCAGGCAGTGCATGAACAGGGCGTCGGCGCTGGCGCGCGCCATCTTCGGCGCGTCGACCATGAAGCCGTCGAACGCCTTCAGGCGCTCGGCGTTTTCCTTCTCGTAGCCCATGCTGGTCCAGACGTCGGTGTTGACCAGGTGCGCGCCTTGGCAGGCGTCGGACGGATCGTCGAAGAAGGTGTAGCGCGCGGTGGCCACCTGGCGCAAGTCCATGTCGTAACCCTTCGGGGTGGACACGTTGACGTGGAAGCCAAAGATTTCGGCCGCCTGTAGCCAGGAATAGAGCATGTTGTTGGCGTCGCCGACCCAGGTCACGATCTTGCCGGCGATCGAGCCGCGGTGCTCGATAAAGGTAAAGATATCGGCCAGTACCTGGCACGGATGGTGTTCGTTGGTCAGGCCGTTAATCACCGGCACCCGCGAATTGGCGGCGAAGCGCTCGATGATCTCTTGGCCGAAGGTGCGCACCATGATGATGTCGCACATGCGCGACATGACCTGGCCGGCGTCTTCCACCGGCTCGCCGCGACCGAGTTGGCTGTCGCGCGTGTTCAGGTAAATGGCGGCGCCGCCCAGCTGGTGCATGCCGGCCTCGAACGAGAGGCGGGTGCGGGTCGAATTTTTTTCGAACACCATCACCAGGGTGCGGTCGATCAGCGGATGGTAAATCTCGTAATTTTTGAATTTACGCTTGATCAGGTGGGCGCGGGCGAACACGTACTCGTACTCGGCCAGCGTAAAGTCGGCAAATTGGAGGTAATGCTTGATCGGTTTTTTGTTAGACATAATGACAACAGATAAAGACCTAGGCCGCCGGCGGCGTGCCTTCGTGGCCGGCGAAGCGAATCAATTATAAGGGTTTTGCTGTGGTATTGAAATGCGCGGCGTCCCGGGCGCGGGCGCGCGGGCGGCTCGGCGTCCCCCGGCTCGGCGCCCCCCCGGCTCGGCGCCCCGGCTAGGCGCCCCCCCCCTAATAAATACTGGTGGCCTGGGCCGGGTCGTGCCGCGGTGCCTTGAGGGGCAGGTCGAGCGTGAAGGCGGTGCCGTCGCCGCCGCTGTCCACCGTGATCTGCCCGCCCAGCAGGGAGGTCACGATATTGTAGCTGATCGATAGCCCCAGACCACTGCCGCCCTGGCCCAGTTTGGTGGTGAAAAAAGGGTCGAAGATGCGCTGGCGGTGCTCCTCGGCGATGCCGGCGCCATTGTCGCGAAACACAACATGGACCCGCCCTTCGCCCACCCGTTTGGCCGATAACGACATCAGCCCGTGCTCGCGGTGGTCGAACGCGTGCAGCAGTGCGTTGTTGATCAAATTGGTGATGACCTGGCCGAACGGCCCCGGATAGCTGTCCATCACGATCAGATCACCCACTTCGAAGGCGATCTGGTGGCCGGAGCTGCGGATCCGGTTCATCATGGTGGCGATGATCTCGTGCGCCACCTGTTCCAGATTGAAGGTGCGGCGCTGCTCGGTGGTGCGGTCCACCGCGACCTGCTTGAAGCTGTTGACCAGATCGGCCGCGCTGGTCAAACCGCGCATCACCAGTTCCGAGGCCCGGCTGGCGTCCTCGATATAGGCCGCCAGATCGGAGCGGCGCAAACCTGGGCCGTTCATCAGGCGCGCCACGTCCTCGGTTTTTTGCAGCATGGTGCTGGCGATGAGCAGGCTGTTGCCGATCGGCGTATTGAGCTCGTGCGCCACGCCGGCCATCAGGGCGCCCAGCGCGGCCAGCTTTTCCTGCGACACCAGCTGGGTTTGCGCATCCTTGAGCTGGAGGTAGGCGTTGGCGTTGTCGAGCGCGATGGCGCCATAGGCGCACAGGGTGCGGAAGATCAGGCGCTCGCGTTCGCCGTACGCGCGCGCGTGCATCGCCTGCACCGTCATCACGCCAAGCGCCCGTTCGCCCACCATCAGCGGCACGAATAGCACGCTCTGGTTGCGCAAGGTGCCCGGCACCACGGTGGAGTTCTGGTCCTCGACCACGTTTTCGACATACACCTCGCGCCGCTCGAGCAGGCAGCGCACCGAGTAGGAATGCGGGTTGGACAGGGCAATCGCGTTGGTGGCCAGAGTCTGGCCGTTTTCGACGCCGAAAGCGCGGCCCAGGAAGGCGCCGCTCTGGTCGGTCATGTAGCAGGCGAAGGTGCTTACCGGGAGCAGGGCGTGGACGTGGCGGTCGAGCGCCTGGAACACCGCGCCCGCGTCGAGGTGGGTGGTGATTTCCTGGCCGATGGCCGACAAGCGCTCCAGCGTGGCGCTGGTTTGCTGGAGCACCTCGGCGCGGCGCGCTTCCGAGGCCGCCAGTTCGCGGTGATGGTAGCCCTCGGCGCGCGCATGCTCGGTTTGGTGATGCACCTGCATGGCGATGGCGTGGTTGGTCGCTTCCTGGCTGTGGGTTTTTTCGCGCGCGGCGCTCGCTTGCAGGGCGATGTCGTAGGCTTGCGCGTACTGGCCGGCGTGCGCGTATTCGCGCGCCAGCGCGTCGAGCAGGTCGCCCGGCAGGATATAGCCTTCGATGGTGCCGGCCACCGCCAACGCCCGATGCAGATAGTGCAGCGCCGGATTCAGTTCGGCCATGTCGGCCGGCGCCGGCAGCGTGTGGCGGGCGTGGATCATGGCCAGCACGCGCAGGGCGGCGATGTGATTGTAGGTGTGGCCCTGGGCCGCGGCCAGTTCGACCGCCGCCAGCGCGGCCTGCAAGGCTTCCTCGGGCCGGTCCAGATACGACAGGGCATGCGACTGGCCGCGCCGCGCCACGCTTTGAAAATCGGATTGTTCGAGCGCGTCGGCGCGCTGGCCCAGGCGCTGGAAGGCGTTCAAGGCGTCGTCATAGCGGCCCTGGTCGAGATTGAGGTCGCCCAGGTAGCGCAGCGCGATGGCGTAGCTGCGCGCGCCGGCCAGCGGCGCCATGATCTGTAACGATTCCTGGAGCAGTTCCTGGGCCGCGTCGAGCCGGCCCAGACGGCGCATGGTTTCGGCGGTATGCATCAGGCAAGCGCCCACGCTGCGCGGCCAGTTGGTGGGACGCGCCAGGTCGAGCGCGCATTGCATCCATTCGAGCGCGGCGTGGATGTCGTTCAGACGGGTGAAATAGCCGCCGATGTTGGTGGCGGCGGTGATGGCGGCACGTAGCTGGCCGGTGGCCAGCGCCGCCTCGTAGGCCGGAATGTAGTAGCCGACGGCGGCGGCCAGGTCGCACGACTGACTGGCCGTGATACCGAAAAAATCGTTGACCCAGGCCGCCAGCGCCGCCGGCAAATGGCTGGTTTCGGGCTCGAAGTGCTTGCCCCAGCGCGCCGCGGCCAGATGCACGTCTCGCAGCACGGCCCAGCGCGCGCTCGCCGCCTCGGCGATCTGACGCCGCAGCGGGTCGCCGGCCTGGCGCGCCGCGTCGGCGGCCCGTTCCAGTTCGGCGTCGCAGCGCGCGTGATCGCCGCGGTCGACCGCGATCCAGGCTTGCAGCCAGTGGGCGTCGGCGCAGCCGTGCGCGTCGTCCAGCATGTGGAAGGTCTCGAAGGCTTGGCAGGCCAGCGAGTCGGCCGCTTCGAGCTCGCCGTACAGCCAGCGCGTTTCGGCCAGCACCAGATGCAAACGGGTGGCGATCAGGCGGTAGGCGCGCTGTTCGAGCAGCGCCGGCGCCAACATGGCCAGCGCTTCATTGGCCAGCGTGACGGCGCGCGCGCTGTCGCGCTGACGCAGGTGCCAGGCCAGCGGCACCTGCACCGGCAGGCGCGCCAGGGCGCGCAGCGGCAGCAGCGCCAGCTCCCACTGGGCCACTTCCTCGTCGCCGGTGAACATTTCCATCCCTGAGTCCCTTGAAGCGTTGAACGTGCTGCATCGCATTGTATGCTGCATTGGGCGCCCTGCCCAGGCGGATCGGGAGGAGCTTCAGCGCGTTTGCCGCCCGCGTTTGCGGCCCGGTGCTGGTGACGCCGCGATGGCGCAGGGCGAAGGCGGCGTCCAGATAGTGACGATTCGTCTCCGTATCTTGCGCGGCGACGCCGCCCCCGGGGCGGCTTGCGGGTCAGTACAGGGTTTGCGCCGATTCGTGCAGCAATTGGCCGTATAAAGTATGGCGCATGCGCGTGATCTTGCCTTCGGCCACCGCTTCCAGAACGGCGCACTGTGGCTCGATCAGGTGACGGCAGTTATAGAACTTGCAGCCGCCCAGGTAGGGGCCGAACTCGCGGAAGGCCCGTTCCAGCATGCCCTCGCTCAAATGGTAGAGGCCAAATTCTTGAAAACCGGGCGAATCGATGATGGAAGCCTCGCTCCCCAGCTGATACAGGCGGGTGAAGGTGGTGGTGTGCTTGCCCGTGTCGAGGGCGGCCGAGATCTCGCGCACCGCGATGTCGGCGTCCGGCACCAGCAAGTTGATCAAGGATGATTTGCCCATCCCGGACTGGCCGATCAGAATCGAGGACTGGCCCGCCAGCAGCGGCGCCAGGGTGGCCACGGCTTGCTCCGGCCACGCCTTGGCCGACACTTCGTGCACCGGGTAGCCCAGCGCCGCGTACGGCTTGATGCGCTCGCGCGTTTTGGCCAGCGCCTCGCTCACGTCGGTCTTGTTGATGATGATGTGGGCGGCGATGCCGGCCGCGTCGGCCGCCACCAGCGAGCGCGAAATGAGGTCGTCGGCGAAACCCGGTTCGGTGGCCACCACGATGAACAATTGGGTCAGATTGGCCGCCAGCAGTTTCGATTTGTACTGGTCCGAGCGGTATAGCAGGGTATGGCGTTCGCCGATGACGTCGATCACGCCCTGGTTGGGCGAGGTCAAGGTCAGCTTGACTTGGTCGCCCACGGCGACATTGGTCTTTTTGCCGCGTGTGACGCACTGGAGTTTGACGCCGTCGGCGTCGGCCAGGTAGTGGCGGCCGTGAGCCGCGATGATGGTGCCGTTCAGTTGGCTCATGGGCGCACCGCCGCGCCGGCGTACAGCGCATCGGCTTTGGCCGCGCAAATGAAGTCGTTGTCCGACAGCCCGCCGCCGGCCGAATGGGTCTGGTAGCGCAGCGCGCACAGGTGGTAAGTGATGGTGAGCTCCGGATGGTGGTCTTGCGCGTGTGTCATGTAAGCGAGCGCGTTGACGAAGGCGATGGTCTGGTAATAGTTAGCGAAGCGAAAGCTTCGGCACAGCGCGCCGTCCGCGATGCGCCATTCGGGCAACTGGGCCAGCAGCGCGGCCGCGGACGGCGCGTCAAGCGCGGCGGTGCGGGGCCGGCATTGGCGCTGCGCCAGCGCGGTGGCGGTGTCGATGGCGCTCATGGAGCGGCCAGGTTCAATTGACGGATGCGCACGCTGGCCGGCGGGTGCGAATCGTAGAAGGCCGAATGCAGCGGATCGGGGGTCAGGGTCGAGGCATTGTCTTCGTACATCTTGACCAGGGCCGAGACCAGGTCGCGCGCATCGGTGTGGCTGGCGGCGAACGCGTCGGCTTCAAATTCGTGCTTGCGCGAGCTGATCGAGGTGAGCGGGGCGAACAGGAAAGCGAACACGGGCATCACCAGCATGAACAGCAGCAAGGCCATGGCGTCGTTGGCCTGGCCCGGCAGCATCAAGGGATCGACCCCCAGCCCGGTGTAAAACCACAACTGGTTTTTCAGGTAGCCGAGCAGGGCCAGGAAACCGAGGGAAATGAGGAACATCATGCCGATGCGCTTGACGATATGTTTGAGTTTGAAGTGGCCCAGCTCGTGCGCCAGCACCGCTTCGATTTCATGGGGCGCCAGGCGCGCCAGCAGGGTGTCGAAAAATACGATGCGCTTGTTGGCGCCAAAGCCGGAGAAATAGGCGTTGCCGTGGGCGCTGCGTTTGGAGCCGTCCATCACGAACAAACCCTTGGAGGCGAAACCGACCCGTGTCATCAAGCCTTCGATGCGGGCCTTCAAGGCCGCGTCGGCCAGGGGCGTGAAGGTATTGAACAGGGGCGCGATCACGGTGGGAAACAGCACCATCATCAACAATTGAAAGCCACTCCACACCAGCCAGGCGTACAACCACCATAGGCCGCCGGTCTTGTCCATCAAGCTCAGCACCACCCACACCAGGGGCAGGCCGATCGCCGCGCCGATGGCCGCGCCCTTGAACAGGTCGAAGAAAAACAGGCGTTTGCTCATCTTGTTAAAGCCGAAACGTTGCTCCATGACAAACTGCTTATAATAGTCGAAGGGAAAATCGACCAGGCCGGAGACCACGGCGAAGGCCACCATCAGGCCGATTTGATACAGCATGCCGGGGCCGGCCAGTTTGTACACCGCCACCGACAGCCACTGCAAGCCGCCCAGCAAGGTAAAACCGATCAACACGGCGCTATTGACGAGCATGGCCAGCAAGCCGAATTTGGTCTTGGCCACGGTGTAGTCGGCCGCTTTTTGATGCGCGGCCAGGGGGATCTTTTCTGCGAACTCGGCCGGCACGGCGGCGCGCTTGGCCAGCACATGACGGATGTGACGGGTCGCCAGCCAGAACCGCACCAGCAGGGTGAGCACCAGGAAAGACACAAACAAAATGGAAAACGCGAGTGAATACATTCTATGCCTGTGAGAAAATGGCGGATTGATTAGGCTAAGAGAGAATTATGTCACAAGCGACCGATGTAGCAGCACCCGCCACCCCGATCCGGCCCAATGAAATGAATTTGATCTGGGTCGACATGGAAATGACGGGCCTGGAGCCGGACACGGACCGCATCATTGAGGTGGCGGTGGTGGTGACCGACATGCATTTGAACATCCTGGCCGAGGGCCCCGTGTTCGCCATCCACCAGTCCGACGAGACGCTCGATAAGATGGATTCCTGGAACAAGGGCACCCATGGCCGCTCCGGGCTGATCGAACGGGTGAAGGCCTCGACCGTGACCGAGCAGCAAGCGGAGACGGAATTGATCGCGTTTTTGAAAAAGTACGTGCCGGCTGGCAAGTCGCCGATGTGCGGCAACACCATCGGCCAAGACCGCCGTTTCATGGTGCGCGGCATGCCGAAGCTGGAAACGTTCTTTCACTACCGCAACATCGACGTGTCCACATTGAAAGAGCTGTGCAAACGCTGGAAGCCGGAAATCGTGTCCGGTTTCAAGAAGCATCAAATGCACACAGCCATGGCCGACATCATCGAGTCGATCGAGGAATTGAAGTATTATCGCGAGCACTTCATCAAGCTGTGAGGGCAGGCCGCGTGAACGCTTTTTCGCATCACTTGTTGAGCGAGGCGTTCAACAAACGCCTGGGCCGACCACCGGCTGTACAAGGCTTGCCCCCAGCTGAGTCAGGGCGCGTTCGACGCGGCGCGCGTCAGCTTTTTCCCATCGATCAAAGAAACCTGACGCGCCCGATTTCGCCGCGCTGGGCTGGACGGAGGCGATGGTGTGGTCGAGCAATGGCGAGGAGGGGGGCGGCGGGTGAAACGGACCGTTCGAGCGAACGGCCCATTGGGTCTTTATTGCGGCGCCGGTTCGTCGCCGTGGCACTTCTTGAATTTCTTACCACTGCCGCAAGGGCACTCGTCGTTGCGGCCCACCTTGGGCTCGTCGCGTTTTAATGTTTGCACCGGCGCTTTGCGGCGCGGCAACCAGAACCGGTAGATATCGGGCAGGTTCGCTTCCAGTTCGATGGCCAGCTTGTGCGCCTTGACAGGGTCTTCCACCAGTTGCAACTCGTTTTCCTCGATCTCGTCGGCGCCCAGCAAATAGATCGGTTGCATTAGCGGCGCCACTTCCGAGTCCCAGATCGCGGCCCAGGAATCGGGGTGCAATTCCATGCCTTCCCAGAAACCCCAGCACCACGCCTCGGCGTCGATCAAGGTCTGGCCTTCATGCTCGTGCTCGACGAACAAAGGCTCGAATTCCTTGGGCGCCACCTCGAAGGTGACCAGCACCTCGTTCATGAAACGCATGATCAGACCGGTGATGCGTTCGGCTTCCTTGGCGTTCTTAAAGCTGGGACCTTGCTCGGCGTCTTCGCCCCAGATCCGTTCCAGCCATTCGGCCGGCATGATGGTGTCCGGCCCGATCGCCACCGCGGTCAGGTAGCCGTGCAGCATGTCCATGGTCATGGCGTCGTCGGGACAACGGTCCGACAACAGAAACTGGTCTAATTCGTCGAATTCTTTTTCGCTCAGGGGCTGGTCGAGTTGCATGGCTTGCTCAATATAGGTAACGGAAGGCGCCAGTATACGCCGGGTGGCGCGCGGGCGGACAGTTGTTTGCCGGCCCGGTCCGATTGGCCGGTCGAATAGCGTCGTACAATAGGGCCATGACCCACGATAATCCGTTCGCCGAGCCGGCCACACCCGCCCATCCCTTTTCCGCGTTAAGCCCGGATTGCGTGCTCGACGCGCTCGACAGCGTCGGCTTGCGTGGCGATGGCCGCTTGCTTGCACTCAACAGCTACGAAAACCGGGTCTACCAGGTCGGTATCGAAGATGGCCCACCGCTGGTGGCCAAGTTTTACCGCCCGGCGCGCTGGAGCGACGCCGCCATTGTCGAGGAGCACGCCTTTGTGGCGGAGCTGGTAGAGCGCGAAATCCCGGTGGTGCCGGCCTTGGCGCTGGCCGGCGCCACCTTGCACACTTTCCAGGGATTCCGCTTCGCCGTGTTTACCAAGCACGGTGGACGCGCGCCGGAGCTGGAAGACCGCGCCACCCTGGAATGGATAGGGCGCTTCATCGGCCGCATCCACGCGGTGGGCGCGCTGAACCGATTTGGCGAAAGGCCGGCGCTCACACCGACGACCTTTGGCACCGAGCCGCGCGACTACTTGCTGGCCAACCATTTTATTCCGACCGAATTGCTGGCCGCCTACACCAGCGTGCTCGATCAGGCGCTCGACGGGGTGCGCCGTTGCTACGAGCGGGCCGGCCAGGTGCCGGTGCTGCGTTTGCATGGCGACTGCCACGCCGGCAATGTGTTGTGGACCGATGCCGGCCCGCATTTTGTCGATTTCGACGACAGCCGCATGGGGCCGGCCATTCAGGATCTGTGGATGATGTTGTCCGGCGAACGGGCCGACATGGTGCGCCAGATGGGCGACATCCTGGCCGGTTACGAGGATTTTTGCGATTTCGATCCGCGCCAGCTGTACCTGGTGGAAGCGTTGCGCACGCTGCGCCTGATTCACTATTCGGCTTGGCTGGCGCGGCGCTGGGACGATCCCGCTTTCCCGGTGGCTTTCCCCTGGTTTCATACCCAACGTTATTGGCAAGACCGCATTTTGGAATTGCGCGAGCAAGTGGCCCTGATGGATGAGGCGCCGCTGTGGCAATTGTGATGATTTAACAGGCCATCGGCAAGCCATAAGGCGGAGCAGGGCGGCATTTGCCCTTCTGCTTGGCGCGCTGCTGGTCGCATGCCCGCTCGATAATGGGCCCAGTTCCTGCGCCATGGAACCGACCCGACCAGCGAGAACCCCATGCAAGAACAGCAAGATGTGCGCCCAGACAGCTTTTTTAGCGCGATGCGCGATACCGACGCCGGCGCAGCGCCGAACGGGCCGCCGGGTGCCGATACGCCGGGCATGGACGCCGGCCGCGCCGATCCTGGCCGGGCCGACGCCGGCCGCGCCCATCCTGGCCGGGCCGACGCCGGCCGCGCCCAATTAGAAATGAAGGCGATTCACGAGGCCATTGCCCGGGTCGAGGCCGAGGCCAAAGCCAGTTGCGCCGCCGAGAGCCGCGCCATGGCCGAGGCGCGCGCCCGCGCGCTGGCCGAAGACCGCGCCGCCATCGATACCGCCGCCGCCGCCGCCGCCCAGCAAAACGCCCAAGCCGCCGAGGAAGCCATCGCCGCCAACCGCGACCGGCTGGAAACCATGCGCGCCGCCGCCCTGGCCAGCATCGCCCGTTTGGACGCCGTCAAGCAAGAGACGGCCGAACTGCGGGCCCGGCTCGAAACCGATACCCAGATCCGCGTGGCGGCCCAGTCGCGCGCCAAAGCCGAGGAACAGGCGCGCCGGCTGGCCAGCGAGCATATCGCGGCCGAATCGGAGCTGGCCGAGCAAGCCACGCGCGCCGCCGAGGATCTGGCGATGCACACCGAACAGGCGCGCCTGCAAGCGCTCGAGCGGGTCGCCGCGGTGCATGCCGCCAAGGAGCAGATGGTGGGCATCGCCTCGGCCGACGCGCGCCTGGCGGTGCTGGCGCGCGAGCGCGAACGGCACGCCCACGGCGCGCGCCAAACCGCGCAAATGCTGGCCGACGCGGAAAACGAAGCGCTGGAGTTGACCGTGCAGCGCGAACGGGCCGACCAGATCGCGCTCGAATCGGCCTTCAACCGCGCCGCCGCCGAGGTGCGCGCGCTGGAAGAGGCGCGCGCCCTGGCCCACCTGGAGCAGGAGCGCGAGGCGATCGCGCTGGCCCAGGCCGAGTCCGAGCGGCACGCGGCCCAGGCCCTGCACCTGCGCCTGCAAACGGAAAAGGAGTTGCGCGACGCCGCGCTGCACCGCGAGCGCATCGAAATGGTGGCCGTCGCCAGCGCCCAGGCCCGGCGCGACGCCGACGCCAGCATTCTGGCCGCGACCGAGGCGCGCATTGAAGTGGACCGTCAGCTACGGGCCGTGGCGCTGGCCCGCGTGGCGGCCGAACAGGAAGCCGAGATCGACGCCCATGCCCGGATCGAAGCCGAAGCGGGCCTGCTGGCGCAAGCGCGGCTACGCCAGCAGACCGACCAGGACGCGGCCCAGGCCGTCGCGCAGGAACAGCAGGAACACCAACGCGCCGCGCGCCTGGCCGAAGAGCGCGACATCGCCGCGCGCGGCATGGCGGCCATGGCCGCGCAGCAGAACGATGCCGAGCAGGTCGAGGTGGCGGCTCTGGCCGAGCAAGCCGAGGCCCAACGCGAGGCCAGCCAATTGGCCAGTCGCAGGGCGGAGCAGGCGGTGCGCCTGCTGGAGGCCGAGCGGGCACGGGCCGACGCCGAGCAGCAGGCGCTGGCCGCGTTGAAGGAGCGGCTGGAAGCGGAAAACGTGGCCGGCGCGGCGGCCAAAGCGCGCATCGAGGCCGAGCAGGCGCAAGCCCGTTTGCTGCGCCAGCAGCACGAGGCCGAGCAGGCCTTATGCGCGGCCAGCGAACGGGAGGCGGCCGCGCTGGCCATCATCGCCAGGCAGCTGGTGCTGGAAGGCGAACTTAAAGCGGAAGCCGCGCAAGCGGCCGAAGCCGAGGCCAGGCTGGCTGTGGAACTGGGCCAAGTGCACAGCGAGCGGGCCCAGATCGCGGCGCAACAGGCTTCGGCCTCGGCGGCCCTGCTGGCGGCCGAGCAGGCAATGCGCGCCAGCGAACGGGAGGCGCTGGCGCTGATCGAAGAAAAATCGGTGCAGCAGCGCCATACCGCGGCCGCCGAGGAGCGCGCCCTGCAAGCGATCGCGAGCCGGCTCGAAGCCGAGAAGGCGGCCACCCGCCAGGCGCTCGAGCGCGCCGTGCATGAGCAGGCGCTGTCCGGCGCGGCGCAGCAGCGCGAGGCGGCCGAACAGGCGGCCTGCCTGGCGGTGCAGGAAAAATGCGCCGCCCAGCGCGCCTTGCTCGACACTGTGCAAGCCCAGGCCGCGTTGCAGCGCAAGGCGGCCGACACGGTGGCCGAGATGGCCGCCACCAAGCAGCGTTTTCTCGATCTGGACAGCCGCCGCCTGCGCGAGCAGGAGCTGGCCCTGTCCGAGATGAAGGAGCAGCTGGGGGCGGAGGCGACGGCGCGGCCGGCGCCCGTGGCGGACGGCTTCTCGGCCCAGGTGGCGGCCGCGCGCGCCCATGTGGAGCAAGCCCAGTCGGAGCTGATCGCGCGCGAAATGATACAGCGCCTGACCCAGCCCCAGCCCCAGCCCGGCGAGCCGGCCGGCGCCGTTTGGCGCGCGCGTTAAATGCGTGTCATCGCGGTGCCAGCGCGGCGGTGGCGGCGGCGCCGCTAAAAGGTGCTGCCGATGCCGAGAAAAAACAGGTCGGCGTCGCGGTGGTAATCGGTGACTACCCGGTTCCACGACAGCTGGGCTACCCAGCGCCGGTCCAGATGGTAGCGTCCCACAATCGATAGCAGGCCGGACAAATTCGATTGCGGCCCGCCCGTGTCGTGCAATTCGGACGCCACATAGGGCCCGGCGCCCATGCCCAGCTCGATGTTGTCGCTCAAGGAGCGGATCAGCCACAGCTGGCTGGTCAGGCCGTTGCGGCGGGTGGCCGCTTCATTGCCTTCATTGATCCAGCTCACGCTCCAATCCACATAAGGGCTGATGGCGCGCCGGTATTCCAGCGAGTAGGCGCGTGCGCGCTCCGAATCGAGGCTGTTGATGATGGTTTGCCCCAGCGAGACCGTTATGGTGTCGTCGCTGGAAGGGCCGTTCAAATGCAGTTTGCTGCCTGGTACGCCGTCGAAGTGGAAGCCGGCCCCCACCAGGATCGAGGTGCTGCCGCCTTTTCCGCGCGGAACGATGCGGTTGGCCTGGACCTGGGCGAACCAGCGGTTGCCGAAGTTCCAGTTCGCCGACACGCTGTACATGGGGGCCCAGCCGTGATCGTTGCGGTAGCCGCCGTCGATGGTGGCGGTATCGAAATAATAATAGGGACCCAGCCCCACGCCGACTTGCCAGCCCCGCTGCGGGCGCTCGCTGCGCAGCCATACCTGGCCGGCCACGCCGTCGCGGTGGTGGTTGTCCGGGTGACCTTCGTTCAAATAAGTCAGGCCGAGCGCGGCGTGATCGCCGACCGGGTGGGCGAAATGGAGGGCGCCGGCGAAGGTGCGCTCGTCCAGACCGTTCACCTTCAAGCCGCCGGCCAGCAGGGACAGGTCCTGGGCTTGCGCGGCGGTGCAAAACAGGACGGTTGCGGTAAGCCACAGTGTGCGCATGGTGAGGTCGATGGCGGTGGGGAGGAGCTCAAGTATAGCGCCTGTGCTCCGATCACATTGCACGATTGCAAACACACGTTGCTGATTGGTCTAAGTTGTCATTTTTTTGATGGCGCGCAATACGGCCCGGCGCCAGGGTGCGTCACGGGACCACTTGCACCTTTTCGGCATAATATTCCGTCTCGCCAAAGCACGCGGTCGGCACCCCCTTGTGCTGGGCGTAGGTGAGCACGATGCGCTTGCCGGTGGCGGCCGACAATTGGCGCGCCACCTCGCCATCGCGTACGCTGAACTGGAATTTTTCAGGGATCGCGCCGGGCATCGAGGTCAGCAGCAATTCCCCTTCCCAGGTTTTGCATACCCAGCCCCGACGGGAGAATTTTTGCAGGTAGCCGGCGCGCTCGCCGTCCGAGTACGACAGGCTCAACGCGATCCAGGTATAGGCGGCGAACAGCAGGGCGATGCCGATCAGTGCGCCCGCCAGCAACAGGGGCGGGCGGGGAAAGCGGGTCGAAGGATTCATGGGGGTGCTCGGGGTCGGTGGTTAATCTTTGCGTCCGGCCGACCAGTTCAGGCCGAATCCATAGCGCTCGTCCATCTGCTGGTGGGCGGTGATCCTGCCTTGTCCGCCGAAGTATTCCACCAGTTTGGTCACTTGCAGGTTGCCGTTTTCGTTGCTGAGCATGGCGATGGCGCACATCGATTCGCTGCCGCCGTTGTCGAGCCGCACTTCCACGGTCGGCTGGCCGGGAATCTCGATCTGCACCACGCCGTCGGTGGCGCCCCAGTTGGCCACGCCTTCATAAATGAAGGCATACACCAGCACGCGCTTGATCTGGTCGAAATGGGCGCCGTTGAGGTACAGGTTTTCGCCCGCGCTGATGCTGCCGGTGCGGTCGTCGCCTTCCAGATGGATGTAGGGCGGCTGATCGTAGGCGCCCCAGGTATTGCCCAGGGCTTGGACCGCGCTCTTGGCGCCGCCGCGCAACTCGAACAGGCAACCGATGTCGAGGTCGATGCCGCCGGCGCGGCGGCCCGCCTTACCCAGCAGTTTGCCGAAAAAGCCGGCGCCCGCTTTGGCCTCGGCCGGCACGCCCTGATTCCAGTTCAGGTTGACGCGAATGCGGCCGTAGTCCGCGCCGGCGGCCTTGTCGAGCGAAATTTTGTCGCCCCGCTTTTCCAGGCGGATCTTCGACAGCGACACCTTGGCCGGCGCCTCGGCGGCGGCCGGCGCGGCCGGGGTGCCGGCTTGGCCGCTGGCCGCGCTATCCGGCGCGCCGCCCGTTTCGCTGCCGCCGAAGTGGCGCAGCAAGGCGGACAGGCCGCCGGCGAACCCCTGGCCCACGGCGCCGAAGCGCCAGGCGCCGTCGCGCCGGTATAGCTCGGCGACGATCACGGCTTTTTCCTGATCGAAGTCGGCCCCGGAAAAAGCGAAGCTGACCTCGCCCTGGCCCAGCGTGAGCGCCGAGGGCCCCAACTGGCGCATGCCGCCCTGTTCGGTGGCGGCGGTCAACACCAGTTTGTCGATGGTGGCCGGCAGGCGCGCCAGGTCGATCTGGAACAAGGCGCCGTCGGCGCTGAGGGTCAGCGTCACTGCCTGTTCCGGCGTGCTTTTTTGATTGAAAAATACCATGTAACGGTCGTCCGACAGCCGGCCCGCCGCGTCCAGGCCGAAGCAGCTGACATCGACCTCCATGGCGCCGGCCGCGCATTGCAGGCGCGCGGCGAACGGGCCATGCAAGCCCAGATCGTCCAGCTTGCCCTTTTGGCCGCGAAGAAATGTGTTCATGATTGTGTGCTCCCTTGGTCGCTCGCTTGTTCGATTGGTTCGCTCTCCATGGTATCACCGTGGCCAATGCCGAACAGGCGCGCCTGTTCGATGATTTGTACGGCCCAGCTGCTGTGGGTGGCCACCTCGCACATCGATTCCTGCATGCGGAACACGGCCGGGCTGGCGGGGTCGATGATGCGCAGCGCCAGTTCGATGTCGGACTGGGCCACCCGGTAGTGGCGTTCTATCTGTGGCACCTGGTCCGGATGAATCGCGGTCTTGCCGATCATGCCGTGCGCCAGATCCTGCCGCACCTCGGCGTCCAGCCAGGCGCTTTGCGAGAGATGCTCGAACACGGGCGCGGTGAGCGCGAAGCCGTGCGGACGGAAAGTGGTGACCAGGCGCGCGATCACTTGGCCCAGCGGCGTCTGATAGATGGTGCCGCTGGCCGGGCGGCGCAGGCCGAGCAGGGCCAGCAGGTCATTGCCGCCGATGCGCAACGCCAGGATGCGCCCGCGCACCTGGGGCGTGTTCAGGCAGCGGCAAAACAGCTTCATTTCCTCGTCGTCGAACACCTCCACCGTTTCCAGGGTCGGCATCAGCAGGTGATGACTGTGGCGCACCTGGGAAAAGTATGCGTCGAAGTTGTGGCGCGTGGTTTTCGGCAGCACGAAGCCGGTCAGCTTGCGCGCGCCGGCCATGGCCAGCACCCGTTCCATCACTTCCGTGTTGCGCACCCGGACGAAACGCAGCGTGTCCGATTGCTCGGCCATGTTGTCGAGCGCGAGCGACAAATTGAACAGGGCATAACTGAGATCGCGTTCGGCGATCGCGTCTTCGGTGCAAAAGATGACCGAACGCAGATGGCGCATCTTGTCGCCATTGGCAATCGCCAGCAAATGCTTGTGGGTGGTGGGCACGTACAGCGAGGCGCCCAATGCCCGCTTGTGCGGGCGGTGTTGGTAGCTCGGATTATCCATCGACTGCGCTCCTGATCAGGGCCACCGCCTGGTAGGGCAGGGCCGGTTCGATTGTGACGGGGACCGCTTTTTCACTGGCCAGCAGCAGCAGGTGGGCCACGTCCGGCGCCTCTTCGTCGCGCACGATCAGCCGTTGCGGCACCCGCCGCAGCAGCACCCGGGTGGCCTCGCCGATGCCGGGTTTGATCAAATTGACGTCGGCGATGCCGTACTGCCGGCTGGCCCGGGCCATGTAGGCCCCCGAGCGCGCGGCCATGGCCGGCGCGTCCACCGCCACCGGGTCCGCCCCCGGCGCCGGCACGCCGTCGCGCGCGACCAGGGCCAGCGCGTCGGCCAGCAGCGCGTCGGCGAACTGGCGCGAGCGGTCGTGCGCGGCGAACTGGGCGTAGTAGACGCAGCCGTGGAATTGGTGCGGGCCGATCGCGTCGTTGAGCACCGAACGGCTGACCAGGCCCGAGACGGTGGCGTTCAATATGCTCGACGGGATCAGGTAATCGTCGCTGGAAGCGGCGCAGGCGGCGCTGCCGGCCAGGTCAGACAGCACATACAGGCCGGGGTCGATGGCGCAGCCGTGGCGCGCGTTGTAGCCGCTCACGGCGCGCGCCAGTTCGCGCGAGATCACGCCCTTGCCGGTCCAGCCGTCGATGAAGACGATCGATTCGGGCCGGTGACCCTGCTCGAGGATGTGGGCCAGCGCCACCGCGTCGATGCCGCGGTCGCGGATGATGGAGACCGAATAGTGGGCGCACGGGCGGCCGAACGCCTGCCGCAGCAGGTGGCCCAGGATCACGCCGACCGGGGTGCCGGCGCGCGCCAGCGACACCAGGGTGATGGGGCCGGCGCGGCGGCGCGCGATCAGCGCGGCCAGGCGCAGGCAGTCGGCCGCCATCTTGCCCCGGTTGGCGGCGAAGGCGCGCTCATACAGGTTCAGGTAAGAGGCCGACGGCAGCGCTTCCGGCGACAGCATTTCGCTGTAGTGGCGCCGGCCGGACTGGATCAGACGCTCCTTTTCTTCCAGGTCGCCTATCGGTTCGAGCGCGATCGGGGTGAGCAAAAAGCGCACGTCTTCGCTGCGGTAGCTGCCGCTAAAGCTCATAGCGCCGCCAGCGTCATGCCGGCCAGCTGGCTGCCGCCGGGCACGATGGCATAATCGCAGGCCGACATGAAACGCGCGTCCGAGGCGCTGTCGCCCATGCCGAAGCACAGAATGGGACCGTGTTCGGCCTCCAGCTCGGCGCGCAGATACGAGACCGCGCGCGCCTTGTTGAGCGCCTTGGGCAGCAGCGCCAGGTTGTTGCCGTTGCGGTGGATGAAGTAGTCGGCGCCGTCGCTCCCCAGCCAGGGCCGCAGCACGTCGCGCTCGATGTCGGCCAGGCGCTCGGCGCGCGCCTCGTGATCCTTGACCACCACGTAGAACGGCGTGGCGAAGTCTTCGATCAGGCGCGCGCGCGCCGGCAGGCCGGCCGTGTTTTGGTAAGCGTCGATCAGTTTCATCGCTTCGCACAGGCCGGGCAGGGCCAGGTGCATTTCGGACTGCATCAGCGCCAGCCAGCCCGCGTCGAGCGCGCCGCCCGGTTGCAGCACGATGCCGCCGTAGTCGAGCACCGCGTAGCTGGAAAACGGCTGCGCCAGACGGACGCGGGAAAAGGCGTCGGCATTGCGGGCGGTGGCCGGTATCATGGTCATTTCGCGGGCGGCGAAATCGACGAAGCTGCGCTGGCGCGCGGTGGTGTACGAGCACGCCGCGCCGTCTTTCAGGTAGGCGGCCGGCTCGAGTTCCGACTCCAGCGCCAACGGGACTTTTTTCGGGGTCTGGAACAGGGTGTCGTCGAGGTCAACGAACAGGAATTTCTTCAATTTGGGTCTCTGACTGGAAGTGGAACAGGCGACCGTTGAGTTGGCCGGCAAGGTGGGTGAGGGCGCCGTTGGGCGGCGTTTCGTGGCAGATGAACACGTGCTCGTATTGTCCTGGCGCCACGTTGTACAGATAATTGGCGATGCCTTCGCCGTAATTGTCCGGGCAGCGCACGATGTGGCCCACGTCGCCCCAGGGCAGGATGGGCGAGCGGGTGGTCGACTGCACCACCACCTGCTTGCCCAGCGCCGCCAGTTCGCGCGCCAGCAAAAAGGGTGGGTGCATGAATTCGCCGGTGCCCAGCACCAGCACCGCTTGCGCCGCGCCGATGTGGGGCGCCAGGCGCGCGGCCAGCGCGCGCGGCGCGGCCAAGGCGTGTTGCAGGCCGATGCGGCCGAACGCGGCGCTGGCGCCCCGCTCGGCGTCGGCCTGGAACAGCTGGGCCGGCGCCTGCGCGGCGGCGCCGGCGTGACAGGCCGGGTCGGGCACGAAATGGTAGCGGCCCGACAGGGCCGCGCCCACGCTGACCGGCATGCCGAAACGGGCCGCCAGCGCCGCATCGCTGGCCGGACCCATGAAATTGGCGATCAGGGCCAGGTGCAGGCGCGCGATGGAGGGAAAGCGCTGGCGGCAGGCGTGGGCCAGATTGACGAAGGTGTTGCCGGTGCTGGCTTCGTCGTCCACCAGCACCAGGCTGCCGGCCCGGGCCAACAGGGCTTCGGTGTCGGGCGACAGATGCAGAAATTGGCGCGGCGCGTGGCTGTGCGCTTCTTCGAACTCGAAGTAGGGCAGCGTGCCGACCCGGTAGCGTGAGCTGTGCAAAAACAGGGCTTCGCCCTGCGGATGGCGGCGCAGCCAGGCTTCGAACACGCCCTGGCCCAGGCCCACCGCCGTCTCCGCCATGGCGATGAACACCACTGGCCGCGGCAGATCGAACGGGATCTGGGCCGCCAGTTGGTCGTGCACCGCCTGCATGGCGCGCGGGGTGGCCGGCCAGTGTTTGCCCAGTACCTTGGACAGGAACAGGAAACCGCGCTTGGCGTTGGCGCGCGCCGCGAAGCCGATCAACTGCTCGACCGGCAGGCCGGCGTGCGCCACTTCCAGCGTCAGCTGCCCGGTCGGCATGGTGCGCGCGATGTGCGCGGCGCCGCTCATGGCAGCGCCACCGCGAGCGCCTTTTCGCCCACCCGCAGCCCGGCCTGCACCGGCGGCACGGGCAGCCCGGCGTAACCGCGGTCGAAGCCGGCCAGGGCCAGGTAAGGCAGGTTGGGGCCGGCCGCGCACGCCATGCCGATGCCGCCGGACATGCGCGGATTGATTTCCAATAGCGCCAGGCCGGCGCGCCCTTCGCGAAATTGAATGTTGAAGATGCCGTTCAAGCCGTAATCGGCGCTCAGCTTGGCGCACGCTTGCACGATGTCGGGGCGCGGATCGATGATCTGGCCCTGGCCGCCGACATGCGGTTTTTTGCGCGGCACCGCGCAGATCAGGCGGCCGTGATCGGCCACGCAGTCGGCGCTGTACTCGTGGCCGTCGAGGAACTCCATCAGCAGCAGCGGCTTGAAGCTGCCCATTTTGGCCAGGCCGGCCCGCAATTCGGCCGCGTTGATCTGGTAGGCGGCGCCGGCCAGCAGCAGCTCGGCGCCGCTGCGCTCTTCGTCGAGCACCGCGAAACCGAGGCCGTACACCGACTCGGAGGGCTTGATGCACAGTTTGCGGTGCAGCGGGCGCAACTCCGCGTATGCCAGGTCGTACTGCTCGATGGTGCACACGGCGCGAAACTGGGCCGGCGGCGCCTGCGGCAGATCGAGGCCGGCGCAAAAACGCGCCTTGTCGTGCATAAGCGCCAGCACTTCGGCGCTGGCCACGCTGAGCACGCGGGTGCCGGCGGCGGCGAAGCGGGCGCTGGCGTCGCCGATCAAGCCGGCCTCTTTGCCGGGCCAGAAAATGGTCACCTGGTGTTCGCGGCAAAACGCCAGGCACCAGTCCAGATAGGCCGTGCCGGTCAGGCCGGCCGGCTCTGGCGCGAACTGGTGCGCTTCCAGATAAGCCGCGGCATGCGGGTTGGTGTTGGTGCAAATAAGATGGTAGCGGCGCGCGCTGTCGGCTTCGCGAATGAGCCTGAGCGCGGTGCCCACCGAGGAAAATGTTTTATTGAACCAGACGCGTTGCATGCGAACCTTGTGAGTATAGTGCGGGTGTAGCCATCGCTGGCAAGCTGGAGACGACTTAGCCGGGTTTGCCGGTCGCGGTCCATTTCAAAAACGCGGCCCGGTTGCGCGAGCAGACGTAGACTTTGCCGGCGCCGGAAAACTTGAGCACGATGCCTTCGCCGCTGGTGACGCTGTTGACGATATTGCCGAGAAAGCCGCCGATACCGCCGGCGCCGGCGCCGGCACCGGCACCGGTGGTGACCGAGATCTCATAGCGCAGATTGGCGTCCCAGCACACCACGTGCGCGTTGTCGATCACCACGTCCTTGCCCGGTTCGACGTCGAGTTCGAACATGGAGCCAAAGCCCGACACCACCACCTGGCCGCTGCCGGAAGTGGCCATCACGAACAAGCCGCCCGACTGGGCGAACAGGGCGTTGCCGATGCTTTGGGTGCGCACCTTCATTTCGGTGCCCGAGGTGGCCGCGACGAAGGCGCCGTCGTTGAGCAGATATTGGCGCGCGCCCACGTCGACCACTTCGATCGCGCCCGGCAGCATGGGCGAGAGCAGGCAATCGCCGGCGCCGCGCACGGCTTCGATATGCTGCTGAAAAAACGATTCGCCATTGGCCAGGCGGCGCATGAGGGCGCTGCCCAAGCCGCCCGTCATGCGCCCGCGCAGGTCGAGCGCGGCCTCCATCATGACCATCGCATCGGACTCGCAATAGATTTTTTCGCCCTGTTTCAGGGACACGTGCAGGAACGGATCGACGTCCCCCGTGGAGGTAAAAACTGGCATGGTGCGACTCCCGAAAAAAAGCCGCCTGATATCGTTCCAGGCGGCCGTGTCAGCGTAGCGGTGCGCCCCACAGCGGGGCTGACGCTGGTGCCAGCGCTTAGGCGTTGATGCCGAACGAACGCGCCAGGGGACCGAGTCCGCCCTTGAAACCTTGGCCGATGGCCTTGAATTTCCACTCGCCGCCGTTGCGGTAGATTTCACCGAAGATCATGGCCGTTTCGGTGGAACCGTCTTCGGACAAATCGTAGCGCGCGATTTCTTTTTCGCCGTCCGCGTTCAGGCAGCGGATATAGGCTTTCGAGACCATGCCGAAATTCTGGCTGCGCTGGTCGGCTTCGTGGATGGTCACGCCCACGGTGATGCGGTCGATATCGGCCGGCACCCGGTCCAGTTCCACCACCAGGCGTTCGTCGTCGCCCTCGCCGGCGCCGGTCTTGTTATCACCCGTATGCGTGACCGAACCGTCGCTCGATTTCAAGTTGTTATAGAAGATGAAGTCGGCGTCGGAACGGGCCTTGCCGTCCGCCTTGAGCAGGAAGGCGCTGCCGTCCAGGTCGAAGGTGGCGCCGTCGGTGGCGCGCGGGTCCCAGCCCAGGCCGATGATGACTTTTTTCAGATTGGGCGCTTCCTTGCTCAGATTGACGTTACCGCCTTTTTGCAGACTGATTGCCATGATCGATTCCTTTATATTGAGTGACGTGGTGCGATAAGTGATCCTGTTGGCCGGCGCGCCTGGCGCCGGCGGCAACTCCATAATGGGCCCTTATCCTTAATTTGGGATGAAGCGGCCCGATTCAATCCACCAGCGCGTGCTTCTTCTTGTAATTGATCGAGGACCAGAGCGAGATCAAGATGAAGGCCACGCCCGACAGGCCGGTGAACCATTCCGGGATATGGTACCTGACGCTGGCGAGCATGATCAGGGCCAAAATACCGATGGCGTAGTGGGCGCCGTGTTCGAGGAACACGAATTCTTGCAAGGTTCCCTTGTGCACCAAAAACACGGTGAGCGAGCGCACGAACATGGCGCCGATGGCCAGGCCCAGCATGATGATGACGACGTCGTTGGTAATGGCGAAGGCGCCGATCACGCCGTCAAAGCTGAACGAGGCGTCCAGTACTTCCAGATACAGGAAGCCGCCGATGCTGCCGCGCGAGATCATTTTGCCGATGGCAGGGTCGCTTTCCTCTTCTTCCAGCAAACCGCTGATCCAGCCCACCGCCACGTACACGCCGATGCCGATCACGCCCGAGGCCAGCACGCTGTAACGGTTAGCCGGCGGCACCATGGTGACGCAGGCGAACACGGCCGCCAGAGCCAGCAGCACGGCCAAGCCCTCGGTGCCATGCTGGCCCAGCTTTTCCTCGATCCAACCGAGCCAATGCAGCTCTTTTTCTTCATCAAACAGGAAGTTAAGGAAAACCAGCAGCAGGAAAGCGCCGCCGAAAGCGGCCACTTGCGCGTGGTTTTCCGTCAGGTGGCGCGAGTACTCGAGCGGCGTGGTGGTGGCCATGGTCCACACATCGATCAGGCCCAGGCCGGTGGCGGCCGAGACGATGACAAGCGGAAACAGTAAGCGCATGCCGAACACGGCCACCAGGATACCCACCGTGAGGAACAGTTTTTGCCAAAACGCGTTCCAATGTCGCAACACCGAGGCGTTGACCACGGCGTTATCGAACGATAAGGACACTTCCATGACGCCCAGCACGCCGGCGATCCACAGCGCTTGCAAGGCGGCGCCGGCGCCGCCGTGGCTGTAGCCCCACCAGCCGGCCAGGGCCATCAAGACGAAGGTGACGGCGAACGATACTTTGAAATGCTGCATGCTAGTCCTTTGAAGATGCCGGCGGTGGCCCGCCAGCCGGCGGCCGGGGTTGCCGGCCTACCGATGATGATTGCTATATATGACAGCATGATTTTATATTACTTACGTGGAGGCAGCGCTTTTTATGGCGCGGTCGCGCGCGCCGGTCGGGCCGCGGGGTGCGGCCGCCACGGCCGGGCCTTCTTAAGGGGATCGATCTGCGATAATGCGGCTGCCCGATTTTACTTATTCGTAAAGGAATTGCCTTGGATATCGCCTATCTCGTCACGCCCCTGATCACCTGGACCCTGGTGGGACCGATCAAGTTTTTGATTAATAGCGCGCGCGCGCGGCGCTGGGCCTTCAATTTGGTTGGCAATGGCGGCTTTCCCAGCAACCATAGCGCGGTCGTGTCGAGCATGGCCACCCTGATCGCATTGCGCGAAGGCATGAGCGAGCCGGCCTTCGGGGTCGCCGTGACGCTCGCTTTCATCGTCATTATCGACGCCAACAGCTTGCGCCAGCACGTGGGTAAGCAAGCGGCGGCGATCAATCGTCTGGCCGGGCCGAACGGCGGCCGGGCGCCGCTGCGCGAGCGCATGGGGCATACCATCGTCGAAATCGGTGGTGGCTTGTGCACCGGCATCGCGATCGCGTTCGGCATTCACGCGGTGCTGGGCTAGCGCCGGTGAGGCTGGTAAACCAGGTAAAGCATGATGGGATCACGTTTCAGCCGCTGAAAAACGCGTTTCAGGAAGGGAAATCGACGCTTCAGCCCTCGGCGGATTGACATTTTTATACCGGGTCGGGATACTTTGCCGTTTGCGGATTTCATCCTACGCACAAGCATTGCTGTCCATTACTCCGGAGATTGATATGTTGCGCAAAACATTGTTGGTATTGGCCATGGGCTTGGCGCTGGCCGGCTGCAAGGATGGCAAAAGCGGCGCGGACGGCAAGGCCGGCGCCTCGGCCAGCGCGTCCGCCAACGCCACCCCGCGTCAGTTGCTAATTTCTCCAGAGGATTTACTCACCATCGAGTCCAATGCGCTGGCCTCCGGGCCCGTCATCACCGGCTCGGTGCAGCCCGAACGCAATGCCGACCTGCGGGCCGAAGTGTCGGCGGTGGTGATCCAAGTGCTCAAGGAAAACGGCGAAGTGGTGAAAAAGGGCGACTTGCTGGTGCGTCTGGACGAGACCGCCATCCGTGACAGCCTGGGTTCGGCCGAAGAGGCCAGCCGCGCCGCCAGTCAGACCCTGGAGCAGTCGCAGCGCAATTTCCAGCGCATGCAAACCTTGCGCACCTCCGGCATGGCGTCGGCGCAGTCGCTGGAAGACGCCGAAATTCGCCGCAATAACGCGCAAAGCGATCTGGCCGCCGCCCGCACGCGCGCGGCCCAGGCCCGTCAGCAATTGCAGCGCACCTCGGTGCGCGCGCCTTTCGACGGCATCGTCAGCGAGCGCAAGGTGTCCAATGGCGACACCGCGCAAGTGGGCAAGGAATTGATCAAGGTGATCGATCCGACCAGCATGCGTTTCGAGGGGCTGGTGTCGGCCGACAAGATCGGCGTGGTCAAGCTGGGGCAGGTGGTGCGCTTTCGCATCAACGGCTATCCGGGCCAGGAATTCACGGGCAAGATCAAGCGGGTCGACCCGGCCGCCGACGCCGTCACGCGCCAGGTGGCCGTGCTGGTCGAGTTCGCCGACCGGAATGTGCCGCGGGTGGCCGGCCTGTACGCCGAAGGGCGGGTCGAGGCGGCTAGCGTGACGGTGCTGATGTTGCCCGAATCGGCCCTGGTGCAATCGGGCGACAAGGCGTTTGCCTGGCGCTTGCAAGGCCAGACTTTGCACAAGGTGGCGCTCGGGATGGGCCAGCGCGACGCGCGCAGTGGCCAGTGGGAAGTGCGCTCCGGGCTGGCGCTGGGCGAGCGGGTGATGCGCAGCCCCAGTCCGACTTTTGTGGACGGCCAGAACGTGACCTTGGCGCCGGCCAAGCCGGCCCGGGCCAATGGCGCCGCGGCCGCGGCCACGGCGGCGGCGTCGGCCGCGCCCGGCGCCACGCAAGCGAACTAAGGGGAAGCCATGTTCTTATCCGACTTCAGTATCAAGCGGCCGATCGCCACCATCGTGCTGATTCTGGCCATGATGTGCCTGGGCCTGCTGGCGCTGAAAAAGCTGCGCGTCAATCAAAATCCGGACGTCGAGATTCCATTGATCGTGCTCAGCGTGCCGTATCCGGGCGCCTCGCCCGACACGGTCGAGCGCGAGGTGATCAACCGCCTGGAAAAATCCTTGCAAAGCATCACCGGGGTGACCAAGGTCAGCAGCACCGCCAACGAGGGCGCGGCCAGCATTTATATCGAGTTCAGCTTTAAAAAGAATTTGGTGGAAGCGTCCGACGAGATCCGCAACGCGATCGCGGCGGTGCGCTACAAGTTGCCGACCGAAATGCGGGAACCGATCTTGCAACGCTTCGATCCGGCCACCCAGCCCGTGATGCAGCTGGCGCTGTCGTCCACCAGCCAGACCCATGCCGAGATTTCGCGCCTGGCCGAGGACGAGTTGTCGGACCGCTACCGCGCCATCGACGGGGTGGCCCAGGTCAATGTGAGCGGCGCGCTCAAGCGCGAGTTGAGCGTGCTGCTGCGGGCCGAGAAGTTGCGTGAATACAATGTGTCGGTGGCCGAGGTGGTGCAAGCGCTGCGTAACCAAAATACCAACGCGCCGGTGGGCAAGGTGCGCGGCACGCTCGATGAAAAAAGCATCCGCCTGGTCGGGCGCATCGAGGCGCCGGCCGAGTTCGAACAAGTGGTGATCAAGCGCCGTGGCGAGGAAGTGGTGCGGCTGTCGCAGGTGGCCACCATCGAGGATGGCTTTGCCGATATCAACAGTTTGAGCATCCGCAGCGGCAAGCCGAATGTGGGCATCTCGGTGACCCGTTCGCGTGACGCCAGCACGGTGAGCGTGGCCAAGAAGGTGCGCGAGATGAGCGAGGAAATCCGCAAGACTTTGCCCAAGGGCACCACTTTGGAAGTCACGCGCGACGGCGGCGACGACGCCCAGCGCAGCTTGAACAACGTGATCGAGTCGCTGGTGTTGGGCGCCGTGTTGACCATCTTCGTGGTGTACGCCTTCCTCAATTCCTGGCGCTCGACCTTGATCACCGCGCTCAGTTTGCCGACCTCGGTGATCGCCGCTTTTATTGCCGTCTGGCTGTGCGGCTTCACGCTTAACTTCATGACCTTGCTCGGCTTGTCGCTGGCGATCGGGGTGCTGATCGACGATGCCATTGTGGTGCGGGAAAACATTGTGCGCCATATGCAGATGGGCGCCGACCGTCACACGGCCGCGCTCGAAGGCACGGCCGAGATCGGCCTGGCGGTGGCGGCCACCACCTTTTCCATCATGGCCGTGTTCATTCCGGTGGCCTTCATGCCCGGCGTGGCCGGCGAGTGGTTCCGTCCGTTCGCCTTGACGGTGACGTGCTCGGTGCTGGTGAGCCTGTTCATTTCCTTCACCCTGGACCCCATGCTGTCGGCTTTCTGGGGCGATCCGCCCGACCATCACACGGCGCCGAAAACGGGTGTGAGCGCCATGCTGGGCCGGTTCAACGATTGGTTCGACCATCAGGCCGACCGCTACGGCAATCTGATCGCCTGGGCCTTGCACCACCGCGTGTGGATGACGCTGTTCGCCTTCGGCACCCTGGTCGCCGCGTTGGGGCTGCACATGGCGTTCGGCGGATCGAGCTTTTTGCCCGCCTCGGACCAGGGCAATGTGCTGATCGATGTGCGCACGCCGCCGTCGAGCAGTATCGAGTATGCGCGCCTGAAAATGGAAAAAGCGGCCGAACTGGCGCGCGCCATACCCGAAACGAAGGAAACCAATAGCCGCATCGAATCGGGCGGGGGCCGGATTTATGTCGACATCGGCAAGCGCGCCACGCGCACCCGTTCGGCCAAGCAGATCGCGGCCGAACTGCGTATCAAGATGAATAGCCTGGTGGGCGCCGAATACGTGGTGCTCGACAATTTGAGCAATGGTGCCAGCAAGCCGGTGCAGGTGGAATTCACCGGGCCCGATTCGCGCAAGCTGATGGAAATTACCAGCGCCTATATGGAAAAGCTCAAGCAAGTGCCAGGCGCGGTGGACGTGGGCTTGTCCGAGCAAGATCCGAAAAACGAGTTGCAGATCGAACTTAACCGCGGTCTGGCCAATTCCATGGGTATTTCGGTCAATGACGCGGCGCAAGCGTTGCGGGTGGCGTTCGCCGGCGTGGAAGTGGGCGACTGGGTCGATCCCACCGGCGAGACGCGCGACGTGGCGGTGCGTCTGCACCCTGACGACCGCGTCAACGCCGGCAATATCGAGCGCTTGCCGATCGGTGTCACGGGCACCAACCAGATGGTGCCGCTGGACCAGATCGCCGCCATCACGATGGGCAAGGGACCGTCCGAGATCGAGCATAAGAACGGCAAGCGCACCATCACCGTGTCGGCCAATACCCAGGGCCGCTCGGACGGCGAAGTGACCAGCGATGCCATGACCTTGGCCAACGCCATCGCTTTTCCGCCTGGCTACGGCTTGGCGCTGGGCGGCGCGGGCCAGGATCAACAGGAATTGTTCACCGAAATGTTCATCGCGCTGGTGATGGGCATCGGTTTGATGTACCTGATCCTGGTCATGCAGTTCGGCTCGTTTACCGCCCCGGTGGCGGTGATGCTGTCGTTGCCGCTCAGTTTGATCGGCGTGGTGCTGGCGCTGATGATGACGCGCAACACACTCAACTTGATGAGTTTTATCGGCATCATTATGCTGATGGGCTTGGTGGCCAAGAACGCCATCTTGTTGCTCGACGCGGCCAGGAAACGGGAACAAGAAGGCTTTAGCCGCGAGGAGTCGCTCATGCATGCCGGGCGCATGCGACTGCGCCCGATCTTGATGACCACCTTCGCCCTGATCGCCGGCATGATACCGGTGGCGTTGGGCTTGGGCGAGGGTGGCGAGTTTTACCGGCCGCTGGCGATCGCCATCATCGGCGGCACCATCACTTCCACCATTTTGACCTTGCTGGTGGTGCCCACTTTTTACGACAGTATCGAAATCAAGCGTGACCGGGCGCTGGCCAAGTTCCACCGGCGCGCCTTGGCGCGGCCCGTGTTCGTGGCCTTTTTCCTTACGCTGGTGGAAGCGTTGCTTACCTTGCTGATGATTCGCTTTGCCTATCGCGCCGTGGTGGCACTGATCGCTCTGCTGCGCGGCCGCAAAGCCGCGCCGGTACTCGGTGCGGTGGCGGACGGGCATTGATCGCGCCAGTGCGCCTTGACTGACCCGGACCGGGCGTCCACGCCCGGTCCCTTGTTGACGCTGCATACCCGACATCGCGCGCGACATCGGGCATCCCGTTAGCGGCCAGAGCTGGTTCCGCCACCGCTACTGCCCGTGCCGCCGCCGCTACCTGTGCCACCACTGCTGCCGCCGCTACCGCTGCTGCCGCTGCTGCCGCTGCCGCTGCTACCGCTAGTGCCGCTGCTACCGCTAGTGCCGCCGCTACCGCTAGTGCCGCCGGTTGCACTGCCGCTGCCCGTGCCAGAGGTGCCGCTGCTGCCCGTGGCACCGCCGGATCCGGTGCTGCCGCTGCCGCTGGTGGTGCCGCTGGACCCGGTGCTGCCGCCGCTACCCATGTTGCCGCTGCCGCTGGTGGTGCCGCTGGAGCCACTGCTGCCGCCGCTACCCATGTTGCCACTGGACCCGGCGCTGCCGCTGGTGCCGGTGTCGCCACTGCCCGTACCGGTCCCCATGCCACTGCCGCCACCGGAGGTGCCCGAGGTGCCTGAGCTACCTGATGTGCCGCCAGTGCCGCCGCTGCCCCCGGTGGCGCCTGGCGTGCCGGCGGCCCCCCCGGTGGCGCCCGGTGTGGCCGAGCTATCGCCGGTGCCGCTACCGGTGGCGCCGGTTCCCGTGCCGGTTCCGCTCCCGGTGCCGGCGCCGCTACCGGTTCCGGTGCCGGCCCCGGTGCCCGCCGCGCCCGGAGTTTGGGTGGCGCCGCTACCGGTGTCGGTGTTGCCGGCATCGGGCGATTTGCGGCAGCCGCCCAGCATGGCGCCCACGACTGCGAGCGCCAGCAAACCCTTGGTGGTGTGCGAAAGAGTTTTCATGATGTCTTCCTTTCTATGGGTTGTGATCGTGCTTACCTGATCAGAAAAAGTTCAATATGGACTACTTCATGGTGGTAGTTCGTCAAGCTCATCGTTACCTTCATTCTCCCCCATCGATGGAATGCCGATGGCTTCTTCATACCAGCTTTGCACCATCAACAGGTGGCCCCTTTCTTCGTCCAAGGCCACGGTGAAATCGATCACCATGTCCTTTTTGTCATGCTCTTCGGCCAGCGCGATCAGCGATTCCCAGCCGGCTTGGTCGGACAACTCGGCCGTGAGCAGCGCGTGCAGCGATTGCTCGATGGTGCTGCGCGGGTCGGCCAGCACCTGCACCAGTCCCAGGGATTCGACCCCGACCATGTCGGCGCTGGGCGTTTGCGCGGTCGGGTCGCCCCCCAGCGCTTCGATCGCCCTGGTCACCGTGAGGAAATGGCGTGCCTCGTCTTCACGGATGTCGCGCAAATCCTCGACCTGCATGCTCAGTGTGCCGTCGAGCATGGCCTCGCATTTGGTGATCAAGGCGTCGTACAGGCGCACCCCGGTACGCTCGAAGGCCAAGCGTTCGCCCAGCTTGTCGAGCAGTATTGTTGGATCGCCGCCCTTGAGCATGGCCCCGCCGGCCTGCGCCGCGCCGCTCGCGGTGAGCGGCACGGGCACGGAGCCGAGCAGGTCGGCATGGACAATGTATTCGCTGCGCAGGTCGGCGATGCCGCTGTCGTCGAAGCGCGCTTCCGGTATGCCTTCGAAATCTTGCATGGCTCGGCTGTCCACGGGCGACATGTGGATGCCCGTGCGGTTCAAGCCGGGTTGCTGGGTTAAGCTCATCATGTTTCCTTTCCAAAAGGGTGAACGCTGGTCCAAGCCGGTGGGCCGGCAGTCGGTCGGACTTGGCAGCGCCGCCTGCAACGGCACTGGAACGGTCCAGCGCCTCGTTCGCTGCGGCTTCCCGCGTCCCGATCGGCTAGTCGACCGCGATCACGGTGCGATTGAGTTCGGTGCCCGGCACCCAGGCATAGCCGGCGGCCACCGATTCGCTGGGCGAGCCGTCGGCGTTGATGACGTCGCGGTAGGCGCGCGATTCGCTGCTTTCCCCCGTGCGGTCGACGAAGCGGGTGCCGCAGGCGCGCAAATCGACTTCCTGTAGCAAGACTTGGCGCACGAATTCGCGGTGGCTTTTGATTTCCATGGGCTCGGGCGGCAGCGCCGCCACGATCTCGCGCGGGTCGCGCTGTTCATGCTGCTGCAACAGGGCGCCGACCAGGTGGAAGTGGCCCAGTTCATAGTCGAGGAATCGCTCCCAGATGGCCTTGACGTGGTGATTGGTTTCGCGCGCCACGCAGCCATGGTAGTGGTAGACCTCGTTGGCCTCGTGCAGCAGCCACTGCGCCAGCCAGGTTTCGCCCGGGTTCAGGATGGAGGCATACTGGGTGGCGTGCTGCTCCTTGATGGAGGCGACCTCGGCGTACAGCTGGCGCGCCACCGGGTCGGAAAACTGCGGGCCGATGGTCATGTAATAGTCATGGCTTTGCAGCGCGCAGGCGCTCAGGGTGAGCGCGTGCAGCTTGCTCACCGGCAGGGCCTGGAGTAGATCGTAAGGTTGGCGCAGATCGTCCTGGGGCGCGCGGTGCTGCATCAGGGTGTGGCGGCCAGGCAGGATGTCTGTATAGCTTTGCAAGATATTATTGGCGTCCTTGCCTTCGAGCCGGTCGAGCAGGGCCGAGAAGCGGTACAGGTGATCGAAGTCTTCCAGCATGCCGAAGCGGTAGACTTGGGCCAGGTACGGGTCCGGCTCGCCCCGGGCGGCGGCGGCCGTCAATTCCAGCGCCGCCTGTTGGTAGGCGATGGTGGTTTCCAATGGCGAGTGGTCGGCTCCCAGCAGCCAGTGGACCATGGTGGCCTGGTGCTGCTCGGCCCGGCGCACGCGCGCCAGCGGCAGGCGCAGCGGGCCGTTCATGCGCGCGGCCATGTGCTGAAAGCGCAGCTGTTCGTTTTCAAGCCCCGTCATGACGATCACGCGCACGCGGGTGAAAGCGTCGTCATCGAGTTTGCTGATCGGTTGCTGAACCAGTTCGCGCCAGCTGAACCGTTGTTGGTCGATGGCGCAACCCTTGGAATCGTATAAATCGAAAGCCATGATGTAGTCCTCCGTTTGCCTTGCGTGAGGTGGCAAAAATTAGACGGAGGATCTGGCCGCTGGTTCAGCGATTTTCCGGCGCCGGGCGATTTAAGCGCCGGCGCGGGGCCTTGTTTGATACAGCGCAGAAGTGTGCCAGTTCAGCCCGGCCCGAGGGTGCGCAGCAGGGCCGGAATTTCGGCCGGGATTTCGCGCGCCAGATAGCCCAGGATACCGAAACGCAAGGCCAGCTGGTCGCCCGCCATGGCGTGCAGGGCCACGCCCCAGGCGCAGGCTTGCTCCAGGCTGGCGCCGCGCGCCGCCAGGCCGGTGATCAGGCCGGCCAAGGTGTCGCCCGAACCGGAAATGGCCAAGCCGATGTTACCGCCCTGGTGGTGCCAGCAGCGTCCGTCAGGCATGGCGATCACGGTGGCGGCGCCCTTGAGCGCGACGATCGCTTGCCAGCGCCGCGCCGCCGCCAGCGCCGCCGCTTGCGGGTCGGCCTGGATCGCTTCCTTGCTCTGGCCGCAGAGATGGGCCATCTCGCCGGCGTGCGGCGTGAGCAGCACCGGGCTGCTGAAACAAAACTCGGGCGCGCTGGACACGCACGCGACGTTCATGGCGGCGGCGTCGAGCACGATGCGGCTGGCGCCAAAGCGCGCCAGCAAGGCGCGCACCAGGGCGCGGCAGGCCGCCTCGTCTTGCATGCCCGGCCCGATCAGCACGGCGTCCACCTGGCCGGCCAGCGCCAGCAGCGCCGGCGCCGAAGCGGCCAGCAAGCCGCCTTGCGCCGTCTCTTCCAGCCCGATCACGCGCGCCTCGGGCAAGGCCAGCGCCACCAGGGGCGCCACGCTGGCCGCGGTGGCCAGGCTGAGTTTGCCGGCCCCGGCGCGCAGCGCGGCGGTGGCGGCCAGAATCAGCGCGCCCGGCATTTCGCGCGAGCCGCCCACGATCAGCAGGTGGCCGCGCATTTCCTTGTCGCCATCGGTGCCCGGCATGGGCAGCGGCCAGGCGCGCAGGGCGGTGGCGTGGATGGCGCCGCAGTCTGGCGGCGCGCCCGGTTCGGTGTTCATCGCGTGCCTCAGGCTTTGGGCCCGGCCGGCATGTCCGGTTGGGCGGTGACGGGGGTGCCGCTTTGTTCGAGCGGGGCGACGAAATTGGTCAAATCCCGCACCAGCTTGCCGTGCTTGCCGAGCCGGGGATCGAACATATAGGAAGTGACGCCGCAATTGGGCACGTCGGCGGCGCGGTCGATGGCCAGGATGCTGGCCTCGTCCAGCCTTTCGAGCAGATAGCGCAGGCAGTTGACGATCACCTGGTGGCCAACGATGAGCACCCGTTCGCCCCGGTACTCGCGGGTGACGGTGTCGAGCACGCTACGCAGGCGCAAGATGACGTCGCACCAGCTCTCGCCGCCCGGCGGACGGAAGTAGAACTTGCCCACGTGCTGGCGCTGGGCGTGCAAGTCGGGATAGCGTTCGGCGATGCCGAGCGGCGTAAGACGGTCGAGGATGCCAAATTCTTTTTCGCGCAGGCGCTCGTCCGCTTGCACGGCCGTCAGGCTGTCCGCGTTCAGGCAAGCCATGATGGCGTGGGCGGTGTCGTGCGCGCGCAGATAGGGCGAATGCAGCACCACCGTGGGCCGCTGCGCGGCCGGCAAGCGGGCGAACCAGTTGCCCAGCGTTTGCGCCTGGCGCACGCCGAGCGGCGAGAGCGGGGTGTCGACATCGCGCGTGCTGATAGAAATGAGCAATTGCTTTTCCGCTTCTGCCGCGTCGCGCGCCACATTGCCCGCGCTTTGGCCGTGCCGCACGATCCAGATTTGCTGGGGCCACTTTTGTTCCATCGCGCTTTCCGGGGTGGGTTGGTGACACCTTAATATAGACGAAATCCAGATACACGCCGCGCCGCGCAGGCGTTCAGTTCGGCCGACGCGTCACAAGTGATGGCTCAATCTGTGCGGAACCGTACTTAGTGAAGCATCAGTTTGTATCGAATGTAAGTGGTTGCATCAACGCTTGTTTCCTCGCATCAAGGATCTATAGTGGAGCTACACAACCCAACCAGGAGTCATCATGAAACGGATTATTTCAACAGTCGCGGCAGTCGTCGCGCTCGGCAGCGCCGCTGTATTGCCGTTGCAGGCGTCGGCGCAAGTTGGCGTGAATGTGGTGATCGGGCGCGAACCGCCACCGCCCCGTCAAGAGCGGGTGCCGGCGGCACGCCGCGGTTATGAATGGGCGCCCGGTTACTGGAACTGGACCGGCAGAAGGCACGTGTGGGTGGGCGGGCACTGGGAGCGGACCCGCTCCGGCCAGTATTATCAGCAGTCCCAGTGGCAGCGCGAGGGCGAGGGCTGGCGCTTTAACCGGGGCGGCTGGCACAGCGGCGAGCGGCGCGGTGGCGACCGCGACGGCGATGGGATCAAAAACGGACGCGATCACGACCGCGATGGCGACGGGGTGTCGAACCGCAACGACGCCCGGCCCGACAATCGACGCCGTAATTGAGCAATGGCCGCGCCGTCTGCGGGTCGGGGCCGGCGCGCCGCGTGGGCAACAACCGCGTCGCGCCGGCGCGCCGCTGCGCGCCGCCCGTCGGGGGGGGCCACCGCTAGCGTAGTGTTTCGCTCAAGATGCGGCCATCGGCGGCCGAGGGCGGACGCACCCGCAGCAGATGGGCCAGGGTGGGGGCGATATCGACCACTTCCGCGTACTGGGAGTAGGCACCCGGTTTGATCCATGGCCGGCCCATGATCATCAGCGGCACGTTGGTGTCGTAGGAATAAGGCGTGCCATGTGAGCTGCCGCTGGTGCCGGTGCCGAAGAACCAGTTGGGCTTGGTCACCACCATCAGGTCGCCCGACAGTTGGCGGTTCCAGGCGCGCTGCATCAGGGTGCCCATGCGCGTATTGCCGACCGCGCCCGCTTCCAGCTGGGTGCGCGTGTAGACCTGGGCCACACCAGGCTGGGCGAGCAAAAAGCGCGCCGCCGCGTTTTCAATATCGTCGCGCCGCAGGCCGCTACGCTCGATCTGGGCATAGTCCAGATGAATGTTGGGCAGCGACCAGGCGCTGACCAGTTTGCCGGCCGAGTAGTCTTGCGTCAGCTGCTGGTCTAGCGCGCCGACCAATTTTTCGCCATCGATGCGGGCCGCGTCGCGGTGCTGGGCTTGGGCAAATTCGGGCGTATTGGCGAAACCGTGATCGGCCGTCATGACCACCACCACATTGTCCATGCCGACGCGCTGGTCGAGGAAAGTGAAAAAGTCGGCGATCATGCGGTCCAGGCGTTGCAGATGGTCGTGAGACATTTTGCTTTCCGGCCCGAACGCGTGGTTCACATAGTCATGGCTGGACAGGCTTACCCCCAGCACGTCCGGCACCCCGGCCGCATTCTTGCCCAGATGCTCGCCCAGCACGGCGGCGCGCGCGAAATCGAGCGTCAATTGGTCCAGGTAGGGCCCGACCCGCAGACGGTTGTAATATTCGCCGTCCGGCTTGCCGCTGTCGCTGGAGTAGGCGAACGGGAAGCGGTTGTGGACGCCCGGCTTGAGCGGATAAAACGCGTCGTTGGCGTCATGCGCGTAGGCCGCCTCGGGCAGCAGCGGGGTCCAGGATTTGCCGTAATAGCGCTCTTGCGGTTTGGTGGCCTGGTAGCGCGTCACCCATTCCGGATGGGACGCCATGTAATAGGTGCTGCTGGCGAAGTTGCCCGTTTTATCCATATACATATAGGCGGTGCCGGACTTGCCCGCCAACAGGATGGCGCCGCGATCCTTGCCCGACACCGTCACCACCTTCGACTGGTTGCCGTTGGCATAGCGTAGCTCGTCGCCCAGCGTACTGACGCGCAATTTTAATGGCGAGGTGCCGTCGCTGGGCTTGGTGTCTTGGCCGATGTAAGTGTGGGCCCGGTCCTCGGTGCAATAAACCGATTGGTGGGTGTCGGGATCGATCCAGTTATTGCCGATCACACCGTGTTGATACGGGTAGGCGCCGGACAGGATGGCGGCGTGGCCGATGGCTGTCACGGTGATGCCGTGGGCCTGGTGGGCGTTGCTGTACCAGGCGCCTTGTTCGAGCAGACGGCGAAAGCCGCCGGGGCCGAATTGGTCGCGGTAACGCTGCACTTGTTCTTGCGGCAAGCCGTCGACCACCAGCACCAGCACCAGCTTCGGCGCGCCGGGCCCCGCTTTGGGGGCCGGGGTCTTGGCCGACGGCGCCGCGCCGCACAGGCTTATGCTGGACAGTAAGAGCAGGGCGCCGGCGGCGCGCTGAAGCGACAAGGAAAGTTTGATCATATGGCGAGGGCCCGGGTTCGATTGCAGCAGGTTGAGATGCGCCGCTTTGCCCATCGCGCGTGCCGGCTTGGCTCGGGGACAGGAAAGGCGGGGATGTCCATGTGGAATGTTGTAATTATGCCGTGTTTGCTTGCCGCTTTGTGGCCTATTCGAATTGGCAAGGACTCAATCTCTTGATGATAATCATAACTTTTCTGGCTCGCCGCCGTCCCTTGTGGTCGGCCAGCATCGCTTGAGTAAGCAAAATTGATCTGCGGCAGCAAGTTGTTGCACTGCATGATATTCTGACCGCTCCGCCGCCCTTTCACAGTTCCCTACGCCAATGCACGCTCCCGCGCTACCCGACGACTCCATTTTTCAACGCATCACGGCGCCCCACGGTGCCGGCCTGGCCGATCTGGCGCTGGCGATCGGCGGTCTCGCCATCGGCACCGGCGAGTTCGCCTCTATGACCATTTTGCCGCTGGTGGCGGACGACCTGGGCACCACCTTGCCGAAGATGGGCCATATGATCAGCGCCTACGCGCTGGGGGTGGTGGTGGGCGCGCCCTTGATCACCATTTTCCTGGCGCGCATGCCGCGCCGCATGATGCTGATCTGCCTGATGCTCATGTTCGCACTCGGCAATTTTTTGGGCGCGCTGGCGCCCAGCCCGGGCTTGCTGATCTTCGCCCGCTTCATGGCCGGGGTGCCGCACGGCGCCTATTTCGGCGTGGCCGCCCTGGTCGCGGCCGCGATGGCGGCGCCCGAGCGGCGCGCCCAGGCGGTGGCCCGGGTGCTGCTGGGGCTGACGGTGGCCAACATCGTCGGCGTGCCGCTGGCCACTTGGATGGGGCAAACCCTGGGGTGGCGCTCGGCTTTCGTGCTGGTGGGCGCGCTTGGTTTATTGACCATGGCGATGGTGGCCGTCTTCTTGCCGTACGTTGCGCCCGGCAATGCCAGCCCGCGCCGCGAGCTGGGCGTGTTCGGCCGCTTGCAAGTGTGGCTGACCCTGCTGCTGGTGGCGGTCGGCTTCGGCGGCATGTTCGCCATGTACACCTATGTCACGCCGACCCTGCTAACCATTACCAAGGTGTCGCCCTTGACCGTCTCGGTGCTGCTGGCGCTGATCGGGGTCGGTATGACGCTCGGCAATCTGGTGGGGGGCCGGCTGGCCGACCGCTCGCGCATCGGCACCATTTTTGGCGTCCTGATCTGGAACGCGGTGGCGCTGGCCGCCTTTTATTGGACTTGCAGCAACGTATGGGCGGCCGGCATCAATTTGTTTTTGATCGGTTGCGGCATCGCCGTGGTGCCGGCGGTGCAAACCCGGCTGATGGATGTGGCCGGCGACGCGCAAACCGTGGCCCAGGCGCTCAACCATTCCGCGTTTAACATCGCCAACGCGCTGGGCGCGTGGGCCGGCGGCATGGCGATCACGGCCGGCTGGGGCTTGGCCTCGACCGGCCTGGTGGGCGGCGCGCTGGCGCTGGGCGGTATCGTACTGCTGGGCATTTCGGTGGGGGTCGAGAAACGGAGCGGCTTGCCGGTGTTGCCGCTGGCGGCCGGCTCGTCGGTGTGAAGCGGCGCGCCGCCTTGGCGGCTGCCTTCGCGGCTGTCATAGTGATGACTACGGTGGGCATGCGGCGCGCATCAACAAGTCTCGGCCAAAACCGGCTGTAATGTTCGCCCCGGTTGCGCGGTGCCGCTCTCACGCGCGGCAGGTTCAGTCGTCCTCTTCCAGACAGGTCCAAAGTGTGTAGCCATGCGGCGGCTCATGCAGGTGCGTGAAGATTTCGCCAAGTTGGTAATTGCGCTTGACGCCATTATAGTTACTCAGCCACATGCCGGCTTTCGGACAAGGGTGGCCGGCCCGTGAGCGCAACGGCTCGGCCGGCTCGCCCGCCACGCCCAACAGGCTGTCGTCGATGTCTTCGAATTCGCCGTTCACCATTTCCACGTAATACCATTTGCAGGGGCGGGCCTCGAACGCTTCCCTGCCGACGGCGCTGGGCGCCAAATCGAACGAAGGGAGGTCATTCCAAGTAACGTCGTCCTTAAACAACTTGAGATATTTAGGTGAAGTTGCAAAGGCATACATCCTTTGATCGTTGAACCAGAGTTCCCTCCGGCCCACGAACTTGAGCGCGTCTAGGCCAATTTTGTTGAAGGTTTTTGCATTCAAGAGGCGACCGTATTTGTCTCCCGTCCAGGCGAATTGCAGAGCGGCATGAGGATCGTTCTGGGATACATAAACGCCGGTGCGCACTGGAACCCTACCGGACTCTCCCTCCACGTCGGCGCGAATCTGGAGCTTAGGCAGCTTCGGGAACAGGTGCTTGCATTCGGCCCATGTAAGCGCAAAAGTAAAGTCGGTCCACCTTCCATCTGGGCCGGATCTATAAAGTGTGGAGTCCATGTCCAAAGCATATAGCGATAATTCCTCGAACATCGCTTTGAATTTATCTTCTTCCTCATGCGTGGTCCATTCCATGGAGTATTCGCTAATACCGCGTGCGCAATTGTTGACGCCGCTCGTGTCATAGACCTCGAAAGCCCGCTCGGCTATACTTTGCGCGATGCCTTTCTGGAAATCGGCTAGAAAAGGCCACGCGTTGTTACTCCAATTTTGGGAGGTGTTGCGCGTGCCCCATTGAGCAGAGACCAGTCTGGCATCGCGGTTTTGCGCCTTGGCCAAGTCCAGGGTGGGTTCGACAAAGGCGATCAGGTCATTTACACGCTGTTGCAAGCCTTTCAGGTATCCCATGGATGCGAAGTGGTAGAGCATGGCGGCTTGTTTCTTTTGCCACTGGGTCATTTCGAAGGGTGGGGCCTTGGTTGTCACGATAATCTCACTTTAAGATGGTGGTTTGGCCGGCCAAAACAGGCAGGCCGAGTTTTTCGCCGAACCCGGCGCCGTCGAAGTCGGTGTAGTTCCAACCCGTTTCAAACGGGCCGCTGATGTTGGGATGCTTGATTTCTTCTCGAATGCCTTGGTAGTTGGCTTTCTCCTCGCGAGACAAGGCACTATAGGCCGGGTAGTCGATCGGATTGCCCAACTGGGTTTTCTGCGGCCCCATGCGTTCGTATTGACGCACCACGTCATTGTGCGCATCACCTCTTTCGATATTAAAGACGATCTGTTCCCATCCACCTTCCAGATGGCGATCCGGCAATATTTTCTTGTCCAGTTTCTGCGCCGCAGCTTCGCCACGCCATACTTTCAGCGATTCGCCTCGCTTGACATCGTAGACCACGAACTGGCCGTTGACGTTCCAGTGCGGCCAGACCGCCAAGTAGCGGCGCCAGGCGCTGCGCGGGTCGGGCTGGCTTTGCAGCTTGCGGAACACTTTTTCCGTGACCCAGCAGTCGCTCATGCCCCTGCTGCTAGGGGATATGATGCGATACAGGCGTTCCGGGCCGGAGATGATAGCGGTGCGCAAGCGATGAAAGGATTCCACATTTTCCTTGCTCAGATTGGGATATTCATCTTTGACCGCCTTGGCAACCCTATCTTTTTCTGCCCTGTAGTCCGCCGACGTCCACTTGCTCGGCTCGCCTCGATTCAGCCACGTAGGCAGCGGCTCCCTGCGCATCAAGGTCACCGCCGCCGCCTCCGGCAAATCGCCGCGGAAGTGTATATTATGCGCGTCGAGCCTGCCATACCGTT
>JAZKGI010000061.1:0-4195 GCA_040385995.1 Pseudomonadota bacterium
GGCGTGTTCTCCAGCTTCCAGATCAACGTGCCGCAGCTGTTCGCCGACGTCGACCGCGCCAAGGCCAAGCAATTGGGAGTGCCGCTGCCGAGCATTTACCAGACCTTGCAGATCAATCTGGGTTCGCTGTACGTCAATGACTTCAACCAGTTTGGCCGCACCTATCAAGTGCGGGTGCAGGCCGACGCGCCGTTCCGTTCGCACGCCGAAGACATCGCCCAGCTCAAGGTGCGCAACGACAAGGGCGAGATGATTCCGCTGTCTTCGCTCATGCGCATCCACGACAGCTACGGCCCGGACCGCGTACAGCGCTACAACGCCTACGTGTCGGCCGAAATGAACGGCGCGCCCGCCCCCGGCGTATCCTCGGGCGAAGCGCAAGCGGAAATGACCAAGATCGTCAACGAAGTGCTGCCGAAGGGGATCGCCTACGAGTGGACCGAGCTGGTATATCAGGACATCTTGTCCGGCAATACCATGATCTACGTCTTCCCCCTGTGCGTGCTGCTGGTGTTTTTGGTGTTGGCGGCGCAGTACGAAAGCTGGACCCTGCCGCTGGCGGTGATCCTGATCGTGCCGATGTCGATCCTGTGCGCCCTGATCGGCGTGAAGCTCACCCATGGCGACAACAACGTCTTCACCCAGATCGCGCTGTTCGTGCTGGTGGGCCTGGCGTCGAAGAACGCGATTCTGATCGTGGAATTCGCCCGCGAACTGGAACACCATGGCCGCACCGTGGTGCAGGCCGCGCTTGAAGCGTGCCGTCTGCGCCTGCGGCCTATCCTGATGACCTCGATCGCCTTCATCATGGGTGTGCTGCCGCTGGTGTTCTCGCACGGCGCCGGCGCCGAGATGCGGCATGCGATGGGGGTGGCGGTATTTGCCGGCATGCTGGGCGTGACGTTTTTCGGCCTGTTCCTCACGCCCGTGTTTTACGTTTTGCTGCGTACCCTGGCGCTGCGCATGGAGAAAAAAACCGACGTGGCCCTGGCCACGCCGAAACTGGAAGGGAATCACTGACATGGTCACCACGATCTACACGCGAGCCATCGCCAAGGGTGTGGCACCGCTACTGGCGGCCCTGCTGCTGGTGGCCTGCGCCGCGCCCGAATTGAAACAGCCGCAAATGGAGGTGCCGGGCGCCTTCAAAGAATCGGCCACCCCGCTGACCACGGCCGACGGCACCAGCTGGAAGCCGGTCCAGCCGGCCGAGGCGCAGCCGCGCGGCGAATGGTGGCTGGCGTTTAACGACCCGGCGCTCACCGCCCTGATCGGCGAGGCGACCCGCGCCAACGCCAATTTGGCGGTGGCGGCGGCGCGCGTGAAGCAGGCGCGCGCCATCGCCGGCATCACCGAAGCGGACCGCATTCCGCAGGTCGGTTTTGGCGTGGGCGCCCAGCGCGGCCGCTCGTCGGCCACCGAATTGGGTCTGCCGGCAGGCACCGCCACGGCGCCGGTCACCACTTACCAAGCCAAGCTGACGGCCAGCTATGAAGTCGACTTGTTCGGCCGCGTCTCGTCCGCTGTGGACGCCTCGCGCGCCGACGCCGCGGCGGTGGAGGCGAACTACCGTTCGGTGCTGCTGGCCTTGCAGGCCGACGTGGCGCAAACCTATTTCCGCTTGCGCGCCACCGACGCCGAGCTGGTCACGCTCGACCAAAGCGTGAGCCTGCGCGAGCAGAACGTGAAAATCAACCAGCGCCGTTTCGATCTGGGCGATATTGGCGAATTCGATCTGGCGCGCGCCAAGACCGAGCTGGCCACCACCCGCGCCGAGGCGATCGGCTTGCAGCGTCAGCGCGTCAATGCCGAGCATGCGCTGGCGGTCTTGCTGGGCAAACCGGCGGCGGCCTTCACCGCCGGGGTCAGTCCCCTGCAAGACAGCGCGCTGCTGCCGGCGATTCCAACCGGCTTGCCGTCCGCGCTGCTCGAGCGCCGGCCCGACATCGTGGCGGCCCAGCGCGCGATGGTGGCCTCGAACGCCCGCATCGGCGTGGCCAAGGCGGCCAGATTCCCGTCCCTGACGCTGAACGCCAACGGCGGCGGCGTGTCCGACACCTTCTCCGACGTGTTCAATTGGAGCGGGCGGTCCTGGCTGGTGGGCGCGCTGATGTCGCTGCCGATTATCGACGGCGGCCGTAACAAAGCCAACATCGGGCGCAGCCAAGCGGTGCTGGAAGAATCGGTGGCCAGCTACCGTCAAAGCGTATTGCTGGCGTTTTCGGAAGTGGAAGACAATTTGGCGGGGCTGCGTATTCTGGCCGGTCAGACCGAGCAGATCGACGCGGCGGTGGTGTCGGCGCGCCGTTCGGCCGACTTGGCGCAAAAACTGTACGACGCCGGCCGTTCCAGCTATCTGGACTTGCTTGACGCGCAGCGCAATCTGGCCAATGTGGAGCGCGGCGCGGTGCAATTGCGCGGCAACCGCGCGGTCACCACGGTGGCGCTGATCCGGTCGCTGGGCGGCGGCTGGGGCGAGGCGGCGACCACGCCAGCGGTGGCGGCCAAGTAAAGTTATCGCATGCAAAAAAGCGGCGGGCGCCATGCGCTTCGCCGCTTTTTTTTCGCCATCGGCCTTCCCAAGTAATTCTTCACCTAACGAGAGTTAGTCGACTTGCTCTAGGCATTGCCAAGTCTTGACCAAAAACGGCCGCGATATTTGCGCCGGTCGTTGCTAATGCGGTGCCGCTCTCCCGCGCATCAGGCTCAATCGTCCTCTTCCAGACAGGTCCAAAGTGTGTAACCGTGCGGCGGCTCATGCAGGTGCGTGAAGATTTCGCCAAGTTGGTAATTCCGTTTGACGCCATTATAGTTACTCAGCCACATGCCGGCTTTCGGGCAAGGGTGGCCGGCCCGGGATCGCAACGGCTCGGCCGGCTCGCCCGCCGCGCCCAACAGACTGTCGTCGATGTCTTCGAATTCGCCGTTCACCATTTCCACGTAATACCATTTGCAGGGGCGGGCCTCGAACGCTTCCCTGCCGACGGCGCTGGGCGCCAGTTTAAACACCGGTAGAGCGTCCCGAGTAACTCCATCATTGAAGAGTTTTTTGTATTTGCTTGAGGTTGCGAAGCTGTACATTTTTTGATCATTGAACCAAAGCTCCCGGCGGCCAACCATTTTGAGCGCGTCCAGGCCGATTTTATTGAAGGTCTGGGAATTCAACAGTTGGCCGCGGCCGCCCCCGGTCCAGGCAAATTGCAAGGCTGCGTGAGGATCGTCCTGTGATACGAAGACGCCGGTGCGCACCGGAACCTTGCCAGACTCTCCTTCCACGTCGTTGCGAATTTGGAATTTTGGCAGCTTGGGGAACAATTCCTTGCATTCGGTCCATGTAAGGGCAAATAAAAAATCGTCCCAACTACTGTCATAACCATATCTTTCCAGCGTAGCATCCATGTCCGAAGAATAACGCGATATTTCCTCGAACATAGCTTTGAACTTTTCCTCCTCTTCCGGCGTGGTCCAATCCATGAAATATTCGCTTATGCCGCGGGCGCAATTGCTAACACCGCTTGGGTAAAACACCTCAAAAGCCCGCTCGGCGATTCGTTTAGCGATGCCTTTCTGAAAATCGGCCAGAAAAGGCCACGCGTTGTTGCTCCAATTTTGGGAGGTGTTGCGGGTGCCCCATTGGACAGAGACCAGCCCGGCGTCGCGGTTTTGCGCCTTGCCAGGTCAAGGGTGGGTTCGACAAAGGCAATCAGGTCGTTTACACGCTGTTGCAAGCCTTTCAGGTATTCCATGGATGCGAAGTGGTAGAGCATAGCGGCTTGTTTCTTTTGCCACTGGGTCAGCTCGAAAGGTGAGTTCATAGCGCTCATTTCTGCTCTATTTGCTATTCGGCGCCAAGTGATCGTGACGTCCCACGGGCATGGCACGCGCATCAAGTCTTGGCTGAAGCCAGCCGCGATATTTGCGGCGGCCGTTGCTATTGCGGTGACGATATCACGCGCGGCAGGTTCAATCGTCTTCTTCCAGACAGGTCCAAAGTGTGTAGCCGTGCGGCGGCTCATGCAGGTGCGTGAAGATTTCGCCAAGTTGGTAATTACGCTTGACACCATTATAGTTACTCAGCCACATGCCGGCTTTCGGACAAGGATGGCCGGCCCGGGAGCGCAAGGGCTCGGCCGGCTCGCCCGCAATCTACCGGACTTAAGCCGATGAGCCTAAAAATCGATTCGCGACGTTCAAA
>JAZKGI010000062.1:0-37666 GCA_040385995.1 Pseudomonadota bacterium
GCCGGTAGATGCCCGGCTCGATCGAGGTGATCATGCCCGGCTCCATGGCCGTATGGGGCTCGGGCATGGCCGACTGCGAAATCGATTGCGGCCCCTCGTGCACGTTGAGGAAAAAGCCCACCCCGTGCCCGGTGCCGTGGCCGAAGTCGATGCCGGCCGCCCAGATCGGCGCGCGCGCGATGGCGTCCAGCATGGGCGACTTGACGCCGCGCGGGAACTGCGCCGACGACAAGGCGATCAGGCCCTTGAGCACCAGGGTGAAGTCGCGCCGCTGGGCCGGCGTGGGCGCGCCCACCGCCACCACGCGCGTGATGTCGGTGGTGCCGCCCAGGTACTGGCCGCCCGAATCGATCAGCAGCAGGCCGTCGCCTTCGATCACGGCGTGGGCCCGTTCGGTGGCGCGGTAATGCATGATGGCGCCGTTCGCCGCGAAGCCGGCGATGGTGCCGAAACTGGGGCTGACGAAGCCGGGCCGGCGCGCGCGCGCCGCCGTCAGGCGGGTGTCGATATCGAGCTCGGTCACGGGGGTGCGGGCCCGGTCGGCCAGGGCCGGCTCGAGCCAGGCGAAAAATTCGCACAGGGCGGCGCCGTCCTGCTCCATGGTGTGGCGCACATGGGCCGCATCGGGCTCGCTCTTTTTCGACTTGGCCAGCGTGCTCGGGTTGATCGATTCGATCACCTTGAGCTTGGGCGCGAGCGCTTGGCGGGTGCCCCAGGTGAGGCGGCGCGGGTCGAGCAGCACGGCGGCGTCGGCCGGCAGCGCCGCAAGGGCGGCATGCAGCGCGTCGTACGGCGCCAGATCGACCCCGTCCTCGGCCAGGGTGGCGCGCAGCGCCGGCGCCAGCTTGTCTTGGGTCACGAACAAGGTGGCGCGGTGCGGCTCGATCAAGGCATGGGCCAGAAACACCGGGTTGTAAGGGACGTCGCTGCCGCGCAGGTTGAACAGGTAGGCGATATCGTCCAGGGACGAGATCAAATGGCGGCCGGCGCCCAGCTGGGCCATGGCGGCGCGCAGGTCGGCCAGCTTGCCGATCCGGCTTTTCGAGGCGTGCGGGGGCAGATGCTCATAGACCGGATCGGCCGGCGCGGCCGGACGGTCGCGCCACACCTGATCGAGCAGGTCGACATCGGTGCGCAAGCTCACCTGACGCGCCTCCAGCGCCTGGCCCAGCGCGCGCGCAATGGCCAAACCGAGCACCGCGCCGTCCACCGCCACCGACTGGCCCGGCTTCAGGTGGCCGGCCAGCCAATCGATGTATTGCACGCTGGCGCCGGACGGCATTTTCATCAGCTGGACGGCGCTGCCGGCCAGTTCGGTTTCAGCCTGGGTCCAATAGCGGGCGTCGGTCCACACGCCGGCGAATTCGGCCGTCACGATCAGGGTGCCCACCGAACCGGTGAAGCCGCTCAGCCATTGACGCCCCTGCCAGCGGGCCGGCAAATATTCGGACAGATGCGGGTCGGCCGACGGCACCATGACGGCATCGATGCGATGCTGGCGCATGGCCAGCCGTAGTTGGGCCAGGCGCTCGGCCGGCGCGGTGTTGTCGGGTGAGGGCATGCGCGTCATAACGTCGATGGTGGTCGAGGGTGGGGGTGGGCCGCGAGCGGCGGTGCGTGTTCCGATGCGTGTTCGTATCATACCGCGATTTAAGCGGCCCGCTTGCGCCGCGGCACGGCAAGCGGACACCCGCACGGGCCGGGCGCGGCACAAAAAGTTATCAAAAAGCAATCCATGCTGCCACCGTGGAACCAGGGACCCGCTGACGCCACTGATAAACGATGGGAGAACACGTGCGCTTGACGGCGCCGCTGCCATCGATACGCCGAGGGCGTGCGGGTGGAGCGCCGCCGCACGCCGTTTCGCCGCCCGCAAACTGACGATCGTATAGCTCCCGCTCAGAATGCCGGTCCTATCGAAGAAAAAACGACCGATGAACACGCACACACCAGACCTTGATCCCGCCGCCGACGCGCCGCCCTTTCCGCTCGATCGGTTCGACGCCGAGGACCTGGCCGAATCGCAGCAAGCATTGACCGAGCAGTTGACCAGACTGATCGACGAGCTGGCCGCGTCCCTCGAGCTCGACCATGACATGCGGGCCGACGCGCCCGCCGGCAGCGAAGACCTTGCCGGCCCTGGCTTACCTCATGGCGTGGCCTCGCTACAGTCGGCCTCGCGCTGGCGCGAGGCGCAGGCCAGACAGCGCAAGCGGTTGGCGCAAGACATGGTGTTTTCAGCCTTGCGCAATCTCGACAATCCGGACTGGCACGTCGTCGCCGCCGACCGGCCCGAGGCGGCCGGCGGCGCCGCGTTCCTGCAAGCGCTGTTGGCATGGACGGCGCCGGCGTAACGCGGCCCGCCCGCGCCGCGACCCGCATTCACGATCATTTACCGCTTTCCACACCATGATGAATCGACTTTTCGGTGGCAGCTCGGCCAAGCCGGCCAGGACCACCAATACCACCATCAATACCACCAAGGTGCCGACCTATACCCGGCCCCCGGCCCCGCCGCATCTGGCCACCTACAAAAAGGCCGCCACCCAGCCGGCCGAGACGGCGCTGGTCGAACGCTACCAGGAAAAGCGTCAGGAGCAGTCCAAGACCGGCCAGGAAAAAATGAACGTCGGCGCCGAAATCAAATTTCTCCAGCTGGGCAAGCTGCCGATCGAGCGTAAGCTCGCTTCCCTGGCAAGCCAGCAGAAAGGCTACGAAGACAAGATCATGGCGTGCAACCTGAGTTTGCGCGAGGCGGGCTGTTCGAAGAAAATCAGGGAAATGGCCCAGCGCGAAAAATCGCTACGCGAACAGGAGCACATGACCAGGACCGCGCACGGCTACGACCAATTGCTGGCCGACGACGGGAAACTGGAAGAAGCCAAGGCGCAGCATCAAAGCGCTAAGCTGATCCAGGAAAAAAACCGCGCCACGCTGAAGAAAAACATCGTGGTCCTGGAAGAGCGGCTGGCCAAGGCCAGCGCGCGCAAGGCCGACTTGTCCCTCCAGACCGAATTGCAATCCCAGCGCGGCGATTGTCAACAGCAGCTCGATACGGTGGCACGCCAACTGGTCCCGCTGGACCAGGACATCGACGAGATCGAACAGGAAAAGAAACCGCTGTTAAAACGGTTCCAGAATTTAAAAGACGAGATCGCCAACTACAATAACGAGCTAGCCGTGCGCAACGGGCACAAAGGGCGCAGACGCGAGTTCAAGGATATGTCGAGCGCGGGCCTGAGGGAAAAACGCGCCGAGCGCGAGCAGGAGCTGACGAAAGTGGAGCGATCGCTCAGTACACTCGACGATGATTTCGCCGACAGTGACCGGCAGCGCAAGCCGCTGCTGGCCCAGAAGCGCGACCTGCGCGCGCGCGACAGCAAATTAAAAACCAGGCTCGACAACTTGGCGCAAGAGGTGGGCGACGCCGACCAGGCCATCGACGACGCCAAAGGGGCGCTGGGCGCGCAACGCAAGGCGCTCGACAAATGCAAACAACGCTTGAGCGCGCTGTTTGAAAACATGGAAGAAGTGTGCGAGAAGCTCGAACAGCTCAACCTGCGCTTCGAGCAGCTCGACAACGGCCCGCTCAAGCACGTCGTGGCGGGCTTGGCGGAGGTGCAGGCGGCCTATAAAACACAAGGCATTTCGCGCAAGGATCAGCACAGCTTCCGCACACTGCTGGAGTTGATCGAACAGCACGAAGTGCAGATCGAAAAACTCGAGGTGGCCAAAGCGGCGCAACAACAGCGGCTCGACGCCCTCCAACGCGATGAAGACGGCTTGCTGCTCCAGGTCGATAAGGTCGACATGCAGATGGAACAGATCCAAAACGTCCTGCTCGATCTGGCCGCCAATATGAAGCAGCAACTGGAGGCGCGCGCCAAAACCGCCGCCGCGCGCCAAATCGGCCCGGCGCCATCGAGCGGCAAACAAAGTGCCCGGGCCAGCGGCTCGCAGAGCGCGCGTACGGCAACGGCCGAGCCGGACGATTGGGCGGTGCGCAATTATTTTTTAAGGAAAATTCGGCCCAGCGGCCTGGAGCAAATCATCTCCGGCATCGACGAGACCCGCCCGGACTTCGTGGCCGAGCTACGGAACAAGCCCCACTTGGCATCGCTCGAATATGCGTTTCTCGACATGGACCAGAAGCGCTCGTTTTACATCTACCGGCCGTTTCAGCCCACAGAGCGCACCGGCACGCTGCCGGATGGCGCGTTCTACTTGGTGCCGCGCAATTCGCCGTATTACCACAGTTTCGAGTTGAGCCGGACGCCGGCGTATGCCAGGCCGACCTATGGGGGCGCCGCTTATCAGCGCCATGCCGATGCGAACTACGTGCACGCGTCGCCGGGCCAGCCCGCCACCGAGCCTTGGCAAGCGGCCGATGGGCCATTTGCCGATACCACGCCGGGCTACGCGGCGGCCGATGAGGAACCGCCGCCCGCCGCGCAGTACGCCCAAGAGTTTTCGGCCGAGCCGGAATCGAGCTACACGGCGGAGGAAAATAGCCGTTCGGCCAAGCCGCCACCGGCCTTCCCCTATCCGCAGCGCGAACCGGCCTCGAGCGGCGCATACGATCCGGGCGCGCGCCCGAAGCCTGGCCCGCGCTACGCCAGCGGGGGCCAGGCTTCGAGCGCGCGCCCCGAACCCGCGCGCCGCTCGGCCGATACCGGCAAGACCCAAACGGGCGATCGCTCCAGCTACAGTTACAGCTACAGCTCAAGCTATCGTACCGCCACGCCCGGTCAAAGCGGCCGCTACACTGGCCACTCCTCGGCCGGGACCAGCGCCCGCCCCGAAGCGAGCCGGCGCGGCGCGGCGGGCGGTTATACGCCGCGCAATCAATGGAGCGCGGGCATACCGCGCCGACCGAGGGGCTATTACGCTGGCCTGGAAGACATTGGCTGGTTGAATAAAGAAGAGATTCCGCCAGCCATCCTGGAGGACTTTGCCAAGTCGCCCGGGTCGCTCGGCGCCATCTTTGACGCCTACCCGAAATTTTGCGCCGCCGCGGAATACGACGGGCAACCGAAAAATCTGTACATCATCTTCCGGCCCGCTCTGCCACACGCGCATATCATTACCGAGCATCCCATGCATATTCCGGTGCCGTCGGGGCAGCGCGAATATTACGTCACCGAAATTCCGCGCAGTTCGACCCGGCCGGCGCAATCCGACGAGTCCGAGGACGACGAGCCCCCCCAAGCAAGCAGGGAGTACGCCCGCAGGAGCAACCGGGGCGCCCCGCCCCTCTATGTGGAGACCGATTCCGAGGACGACGGCCCACCCCAAGCGACCAGGGAGCACGTCCGCAAGGAAAACCGGCGCCCCCGTGCCGCCCATGCGGACAGCGATTCGGATTCCGAGTTCGACCGTCCGCGCCCCGCCGGGGCACGCGACGGCCCGTTGCCGCGCGCGCAAACTTTCCAACAGGAGCGCAGGTATGCGACACCGCCGCCACGCCCGCGCCGCACCAACACTTTCGACCCGCGCCACCGCGGCGGCGGGTGGGACTCGCATCGGGAGCGGCCCTGGCCCCCATTCGGGAGCGGCCGCGCCGGCGATGAACGCCCCTACGATACCGAGGAAGGCTTTCCGTCCGGGGCGCGCGCGGGCGCCCGGCCGTCTGGCCGCGGCGGCAACGCGGGCGAGTATGCATCGAGTGGCGCCAGCGGCGGCGGTTTCCGCTCTCGCCACGCCAATTCTGGCGCCAGGTTCGGCAGGGAGCGGCCTTTCGGCGGCGCAGGACAGAGCCGGCCATCTCCCGCTGCCGAAGAAAGCGACGACTACCCACGATCGCCACCGTCGGGGGGCCCGTCGAACGGCGCCGAAGGGGCCGGGAAGGGTACAGCGCCACCCAGTGTCGAACAACAGTTCCTGGCCAAGCACGTGCAGCCGTTGGCCTTCACGGCGCCCATTGACATGAGCCCTAGTATTGAGGGTCGCCTCAAAGCGGACGGTATCTCGTCGCTCACCACAAATCTCAACAAGGGCGAACTGAACGACGACCAGCGCGCCAACCTGGTCAATGGACTCAATTTTTTGATCAATTCCGTCGAAAGCGACATCGACGCGATCGCCGGCTTCGGTACCGTTTTCGATCACTACGTCGCCCAACAAAGACGGGCGGTCAAGAAAATCAGCAAGCTGGAAGACATGGATCCTACTCAGCAAAACGGCTTGAAAGACATGTATGAGGACCAAGAGATTGAAAAAATCAAGGAGGTGGCGACCGAAAACGAGAAAGCGATGCTGACGCGAAAAAACCCCGGCAGCTCGGACGCGGTCATCGCCGCCCGGGACAAGGATCTGAATCAGTTCATGTTGGACCTGTCCGGCTACTACGACATTGAACAGAACAAGGTCGAACCGGGTGCAATAACGCCCAGCTACGACCAAATGGGCAGAAAGGTGCGCACAGCCACCTTGAGTCACGCGCGCTACGCCGAGATGAAAAAGTTGATCGATACGGCAAAGCGGGATCCGCGCGCGAAACTGAGCGGGGCGCGGTATAGAGAGATCGACAAAAACTTCATTGCCACCTTGAATTCAAACGCCGATGCGGCCATCACCGGCCGCAAGGCCGAACTCGCGCGCGACTACCTCGACCTTCTCTACCGCAATGTGTTTAGCCATACCCTGTCGGAAGTGGTGGTCAAGGCGAACGGGCGCATCAACTTGATGAGGCTGCGCACCAGCCTGGCCGCCAATTGAGCGCGACTGCCGGCCGCGGCCGGCCCAGGCACCCGGCGGGCGCCTGAGCGGCGCGCCCGTTCAAGCGGCGCGCCCGTTCAAGCGGCGCGCCGCGTGGCGCGCGCGCGTGTGGCCGGCGCCGGCGCCGCGTGCCGCAAGCGCCGTTGCAGCAGCGCCAGCACGGCCGCCTCTTCCGGCCGCAAATCGTGCAACTCCCGCACCTGCTGCACCATTTCCTGCTCGGCGCGGGTGCCCAAGGCGTGCAGCACGGTGCCGTCCAGGTAAGCGTCGATCACGGCCGGATGCACATAACATTTGCGGCAGATGGACGGCGTGTTGCCCAACTTTTGAGCCACCGCTTCGATGGCGCGCACGATATTTTTCTTGGCTTGGGCGGCGCAATCGAATTGCTCGAACTCATGCAGCGCCAGCGCCGCCAGCACGGTGCCCGACCAGGTGCGGAAATCCTTGGCCGTGTAATCTTCGCCGCTGACCGCGCGCAGGTAATCGTTGACGTCGGCCGAGCCGACCGTGCGCGCATTGCCATCCTGGTCCAGGTATTGAAACAAGTCCTGGCCCGGCAGGTCGCGCGTGCGCGCGATGATGCGCGCCAGGCGCCGGTCCGCCACCTCAACCGCGTGAAACACACCGCTCTTGCCGCGGAAGCGAAATCGCACCGCGCCGCCGTCGATGTGCACATGACGGCGGCGCAAGGTGGTCAAGCCGAACGATTTGTTGGTGCGCGCGTATTCCTCGTTGCCGATCCTCATCATGGTGGCTTCTAACAGAAACACGATGGTGGCCAACACCTTGTCGCGCGGCAGACCCGGCAATTTGAGGTCGGCATCGACCCGGCGCCGGATGGCCGGCAAGGCCTGGCCAAAACTGAGCATGCGTTCATACTTCACTTCGTCGCGCACGTCGCGCCAGCGCGCATGGTAGCGGTATTGCTTGCGCCCGCGCGCGTCGCGCCCGGTCGCTTGCAGATGACCGTTGCTCAGCTTGCAGATCCATACATCGGTCCAGGCCGGCGGAATGACCAGCGCGCGGATCCGCGCCAGCGTGTCGGCGTCGCGCACGGCGCTGCCGTCGGCGTCGAGGTAGCGCACCCGCTTGGGGCCGCTCTTGCGCACGATGCCGGGCGCGCTGTCGCTCACATAGCGCAAGCCGGCCGCCTTGGCCGCGGCGGAGGCGCTGTCGCTGGAGGGCGTACTGGCCGCCGGAGAAGGTGAGGGTGTCATCGCGCGTATCGAGCCGGTGGTGAAAACGGTATGCGGCGCGAGCGGGTTGGCCCTGCCGTTTGAAAATCATACGCGTGTCTTCAGCGAATTCGGCCGCGCGGCCGAACGGAATTGCCGTTTCCGTGCGCCAGCGAACTTAGCCGGGAGCGGGCCGGCCCCACCTGGGCGGCCCCACCTCGGCGGCCCCACCCGGCCCGACCTGGGCGGCCTCCCCTCAATCGTGGCTACAGTGCCAGGCGCGCGCGGGCCGCCTCGTATTCGCGCTTGAGGCGCAACACCATCTCGGCCACGGTCGGCACGTCGTCCATCAACCCCACGCCCTGGCCGGCGCCCCAAATGTCGCGCCACGCCTTGGCGCTGCCCGAGCCGAAATTCATCGCGCTCTTGTCGGCCTGCGGCAAGGCGTCCGGATCGAGTCCGGCCAACTCGATGGATTTTTTCAGGTAGTTGCCATGCACCCCGGTAAACAGGTTGGTATAGACGATATCGGCCGCCGCCGAGTCCACGATCGCGTCGCGGTAAGCCTGGCTCACGTTCGATTCCTGGGTCGCCAGCCAGCGCGAACCGATATAGGCCAGATCGGCGCCCATCGCCTGCGCCGCCAGCACCGCGTCGCCGGTGGCGATCGATCCCGACAGCACCAGCGGGCCGCTGAAAAATTTGCGCACCTCGCCCACCAGGGCGAACGGCGACAGCGTGCCGGCATGGCCGCCCGCGCCGGCCGCCACCAGTATCAAGCCGTCCACCCCCGCCTCCAGCGACTTTTCGGCGTGCCGGATCGAGATCACGTCATGCAGCACAATGCCGCCGTAGCCGTGGATCGCATCCATCATCTCCTTGGGCGGCGCGCGCAGCGAGGAAATGATGATCGGGATGGTGTGCTCGACGCAGACCGCCACGTCGTGCGCCAGCCGGTCGTTCGACTGATGCACGATCTGGTTGACGGCGATCGGCCCGACCCGCGCCTCGGGATGGGCGCTTTGATAGTCGGCCAGTTCGGCCTTCAAGCCGCGCAGCCAAGTGTCGAGCAACTCGGCCGGACGGGCGTTTAGCGCCGGAAACGAGCCGACGATGCCGGCCTTGCATTGGGCCGCCACCAAGGCCGGGCCGCTGGCGATGAAGAGCGGCGAGGCGATCACGGGAAGACTGAGGTTTTGCAATGCGACGGGCAATGCCATGGCGAACTCGCTGACGAAAGTTGATCGGGGTGAAAAGTGAAATAATTATAAGACGAAAAAAGTACGAGCGTGCGAAATATAGAGGGGGTCCTCGCTTTTGCACACCGCGCCAGGCGCGCTGGCATGGGGCCACGCTTGGTGGGGCCGCGCCGGCCGCGCCGCCCCGCCTGAAGGGGCGGCGGACTCAGTTGGATCGAATGGCCGGGTCGCGGCGCCCGATCTCGGCCCACACCGCAAGCTTGTACGCGTCATCGGCCTGACGCCACGCCACGATTTCATCGATGGTGCGCAGGCAGCCCTGGCACAGGCCGCTGCCCCGGTCCATCGTACATAAGCCGATGCACGGCGACGGCACCGCCGCCTGCGTCATGGCGCGGCCTGCCGGCGGGCGATGATGGGTCGATGGCGCACGGGCGGTGGGAGCGGACGGGTTGGCATGTGGCCATTATGCCGCAAACGGCGCGCGCCTGAACCTGGCGCTCGACGCCATGCAGGCCGCGCGGCTCAGTTGAAAATTTTCGATGCAATCAGCCACGCAATCATCTCGCGCCCGGTTGAGCTTGGCGACGGTTGGTGGCTGCGCCTTCTGGAATGCGACACTGGCGCTGGTTGACGTCGTGTTTGAAAGACCCACGGCCGCCCTCTCGGCACGCCCGCTTAGAGCGGCATGGACGGCACCAGATGCCGCAGCTGGGAAAACCCTTCGCGCAATGCGTTCTCCAGCTCATGTGGCGCCAGGGACTGCGCGTCCATGCCTTCTGGAACGTTCAAGGTGCCCGCGCGCCAGCCGTCCGCGCCAGCCGGCGGCAGGGATTTACCGAACATGCTCTTGAACATGGTATCGGCCGCTTGCGCGCCGCCTCTGTGGGCATGCTCGATCTGTGGCAGGTAGACGCACAAATTAACGTAGCTCTCGATCATCTGCGCACTGCTGCGAAATACTTCACCGATGCCGACAATCTGAGCATGGATCTGTGCCGCCCGTGGCGATGATGGCGTGGTTTGCCGTAGTTCGACAAGCAGCGCGTCAACACGCTGCTGCACCTGACCACGCTGTTTGCACAGATGATCGGCCCTCATGAACTGCTTCATCATGTCGACAGCGGTGACCTGACCGCCGTTGAGGGATGGATTACCCGCAATTGATTTGAGCAGGCCGGTGAGAAAACGGGTGCCATTGGTCCATTGATCGCGCATCTCGGTGATCGCAGGGGGCGCGCCAGCATCGAGCGGATAGCTGCCATTTTGCAGCACATGCAGCATCTTCGCCGCCACCCGGATCGCTTGAGGATCGCCGGGGCGCATGAACAGCAGGTCGTTACGGTCGGCCGGAGCGGCGAAGCCGAAAGTGGGCTGGTGCAAGCTGGCCTGATGTGCCAGGGCCGGGTCGCCCGGGCCGCGGCCTAATTCCTTGAGGGCGTCGACATCAAGATGCACATTGACCTGGTGCGCCGATGGCGGGTGCTCGGCCTGGTAGACGATACCGTATACCATGCGTTCGATATCGGCGCGCAGGCCGATGTTCTCGGTGGCCGGCATCGATTGCAGGCGCGTGAGCATGGCCTTCAGATCCGGCGGCTGCAAGGCGGTGTGCGCTCTCAGATCGGCATTCGTGTGCACATACACCGGCTTGCCCCGGTCACCGTAATACGCCGCCAATGGTGCGAGGGCCTGCGCGTCGCTGGCGTGCTCGGTCCATAGGTGACCTGCGGTAACCAGGCTGGAAGAGTTGGCCAGCGCCGCGTGCATATCGTTATAGGCTTCGAACAAATTGGCCTGAAAGGCGTTTTCATTCACATTGGTCGGGTTGCGCGACGGTCGCGTCCACATCGCGTGGATTTGAAATTGGATCGAGGATGTTCTTTGCGGGGCCTTGCCCGCGCTCGCTCGCGTGGGCGTCGCGCCGCCCACGCGAGCGTCGCCTTGAACCCCTCCCTTCCGGTCGGCCCTCTGGTTAAATGGAATGTGGTATTGGTTAACCGATGGGCCTGTGTTCACGGTATACATTTCTGCTTCACTATTCAAAAAATTATCGTCGTCTGCCGCAACCGAGTCATCGGATTATTCTGCCTGGTCAATGTGAACAAAACAAATAAGTGGCTCCCACTGCGTGGCCTTGACGGTGCGCTTAGTTCCATCCAGCCCAGCCAGCTTGTCGGGAAGACGATCGCGCAAAACCTACATGACCTCGCTTGGGTTGCCGTGGCTATGTTCGTTGGTATCGGATCTGTTGGGGTCCGCATGCGTCGTTTCGCGTGTTCGGTAAGTATGCGAAAGCGATCCGCCGATGTTGCCAAACGATTTGAGTTTGGCTGTTCATAGGCCGCATCGACCCCGAGGTGCCCGGCCCTTACTTTTTTGCTGACACGGCTTGCCGCTCGATCAGCTCGATCCGGTTGCCGAACGGATCGGCGATGGTGGCCCGCTCGGCGCCGGCGATCGGCGGCTCCAGCCGCAGCTCCACCCCGCGCGCGCGCAAGATGGCGAGCAAGGCGCCCAGCTGGTCCACCAGCAGGGCCGGATGGGCTTTTTTGGCCGCGACAAAATACGGCTCGGCGCCCAGGTGTAGCTGTTGGGCGCCACAGGCGAACCATACGCCGCCGCGCACGGCAAGCTGCTCCGGCTTAGGCAATTCGGCCAGCCCCAGCACGCCGCCGTAGAAGCGGCGCGCGGTTTCCTCGCCGCCGGCCGGCATGGCCACTTGCACGTGATCGATTCCAATGATTTTCGCCATCACCCTGCCCCGTAACTGCCGTGCACCTTACCCGATAGGCGTAAATCACGCTTGACTCGGGTCGATTCAGGCCTATACTACCATCCATACAGATGGTGCATGGATGCCACGAAGAGGGAGACAAGCAGATGAGCAAGCAGGACAACAAGCTGAAAATCAGCGAATCGGAAAAAATCACGATCAATCTGGGCTTGATCGATTTGGGGCAAATCGACTTATTGGTGCAGGAGGGGTTTTATTCGAACCGAACCGATCTGATACGCACGGCGATCCGCAATCAGCTCAACACCCACGCCGAGGTGGTGAAACAGACCGTGGCGCGCAAGAGCCTGGTACTCGGCTTGCAGCATTACACGCGTGCGGACCTGGAAGCGGTGCAGGCCGCCGGACAGCGCCTGCAAATTCAGGTGCTCGGCATGGCCAGCATCGCCAGCGACGTGACGGTCGAACTGGCGTTGGCGACCATCGAGTCGATCTTCGTACTGGGCGCGCTGCATGCCAGCGCTGTTTTAAAAACCGCCCTCGCAGGGCGAATTCACTAGCGCGCACACGGCATCGGGCCGGCGGCACGCGGAAAAAGAGAGATACGGATGAAACTGAAATCGGAAATGTTCGCGCACCTGCGCGACGCCACCCGCCAGATCCTGGCCAAGGGCCCGGGCGCGGCCAGCGCCGCCATTCAACAAGCGTTGCAGGGCTTGAACGGGGGCGGCGCCGGCGCGCCCGGCGGCGCCAAACCGGCGCCGGCCATGCGCGACATCAATCCGCCGCCCGCATCGGCCAAGCGGGCCACCGCCGCCGGCGTCGAAACGGAAGCGCCGCCGGCGGCCTCGGCCGACGCGGGCGCCAAAACGGCGCAACACGCGGCCGAGCATTTCGCGCAAGACTTGCTGTCACGCCTGGGCGTGCCGGGCGGCCTGCATGCGCACCTCACGCCCGGCGGCACCCCCGGCGGCGCGCCGTCCGGTTTCCAGATGCCGCACTTCGACTTGCCCGGCATGGGCGGCATGAACGGCATGGGCGGCGCGGCCGGCCCGGCACCGGCGTTGAAGGAAGGGGCGCAGTTCCTATCCGGCTCGTTTCACAACCACGCCGGCGGCCGCGACTACAAGCTCTACATCCCCAGCAGCTACCATGGCCAAGCCATGCCGCTGGTGGTGATGCTGCACGGCTGCACCCAGAATCCGGACGACTTTGCCGCCGGCACCCAGATGAACGCGGTGGCCGAGGAAAAGCAGTGTTTCGTGGTGTACCCGGCCCAGACCAGCAACGCCAATCATTCGAAGTGCTGGAACTGGTTCAACGCGCTCGACCAACAGCGCGGCCAGGGCGAGCCATCGATCATCGCCGGCATCGCCCAGCAAATCATCGAACAGTATCCGGTCGACGAGCGCCAAGTGTATGTGGCCGGCCTGTCCGCCGGCGGCGCCATGGCCGCCATCGTCGGCACCCTGTACCCGGAACTGTTCGCCGCGGTCGGGGTGCACTCCGGCCTGCCGTTCGCCTCGGCCAAGGATCTGCCCTCGGCGCTGGCGGCCATGCGCGGCGGCGCCGCCCCCAGCGAGCGTGCCAGCGGCGGCGGCATTCCGATCATCGTGTTCCACGGCGACCGCGATACCACCGTCAACCCGCGCAATGGCGAACAATTGATCGCCCAAGGCGTGCGCAGCCAGGCCAGCGGCAAGGCGGCCGCCGCGTCGGTGGACTCCGGCGCGGTGCCCAACGGCCACCGCTACACCCGCACCACCCACAGCCATGCCGACGGCACGCCGCTGGGCGAACACTGGGTGATCCACGGCGCCGGCCACGCCTGGTCCGGCGGCAGCGCGCACGGCAGCTACACCGATGACAAGGGGCCGGACGCCAGCCGCGAGATGATGCGCTTTTTTAAAACCGTGGCGTGAGCGGCGAAACTTATCGCTTGTCGTTGCAAATCATATAAAATTACGGCCCAGCGCAGCAGTTTGCGCGACAGTTTGCCAACCGGCGGCACGGCCGATAATAGAACCATGACGGAGCAATCATGAGGCGCCATTTCATACTTGTCGGCGACGAAACCACGGCGGGCGGCAAAGTCATCGAGGGACTCGCCTCGCATACCTACCATGGCCGGCTCACCGCTTTCGAGGGCGCCCAGATCAGCTGCGCCGGCTGCAAATCGACCGGCGTGGTGCGCTGCGTGGCGCCGATGCGCCCCTTTATTTTATCGAACGGCAAACAGGCGGCGCTGGAAAACGATCTGTGTATCTGCAAATGCCCCACCCCGCCCAAGCTGGTCGCCTCGCAAACGACTGCCGGCATGGATTTCGAGGGGGCGGCCGTGCCGCGCGCACTCGGTCCAGCGGCGAGCGCCACGCTGGCCGGCAAGCCCGCCGTAGCGGGGGCCGTAGCGGCGGAGCCTGGCCCGGCCGCCGCAACCGCCCCGGGCACGGCAGAGCAGCCGGCCTTGCGTAGCTTGCGCTTCCGGGCGCTCCATCCGGAAACCGGCCAGCCGCTGGAAAATCGGTCCTACATCGTCACCCGCGAGGACGGCGGCCAGCAGCATGGATCGACCGACGCGCAGGGCTATACCGACGCCATCCTGGCCGATGCGCCGGAACAGGTGGCGGTCCATTTCCTGTTCGCCGACAACGCCGGCACCCCCATCACCCGCGAAGACTTGCAGCCATGATCAAACCCAAGGAGAGCGATCTCAAAACCGGCACCTTCGACACCTGGGCCCTGATCGAGCAGCGCAAGGCGGCCGACGCGGTGGTGGTGGTCAAGGTGGACGACAAGGCGGCCACCCGGCAGGCGATCATCGCGGCGCTGCGGCGCGCCGGCTTTACCTTCAAGACCCGCTCCGAATGGAAAGCCAAGCAGGGCAAAAACTCGGACGGCCCCGATTGGGATTATCATGCGATCGCGCTGCACCACGCCGGTAACAGTTTTTCCTGCACGGCGGACGGCGCCGAGCAGTTGCGCAAGGCGGAAAGCATCGACCTGGCCAGCTTCGGCCATATCAGCTACCACTACGCGATCGATTGCGCCGGCATCATTTACGAAGCGCTCGACATCCGGGAAAAAGGCGCCCACATCGCCTCCGCCAACACCGGCGTGATCGGCATCGTGATGCTGTCCGATTTGAGCGAACGGGGCGAGGCATATAAAAAAGAGTACGCCAGCAAATCGCTGTTCGGCAAAGTCAAAGGGATCTTGAACTGGGGTGGCGACATGGTCGACCTGGAATCGGACGCCGTCAACGAACAGCAGATCAAGGCGCTGTCCGAACTGGTGAAGGTGTTACAGAGCCGCTTCGTGATCCGCGCGCTGGGCGGCCATCAGGAATTCCAGCAGCTGGCCACCGGCGAGGGGCGGGCTTGCCCGGGCGCGCGCGGCATGCTGCTCGTCGAGATGCTGCGCCGCGACTATAAAATTGGACCGCCGAAAAAATGAGCCGCCGATCGATCGCCATCATTGCCGGCGCCGCGCTGGGCGCGATCCTGGCCGCGCTGCTGTGGATCTTCGCCGGGGTGGAGCTGCGCCACCGCGAACACGGTGAAACGGAATACGACTTCTTCGCCAAGCATGCGCCCGGGTTGCAGGTCGTGTTCGAAAACCCGGCCCAATGCGGCGAGTGCGACCTGCGGCCGTGGCAGCTGATCGGGGTGGACGATAGAAGCCGCTTCGCCGATTTTTGCGCGGCCCGCTTCGGCCTGACCGACGTGACGGCGTGTTATGCGATCTTCGAAGAGCGCCAGCGCATAATCAAGGCCGGGTCGGCGCCACCCACGCGCTAGCGAAATCGGCCTCAGACAAGGAACAAAGCACAGCAAGGCCGGGGCCTTGCGCGCATTGGTGGCGCTGTATCAGGCCGATTCTCGTCATATTTATTCACCGAATCTGTGGTTCAGGACACTAGCGAACCTGCTCCGCCTGAAATTGCACGGTCTGCTCCCAGCTGGCCGGGTCGCAGCCGACCCGCATGATGTTCAAGCTGGCCGCGGCGATGGCGTGGCGCAGCGCGCCCTGCAAGGTGGCCTGGTCCAGCGCGGCCAGGTCGCCGGTGGCGCCCAGTTTGCCGGCGCGCTGCAAGAACGCGATCAAGCCGGCGTGGAAACAGTCGCCGGCGCCCACCGTGTCGGCCACCGCCAAGCCGCGCGGCACCGGCAATGCCACCTGGGCGGTGCGGGTGAGCAGCGCCGCGCCGTGCGCGCCGCGTGTGTAAGCGACCAATTCCAGCTCGGAGTCGCGGAACAGGCCATCGGCCAGGGCGCGCGCCGAAGGCTGCGCCAGTCCCAGCACGTCCGCGTCTTCATCGCTGATCTTGACGATGTGGGCCAGACCCATGGCGCGCCGCACCCCGTCGATATAGGCGTCGCGCGCCTTGACCACCAGCGGACGCAGATTGACGTCCATCGACACCAGCGCGCCGCGCGTCTTGGCCGCGGCCAGCGAGCTGAAAACCTTGTCCATATCGTCCGGCACCAGCGCCAGCCCGCCCGTGTGCAGCAGCTGCACACGGGCCGGCATGGCGGCCACCAGTTCTTCCACCGTGATGTCGCGGTCGGCCACGGCTTCGCGGTAAAACGCGTAGCTGGGCGAGCCCTTGGCGTCCAGGCTGACCACCGCCAGCGCGGTCGGCCGGGTGCTGGCGGCACTGGCCAGGCCCACCCCATTCTCGCCCAGCAGGGCCAGGAAACGCTGGCCGAATTTGTCGGTCGAGATCGGGTTGAGATAGGTCACGGCCGCGCCCTGGCGCGCCAGACCGAGCGTGAAATTGCAAACCGAGCCGCCCAGGCAAGCTTCGAAACGTCCGTCGGCATGTTCGATCAAGTCGACCAGTGCCTCGCCGATTGTTACTATCATAATGTCCTCTATGGTGAAGCGGCCGCGCTCACAGCTGCGCCAAGCCGCCGAAACGGCCCTCGGCCGTGCGCCGGAATTGTTTCGGGGTCACGCCCTTCAATTGCAGGAAGCGGCGGTTGAAGTTGGCCACATTGTTAAAGCCGACGTTGTAACACACGTTCGTCACATACTGGTCGGTGTTCATGAGCAGCTGGCACGCCTTGTTGATGCGGATGCGGTTGACGAAGTCGGTGAAGCTGTTGCCGGTCGCCTTGCGGAAGAAACGTGAGAATTTGCTCAGCGACATACCCACCTGCGCGGCCATCAGCTCGGCCGACAGCGGTTGACAGTAGTTCGCGGTGATGTAGTTAAGCACCGTGTTGATCTCGACCAGGGTGGCGTCGTCGTCGAACGATTGCAGTTTCGAACTCGATAGCAAACGGTATTGACTGCTGCGCGCCAGCTTGCCGATAAAGGTGAAAAATTCGGCCAGGCGCGCCAGGCCGGTGCTGTCGCGGATGCGGCCCAGATGGTGCTCGGCCTCGGCGCCGCAGTTCAAAAATTCGATCCCATAGGTGGCGCGCGCCAGCAGCGGCAGCACCTCGCGCAGCTCGGGGATCGTTTGCGCGGCCTGCGCGATCGGATCGTGCGCGAACTGGATGATCATGTCGCGCAGCGGCACGCTTTGCTCGCCCATGCCGCTCGAGATCCAGTTGTGCGGCACGCGCGGCCCGGTCAGCACCAGGTGGCCGGGCGCGAACTCGCCGATGTAGTCGCCCACAAACAGCTTGCCGCTGGTGGCCACGATCAGGTGCAGCTCGTATTCGTCATGGCAGTGCCAGCGCACCAGCGGACTGGGATAGCCATGCTCCAGATAACGCATGAAGCCGTCGTAATTACGCCGCTCCATCTCGGGCGTTTTGCCCTGACGCCGGCGGGCCGGCTCGGAGCTTTGGGTTTGCCGTGCCACCGCCATGCCATCTCCCCTCTCGATCACGCCGTCAACCCCGTTGACGGCACCGTTGTGCGCCATTGTCGTGTGCCGGGCGCGGGTTCAAAAGAGCGGTTTTAGCTGGCGGTACAGGGCCCGATAACGCTCGAAGCGGGGCAGCATGGCGGCGTGCCAGTCGGCCCGCGGTTCGATGATCTCGATCAGTTCGGGCGCCGTGCACACCGTCGCCACGTCCAGTTCCGGTTCGCTGGCCAACATCGCCAGCCGGGCCGCTCCCAGCGCGGCGCCAATGCTGGCGTTGCTGCGCAAGGTGAGCGGCAAGTTGAGCGCGCTGGCCAGGATGAGCGCCCACAGCCGGCTGCGGCTGCCGCCGCCCACCAGCGACACGGTGTGCACCGTGCTGCCGGCCGCATGCAAGGCCAGCAGGCTGTCGCGCAGGCCGAAAGCCACCCCTTCGAGCACCGCGTAACCGAGCAAACCGGGGCCGGTGTCGTGGCCCAGGCCGAACCACACGCCGCGCGCGGCGGCGTCGTTGTGCGGCGTGCGCTCGCCCGACAGATACGGCAGGAACAGTGGCGCGTCCGCTTGGGCCGGACCGTCGGCCGCCTCGATCTGCGCCAGCAGCGCCAGTTCGTCGGCCGAACCGGTCGCTTGCACCGCCCAGCGCAGGCAGCTGGCGGCCGACAGCATCACCCCCATCTGCTGCCACTGGCCCGGCAGGGCGTGGCAAAAGGTATGCAGCCCGCGGCTGGTGTCGGGCCGGCAGGCGTCGGCCGCGGCCAGAAACACGCCCGAGGTGCCCAGCGAGATCAAGCCCTGACCCTGGGCCACCACGCCCATGCCGACCGCGCTGGCGGCATTGTCGCCGGCGCCGCCGGCCACCACCACGGGCGCGCCGATGCCCCAGGTTTTCGCCAGTTCGGCTTTGAGCATGCCGCCCGGCGCGCTGCCTTCGACCAGGCGCGGCATGTGGCTGCGATCGAGCCCGCACGCTTGCAGCATGGTGTCGGACCAGTCGCGGGTGCGCACGTCGAGCCACATGGTGCCGGACGAGTCGGACATGTCGGAGATGAATTCGCCGGTCAGCAGATAGCGCACGTAATCCTTCGGCAGCAGCACCATGGCCACTTGCGCCATCACGTCCGGCTCGTGCGCGGCCACCCACAGCAGCTTGGGCGCGGTCAGGCCGGGCATGGCCAGGTTGCCGGTGATGTCGCGCGAGGACGGCACGCGCCGCTCGAGCTCCACGCATTCGGCGGCCGAGCGCACGTCGTTCCACAAAATGGCCGGACGCAGCACGTCGCCGGCCGCGTCGAGCAGCACCGCGCCATGCATCTGGCCCGACAGGCCGATGCCGCGCAGGCCCGCCATCTGACGCGGATGGCTGGCGGCGATGGCGCCCACGGCGGTCAGGGTGGCTTGCCACCAGTGGGCCGGCTGCTGCTCCGACCACATGGGGTGCGGGCGCTGCACTTCCAGCGCCGCGCTATGGCTGGCCACCACGCGCTGGGCGGCGTCGATGAGAAGAACCTTGACTTCGGAAGTGCCGAGATCGATACCGAGATACATGGGAATCCGCTTTCAGCGCAAGATGTGGTCGAGCGCGGCGCGCGCGCCGTTGGTGTACAGGTCGCGCAGCGATGCGCCGACCTGCTCGATAAATTGCGGCGCGTCCGACAATTGGCCGAACAGCTCGCGCATTTCCAGCATCGCGCGCGGATCGGCGCCGCCGCGGGCGGCGTGCGCGCGCAGGCGATCGGCCATCGGATCGATGATGGTGAGCGCCACGCCGGCGTCGCTTTTGCCGCCCAGGAAGCGGAACCAGCACGCCACCGTGAAGCACAGCAGCTTGTTCGGGCCGCCGCGCTCGAGTTGTTCGCGCACCGAGGGCAGCACGAACTTCGGAATCCGGGCCGAGCCTTCGGTGCCGATACGGGTCAGCTGGTCGCGGATGGCCGGATTGGAGAAGCGCTCGATCACGGTCAGCTTGTACTGTTCCAGGTCGATTCCTTCGACCGTCGGCAGCAGCGCGGTGACTTCCTGGTCCATCATGTCGCGCACCAGCTGGCGGATGCCGGCGTCGGCCATCGCTTCATGGGCGAACTCGTAACCGAGCAGCATGCCGATGTAGCACAGCGCCTGGTGGCTGGCGTTGAGCAGGCGCAGCTTCATTTTTTCGTAAGGCAGCACGTCGTGCGTCATCTGGGCGCCCACTTTTTCCCAGGCCGGACGGCCCAGCGGGAAGCGTTCTTCGATCACCCACTGCATGAACGGCTCGGTCATCACGGGCCAGGCGTCGTCGATGCCGAAGCGGGCCTTGACCAGCGCGCGGTGCTCGTCGGTGGTGGCCGGGGTGATGCGGTCGACCATGCTGTTCGGGAAGGCGCCGTGCTGCTCCAGCCACTGGCTCAGGGCCGGGTCGCGCAAGGCGGTGAAGGCGATCAGCATGTCGTGGGTGACGTCGCCATTGTTTTGCAGGTTATCGCAAGACATCACGGTAAACGGCGGCAAGCCGCGCTGACGGCGCCGTTCCAGCGCCTCGGCCAGGTAGCCGAACGAGCACACCGGGGTGTGCGGGTGGGCCAGGTCGTGCACGATGTCGGGGTGGCTCGGGTCGAACTGGCCGGTGCCCTGGTTGACGTAGTAGCCGCCTTCGGTGATCGTCAGCGAGACGATGCGGGTGGCCGGGTCGGCCATTTTTTCCAGCACCGCTTCCGGATTGTCGGGCGCGAACAGGAACTCGACGATGGAGCCGATCAGGCGCGGGCTGTCGCCCTCGGCGCTGCGTTCGATCACGCTATACAGGCAATCCTGGTCGCGCATGGCGTCGCGCATGCGCGCGTCCTGGGGCAGCAGGCTCACGCCGCAGTAAGCCCAGTCGGTCTCGCCGGTCAGCTTGATCAAGTCGTCCAGATACACGGCCTGGTGGGCGCGGTAAAAACCGCCCACGCCGATATGCACGATGCTGCGCTTGAGAGCCGCGCGGTCGTAGGCGGGAGCCGGCATGCGCGTGGCCAGTTGGGCCAGGGTGGTTTGATTAATGGCCGACACGGCCGGTGCGGTGCTCGAAGATGTCATGACAGCGATCCTTATACAGTGGCCGCGCGGGTCTTGCCGTCGCGGTCGAAATGGTGAATGAATTGGGGGTCGAACGCCAGCCGGGTGCGCGCGCCGGGCACCAGGGTGGTGCGGCCGCTGCCGCGCGAGACCACCTGCACGCCATTGTCCAGGCGCGAGTAGATCAGCGTCTCGACCCCCAGCGCCTCGACCATGTCGACCGTGGCCGGCAGACTGTCGGGCAGGGTCGAGGCGGGATCGATATGTTCGGGGCGGATGCCGACGAAACCGTCGCCGGCGGGCACCCCGGCCAGCGATGGCAAGTGCGGCAAGCCGGCGGTGGGCACCACATTCATGCTCGGGGTGCCGATGAACTGGGCCACGAAGCTGTTGGCGGGATGGTCGTACAGTTCCAGCGGCGAGCCATGCTGCTCGATGCGGCCGTCGCGCAGCACCACCACGCGGTCGGCCAGGGTCATCGCCTCGACCTGGTCATGGGTGACGTAAATGGTGGTGGCGCCCAGTTCGCGGTGCAGCTTGGCGATTTCGATCCGGGTTTGCACCCGCAGCGCGGCGTCCAGATTCGACAGCGGTTCGTCGAACAGGAACACTTTCGGGTCGCGCACGATGGAGCGCCCGATCGCCACCCGCTGGCGCTGGCCGCCCGACAGTTCCTTGGGACGGCGTTGCAGATATTGGCCCAGGTCGAGAATGGCGGCCGCCTTGCCCACTTTTTCGGCGATGATGGCCTTGTCGACGTTGGCCAGTTTCAGCGCGAACGACATGTTCTCGAACACTGTCATGTGCGGGTACAGCGCATACGATTGGAACACCATGGCCAGGTCGCGCTTGGACGAGGGCAGCGCCGTGATGTCGCGCCCTTCCAGCAGCAGCTTGCCATTGTCGACCGGCTCCAGACCGGCGATCAGGCGCAGCAAAGTCGATTTGCCGCAGCCCGAGGGGCCCACGAAGACCACGAATTCGCCCTGCTTGATTTCAAGGTCGATGCCCTTGATCGCGCGGTGTTCGCCGAAAAACTTTTCGATATTCTTTAATTGAAGGTAAGCCATGGTAGTCCTTTGAATTATTTGACGGCGCCGAAGGTCATGCCCTGCACCAGCTGCTTTTGACAGAACCAGCCGAGCGCCATGATGGGCGCGATCGCCATCAGCGAGGCGGCCGACAATTTGGCCCAGAACAAACCTTCCGGGCTGGAATAGGAGGCGATCAGCCACGCCAGGGTGCCGGCGTTGGAGGCGCCCAGATTGAGCGACCAGAACGACTCGTTCCAGGACCACACCATGCACACCAGGGCGGTCGAGGCGATGCTGCCCACCGACAGCGGCAACACCACGTGGCGGAATTCGGCGCCGATGGTGGCGCCATCCATGCGCGCCGCCTCCAGTATTTCACGCGGCAATTCCTTCATGCTGGTGTAGAGCAGCCAGATCATGATCGGCAAATTGACCAGCATGAACATCAAGGTCAGACCGACCCGGCTGTCGAGCAGACCCAGATACTGGAAGCAGATATAGATCGGCATCAGGGCGCCCACGCCCGGCATGTAGCGCGAGCTGAGCACGAACTTGAGCAAGCCCACCGTGCCGCGGGTGGGAAAGAAGGCCATCGAGTAGGCGGCCGGCACCGCGATGAGCAGGCCGAGCGCGGTCGAGCCGACGCTGGTGATAACGGAATTCATCGCGTACCAGAAGTAATTATCGCGCGCCATCACGTCGACGAAGCTTTGCAGGGTCGGTGTGAAAAACAGCAGCGGCGGCGTGGAAATGGCCTGGCTTTCGGTTTTGAAGGCCATCAAGCCGATCCAGAAGATCGGAAAAAACAGTAACAGCGCCAGAAACCAGGCCGACACCGTACGTATGCCAAGGGCAATCTTATTCATCCGTGTCTCCTTATTTCGACAGATTCTTGCCGATGATGCGCATCAGGAAGAAGGCAGCAATATTGGCGATCAACACCGCAAAGATCGCGCCGGCCGAGGCGGCGCCCACATCGTAAGCGAGCAAGGCTTGCTGATAGATCATGAAGGTGATGGTGGTGGTGTCGAAACCGGGTCCGCCACTGGTGGTGGTGAAGATTTCGGCGAACACCGACAGCAGGAAAATCATTTCGATCATGATCACCACCGAGATCGAGCGGCCCAGATGGGGAATGTAAAGATAACGCAGCTGTTGCAGATAATTGGCGCCATCCATGCGGGCCGCCTCGAGCTGCTCGCGGTCCATCGATTGCAGCGCCGTCATGAAGATCAGGCAGGCGAACGGCAGCCACTGCCACGACACCATCATGATGATCGAGCTGAGAGGGTGCACCGCCAACCAGTCGATCGGGGTCAGGCCGAAAAACAGGCTGACCTGGGCGAACAGACCGTAGATCGGGTTGAGCAGCATGTTTTTCCACATCAGCGCGTTTACCGCCGGCATCACCAGGAAGGGTGAAATGAGCAGCACGCGCACGATCGCGCGGCCGGGAAACGCTTCATTGATCAGCAGGCCGAGCGCGGCGCCCAGCACCACCGTCACCAGCATCACGGCGAACATCAAGATAAAGGTGTTTTTCAACGCCGGCACGAAGGCCGAATCGGTGAAGAAGAATTCGTAGTTGAGCAAGCCGTTGAAGCCTTGGCTGCCCTCGAGCAAGTTGAAACGCAAGAGCGAGTAAAACAGGGTGATCAGCAGCGGCACGACCGAGACGACGGTGACGGCCGCCACGGCCGGCGTCAGCAGGGCGCGAGGAAGAGTTCGAGTCATGTTGTGAGATTCAAGTTGAGGTATTGCAGGGCGATGCGGGTGCGTCACGCCGACCGGCATGCCGCACCCGATGTTCAGGATGAACGATTAAATCCGCAGCGCCCTTGCGACGCCGCTACGATTTATTTGTAGTAACCGCCTTTTTTCATTTCGCGTTCAGCTGCCTGCTGCGAAATGGTCAGGGCCTGGTCGACCGTGACTTTGCCCAGCAAGGCCGCGCTCATCTGCTGGCCCACCGCGACACCGATCGCCTGAAATTCCGGGATGGTGGCGAACTGCACGCCGACATACGGCGAAGGCGGCAAGGTGTTCTTGGTCGGCGAGGCCGCATTCAAGGCTTTGCTTTCCGCATCGGCGAACTTGGCCGCTTTCTGGAACTCCGGGTTGGCGTAGGTCGACTTGCGGGTACCGGTCGGCACGTTGGCCCAGCTCGTTTCCTTGGCCACCAGCTTGATGTACTCTTTCGAGGTCGACCAGGCGATGAACTTTTGCGCCGCTTCCACGTGCTTGGAACTCTTCGGAATGGCCAAGGTCCAGGCCCACAGCCAGCTGGCGCCGCGGTCGGTGACGCCGACCGGCGATTGGGCGAACGCGACCTTGTCGGCCACCTTGCTTTGCTTCGGATCGGTGATGAAGGAAGCGGCGATGGTGGCGTCGATCCAGATCCCGCACTTGCCCTGGTTATACAGCGCCAGAATTTCGTTGAAGCTGTTCGACGAGGAGCCCGGTGGACCGTATTTTTTCAGCAGGTCGACATACATGGTGACCGCGTCTTTCCACGGTTTGCTGGTGAACTGCGGCTGCCATTTCATGTCGAACAGTTGGCCGCCGTAGGAATTGGCCATGGTCGTGATGAGCGCCATGTTGTCGCCCCAACCCGGTTTGCCGCGCAGGCAGATGCCGTACACGCCATTGGCCGGATCGTGGATTTTGGCGGCCACGTCACGCAGGTGGTCCCAGGTCGGACGGTCTTCGATCGTCATGCCGGCTTTTTTGACCAGGTCCGAACGGTACATGATCATCGAGCTTTCGGCATAGAACGGCGCGGCGATCAGCTTACCGTTCACGGACAGGCCGTCGCGGATGGTCGGCAGCAAGTCGTCGAGGTCATACGCGGCGTCCAGTTGCAAAGGCACCAGCCACTCTTTCTTGCCCCAGATAGGCGCTTCGTACAGGCCGATCGTCATCACGTCGAATTGACCGCTCTTGGTGGCGATGTCGGTGGTCATGCGCTGACGCAGCACACCTTCCTCCAGGGTGACCCACTTCAATTTGATATCGGGATTGGCTTGCTCGAAGAACTTGCTAAGCTTTTGCATCTCGACCATGTGGCCGTTGTTGACGGTGGCGATCACCAGATCGGTGGCGGCATAGGTGGCGCTGCTGGCAGCGAGCATGGCGAGGCACAACGCACTGCGGGCGAAAAGTTTCATGATTTACTGTCTCCAAGATTTTTGTTTTACTGCCGGTAGCAGTTACTCGATAATTTATCATTGAAAACCGATACTCTTTGATACACCGATACTTGTTCTCAATACTTTTTTACCGCCACATCGATCAAACTCGGGTTTTTTGTGTCGTAAATAAGCTTGCCGAGAATACCATACCGTATTTGCCCGGAAATGAGGCATGGGATACGACAAGCTTACGCGGTGGAGTTTGCAGGGCGGGCGCGGCGCGCCGGGGCGGCGCGGGCAAGTGGGAGGTGTGCGGCGGATTAAACAGGAGCGGCGCGGCGCGCGATGTCGTCGCGCAGACAGGCCGGGCACCAGCATGTGCCGGCCCCATCGGGCAAGGGCAGGGAGGGCGCCAGCGCCATACACCAGCACGGCGACCAGCACGGCGCACCGCCGGCCGGCGAAGTGCGGGCCAAGTCAGTGCCGGGCAGGTCAGCTTCAGCCATGCGCGGCCCGGCCAAGCGTGGCGCGGCCATGCGTGGCGCGGCCATGCGTGGCGCGGCCATGCGTGGCGCGGCCATGCGTGGCCCGGCCATGCGTGGCCCGGCCGCATCCATATCGGCCATGCCGCAGGCGAACGCGGCGCCGCAGCGGCCGCAACGGCTCATCGTTTGGGCTGGTCCGGCCCGTCGCCGTCCAGCGGAAAGCTGTGCATGGCCCGGCGCAGCAGCGACATCTGGCCGTTAAAGCGGGTACAGGCGGTGCACACCATCAGATGCAGCCGCATGCGCACCCGTTCGACCAGCGTCAGGGGCCGGTCCATCCCTTCCGATACCAGCCGATGTACTTCGCGGCAAGTCGGTTTCAAGCCATCCGCTCGTTTATATTGCATAGACACAGTCGCCCTTGTTCTAGGAGGCGCTCACGCCGGCTGGCGGTTGCCAAACCAGTTCAAATCCAGGCACTCCCGCAACCGCACACGAGCGCGATACAGCAATACCCAGGCATTAGACGTGGTGATCGCCAATTCCTTACAAATTTCATCCGTGTCCAGTTCCAGCCACTCGCGCATCATGAAGATGCGCGCGGTCTTGGCCGGCAGTTTTTCCAGACACACTTCCAGCACCCGGAAAAAATCCTTTTGCTCGAGCGCGCTATCCGGGCTGCCCCACTGGCAAGGCCGCTCGCGGGTGTGGCCATCGCTGGTAAACAGGGCGTCGATGGCGTCCTCCTCGGACTGGTCGTCGTAGGACTCGATCTGCCGCTCACGCGTGCTGCGGCGTAAATTGTCGATGATCTTGAACTTGAGGATGCCTGTCACATAGGTGCGCAGCGACGATTGGCCGCTAAAACGCTCGGGCGCCTCCAGCACGGCGATCAGGGCGTCTTGCACGGCGTCTTCGGCCAACGCTTGATTACGTAATTGCAACACCGCGAAGCGCACCAGCAGCGGGCGCATGGTCTCGAGCTGGTGGTGAAGCGAAATATCGATGGGCGGAGCGGCGGTCATATCGGCAGACTAAATGATGCCCAGTGAAAATACAACAAGATCGCCATATAATGGCCCCAGAGAGTGCGATCTTACCTGTAAAATCGCCAAAATATCTTTTCCGGACCCGCCATGACTCAATTGACCAATCTGAAGCTGGATATGACTGACGACTTGACCGCGGTGTCGCCGCAAATCAAGGCGCAGATTCTGGCGGAAGCCCTGCCCTACATCCGCAATTTTCACGGCAAGACCATCGTCATCAAATACGGCGGCAACGCCATGACCGAGGAGCGCCTCAAGCACGGCTTCGCGCGCGACGTGATCTTGCTCAAGCTGGTGGGCATGAATCCGGTGGTGGTGCACGGCGGCGGCCCGCAGATCGACAACGCGCTCAAGAAAATCGGCAAACAGGGCAGCTTCGTGCAGGGCATGCGCATCACCGACGAAGAAACCATGGAAGTGGTGGAATGGGTGCTGGGCGGCGAAGTGCAGCAAGATATCGTCATGCTGATCAATCATTACGGCGGCCAGGCCGTGGGCTTGACCGGCAAGGACGGCGGCTTGATCCGGGCCCGCAAGATGCGCATGCCGGACCGCGAAAAGCCGGGCGAATTCATCGACATCGGTTTCGTTGGCGAGATCGACGCCATCAATCCGGCCGTGGTCAAGGCGCTGCAAGACGACGCCTTCATCCCCATCATTTCACCGATCGGCTTCGGCCAGGACGGTCAGGCGTATAACATCAACGCCGATGTGGTGGCGGGCAAGATCGCCGAAATCCTGAAGGCCGAAAAGCTGATCATGATGACCAATATCGCCGGCGTACAGGACAAGCAGGGCAATCTGGTGACCGACTTGTCGGCCCGCGAGATCGACGAGATGTTCGCTGACGGCACCATTTCGGGCGGCATGCTGCCGAAAATTTCATCGGCGCTGGACGCGGCCAAGTCGGGCGTGAACACGGTTCACATCATCGACGGCCGGATCGAACACTCATTGTTGCTGGAAGTGTTGACCGAACAGGCGTTTGGCACTATGATCCGTTCGCACTAAACGCAAGGGCGGCCGTTTCGCCGCCCCATGCGCCGTCAGCCCTTGTAGCTCAGTGGTAGAGCACTCCCTTGGTAAGGGAGAGGCCACGTGTTCAATCCACGTCAAGGGCACCACCGCCGGCCGCATCCTCCCCGCTTGTTTTAATACACCCGCTCCACTTTCAAACCGCGTTGCGCCAGCAAGGCCGGCACGCTGCCGGCGCCCACCAGATGCAGCACGCCGATCGCCGCCATGCTGCTAGGCTCGCGCGCCAGCAGGGCGGCGATGCCGTCGGCCAGCGGGCCGTTGCGGCGCTGGAGCAGCACCTCGTAAGTGAAGCGGCCCGACAGGCTGGTATCGGCGGCGGCCTTGCCGGCCACCGCCTCGAACGCGGCCTGATCGGCGCTGGCCCAGGCTTGCACGATCTGCCTGGCTTCCTTGGCCTGATCCTTGTCCTCGATGGCGACGATGCTCTCTTCCAGGAAGCGGCCCTGGTCGGCCGCCGGCATGCTGTCGAACAGCGCCAGCTGGCTGGCCATCGATTCCAATTCCAGCACCGGGATCTTGCGCACGTGCGCCTGCATCGACAGGAACGAATCGACCGCCAGGCGGGGCTGATAACCCTGGGTCGTAAACTCGCTCATCGCCAGTAGCGTGGCCAGCATCCACGGCTTCATCGGCCCGCTCGTTTCGGGCGCGATGCCATACTGTTTCAGCAAACGCGCGAGACGGGGACGGAAGGCCGGCGCGATCTGGGCGGCGGCGCCCGGTCCCGAGCGCACCATGCCGTACTGGCGCACCGCTTTGGCGATCTTGGCCGGGTCGCCCAGCGGATCGAGTTCCAGCGCCAGCACGCCGGCCCCTTCCAAGGCGGCGCTCACGCGCGGCTCGAGCGGATAAAAATCGGGCATGCCGACATGGATGGTGCCGAACAAATACAAGGTATGGCCGCCCTGTTCGACCTTGAACAGCGCGCCGCGGTTGGGCGGGGCCGCGGCCGGCGCCGCCTTGGGCACGCCGGCGGCCAGTGCGGTCTCGGCCACGGCCGGGCCGCCGGCCAAGTACAATAAAGTACACAACATTACTATCGTCAGGCGTCGCATGTTTTCCCTTGCTGATTTTTCCGAACAATTCCGTGCCAAATCTTAACCCGTCCAAGCCGGTCTGGCTGTTCGATCTGGACAATACCCTGCACAACGCCTCGCACGCGATCTTCCCGGCCATCACGGCCCAGATGAACCACTACATCGCGCGCGTGTTGGGCGACGGCGTCACCCCCGCCAGCGGCGAGGTGGTCAACGCGGCGCGCAGCCTGTACTGGCGCCGCTACGGCGCCACCTTGCTGGGCATGACGCGCCATCACAATGTGGTGGCGGCCGACTTTTTACATCACACCCACCAGATGGACGATTTGGCGGCCATGATCCGCGCCGAGCGGGGCCTGGGCCAGCTGCTGCGCCGCCTGCCCGGCAGCAAGATCTTGTTTACCAACGCGCCGCAGCGCTATTCGCGCGAGGTGATGCGCCACCTGGGCTTGCAACGCCATTTCTCGCACCATGTGGCGATCGAATCGATGCGGGTGCACCGCCAGCTGCGGCCCAAGCCATCGAAACTGATGCTGCGCCGGCTGCTGCGCAAACAGGGTTTGGCGGCGCGCCGCTGCATCCTGGTGGAAGACACCCTGGCCAACTTGAAGGCGGCCAAGGCGCTTGGCATGGGCACGGTCTGGATCACCCAATATCTGCGCCTGGCCGACCCGATCGGCGCGGCCGTGTTGCCAAAAACGTTTAATCGCCCCGCTTATGTCGATGTCAAAGTAAAATCTGTCCGTCAATTGCCTGAGTGCATGCATCGCCTGCGCTGAAGGCACTTCCCCACCATTTACGAGATCACATGGCAAGCACACCGCCAGGCCAACGAAAGTTGCAAATACTTCAAGCATTAGCGAGCATGCTGGAACAGCCCAAGGGAGAAAAAATCACCACCGCCGCGCTGGCGGCCAAGCTGGCCGTGTCGGAGGCGGCGCTGTACCGCCATTTCGCCAGCAAGGCCCAGATGTTCGAAGGCTTGATCGAATTTATCGAATCGAGCGTATTCGGCCTGATCAACCAGATCGCCGACCAGCAGCCCGACGGCATGACCCAGGCACGCGACATCATCGCCATGCTGCTCGATTTCGCCAGCAGCAATCCGGGCATGACGCGGGTGCTGATCGGCGACGCCCTGGTCAACGAGGACGAGCGGCTGCAACTGCGCATGAACCAGTTTTACGACCGCATCGAGCTGTCTTTGAAACAAGCGCTGCGGGTGGCGGCGGCCGACGGCCACGCCCGCGAAACGGAAGTGACGGCGCGCGCCGGCATGCTGGCCAGCTTCGTGCTGGGGCGCTGGCACCGCTACGCCAAGAGCGGCTTCCGCCTGCATCCCGGCCAGGACGCACCGCTCCAGATCGCGCTGCTGCTGGCCTAGTGTTGATTGAAGCGATTAAAATATGGACCTGCGCGTCAGCTTAGTGTTCCGCCGCGATAGCGCGCTATTGCCTGGACGGGCAAGCGGCATGGCGCGCAAAGGAAAATGTGGATGCTCGACCCGGAACGCGCCACCCCACCGGCACCGCGCGCCGCCGTGAAACCGTTGCCGTTGGCCGCCTTGTGCGCCCTGTCGACCCGGGCCGCGCCATGACCCCCGCTTGCTTCGCCTTGCTGGACGACGCCGGCGCCGCTTCGGCCACGCCGGCCTCGCGTCTGTACACCGGCCACACCGCCACCTTGCTCTGCCACGGCGCGCACGATTGGCCGGCCCTGCTCGAGCGGATGCGGGCGGGCTTGGCGCGCGGCCAATTCGCCGTCACCCTGTTCGACTACGAACTGGGCCCCGCCTTGCTGGGATGGCAGAGCGGACCGCGCGCGGGGCGGGCGGCGCCGCTGGCGCGGGTGCTGCTGTTCCAGCGCTGCCGGCGCCTGAGCGGGCCGCAAGTGGCGCGCTGGCTGGAGCGGCGCGCCGGCGCGCAGCCGGCCGGCGTGGCGCGGGTGCAGGCCGCCATCGGGCGCGCCGAGTTCGACGCCGCCCTGGCCCGCATCCACGCCTACATCGAGGCCGGCGACACTTACCAGATCAACTACACCTACCGCTTGCGCTTCGACGCTTACGGCTCCCTGTTCGCGCTCTATGCGCGGCTGCGCGCGCGCCAGCCGGTGCCATACGGCGCCCTGGTCGGCTTCAACGACGGCAGCGCCGTGCTGTCGCTTTCTCCCGAACTGTTCGTGCGCCACGCGGGCGGCGCGCTCACGGCGCAACCGATGAAGGGCACGGCGCCGGCGGCGGCGCCGGGCCAGACGGAGGAAGACGCGCGGCGCGCGGCGGCGCTGGCGGCCGACCCCAAAAACCGCGCCGAAAACCTGATGATCGTCGACCTGCTGCGCAACGACATCGGCCGCGTGGCCGTCACCGGCACGGTGAGCGTGCCGGCCCTGTTCGAGGTGCGGCGCTACAGCGACGTGCTGCAAATGACATCGACCGTGCGTGCCCGCCTGCGCCCGGACGCCGATCTGGCGCAGCTCTTCGCGGCGCTGTATCCGTGCGGTTCGATCACGGGCGCGCCGAAACGGCGCAGCATGGAAATCATCGCCCAGCTGGAGCCGGATGCGCGCGGCATCTACACGGGCGCCATCGGCTGGTTCGATCCGCCGCGGGAGCAGGCCGCGCCGGGCGACTTTTGCATGTCGGTGCCGATCCGCACGCTGGCCCTGCAAGCGCCGCGGGGCGGCGTGCGGGCCGGTGAAATGGGGGTGGGCGCCGGCATCGTGTTCGACAGCGACGCCGGCGCGGAATGGGCCGAATGCCGCCTCAAGGCGCGCTTTTTGACCGGCCTGACGCAGCAGTTCGCGCTGTTCGAGACCCTGCACGCAAGCCGCGCCGAGGGCTGCCGCCACCGCGCCCGGCACTTGGCCAGACTGGCCGCTTCGGCCGCCTACTTCGGCTTCGCTTTCGACCCGCAAGCCGCTTGCGCCGCGCTGGAACGGGCTTGCGCCGCGCTGACGGCGGACACCGCCTTCCGGCTGCGCCTGACGCTCGAGCAAAACGGCGCGCTCAACGTGCACAGCGCCGCGCTGACGGCGCTCACGCAACCGGTCGGCCTGCTGCTGGCCGAGCGGCCGACCGACTCCGACGCGCTATTTTTGCGCCATAAAAGCACCGTACGCGCGCGCTACGACCAGGCCTGGCAAGCGGCCGAGGCGCGGGGCGGCTTCGACACCCTGTTTTTCAATGAGCGCGACGAGTTGACCGAAGGGGGCCGCAGCTCGGTGTTCGTGCACCACGGCGGGCACTGGCTGACGCCACCGCTGGGCTGCGGCTTGCTGCCGGGGGTGATGCGGCGCGTGCTGCTGGACGATCGCGCATGGGACGCGCGTGAGCAGGTGATTACGCGCCGGATGCTGTTGGAGGCCGAGCAGATCGTGGTCTGCAACGCGCTCAGGGGGCCGCTGCGGGCGGTATTGATGCCAGCCACGCCGGCAGCAGCCTAGCCGGCGCCGGGCCTCACAGCGCCAACGCTTTTTCGATCGCGCCGACCAGCCGCTTGTCGTCGGGCGCGACCTTGCTGGGGAAATTGTCCACCACCTTGCCACTGCGGTCGATCAAGTATTTATGGAAGTTCCAGGCCGGCGCCTTGCCGGTGCTCTTGATCAAGCTGGAAAACAGGGGATTGGGGGCCGGGCCCGACACCACCGACTTGGCGAACATGGGGAATTTGACGCCATACGTGTTGTAGCAAAAATCGGCGATTTCCTTGCTGCTGCCGGGCTCCTGCTTGCCGAAATCGTTGGATGGGAAGCCCAGCACCACCAAGCCTTTCGCCCCGTATTTGGCATACAAGCCTTCCAAACCCTCATACTGGTTGGTGAAACCGCAATAGCTGGCCGTGTTCACCACCAGCACCACCTTGCCCGCGTATTGGCACAGATCCTGCGGCGCCTCGTCTTGCAGCCGGTTGAAAGTCTGCTTGAGCAAGGCCGGACAAGCGGCCGGGGCGACCGGCGCCGACGCGATGGCGCTCGCCTGCGCGCTTGCGGAACCGGACGCCGCCACTGCGGTCAGCGAGGTAGCGATCAACAGCATTGCAAAGCTTTTTGACATGATGGATAACCGAAAATGAGGGAGATGCAAGCATTCTATGCCAAACCCTGACAAGGCGTTCGAGCCGATGGTTCCGGTCTGAAGCGAGGCCGGCGGCGCCCGCGCGCGCCGCGCTTGACGGGTCTCAAGCGCGGCCGGGGCACCGCGTCACGACGCGGCAGAGTTGATTATGCTGGGGCCTTGCGGGCGTTTTTGGCCGGGCGGCGCGGCCACCGCGCTTTTCACAACGAGGCAAGACCATGCAGATGACGAATCCGGGTAAACGATATGGGTGGCTGGTGTTGGCCGTCTGGATGCTGCTGAGCTGGCCGGTATGGGCGCGGGCGCCGGAACCGGTGGCCCTGCCGGGCTATCAGGCCGACCTGAGCCAGACCACGGTATCGGGCCTGTCGTCCGGCGCCTACATGGCCGGCCAATTCGCGGTGGCGTATTCGGGGCTGGTGCGGGGCGTGGCCCTGATCGCCGGCGGGCCGTATTATTGCGCCGGCAGCGTCGGCCAGCCGCCCTACATTCCTTACCTGAGCAACGCCATGAGCACCTGCATGAATCCGGGCGACAGCGGCGCCGCGCCCCCGGTCGCCGAACGCAGCTGGGAAGCGGCACGCAACTTCGCCCGGGCTGGCACCATCGACGACCCGGCCCACATCGCGCGCCAAAAAGTGTATCTGTTTAGCGGCATCCAGGACCGCACCGTGACGCGCGTGGTGGTCGACCAGGCCCGCAAGTTTTACCAGCTGGCCGGTGTGCCCGAGGCCAACGTGCGCTATATCGTCCAGTACGACGCCGGGCATGCCTTGGTGACCGACCGGCGCGGCGACCGCGACTGCCCGCTGACCGAGTCGCCTTACATCAATTTTTGCGACTATGCCCAGGCCCGCGACATCCTGCAATACTTTTATCCGGATGGGAAGCCGCCCGCCACCCAACCGGGCGGGCGCCTGCTGCGTTTCAATCAGCGCAGCTTCATCCGCAGCGCCTATTCCAGCATGAACAACAGCGCCTACGCATATGTGCCCAAGTCCTGCGATCGCCAGAGCTGCCGGGTGCACGTGGCCTTCCATGGCTGCCGCCAGGGCGCCTCCCTGATCGGCGACCATTACTATGCCCGAGCCGGATTTAACGAGGTGGCCGACACCAACAACATCATCGTGCTGTACCCGCAAGTTGACCCCAGCCCGGTCTACCCCTACAACCCGCGCGGCTGCTGGGACTTCTGGGGTTACACCAGCGTCAATCCTTTTTTGCCGGATTTTTTCATGCGCAACGGCCCCCAGATGGCGGCCGTCAAGGCCATGCTCGACCGCCTGGGCGCGCCACGCGGCCCGGCGCCATGAGCGAACCGCCCATCATTGGCGCGGTGGCCGCTCTGGCTTAAGCTGGTCAGCATTCCCGGCGGAGCGGCAGGACGCCAATCCCGGCGAAGCTGGCGACCAGAACGCTTTCCGATCCGGCGTCATGACGACGGATGTCGCATTTGTTGGCGCATCCATTGTAGGAAGACGGCGCGACGTGGATCGGTCGCGAACGGCAGTGACGAAAGCAAGAAGTACTCGGAACCGTCGCGTACGAACCCGAACGGCGCGACCAGACGACCGTTGTCGATTTCTTCCTGTGTCATGAATACGGAACCGATCGCCACACCCAACCCGGCACAGGCTGCCTGCAAGCTAAGATAAAAATGCTCATAGGTCTGGCTAGCGTCAGCGCCGGGGTCGGTTTTGGCAATGCTGTGCCAGTTCGCCCAGGCGCCTTTGCGCGAGGAAGTGTGCAGCACTTTTTGCATCGACAAATGCAGTTGCTGTCGTTTTAACAACGCTGGCGCGCAGACTGGCCCGATCCATTCGTCGCAAACTTTTTCCGCATGGACGCCAACACCCCAGTTGAAGTCATTACGGCGCAATGCGACGTCGACCCCGTCGCGCTGGAACGCCACGGCTCCCCCGGATGCGAAGATGTGTAGTTGCACTTCCGGATATAGCCGATAAAAATCGCTGAGACGCGGTATCAACCATTTCATCGAAATCGTCGGCTCGCAAGACACCACCAAGGGCGCGTGGCGCGCGGGCTTGCGCAACGCGTCCATGGCGGCATCGAGTCGCTCGAAAGCTTGTTGTGTCACGGCCAACAAATGCTCTCCCTGCGAAGTCAAAAACACACCGCGGTTTCGGCGCTCGAACAACGCGATGCCGAGCGACTGCTCCAACAAGCGAACTTGCCGGCTCACTGCTCCATGGGTGAGCCGCAGCTCGTCGGCAGCTTCGACAAAGCTGCCGAGTCTTGCGGCCGCTTCAAAGAAACGTAGTGTGTTGAGCGGTGCTTGTCTAGCCATCATCAGTCAGTTTATCTCACGCATTATCGAAAGTACAAGTCGCTTTTCATCGGCACTGATTATATTTCATAATTTGGGTTCCAAAACCCGGTTTGGCAGTCATATTTTTACCATGTTCGGTAATAATTTTGGTAACAAACTATTAAACGATACTTCGCTAGGAGAGACAACTCGTGACAATTTTGTTGAATGAAGGTCATATTTGCGCTGATCAGGAAGCGATTGATCGATTGTGCACTCAAATTAGCAGTAAGGATCGTTGCTTCATCCCAGCCGAACGAATGAAGCAATATTTATCCGAAGGCTCGACCGAACCATTGGCCGACTTGTCCGCTTTTCAAAATAGCTGGAACGATTTGCCATCCGACGAATACATGGCGGACGGTGGCCGCTACCGATCGCGCCGGCATGCCACGCTGAGAGCGTTGCCTTCGAGCCATATCGTTTATGTAGAACCACATCAGCCACACTACCAAAGCCTGACTTACAACCACCTTAACGGTGACATCGCACGCCACTTCGAACCGATTGCACCACAAATTCTGCACGGCGCGACCATGACGGCGGTGTTGCGGCTATGTTGCGGTATTTTCGGGCGATTGTTGCCATACGCTCATTGGCACATCGAGGTACACCAGTTCCGAATTGATGCACAGCGTGCCGCTGAAGGTAAACCTACTCCGGAAGGCGTGCACCGCGATGGGGTTAACTTCGTATTAATGATGATGGTCAAACGCTCCAACATCGTCAACGGCTGCACTCAGATTTATGACTTGGACAAGCAAAGGATCGACAGTTTTACGTTGACCAACCTTTTTGATTCTGCAATCGCCAATGATCAAAACGTTCTGCATGGCGTCACTCCCATCATCCAGCTTGATATTGATAAACCCGCTTCCCGAGATGTGCTGGTGGTGACTTTCCGTAAAAAAATAAATTCCTCATGGGATCGGGCGGGAAGGATATATCAACCTGCGCGATCACCGGGATCAATAAAGAAAAAAATATGTCCGAACTTATTGCTGTTGCACTGATTACTATATTGGCCACCGTTAGCCCTGGACCAGATTTCGCGATGGTGACACGTAACAGCTACCTATATGGGCGCAATTCCGGTTTGTTCGCCGCCTTTGGTATTGCTTTAGGGGTCCAGGTGCATGTTTTCTATACGATGTTCGGTATTGGATTAATCATCGCACACTCCCCTTCACTTTTTACTTTTATCAAAGTTGTCGGCGCCCTATACTTGATTGTCATCGGCTGGAAAACCTTTGTCAACCGGTCGAAGTTAACCATAGATCTGCGCCCCCAAAGTTTGGTGTCGCCCATGAAATTGCTCGGCAATGGGTTTTTTACCAACGCACTGAACCCGAAAACGACATTGTTTGTCGTCAGTACTTATACTCAGGTAGTGCAGCCGACAACACCGCTCACAATCCAATTCGGCTATGGTTTGTTTATGTCAGCCACGCATTTTTTTTGGTTCGCTTTGGTCGCAATCTTTTTTTCACAACAGACACTTCGTTCGCGCATGATCAACAATCAAAATATTATCGATAAACTGATCGGTTCGATATTAATGGGCCTAGGCGTCTCACTGGCCTTTGCCAATATGAGCCATTAAGGCGAGCAAACACGTGACCATTCAACAGCCACCCAGATGGCAGGATAGGATTAGGCGGCGACATCGACGACATTGAGCGAGCGTAGTCGGCGCCGCGCAGCCGTGCAAACTCTTATGCCTGGTCTGGCGGTCGGGCGATTTTCCAAACGGTAGGGGCAAAGAACTCGCCCTTTTTTACAACTTATCTACCGCGGCGGCTTGCGCGAATTCTGGCGCGCTTTGTGCACCTCCGGCGCCAGCGCGTCCAGGCACGCACAGAGGCTCAGAATGAGCGGGTCCTTCTATCCAATGCGAGAGGACCGAAATTCGCGAGTATGAGCGGTTTTTTGCATCCTAGAATAATGAGCCTGTACGGAACAGGTTACATCTTTTTATTGTCGTCATTGCGGCTGAACATCCACAAAAGGACAAACAATGAACATCGCATGTATTGATCTGGAAGGGGTACTGGCTCCAGAAATGTGGCCGCACGTCGCATTACACGCCGGCATTCCTGAGTTGGCCGCTACGACAAGGGAAGAGCCAGATTATCCGCAGCTGATGCGGCGTCGAATTTCATTACTGCGCCAACATGGACTAAAGTTCCTTGATGTCCAGCGCATCGTAGCCACATTACCTGTGCTTGAGGGTGCAGCGGATTTCCTATCAACCCTAAGGCTTACTTACCATGTACTGGTGGTTTCCGACGCATTTATGGAACTTGCGGCTCAATTTGGCCCCCCACTTGGTGAACCTGAATTTCAATGTCACCGACTTACAGTCGATGGCGATGGTTTCATTGATGGCTGCCGCTTTCTACCTCGACGAGGAAAAGAAGAGACCGTACGCCTTTATCAGGAAGCGGGACACCATATTCTCGCGGTTGGAGATGCTTTTAATGATCTCGCCATGCTCGATCTCGCCGACATCGGGTTTTTATTTCGTCCATCGCCGCAGACCGTCAATGCGGCTCGAGGCTTGCGAACAGTTACAGACTATGATGAAATATTGCGCGTCATCGGCCATGGTGAACACCAGTCCAACCACCTATCCTTCAGCTAAGCAATAGCAGCCGACTTGGCACAGATAGTGTGACGGACCGCCGGTGCGGTGAAGCTTTTGCTCAGTCCGCCCATGATCGCCCGTCGCAATCTACCGGACTTAACAGAATTTGACCTCAGCATGGTTTCTGTGTCATCGACTTGTGTGGTTTTGGTTGCTGGA
>JAZKGI010000063.1:0-32344 GCA_040385995.1 Pseudomonadota bacterium
CGCATCACCTAAAAGGCGAGAGTAAACCTGAAACCAGCCCAGGTTACAAGTGCCTACGCAAGTGCTTGAATCTAAACAGATTTTTCAGGCGCCGCCTGATCAGCTCAGAGTTGTGTATAACGATATGACCTGATGCCTGCCATTGGGGAGCGTATGTGATGGGTGAAATTCTCCAATATGGCAATGCTTGCGGCAAGCCATTTTAGCCCCTTCATAGCTTATTGGTATGCCGTGGCTGATGAAGTTTGACAATCCCTCGGCCACAGTTCCACCGCAAGCGGCTTTATCGCCGTATCGTATCCATCCAATGATTTTCATGTATTTTTTCGGTATTATTGTTTGTATCGAGGCGTCTTGTTGGCAGTTGCGTTGTCAAGTTCGAAACCAGAAGCCGAACGGCTTTTTTGACGTTTTGTGTCAAAAAAACGTTTGGGTAAGGATTTCGGCGAAGCGAACACTTTACAACCACAGAAAAAATACGCTTGTTGTTAGGGGGCAGGGATGTTCACCCCTGCCCCCTGACGACCAAGGGCGCTTGGCGAGTTTGGGCAGAGCCCAAGGGTTGCGCAGTTAGCATACTTAAAAGCCGGTTGACATTTTGTTGACACCATCATGAAAAAAGGACTTAGATTTTCACCTAAGTCCTTGATTTTATTGGTGGGCCTCCCGTGAGTCGAACACGGCACCAACGGATTATGAGTCCGCTGCTCTAACCAAGCATGAGCTAGAGGCCCAGTGTGCTGCTGATGCGCTGGGGCCGGCGTTGCACCTGCCCTCTGACACGCCGCTCGTGGCCATCCATACAGATGCTCACAAACGAAGTGGCGAGGATAGGGGCAAGACCGGCGCTAGTCAAGTCTTAGTTACCTTCCAGGAAGCTTTTCAGCTTGTCAGAGCGCGACGGGTGGCGCAGCTTGCGCAACGCCTTGGCCTCGATCTGGCGAATGCGCTCGCGCGTCACGTCGAATTGTTTGCCGACCTCCTCCAAGGTGTGGTCGGTCGACATTTCGATACCGAAACGCATGCGCAGCACCTTGGCCTCGCGCGGCGTCAGCGAATCGAGCACGTCCTTGACCACGCCCCGCATCGATGCGTGCAGCGCCGCGTCCGACGGCGCCAAGGTGTTGTTGTCCTCGATGAAGTCGCCCAGATGCGAATCGTCGTCGTCGCCGATCGGCGTCTCCATCGAAATCGGTTCCTTGGCGATCTTCATGATCTTGCGGATCTTGTCCTCCGGCATTTCCATCTTGATGGCCAAGGTGGCCGGATCGGGCTCGGCGCCCGTCTCTTGCAAAATCTGGCGCGAGATCCGGTTCATCTTGTTGATGGTCTCGATCATGTGCACCGGAATCCGGATGGTGCGGGCCTGGTCGGCGATCGAGCGCGTGATCGCTTGCCGTATCCACCAGGTGGCATAGGTGGAAAACTTGTAGCCGCGCCGGTATTCGAACTTGTCGACCGCCTTCATCAAGCCGATGTTGCCTTCCTGGATCAGATCGAGGAATTGCAAGCCGCGGTTGGTGTATTTCTTGGCGATCGATATGACCAGCCGTAAGTTGGCTTCGGTCATTTCGCGCTTGGCCTTGCGCGCCTTCATTTCGCCGGCCGCCATTTGGCGGTTGATGTTGCGCAGGTCCGGCAGCGGCAATACCACCCGCGCCTGCAAGTCGATCAAGCGCTGCTGCAATTCCTTGATGGTCGGGATATTGCGCCCGAGGATGGCGGAATAGGCATGGCCGGCATCGACTTCCTTGTCCACCCAGTCCAGATTGGTTTCATTGCCGGGGAATACCTTGATGAAGTGGGCGCGCGGCATGCCGCACTTGTTGACGGCCACGTCGAGGATTTGCTTTTCGATATGGCGCACTTCGTCCACCTGGCCGCGCAAGGTGTCGCACAACTTTTCCACCACCTTGGCGGTGAAGCGGATGCCCAGCAATTCGTGCGAGATCGATTCCTGCGCCTTGGTGTACGCTTTCGAGTTGTAGCCTTCCTTCTCGTAAGCCTTGCGCATCTTGTCGAACTGCTGGGAGATGATGGCAAACTTGTCGAGCGCGTTGCGCTTTAACGCTTCAAGCTGCTCGGCCGAAAAGCCGGCCGCGCCGGAAACGCTGGCCTCTTCTTCCTCTTCCGTCTCGTCGTCGGACTCTTCCTCGTCTTCCTCGTCTTCCTCGGCCGCCACCACCACAGGCGCGGCCTCGCTCTCATTGTCGTCCACCAAGCCGTCGACCACTTCGTCGATCTTGCTTTCGTCATTGGTGATGCGCTCGGCCGCCGCGATGATCTCGGCGATCGTCACCGGACAGGCGGAAATGGCCTGGATCATGTCTTTCAAGCCATCTTCGATGCGCTTGGCGATCTCGATCTCGCCTTCCCGGGTCAGCAGCTCGACCGAGCCCATCTCGCGCATATACATGCGCACCGGGTCGGTGGTACGGCCGAAATCGGAATCGACCGTCGACAGGGCCGCCTCGGCCGCCGCCTCGGCCTCGTCGTCGCTGGTGACGGTGGCCACGTTGTCCGACAGCAGCAAGGTCTCGGCGTCCGGCGCGTGCTCGTAGACCGCGATGCCCATGTCGTTGAAGGTGCCGATGATGCCTTCGATCGCTTCCGGATCGACGATGTTTTCGGGCAGGTGGTCGTTGATCTCGGCGTAAGTGAGGAAACCGCGTTCCTTGCCGAACTTGATCAGGGTTTTCAGCTTTTGCCGGCGCCGCTCCAGCTCTTCCTCGGTCGCTTCCGTATCGGAGGAAAAGGCGTCCTTGAGCAAGGCGCGCTCCTTGGCCTTGCGGTCCTTGGCCTTGGCCTTGTCCACCGCCTTGAGCTCGGCCCGCTCGACCGCGTTCAAGGCCGCCACTTCGTCGTTTTCAGGCTGAAACTCTTTCGGCTTGCGGCCGCGCCGGCCCGGCACCTTCACCGACGGCAATACGTAGCCGGACGTATCGATCGCCGCCAGGGTGGCCGCGTCCGTGGTCTGACTCACCACCGGCGCGCTGGTGCTCACGCGCGCTTCCGGTTTGTCGCTGGCTTTTTCAGCTTTGGCCGCTACGCGGACGGGCTTGGCGGCGGCTTGGGGTTCGGGTTTCTTGATTGGCACAGGCGCTTTCGATTACACACGACTTGCTTTACGGTGGATTAGGATACGCTTTAGTTTGCTGCCGGCCTTGTGGGCCACCATCCTCGGACCGCCAACGGCCCGACACTATTACATGACACCTCGCTGGCCACGATCGCGCTAGCGACATTTCCACCGCGGCGAGCTGACTGCCCTTCGGCGGAAATCTTACTGCAATGGACGAAAGAACGATAGGGGCGAGAGCCCAGACTGGTTGCCGGCCAAGCGTGACGCTTGCCTGGTTGCGGACCGCCGCAAGCCGACACCACAAGCTGGCCCTGGCCGCCGACGCCGTCCCTATGCGCCGATCAAGAGCCTAACTTACTGTAAACAAACACTAATTTTGTAGTAGAACAGCCGTGTCATAAAAGATAACACTGGGCGTTTTATTATAGCACGCAGTATACCGATTGCCAGTGAGCCCTAGTTTGGTGCGGCCGGGCGTAATTCAAGAGGCTTTCTCGCTAGCGGGCGGCCCGCTCGGCCTCGCCGTCGCGCATCAGTTGGTCTTGCTTGGAAGTGAGTTCGAGGTAACGCGGCCGCACCTCGTCGGACGACAAGCCGGCCGCGAACAGCTGGCTCAACTCCTGTTTGATGGCGTCGAGCTTGATTTGCCGTACCGCGCCCACCAGCCACAGCCGCACGCTGTCGAGATCGGATTCCGGATCGGCCGCGATGGCGCCGATGATCGCGTCGTATTCCGGGCCCTGCTCCTTCAAGTGCTGGGCCAGCGCGGCAAAGCTGCCGTGTTCGCCCAGCGCCTGGCAAGCGGCCACCAGTTGCCCCAGCCGCTCGGCGGCCTCGGTCCCGAACAGTTGAAACGAGGCCAGCGCCGCCTCGTCCAATTCCAGCGCCAGCGGCGGATGGGTCACCAGATTGCGTATGATTTGCAATTCCAACCCCACCGGCACCGGCCGGCCCTGGCGCGGCGGCGCCCTGCGCGTCACCGCCACCGGCTTGGCCAGTTCGAACAAGGCTTCGATTTCAGCCGGCGTGGTGTGCGTCAAGGAAGCTAAGCCGCGCACGATTTGCAGACGCAGCGCCGACGGCGTCATCGCTTGCAGCAAGGGCTTGGCGTCGAATTGGACCCGGGCCCGGCCTTCGATGGCGCCCAGGTCGTGCTCGCCCGACACTTCCTTGAGCAAAAATTGCGACAGCGGCATGGCCTCGCTCACCTGCTGGGCGAAGCCGTCGGCGCCGTGTTCGCGGATATAACTGTCCGGATCGTGTTCGGTGGGCAAGAACAGGAATTTGATGGTTTTGTTGTCCGACACGTGGGGCAGACAGGCTTCGAGCGCGCGCCGGGCGGCGCGCCGGCCGGCCTTGTCGCCGTCGAAACTGAAGATCACGGTGTCGGTCTGGCGCAACAGTTTTTGCACATGGTGGCTGGTGCAGGCCGTGCCCAGGGTGGCCACCGCCTGGGGAAAACCCATCTGCGCCAGCGCCACCACGTCCATATAGCCTTCGGTCACCAGCACATAACCGGCCTCGCGGATGGCCTGGCGCGCCTCGAACAGGCCGTACAGCTCGAAACCTTTGGAAAACAAGGGGGTTTCGGGCGAATTGAGATATTTCGGTTCGCCCTGGTCCATCACCCGGCCGCCAAAGGCGATCACTTGCCCTTTTGTGTTGCGGATCGGGAACATGATGCGTTCCCGAAAACGGTCGTAGCGCTTGCGGTTGCCGCCATCCTCGTCCACCTTGTCGATCACCAGGCCGGCCTCGACCAGCACGCCGGCCTCGTAATCGGGAAACACGGTGCGCAAACCGTCCCACCCGGCGGGCGCGTAGCCCATGCCGAAGCGGGCCGCCACTTCGCCCGTCAAGCCGCGCTGCTTGAGGTAGGCGATCGCGTCGCTGGCGCCGCGCAACTGGCCGCGGTAATAATCGCAGGCATGGCTCATCGCCTCCGACAGCGCCATGCTGTGCGCTTGCAACTCGGCGCGCTGGGCCGGCGGGATCTTGTCGTCCAGCTCGGGCACCACCATGCCCACGTTTTGCGCCAGGTCCTTGACCGCGTCGATGAAACCCATGCCCGAATATTCGATCAAGAAGCTGATCGAGGTGCCGTGCGCGCCGCAGCCGAAGCAATGGTAAAACTGCTTGGTGGGACTGACCGTGAAACTGGGCGACTTTTCGCTATGGAATGGGCACAAGCCCATGAAATTGGCGCCGCCCTTTTTCAATTGCACGTAACGCCCCACCACGTCGACGATGTCGACCCGGTTGAGCAAATCGGAAATGAACGATTGTGGTATCACGTGAGCGGTCTGGTCATGGTTCAGGCTATCGTAAGACGGCGCGCGGGCGCTGCGCGCGCGCAAACGGCGCGCTGGCTCAAGCCGGCGCCAAAGCCTTTTTCACCAGCGCCGACACCACCGTCATGTCGGCCCGGCCCGCCAATTTCGGCTTGACGATGGCCATCACCTTGCCCATGTCCTGGGCCCCGCTGGCGCCGGAGGCGGTCACCGCGGCGGCCACTTCAGCGGCCACCTCGGCCTCCGACAACGCTTCCGGCATGTAAGCGGCCAGCACCGTGAGCTCGGCTTTTTCGATGTCGGCCAAATCGGCCCGCCCGCCCGCCTCGAATTGGGTGATTGAATCCTTGCGCTGCTTGATCATCTTTTCCACGATCGCTTGCACCTGGCTGTCGCTGACCTCGATGCGCTCGTCGACTTCCTTGCGCTTGATCTCGGCCAGCAGCAGACGGATGGTGCCCAGCCGGCCGCTATCCTTGGCGCGCATGGCCGTTTTCATGTCTTCGGTGATGGATTCTTTGAGGGTCATCGGTTTCTCCGGTAGTATAAATGCGAAAACCCGCTGCGGCGAACCGGAGCGGGTGGCGACTCATTCGAACCGATTGCGTTCAAATGCAACAAAAGCGACCCAGGCGGACCAGCGCCATGACCCCGAGTCAGCCTTGCATGAACAGTCTTAGAATAATTTTTTCGGCAGTTGTTGGCTGCGGATACGTTTGTAGTGGCGCTTGACGGCCGCTGCCAGCTTGCGCTTGCGCTCAGCTGTTGGCTTTTCGTAGAACTCGCGTGCGCGCAGTTCGGTCAGCAAACCAGTTTTTTCAATGGTGCGCTTGAAGCGACGCATTGCGACTTCGAACGGCTCGTTTTCTTTAAGGCGAATAGTGGTCATGTAAAATTCAAACCGTTGATTTATAGGAAGAGGTAGATAGTAGCAGCTTTTCCCGGGAAATGGAAGACCCCGCGCCAGCCCGGCCGCGCTGTGGCGAAAGCGACGCATGATGGACAGCAACTGATAACAGGCTGCTAGCGCAAGGCCAGCCCGGCCGCCACCGCCGAGGCCCACGCCCACTGGAAATTATACCCGCCCAGCCAACCGGTCACATCGACCGCCTCGCCAATGAAATACAAGCCGGGCGCCCGGTTCGCCATCATGGTTTGCTGCGACAGTTCGCGCGTGTCGATGCCGCCGCGCGTAACCTCGGCCTTGCGGTAACCTTCCGATCCGCTGGGCACCACGGCCCACTGGTTGATCGCCAGGCCCAGCTTGCGCAACTGGGCGTCCGGCAAATCGGCCAGCCGCGCCTCCGGCGCCAGGCCGCAAGCGAGCAGCAAGCCGTCGACCAGGCGCGCCGGCAGCCATTGTCCGACCACGTTGCCCAGCTGCTTCTTGATGCTGCCCTTGCCTTCGATTAAGGTCGCGCCCGCGTCCATGTCGGGCAACAGATTGACCACGATGGGGTCGCCGGCCTGCCAATAACTGGAAATTTGCAGGATGGCGGGGCCGGACAGGCCGCGATGGGTAAACAATAAGTCTTCCCGAAAGCGCGCGCCGCCGGCTCCCCGGCCCTTCAGGCTGCCGGTTTGCACCGCCACTTCCAGCGCGATGCCGGCCAGCGGCGCGAACGGCGCCCAGGCCGCGTCGTCAAAGGTGAGCGGCACCAGCGCCGGACGGGGCGCGACCAGCTTCAAGCCGAATTGCTGGGCGACCCGGTACGCGAAGTCGGAGGCGCCGATCTTGGGGATCGACAAGCCGCCGCTGGCCACCACCACGCTGGCCGCGGCGATCTGGCCGCTGTCGGTGTCAATCAGATAGCCGCCCTCGGCGCCGGCGCTCAGCGCGGCCACCTTGCACGGCATGCGCCAATGCACATTGGCGGCGTGGCACTCATCCTTGAGCATGGTGATGATGTGCTCGGCCGACTCATCGCAAAACAGCTGGCCCTTGTGTTTTTCGTGATGGCCGATGCGATGCTTTTTGACCAGGGCCAGGAAATCTTGCGGGGTATAGCGCGACAGGGCGCTCTTGCAAAAGTGGGGATTGTCGGACAAGAAGTTGTTCGGTCCCGCATGCAGATTGGTGAAATTGCAGCGTCCGCCGCCCGAGATGCGGATCTTTTCCGCCAGCTTGGCCGCGTGATCGATCAGCACCACCCGCTTGCCGCCCTGGGCCGCCACGGCCGCGCACATCATGCCGGCCGCGCCGGCGCCGATCACGGCCACATCAAATTGATTCGACATAAATTGTTGGTTCCGCAGATACACAAAACCAGCATTGTAGACGGGTCCCGCCGGCAGGCCGCGTAGGCCGCGCCCCGCAGACCGGCCGCGGCCCCCTCAAGCCAAAGCTAAGCGGCGCCGCGCGCCCGCACCGCCTCGGCCACCCGCATGCACTGCGCCACCTGCTCGGCGATCGGATCGGGCACCGCCATCTCGCCGCGCAGCACGGCGCCTATCCATTCGGCCGTGACACCGGCCTCGCGCTCGCTCGGCAGCGCCGGCAGCGTCTGCACCAAGCCCTGCTTTTCCACCAGCACGCTGCGCTGCCCCTCGTGGAACCAGTCGATCTGCTGCGCCTTGTTGGCATTGGCCACCGTCTCGCCCTCGGTGCCACGCATCAGGAAGGCGTCGCCACGCTGGCGCACCGCCGTGGTGGTGAAATACTCGCCCAGCATCTCCAGATATTCGGGATGGGTGTACGACACCAGCCGCAGGGCCGGGCCGGCGAACGGCTGCATGATCTTGACCAGGGTATGGGTCGAATTGCGCACGCCCAGCACGCGCCGCAGCGACAGCAGGTAAGCCAGGCGCGGCGCCAGCAGCTCGATCGCCATGAAGGCCGGCTGGCCCTGGGCCAGCATGGAGGCGGCGGCGTCGCGGTCGCGCGCCACGCTCAAGCCCATGGCCTGGAACACCTCGGCCGTGGTGATGCGGCCGGCGTCGGCGGTGACCCCGTGCACCAGCACCGGCACCCCCTCGCGCGCCAGCAGCAGCGCCAGCAGCGCGGTCAGATTGGGCAGCTTGCGCGCTCCGTTATAACTGGGAATGACCACCGGCGCGTAGCGCCCGGGCGGCGCCACCAGCGGCGCGAAGGACGCCTCGGCCGCTTCCAGAAAGCCGGCGATCTCCTCCACCGATTCGCCCTTGATGCGCATCGACAGCATGATGCCGCCCAGTTCGATATCGGACACGCGGCCGGCCAGGATGGCCTGATACAGATCGTGGGCGTCGGCCCGCGTCATGCTGCGCGCGCCATGTTTGCCGCGTCCGATTTCCTTGATGAAGCGGGCGGCCGGGAACGGTTCCGGGGGGATGGTGGGGGTCAATGGGTTCATACCGCTAGCTTACACGGAACGCCGCCGCTTTTCAGCACCGGCCTGGGGCGATGCGGCGGGGCGGCGCGCGCCGCTGGCGGCACGGGCCGCGCCAAAACGTTCCCATTTGGCATATTTGCCACACTTGAATGAAGTTTGAATCCATTTTTCTTGCAAGCGCGTATAACTGATACTCACAAGCAGTAGCAGTCGCGCGACCGGTCCCGCAGAGCCAAAACGCTGGCGCGCGGCGACTGTGGCGCCGTGACTCGCTCATAAAAGGATGACAATATGACAGCACCGCAAGCAACCGTCGGTATCGATGTTGGAAAGCAAACTCTGCGCGTGGCCTTGCTGCTGCAAGGCGAGGTGCGCCACCAGCAGGTGGACAACAACGGCGCCGGCTACCGCTGGCTGCGGCGCTGGCTGGCCGACAGCGACATCGCCATCGCCGGCCTGCAAGTATGCATGGCCCGCTCGCGCCCTTTCAGCGAAAGCGCGGCCCTGGCCTTCACCGCCATGGGCATGGTGGTGGTGGCGGTGGACCCGGTGCACGTGGCCCGCTTCGCGCGCCAGGCGCGCGCCGGCACCCCGTTCGACGCCACCTTGCTGGCCTGTTACTGCGCCCTGACCCAGCCCGCGCCCTGGGTGCCGCCGGCGCCGGCCTACCGCCAGCTGCGCGCCGCGCTGGAACAATGGCGCGCCTTGCGCCACGTGCGCCAGGCCGACCAGGGCGCGCTACGGCGCCACCGGCGCGATGGCCAACTGGCGCTGGCCGGCCAGCTGGCCGGCGCGCTGGCGCTGGTGGAAGCGGAGCTCGACCAGGTGGAACTGGACATCGGCGCCCTGTGCGCCCGTCACCCTGAGCTGGCCGAGGCGGCCGAATCGCTGCGCGCCATCGCGCCGGCGCGGCGCGGGGCCGGCGCCGCGCCCGCCATCGGGCCGCACTGACGCGGCCACCAACCCCGCCACAGCCCCGCCGCCGGGCCGCATTTGAGCGCGCCCGCCCATTTCCGCTACACTATGGAGCCATTACGCCTCACCGATCCCTCCAGATACCACATCATGCTCACTCCCGATCTTGAAAACATCAACGTCACCTCCTTCGCGGCCATGCCCTCGCCCGAAGCCTTGCACGCCAAGCTGCCGCTCACCGACAGCGCCAGCGCCACCGTCACCAAAGGCCGCGAAGCGCTGCGCGACATCATCGACCGCAAGGACCGGCGCCTGTTCGTGGTGGTCGGACCATGCTCGATCCACGATCCGGTGGCCGGCCTCGATTACGCGCGCCGGCTCAAGGCGCTGCAAGCCGAACTGGCCGACACCATGCTGCTGGTGATGCGGGTCTACTTCGAAAAGCCGCGCACCACCACCGGCTGGAAGGGCTACATCAACGATCCGGACATGGACGACTCGTTCCGGGTCGACGTCGGCATGGAAAAGGCGCGCCGGTTCCTGCTCGACGTGTGCGAACTGGGTTTACCCACCGCGACCGAGGCGCTCGACCCGATTTCGCCGCAATACCTGGGCGACTTGATCGCCTGGACCGCGATCGGCGCCCGCACCACCGAATCGCAGACCCACCGCGAAATGTCGTCCGGACTATCGACCCCGGTCGGCTTCAAAAATGGCACCGACGGCGACATCAGCATCGCCATCAACGCCATTTTGTCGTCCGCCCATCCGCACGCCTTCCTGGGTATTAACAGCCAGGGCAAGGTGTCGATCGTGCGCACCCGCGGCAACGCCTACGGCCACGTGGTGCTGCGCGGCGGCGACGGCCGCCCAAACTACGATTCGGTCTCGATCGCGATCGCCGAACAGGCGCTGGCCAAGGCCAAGCTGCCGGCCAATCTGGTGGTCGACTGCTCGCACGCGAACAGCTACAAGAAGCCGGAGTTGCAACCGCTGGTGATGGCCGACGTGATCAACCAGATCCGCCACGGCAACCAGTCGCTGGTGGGCGTGATGATCGAATCGAATCTGGTGGCCGGCAATCAGAAGATCCCGCAGGATCTGTCGCAGCTGAAGTATGGCTGCTCGGTCACCGACGGCTGCATCGACTGGGACACCACCGAGGCCATGTTGCGCGACGCCGCCGCCCAGCTGCGCCAACGGCCAGACCAAAAATATTAAAAAGCATTTCTTCAACTATTGCAATTTGCTCATAATTAAATTTATAATAAGATTGAAGCATTAGGGTTCAAATGGTCAATGTTTTCCACACATTAGATTTTCCCAACATCAATTTTAGGTATAAAAATGAAAATTTTACTTTCTATTGTATCACTATGCATTTTGTTTTTATCTTCACCAGCTTTTTCACAAGATATTTCCGAAAAGTATCAAGAAATACAATTTGATCAAATTTCAAAATACGCTGAGCATAAGCATGCACCTGAAATATTAAAAGATGGAAGAATACGTGAAAAAATAAGTGTTTTGCTTGGAAAAGATTTTGATAGTTTTCTAAATAACTTAGAAAATTGGAGTGTTCCTGTAGTACTAAAAAATAAGGGCGTCTTTTTCGATGGTTGGAAAGTTAATGCTGATAATTCTATCAATGCACGTTCAGCATTTTTAATTTATGCAGATGGAAGAATTTATGCAGCCATATCTGCAAATGGAACAGATGATGTAAAATATTATACGAATGATAATATTCCCGGAAGAGTCCACCCAGCGTTTATTGCATGGAGCAGACATTTTTCTAAAAATCCCAAATTTTATAGCTTTGATGATAATTTAATTTCGTTTGAAACAAGCACCTCAGAAAATTCGTTCGTAAAACATTCTGCGATACTTGCCGATAGCTTAACGGAAGAACAACAAGAAAAATTACGTAATGTTTCAAATGAGATTTGGGGTGCGAGTGTGACCGCACAGTGGGAGATGAACGCTGGGCTCGGTGATGTAGTTTCTAATGCTACGTCCCAAATTCTTACTTGTTCCAAAGCTTATTCCGTGGTTCCTAAACCGGCGGGATTCATACCTGGTTGGTCTTATATTGTAAAAAGCTCAATTCCCATTGTGAAATATTTTATTGGGTTAAAATCTTCTACGCAGTTTCAATATCGTTCATGCATTAATGCTGCTGCGGTAAATTACAGAACAGCTGCTGAGTTGGCTGCGGCGGGAATTTAAAAACTTGCTGCCAGGTTGCTGTAAAAAACATAATATAATATATATTGCATGACATAATCAAATCCCTAATGAACACAACTTTATTTGTCCGACTGACCAATCTGTTTGTTTTGGTGCATCTACAAATAAACTAAAAATCCAAACTTGCAGCATTTTTGCGCCTCCTAATTTTACTATCCAGAAGAATAAAGGGCGCGCTCGCCCTGTAAGTCCGTCAAGCGCGTCGGCGGCGTTTACAACGCCGACACGTGGCGCGCCACCGAAAACGCCCCGGCCAGCGCCGCCTCGGCGCGGCTGGCGGGCGCGTTCAACTCGGCCAAATCGAGATAAATCTTACCCTCCTCCACCCGCACCGCGTAACTGCGGGCCGCGCCCTGCGGCGCCAGCGCGCAGCCGGAGTTCGCGTCCAGACTCCACGCATGCAGCGCGCACGGCGCGTCGGCGCCCGGCGCCATGCATTGCGCCAGCGGCCCGCCCTTGTGCGGACACCGGTCGAGCAGCGCCACAATACGGTCGCCGGGGCCGCGCAGCAGGGCCACGCCCGGCAGCTCTTGCCACGCCAGGCCGCGCTGCACCATGCGCACGCCCAGCGGCGCGATGTCCTTCACCTTGCAAATCAGTTTCCATTGTTCAGCCATGCTGTTCTCCTCGAATGTCGGCCCGTGCGCCGCCCGGCTCCCCTGTAAAAGCAAGACCGATGCCAAGCACCGCCCCCGGCGCGATCAAGCCGGTGTCGGCCACGCCCGCCATGCCGCACTCCCATAGTGCGCCGGGCGCCCCGCATGGTGCGGCCAAGCGGTCATCAAGCCAGGCGGGGTGTCGATTTCCTTTACAATGGCTCATTGCCCTCACCTGTTGCCTCCCCATGATTGTTCTCGGCGTCGAATCCTCCTGTGACGAAACCGGCTTGGCCCTGTACGACACCGAACGCGGCCTGCTGTCGCACGCCCTGTATTCCCAGGTGGCGATGCACGAGCAGTACGGCGGCGTGGTGCCGGAACTGGCCTCGCGCGACCATATCCGGCGCGCCATCCCCCTGCTGCAAGAGACCCTGGCGCGCGCCGATATCGCCCTCGACCGGATCGACGCGATCGCCTACACCCAGGGTCCCGGCCTGGCCGGCGCGCTGCTGGTCGGCAGTTCGGTGGCGTGCAGTCTGGGGCTGGCCATCGACCGCCCCGTGCTCGGCATCCACCACCTGGAAGGCCACCTGCTCTCGCCGCTGCTGGCGGCCGAGCCGCCCGCTTTTCCGTTCATCGCGCTGCTGGTGTCGGGCGGGCACACCCAGCTGATGCGGGTGGACGGCGTGGGCCAATACACCATGCTGGGCGACACCCTGGACGACGCGGCCGGCGAAGCCTTCGACAAATCGGCCAAGCTGCTCGGACTCGGTTATCCGGGCGGCCCGGCGATCTCGCGCCTGGCCGAATTCGGCGATCCGCTCGCCTACCAGCTGCCACGCCCGATGCTGCACTCGAAGGATTTGAATTTCAGCTTTTCCGGCTTGAAAACGGCGGTGCTGACGGTGGTGAAGAACCACCATGAAAAGGTGATCGCCAATATCTGCGAGCAGGACAAGGCCGACATCGCGCGCGGCTTCGTCGACGCCATCGTCGATGTATTGACGGCCAAATGCGTGACCGCGCTCAAGCACACCGGCTTGAAACGGCTGGTGATCGCCGGCGGGGTGGGCGCCAACAGCCAGCTGCGCGCGTCGCTCAACGCGGCCGCCGCCAAAAAACGCTTCCAGGTCTATTATCCCGAACTGGAATTTTGCACCGATAATGGCGCCATGATCGCGTTCGCCGGCGCCATGCGGCTGCAAATCAACCCGCAGGCCGCCACCCGCGACTATGCCTTCAACGTGCGCCCACGCTGGCCACTGGACGAGATCAAGGTGGTGTAGCGCGCCGGGCGCGCCGCATGCCCCACATAGCGCGCTTGCCGCCGATCCCCGCGCGCCGCTCGCCGCTCGCCGCGCCCCCTTACGCGGCCTGGGCCGCCGGCTTGGCCTGGCGCCGATATAAGAAGTCGAGCACCGTGGTGCGGTACTGCGCATACAGCGGGTCTTGCGCCAGCGCCAGCCGCTCGCGCGGACGCGCCAGACGCACCTGGACGATCTCGCCGATGGTGGCGGCCGGCCCGTTGGTCATCATCACAATCCGGTCCGACAGCAGCACCGCCTCGTCCACATCGTGCGTGACCATCACCACCGTGGAGCCGGTGGCGGCCACGATGCGCAGCAGCTCGTCCTGCAAATGGGCGCGGGTGAGCGCGTCGAGCGCGCCGAACGGCTCGTCCATCAACAGCACCTTGGGCTCCATCGACAAGGCGCGCGCGATCCCGACCCGCTGCTTCATGCCGCCCGAGATTTCATGCGGGCGCTTGCCGGCCGCCGCCGTCAAACCCACCAGCGCCAGCGCGCCCATGGTGCGCTCGCGCAGCTGGCGCGACGATTCGGCGGCGCCGAACACCCGCTCCACCGCCAGATGCACATTGTCGTAGCAGCTCAACCAGGGCAGCAGCGAATGGTTTTGAAACACCACGCCGCGCTGGGGCGACGGCCCGTCGATCTCGCGCCCGTTGCACACCAGGACGCCGCGGGTGGCGCGGGTCAGGCCGGCCAGCAAATTGAGCAGGGTTGATTTGCCGCAGCCGGAGTGGCCGATCAAGGTGATGAACTCGCCCTTGGCCACGCTCAGATTCACGTCGCTGAGCGCGTGAAAGCTGCCCTTTTTGGTCTGAAACACCATCTCGGCATGGCACACATCGATGAATTTGGCCTCGCTCATGTCGCGCTCCCCACATCTTCATAAGTAAAAGCCTTGGCCAGCGTAACGAGCGCCAGCTCCAGCAGCAGACCGACCACCCCGATCACCATGATGGCGATGATGATGTGGGCCACGTTCAGATTGTTCCACTCGTCCCAGACCCAGAAACCAATGCCCACGCCGCCGGTCAGCATCTCGGCCGCCACGATCACCAGCCAGGCGGTGCCGATCGCCAGCCGCACTCCGGTCAGCATATACGGCAGCACCGCCGGCAGCAGGATTTTGGTGAGCACCTTCCATTCCGACAGATTGAGCACACGCGCCACGTTCATATAGTCTTCCGGCACGCGCTGCACCCCGAGCGCGGTGTTGATCACCATCGGCCAGATCGAGCAGATGAAGATCGACCAGATGGCGGCCGGATCGGCGGCCTTGAACACCATCAGGCCGATCGGCAGCCAGGCCAGCGGCGAGACCGGCTTGAGCAGGCTGACGATGGGATTGAACATCCCGGCCAAAAAACGGAAGCGGCCGATCAAAAAGCCGAGCGGAATGCCGACCAGCGCGGCCAGGCCGAAGCCGAGCGCCACCCGCCACAGCGAAGCGAGCACGTTCCAGCCGATGCCCTGGTCATTCGGTCCCTTGCGGTAAAACGGATCGGCGAACAGCTTGAGCGCCTCGTCCCAGGTGGCCAGCGGGGTGGGAAAGGCGCTGTTTTTGCTGGCGATGATTTGCCACACCAGCACCAGCAGCGCCAGGCCCAGCGCCGGCGGCAGTAGCGTCAGCACATACGGACGCAGGCGCGAAGGGCCGCCCAGCGTGTAACCGCGCGCCGCCAGGCGTTCGCTGCGCGGCGGCTTGCCGCCGGCGTCCGAGATGGCCGGCGCCGGCATATTATCGAAAACTACGCTCATTGAAATCTCCCGGTGCGGCCTGCTAGGCCTTGATCTTGAACGAGGCGGCGTACGCCTTCGGATTGCTGCCGTCCCACAGCGCGCCGTCGATCATTTTCACGCTGCGCAGGGGCGACTTGGGCACGCTCACCTTCGCTTGCGCGGCGGCGTCCTTGAACACGGCGATCTGGTTGATCGCCGTGGCCACCGCCAGATAATCGGGTTCGCTCTTGAGCAGGCCCCAGCGCTTGTGCTGGGTGAGGAACCACATGCCGTCCGACAGGTAAGGGAAATTGACGGCGCCGTCGCTGAAGAACTTCATGCAGTTCGGATCGTCCCAGGTCTTGCCCAGCCCATTTTGGTAGCGTCCCAAAATGCGCTGGTTGATCACGTCGACCGAGGTGTTGACATACGCTTTGTCGGCGATGGTCTGGGCCATCTTGTTCTTGTTCGATAGCGAGGCGTCGATCCAGCGCCCGGCGTCGAGCACCGCGGCGGTGAGCGCGCGCGCCGTGTTGGGATAGCGCTTGACCCATTCGGCGGTGGTGCCCAGCACCTTTTCCGGATGGTCGGGCCAGATATCCTGGGTGGTGGCGGCCGTGATGCCCACGCCGTCGACGATGGCGCGATGGTTCCATGGCTCGCCCACGCAAAAGCCGTCCATGTTCCCGATCCGCATATTGGCCACCATCTGCGGCGGCGGCACCGTGATCACCTTGGTGTCCTGGAAGGGATTGATGCCGTAGCTGGCCAGCCAGTAGTACAACCACATGGCGTGGGTGCCGGTGGGGAAAGTCTGGGCGAAAGTGTATTCGCGTTTTTCTGTCTGCATCAGCCGCGCCAGCGACGTGCCGTCGACGGCGCCCTTGTCGGCCAGCTTTTTCGACAAGGTGATGGCCTGGCCGTTCTGGTTCAGGTTCATGAGCACGGCCATGTCTTTTTTCGGCCCGCCCACGCCCAGATGCACGCCGTACACCAGGCCATACAGCACATGGGCCGCATCGAGCTCGCCGTTGACCAGCTTGTCGCGCACGCCGGGCCAGGAAGACTCCTTGCTCAGCACGATGCGGATACCGTATTTTTTATCCAGCCCCAGCACCGAGGCCATCACCACCGAAGCGCAATCGGTGAGCGGAATGAAGCCGACCTTGACCTCTTCCTTCTCCGGCTTGTCCGAGCCGGCCGCCCACACGCCGCCCGTGGCCAGGCAGCCCAGGGCGGCCACGCCGGCGCCGGCGGCGACCAGTTGTCGGCGCTGCAAATTGATGTTGGTGTCGCTGCTCATGCTGGTCCTCGGTGGCGTCGTTCGGAAACCGCGCGGTCGCACGGTTCGGTTACCCAGGTATCAGCAATAGGTATGCCAGCCGCGTCGGCGGCGAACATGCAGGGGCGGACGGCCCACCTCGCCGGGCGCGCGCCCGGCGGCCGGGGCAAGGTCACTTGACGCTTTTTTCAGCACCCGTTTCGTGCGCCGCACCAAAACGGGGCGCGCCGGCGGCCCATTTTGCGGCCGGCGACAGCAAGCTTATTAGCTTGCTAAGCCAGGCTACGCAGCGCCTCCCGCATGGTCGGGTAGGCAAAGCTGTACCCTGTCTCCAGCAGGCGGGCCGGCGCCACCCGCTGGCCCTCCAGCAGCAGGTCGGCCTGCTCGCCCAGCATCAGGCGCATGGGCAACGCCGGGGTGGGGAAAAAGCCGGGCCGGCCCATGCCGCGCGCGGCCACCCGGCTAAACTCGCGCTGCGGCAGGCTCTCCGGCGCGGTGAAGTTATAGGCCTGGTCCAGCCGGGTGCCGTCCTGGCGCATCAGATGGCCGATCGCGCCGATCACGTCATGCACATGTATCCACGACAGCCACTGCGCGCCCCCGCCCAGCGGTCCGCCCAGTCCCAGCTTGATCGGCAGCAGCATCATCGGCAAGGCGCCCTCCGTGCCCAGCACCAGGCCGAAACGCAGGCACGCCACCGCCACCCCGTGCGCGCGCGCGGCCTGCGCGGCCGCCTCCCAGTCGCGGCACAGCTGCGACATGAAAATGGGTTGCGGCGGCGCGCTTTCGGTGAGCACGCTGGCGTCGCCGCGCGGCTGCACGCCGTAGTAACCGATCGCCGAGCCGGACAACATGAGCCGCGGTTTGTGCTCGGCGCGCGCGATCCAGTCCACCACCGCCGCCGTCACACCGACCCGGCTCGCCAGCAGCACGCGGCGGCGCGCCGCCGTCCAGCGCCAACCCAGGATGCGGGCGCCGGCCAGATTGATCACCACGTCGATGCGGTGGCTGGCCGGCAGCGCGGCCATGCTGGCGATGCAGCGCACTTGGCCGCCGAACAGCCAGGCCGCATGCCTGGGCCGGCGCGCCAGGGCGGTCACCTGATGGCCATCGGCCAGCAGCGCCGCCACCAGCTGCCCGCCAATGAAACCGGTGGCGCCGGTCACCAGCACCTGCTGGCCGGGCGCGCCGAAGCGGGCCGGCGCAGGCGCCGGCCCGCGCCCCGCGACGCTTTTCAGCCCGCGTGCCGCCAGCGCGTCGCGCAGGCCGGACAGGCCCACGCCAACCCCGCACACGGCCAGGAACACGCTTAGCCAGCCGTGCGGCTGCCACACCACGGCGCTGGGCTGGGCCAGCCACTGCGGCATCGTCAAGGCCAGCAGCATGACGAAGGCGCCGCCGTTCATGGCCAGCACCGTGTGCGTGACGCGCTCGGTGGCCGGCAGCAGGCGGGTGCGGTCCTCGACCACGAAGTCCCATAAGGTAAGCCCGATCTCGACCGACAGCAACAACATCACCACCGGCGCCCACGCCCCATGCCAGGCCCAGGCCGACAAGCCGATAAACAGCACGCTGTACAACAGCGAGCGCAGCGCGTGGATGGCCAACTCCACGCGCGCGCCGGGGCGACGCGGCAGCGCTTCCTTCAATTCATGGTGGTACAAGGTGTCGAAAGCGCCAAGGCAGCCTTGCACCGCCATCAATTGCAGCGCCAGTAAATAGGTATCGATGGAGGTATTCATGGGTTGTCTCCTGGATGAACGTGCAGGGTAGGCGCGCGCGCCGCGTTTGCCGATTTTACGGCCGCTTTTGCGGCCGCTTCCACGGCGGGCCGCGCGCGGCGTTCGGTCAACCACAGCCATACCAGCGGCGGCAGCAACGCCAGCAGCGCGGCGCAATCGAGCCAGACATGCGGCCAGCAATCGGCGCGCAGCGACATGGCGATGTCCTGCGGCGCCCACAGCACCAGGCCGGCGATCAGCCAGCCCCACGCGGCGCCGTCCCGCTGGCGCGCGCCGAAGCGGATCAGCGCCAGCATCCATAGGGCCATGCTTTGCACGGTGGGGCCGAACAGCGCGATCCACCAGCTTTGCTGGGCGCGCGCGGCCGCCGGCGCGCCGTCCGCGCCTGGCCAAAAGGCCGCTTCAATGCCACGGTGGTAAGGCTCGAACAAGGCCGCGTCCACCAACCAGGGCAGTAGCGCCCCCACCAGCACATGCCCGATGGCGCCCGCATACAGCCACCTGAGCACCCACTTCCTGGCCATCGGTCGGTTCATGTGCGCTCTCCATGCCGCGCCGCCGGCGCCGACTTCATGAATGGATTGCCGAGCGGGCAACTGGCCTCGGCACAGGCCCGGTCGCGCCGGTAGCCGAGCCAGCGCGACATGCCGTAGCGGTGGCGCGCGAACAGACGGTAGAGGCGCGCCAGCGGCGGGCGCAGCGAGCTTATGCGCAGCGGGGCCACCAGCGCGCCGCGTCCGACCAGGGTATAGGCGGCCAGCATGCTGTCGAGGCCCACCAGTAGCGTGCCGGCGACGGTGCGCGTATGCAGTTCGCGGTTCAAGGCGGCCAGGCTCACTCCCACCGCGGCCGGATCGAAGCCGTCGGCCGCGATGTCGACAAAGGCCAGCCGCCCGCCCCGGTCCCAAGCGCGCAAACGGGCCATTTCGGTACGGCAGAACGGGCAGGCGCCGTCGAAATACAGGGTCAGCTTTGGGCCGTTCACGATTTGCCCGCTTTGTCGTCGGGGCTTAAAAAGCGCGCCATCTTGCCGCCCATTTTGAGGAAGCGCTGCATGGTGGCGGGCGGCAAGTTCTTGTAGTCGTGGTAAGTGGCGCCCAGCATTTCGAGAAACGCCAGCACCTCGTTCATGCGCTCGAGCGTGGCCGGCTCCAGCGCGCCATCCTGCTCGCCTTCGATCGCGCATTCGCGCAGCACGGTCAAGGTGGGGTCGATCTCGCGCCGTTTGCGCTCTTCCAGAATGACGCGGAAGATCTCCCACACATCGTGCAAGGCCACGAAGTGGTCGCGCCGGTCGCCCATCACATGGGTTACGCGCGCCAAGCCCCAGCTTTGCAGCTCCTTGAGGCTATTGCTCACGTTGGACCGGGCCACGGTGAGCGTGTCGGCGATGTCTTCGGCCGTCAGCGGACGGTTCGACAGGAACAGCAGCGCGTGAATTTGCGCCACCGTGCGGTTGACGCCCCAGCGGGTGCCCATCTCGCCCCAGTGCAAGATGTATTTTTGTGCGGTCGGACTCAATTCCATCATATTTCCTTAATTTCTGTCGTTACAGAAATTAGAGACGATATGGCGGCCGAAGTCAAGCGTTTTCACGGGGAGGCCCGGCGAAGGCGCCCGCTAAGCGGGCTGCCGGGCTACCGGACTAGCGATAGCCGCGCATCCATTCGGCGGTGAGGCGCACGCCTTCGGCCAGGCTGACCGGCGGCACATAGCCGAGCAGGTATTTGGCCTTCATGTTGTCGAGCGTGGTGTCGAAACCGAGCGCGCCGACGCCGTAAGCGGTGAGCGCCGGTTCCTTGCCGCCGGCGCGCGCCCGCAGCTGGGCCCAGCGCGCCGCGGCCGCCATCAGCCAGTAGGGCCGGCGCGAGATCGACAAGGGGCGCTGGAGCGCGTCGGCGAACAGCATCTGGAGCAGGTCGCGCAGCAGCACCGGTTCGTGGTTGGTGATGTTAAACACGCTACCCGAGGGCAGCGCGCTCTTGAGGGTCGATAACCACATCGCGTGCACCACATTGTCGACATAGGTCAGGTCCAGTGTCACGCGCCCGCCCCGTGGCAGCGGCAGGCGCCCGCCGCGCAAGTCCAGGGTGCGCTCCAGGGGCGCGATCAGGGCCCGGTCGTGCGGGCCGAACATGGCGCGCGGACGCAGGATCACGCTGACCATGGTGGGATACAGGCGCACGGCATCGTGCACCCGCAGTTCGGCGGCGGCCTTGCTGGCGGCGTAGGCGTTGGCGTAGCGGCCGGGACGAAAACCTTCGTCGACCTCGCGCCGGTGGCGGTAGTCGAAATAGATGGCCGAAGTGGAGATGTGGATGAAGCGCGCCACGCCGGCCTGGCCGGCCGCGTCCAGCAAACGGGTGCACGCCTCGACGTTGATGGCGGTGAAGTCGGCCAGCCGGCCCCAGGGCGCCGACAAGGCGGCGCAATGCCAGACCGCGTCCACCCCCACCACCAGCGCGGCCATCTGATCCGGCGTGGCGACGGTCAAGTCGAGGGCCACGAACTGGGCGCCGCTGGCGGCCAGTTCGGCGCCGATTTCCAGATTGCGACCGCTGGCGCGCACCTGCACGCCCTTGCCCAGCAGCGCCTGTACCGCGTTGCGGCCTAAGCCGCCCGTGGCGCCCGTTACCAATACCCGCTTCATCAACAATTCCTCATCAATCTATCAACTGGCGCCGTGCCGCCGGCCGGCGCCGCTACCGCCAGCGGCTTACCACCGCGCTCATCCGCGTTGTGATCCACGTTCTGGTTCGCGTCTTGGTTCGTTTGCCACGTTACCTGAGTGGCGCCGATGGCGCGGCGCCTGCAAGATGCGTGAAATATGACGGTATCACAGCAAACTTAAATTACCTGCTTGCAAATATTTGACCAAGAAAGCAATCATTCCAAACAGCAAATGCGGCATAGTGTGCCAAACATTCATTTCAGTCAATTTATTTTTGCCAATATACTTGCTGTATTATCAGTTTTGACGCGCGCGGGAGCCGTGTTGGCGCTTCAGTCGACGCCCGGCTGGTCGCTGAACTCTTCCGGCAAGGGCGCGCCGCAGTGCAGGCAAAATCGGGCTTCGGCCTCATGGCCGCCGCTTTGGCAGGCGTCGCAATGGCGGGCTGCCACCCTTTGATGACGCTGGGACGTCATCTCGGCGCTGATGATACCGGTGGGCACCGCCAGAATGCCCCAGCCGAGCAGCATCATGAACGACGAGATGGCGCGCCCCAGGTCGCTCTTGGGGGTGATGTCGCCGAAGCCGACCGTGGTGACGGTGCTGATGGCCCAATACACGGCGGTGGGGATGCTGGTAAAACCGTTTCCCGGCCCTTCCACCACGTACATCACGGTGCCCAGCAAGAACACCACCATCATCACCACCGACAGGAAGATCAGGATCTTGCGCCGGCTGGCCAGCAAGGCGCGGCCCAGCACCCCGTATTCATGGACGTAGGAGGTGAGCTTCAAAATACGGAACATGCGCAGCAGGCGCAGGATGCGCACGTCGAGCAGCACATGGGCGCCCGGCAGCACCAGCGCCACAAAGGTCGGAACGATGGAGAGCAAGTCGATCACGCCGAAAAAGCTGCGCGCGTAGCGCAGCGGCCGCTTCACGCAAAAGCAGCGCGCCGCGTATTCGATCGTAAACACAATTGTAAACACCCATTCCAGCGTCACCAGCAGCGCGCCATGACGGGCCGCCACCGGGGCCACGCTGGTGAGCACCACCACCGCCACGCTGAGCACGATGGCGGCGATCAGGGCCAGGTCGAAGGCGCGCCCGGCCGGGGTGTCCGATTCGAAAATGACGGCATACACGCGGCGCCGCCAACGCCCTTCCGGCTTGCCGAAACTGCCGCGCGGGTCGGCGACGGGACGCGCCCGCTTGCCAGTTGCGGGCTGGGCCTTGGCTTGGGCCCTAGCGCCGCTTGAATCGGTGTTCGACATGCCATATCCCGGGAATGAAGCGGCGCCCGGCGCGGCGCGCGCAAAGCAGCATGATACCGCGCGGCGCGCCGGGCGCGCGCCCGCGCGCTCAGGGCACGGCGCGCTCGAGCAGATCGGCGCGCGGGTATGCCCAGCCGGGCACGGCGCCGGCGCCGCCCGCAATGGCGCACGGCCGCGCCGGCCCGATGCTCATGGCGCTGAAATTGCCGCCCGGCCCGGGCGCGAAACGCAAGTCGCTCGCCGCGGTGGTACCGACCAGCGGCGCGCGCGCAAAGCGCAGCCAGGCGTCAACCCGGCAATCTTCGCTTTGCAGCCGGCGCAGCAGCGCCAAACTGGCGCCATGCTCGCTCTGTTGCAACAACCCGGGCCCCAGCACGCTGCCGGCCGCTCCGCCCAGCCCGGTAGGACAGGCGGCCGGCGCCAGCCAATCGGGCGCCACACTGGCCAGCCCGCGCCGCAGATGATAGGTGCCGGCCGCCTCGTTGCTCTCGACCGTGACAAAGCTCCAGCACAGGGGCTGCGACGGAAACGCCGTCATCACCACGTCCAGCACGCGGGTGGCCGGATCGGCGGCATGCAGGGCGGCCCGGATCTGCTGCTTGCCCAGGGCCGACAGCACGCCCTGCAAGGCGACGAAAGCGCAGCACAGGGCCAGCCCGGCCAGCAGCGCGCGGCGCCCGCCCGGGCCGGCGCGCCACTGGAGCGCGGCCAGTCCGGCCCCGGTCAGCAGCAGCAGCGCGAAACTGCCCCAGCCCAGATAAGCCTTGATGGCGAACACCAGCAACGGCACCGCCAGCGCCGCCAGCAGCAGCGCGCGCGGCAGCCGGCGCCGCGCCGTCATGGCCATGGGCGCGCCCAGCGCCACCCAGAACAGCGGTTCGACGATGAAGGTCATGTCGCCATACCACCAGCGCGCGTCGAACGGGTAAAACGGATGCAAGCCGTAGGAATTGAGGTAGTCGAGCGACAGGTGGAGCGCCAGCCCCAGCCCCACGCTGAACGGCAGCGCCGCGCGCGCCACGGCGCTGTGGCGCAGCAGGCGGCGCGCGGCCGGCCAGCACAGCCAGATTAACGCGCACAGCAGCAACGCTTGCGGGATGGCGAACAGCACGGTATGGCTGTGACCCCGATGCTGAAGCAGGTAGCCGAGCGGGCTGGGTAGCAGATTGACCAGAAACAGGTCCAGATCGGGGAAATTGCTGGCCGCCCAGCAGGAAAACAGCAGCATGCGCCGCCGCGTGGCGTGCTGTTCGGGCGCGCTTTCCGGCGGCAGGCTGCGCTGCAACAGCTCGCCAACCCCCAGCCCGATGACCGAGTGTGTAATATTATCCATGCGGCATCATACAAGGTTTGCCCGGCGCGCAAGCGCGCGCGCCGCGCGCCGTCAAGCGCCGCGCGCCGGCGACATGGCGATCCGACGGCCCGGCGCCCGGCGATCCGGCGATCCGGCGCCCGGCGGCCCGGCGGCCCGGCGCCCGGCTTAGTCCAGGGCCGGCACCAGGCGTTCCCACCAGGCGCGCGCGGCCGCGTCGCCTTGATGGCGCAGCAAATGAAAGAACCCCAGATGGGCCGCCTGGTCGACCAGGGCGCCGTCGTGACGGGCCGCCGCTTCCAGATGCGGCAAGCCCAGGTCGCTGCCTTCTTCCAGCAACACGCGCCCGTAGATGCACTCGGCCTTGGGAAACGGGCCGCCCGGCTGGCGCAGCAAATGCTCGAGCACGGGCTTGGCCGCCTGCGGTGAGACGAACTCGGCCCGCAGCAAGGCCAGCTCCTGCAAGTCTTGCAGGGGCAAATCGTCGACGGCGCGGATCGACAGCGCCGTCAGGCGCGCGCGCGCGCGGTTGGCGTGGCGGCAGCGCGCCTCCCATTGCTTGCTGCCGTTTTTCCACCAGTTCTGGTCGAATTCGTCGATCAAACCCTTGCTGGTGGTCGCGCCCAGCAGCACCTCGGCCGCCGTGACATGCACGCAGCGCGGCAGCGCGGCCGCCTCGCCGGTGGCCTCGACCCGCTCGCGCAGGGACGGATGGGTATCGTGCCAACCCGATTGTTCCATCAGCGCGGCGGCCAGCCGCTCCGGCGTGGCCCACTGCGCATAGCCGGTTTGAAAAGCGGTGCGCATGGCTTTGAACGGCATGAACGAGGGCCGCATGGCGTGGTCGGCCTGGCGGTACAGTTCGGGCCAAAACTGTTCCTCGATCCACCGTCCCAGCAAGGCGTCGCGCACCAGGCCGGCGGCATTGATCTCGGAGCCGATCAGCTGGGTCGCCGTGTGATCGGCCTGGTATTCGTTTTGACGCGACAGCACGAAAGTGTAGGCGTTGTAATAAGGCATGAACCGGTTCAAGGCGGTGGCGATGCCGGCGTGCAGCACGCTGGCGTCGGCCGCCTCGCACACTTGCTCATGCAAGGCGCCGAAGGTGCGCCTCTGACGGTAGACCCAGGCTCCCAGCTTGCCGTGGTTGCCGGCCAGGTGGCCATACTCATGGGCCACCGTGGCCAGCATTTCCTTGACGGGCACCCCCAGCAGATAGGGCAGGCCCAGCATCAGATAGTTGGTATGGCCGGCAAGCATGCCGAAACGGGGCAGTTGCGAGATGGCGGCGTTGTACTCGTCGTTGATGAGCACGTGGTGGATGGGCGGGCCCTTCAAGCGCCGGCGCATGCGCGCCAGAGCCTTGAACAGCACGGGCGCCTCGTGGCGCGTGAGGCGGCGCCCGGCCGGCGCGGGCAAGCGCATGCACGCCATGCGCAGCACCACCAACAAGAGCGGCAGCATGAGCAGCGCCAGCAACCCCAAACGCAGCATGGCGAACAGGCCGTGACCGGGTTCGGCCCAGCGCGAACCCAGCCAAACCAAGGCCGCCGCGCCAGCCAAAGTGGCCAGCGTGACCAGGTAGACGCTGGCGCTGATCAGGATCACCTTGATGCGAAACGCCGCCGGATGGATGCTCGCGTCCAGCTCCAGGCGTCGCACCAGTTGCATGTATTGTTGCTTGTTCAATGATCCCTCTACGGCCCGGCCGGCGCACATTACCAAAATGGCAAATATAACACAGCAGAAAATAACCGGCAGGCAATAGTCAATTTGTATAGATTAACATTAGCGCTCCACCACCACGCCGCGCCAGAAGGCCACGTGACCGGCGATGGCGCGCGCCCGTTCAGACGGTTGCGGATAATACCAGGCCGCGTTTTCGTTGACTTGGCCATCGACGGCCACATGGTAATAGCTGGCGCTGCCCTTCCATGGGCAGTTGGTATGGTGGGCGCTGTCTTGCAAATACTGGCGCTCGACCGAGGCCAAGGGAAAATACACATTGTTTTCGACGATTTCGACTTCGTCGTCGCGGGCGCGGGCGATCACGGCGCCGTTCCAGCTTGCGGTTGGCATGTTTGTTCTCCTTCAGGTTGATCCGGTGGTGGATGGGGTAAGGGTTGCGCCAGTGCGCGCGCAAAGCGCGGGGCCGCTTCGGCGGCGGCCGGCGCCGGTTGGTCCGCCTCGACCCGGTCGCGCCCCAGGTGCTTGGCGCGGTACAGGGCTTGATCGGCCCGTTGCAGCAGGCAGTCGCCGCTTTCGCAGGCATTGGCCAAATCCAGTTCGGCCACGCCGAGGCTGGCGCTCACGGCGCCGATGGCTTGTTCGGAGGTGCTGTGCGCCAGCGCGGCGATGGCGCAGCGCAGGGACTCGGCAAGTTGCCGCGCCCCTTCCAGCGTGGTGCCCGGCAACAGCACACATAATTCCTCGCCGCCGTAGCGGGCCGCCAGATCGCTGGCGCGCACGCCGGCGGCCACCCGCCGCCCCACATTGCGCAGCACCGTGTCGCCGGCCTGGTGGCCGTGGCGGTCGTTGACCAGCTTGAAGTGATCAAGGTCGATCATCACCGCCGACAAGGGCGTGCGGTAACGTCTGGCGCGCATGACTTCGAGTTCGAGCCGCTCCATCAGGGCGCGCCGGCTGCGCAAGCCGGTCAGCTCGTCGGTGGCGGCGAGCTGCTGCAACTGGCGCAGGGATTGCTCCAGCGCCCTTTCCTTGGCGCGCAATTCGATCAGCGCCATCACCTGGCGCGACAGGCGCTGCAAGATGCGGCGCTGGTCGGCGCTCAGGGCGCCCGGCTTGGTGTCGAGCACGCACAAGGTGCCCAACGCGTACCCGTCCGACGAACGCAGGGTGAAACTGGCGTAGCGCCGCATGACGGGCGCGCCCGCCAGCGGCTCCAGACACCTGACGCGCGGCTCGGCGCTCAAGTCGACAAATTCGGTCGATTCGCCGCCCAGGATGGCCAGCGAGCAGTAGCACTGGTCGCGCGGGATGGACTCGATCGGCGCCCCGCAATGCGACTTGATCCAGACACGCTCCCGGTCGACCAGGGTGATGAAGGCGAACGGCACCTCGCAAATGCGCGCGGCCATTTCGGTGAGAAAGCTGAAGTCTTCGCAGGACGGGGTGTCGAGCAACTGATAACGGTACAGCGCGGCCAGACGCTGCTGCTCATCGGGGGGCATGGGCAAGGGCGCCCTCGGCGCGGCGCTCGCTGGGGTCACTAGCATGATGGTTCCGTGATTTTGTCGCGGCGAGGCGCCGCCATCGGCCTAGTGTAGCGCAAAAACAAGGTACGCCGACGGCAAGCTGGAGCGCGACCCGAATCGGCCAAACGCGGAACCTAATCGACCGCTTCCGCCGCCTCGGCCATAATCTGGCGCAAGGCTTGCTCGAACACTTCGGGCGGCTGGCCGCCTGAAATCAGGTGACGCTCGTTGACGATCACGGCCGGCACCGAGTTGATGCCCTGCTGGTGGTAAAAGCGCTCGCGCGCGCGCACCTGGTCGGCATACGCGTCCGAAGCGAGCACCCTGGCCGCGCCGGCGCCATCAAGCCCGGCCGCCACCGCCAGCCGCTGCAACGTGGCGTGCGAGCCGGGATTGTCGCCATCGGTGAAATAGGCGCGCAGCAAGGCGTGCTTCAAGGCGCTTTGGCGCCCTTCCAGACCGGCCCAGTGCAGCAGGCGGTGGGCGTCGAAGGTGTTGTAGATGCGGGACCGGCGCGCCATGTCGAAGGTGAAACCGAGTTCGGCGCCGCGGCGGCGCAGCGTTTCGCGCGACTGGGCCGTCTGCTCGGGGCTGGAGCCGTATTTTTCGGCGATATGTTCGGCCAGGTCTTGCCCTTCCGGGCCCATCTTGGGATTGAGCTCGAAGGGCTGAAACGCGATGTGGGCGCTGACCGTGTCGCCCAGCCGGGCCAGCGCCTGCTCCAGCGACTGCAAACCGATGGCGCACCACGGGCACGACACATCGGACACGAAATCGATCTTGATCGGAAAAGTCATCTGCAAGCCTTTGCCGTAAGCCGGCGGTCGACGGCGCCGCACCACGCGGCCACCTGGGATGCATATGTGCCCGCAGGCGGCAAATGCAAGAGCGCAAAGCTTGGCTGTTTTGCATGGTCTTAGATCGGTCAGGAAAAACGCTTTGATTCGCTTATAGACAATCCTGGTTTCCAATCGCCCCATTCTTCCATAACCCTATAGAAATTGATTTTATCTACATCGATTTATTGCCTAGTTTACAATCCGGGCTCTCAGACCAAATGGATTGGATTTCCCTTGATCCGCTCGAAATAATTTTGCTAAAAAACTATGAAACTCGAAAAATTCTTGCCTACTCTGCAAGGCCCGTCCGACGCCAACCGCCCCATCCGTTTGCGCTTGACCCACGCCGATGGCGTGGCCGACGACCTGCTGCTGGTCAAGCAGGTAAGCGGCGTGGAGACCATGTTCGGCGGGCTGCAATATCAGTTGCGTTGCGTCTCCACCCGGTTCGATCTGGAGATGAAGCAATTCATCGCCATGCCGGTCGAGTTGCAGTTCGTCACCGACAGCGGCGGCCTGCGTTTGGTATGCGGGATTGTCGAGCAAGCCATAGCCGGCGAGGCCGACGGCGGCTTGGCCACTTATCAGCTGACTGTACGCGATGCACTGGCGATCATGGAAAAGGATTGCGGCTCGCGCGTGTTCCATGGCAAAAACGAAGCCGAGATCACCGAGATCGTCCTCACCGAATGGCGACACGACAATCCGGTGCTGGCGCGCGCATTCGACTTCGACCTCACCCACGTCAAACAAAACTATCCTCGGCGCGAATTCACCCGCCAGTACAACGAATCGAGCGCGGCCTTTCTGCGCCGGCTGTGGAAGCGGCGTGGCTTGGCCTGGTTTGTGCGGCCAGGCCGGGCCACCGAGCGGGGCAGCGACGCGACGCCGGCCCACACCCTGGTGCTGTTCGATGACCCTTATGCGCTGTTGCGCAATGCGGCAGGCACGGTGCGCTTTCGGCGCGACGACGGCACCCAGGCGCGCGACAGCATCACGGCTTGGCAAGGCGTGCGCACCCTCACCGCCGGCAATGTCACGCGTCGCAGCTGGGACTACAAAACCGCCAACCTGGCCGGGGCCGATATTCCCGGCATGGCGCAGCAGGGAACCCTGGGCGATCAATTCGCCGGCGCCATCGACGACTATCTGATCGACTCGCCCCATGCCGGCGACAATGCCGACGACTATAAACGCCTGAGCACCTTGCGCATGTTGCATCATGAATACGTCTCCCAATGCTACCAGGGCGACAGTGGCGTGCGCGCCATGTGCGTGGGCGAGTCGCTCGGCATGACTGGCCACCCCGACATCGACAGCCATCCCGTCGCCGAGCGGGAATTTGTCATCACCGAATTACGCGTGGAAGCGGAAAACAATTTGCCCAAAACACTGGGCGAGCACGCACAACGACTATTTGCCTTGAACGGCTGGGATAGCGGCGCGCTGGTGCAAGCGGACGCCGAACGGGGCGCGCGCTACGCCAACCAATTTACCTGCGTGCGTCGTGGCGTGCCGATCGTGCCCTTGTTCGATCCACGCGTGGACGTGCCGCGCGCCGAGCCGTTCGACGCCGTGGTGATTGGCCCGGTGGGAGAGGAAATTCATTGCGACAACCAGGGCCGCGTGCTGGTGCGCATTCCAGGTTGCCGCACCGAGGAACGCGACGGGTCATTGAACTGCAAAGACGGCATCACGCCGCAGGACTCGGCCTGGCTCAGGATATCGACGGCGCTGGCCGGTGAGGGCTTCGGTGCACAGTTTCTGCCGCATAAGGGCAATTTGGTGCGCGTCTCGCACCAGAATGGCGATCCCGACCGGCCAATCATCACTGGCGCCGTGCATGGCGGAACCACACCATCGCCAAGGTTCAGCCACGTGAGCGTGTTGCCGGGCGACCGCTATCTGTCGGGCGTGGTCAGCAAGGAAGTGCATGGCCGGCGTCACAACCAGCTGCGCATCGACAACACGCCGGGCGAAATCAGCGTCCAACTGGCCAGCGATCATGGCGCCTCGCAATTGAACCTGGGGTATTTGACCGATCCGCGGGAGAACGGCCGGGCCACCCCGCGCGGCGACGGCTTTGAATTGAGCACCCTTGATAGTGGCAGCATCCGCACCGCCAAATCGCTGCTGATCTCGGCCTGGAAACGGCTCGACGGAGGCGGCAAGCAACTGAGCAGCCAGGATCATCTGGCGCTGATGCAAGATTGCCTGGACTTGTTTAAAACGCTGGGTCAGTACGCCGCCGAGCATCAAGGTTTGGCGCCCGACCCGGCCCCGCAAGCGGCACTGAAAGATGACGTGAGCGCGGCGGCGGGTGGCGGTAACACCGATCCCCAGGGCCAGGGCGGCAAACCGACCATCAGCCTGACGGCACCGGCCGGCATCGCCTTGAGCACCCCGAAAACCATCGTCAGCTACGCCGGCGCCAACATCGACATGGGGGCCCGCTTCAACATGCAATGGACCTGCGGCCAGGACGTCAATGTGAACGCCGGCAAAGGCATTTGCCTGTTCGCGCACAAGAACGGCATCGCCCAGATCGCCCACTACGGCAGATTCCTGATGCAGAGCCAGCACGACGACATGCAAATCGATTCGGGCAAGGATCTCAAAATCACGGCCGCCGGCAGCGTCACCATCATGGCCGAGCAGCTGCACCTGATCGCCAAGGACGGTTCGCATATCACCATCGGCGGCGGGGTCGTGCTGGGCACCGACACCAATATTCAACATCACGCCGCCAACGTCACGTTTAGCGGCCCGGCCACCAAGCACACCGAGATGCCGTATTTCAGCGCCGAAGGCAAAGACCCGGCGCACTGGATCGCGCTGCATTATCTGGACCCGCAAACGGCGCAGGGCTTGGCCGGCGCTCCCTATGCGATTCACTTCGACGGCGGCCCCACAGTCACCGGCAAGCTCGATGAAAACGGCAAGGCCAAGCACCAGAATGTGATGAATCTGCCGGTGGAAAAAGTGGTGTACCTGCCGCGCACGCCGCAAAAAGAACAGGATGCCGGCCCGCTGCACGAGCTGGACGCCGCGTGAAGTCGCATCGTATTTAAAAAAGGATATAAATAATATGGATTATTCATCAGCGACCACGCCCTTGCGCGACGCCCTCGCGTTTGTTACCGGGCGGGACGACGAGAATAACGAGCCAAGCAGCAATCCGTGGATCTGGTTTTGGCAAGCGATGGCGGGCGACTTTAACGAGGACCGTTCCGGCGCGCAGTTGGGCATGGACGCGGCGATCTCGATGATACCGCTGGTCGATCAGATTTGCGACATCCGCGACCTGATCGCCAACTGCCGCAAGCTGCATCACAACGTTTCGGACACCTGGGCCTGGGTATCGCTGGTTCTGACCTTGATTGGCCTGTTCCCCGTGCTAGGGTCCTTGTTAAAAGGAATTTTGAAGATGTTCTTTGTCTGGGTGCGTCGTTGCGGCGGTGACGCCGGGGTCAAGGCAATGGAGCCGGCCATGACTTGGATCATCACCTTTCTGCGTCGGCGCGACGTGCAAGTGTACCTGCGTCGTCACCAAATCGATGAAGTGTTTGGCTGGCTGGCTAACGAGGTCCGGGCTTTGAAGGCCAGGGTCAATGTCGCGGCCTTGCTTGCCGCTTTCGACGACGCGATCCGTGTGCTAGAGGGTTTGGTGAACAAGGTCAGCTTGATCCCGGCGACAGGCAAAAAAGCCGTTGAGATCCTGGAAATGGTGAAAAAAATCCGCCTTCGCGCCGACGAACAATTTGAAAAAATCTTGGCCAAGCCGCTGGGTTGGCTTGACGCGTTCGCCAAGCGATTGGACAATGAAGCATTGCTCAAGCGCTATGGCCGGCTCGATGCGCATAATATACACTTTCGTGGCGATTTGCCGGAAGCGGCGGCGGTAACCCTTATGCGTAAGGGTCCACCGTTGCCGCCGTGGTTGGACCAAGGGAAGCCGAGCAGGTGGACTAAGGCGGACTTTAAAGAGCACGAAAGCATAGTGAAAGAGGCGGCTGACGAGGGTTATCCTAAGCTGACCCAGTCAAATGTGGAATCTTTCCACCGCTTGCGCACCGACGATATCAAAGGCCCAGCCCGCCTGTACCGCGTTTTGTCCCCTAGCAGCAAAGGCATGAGTGACTGTTGGGTCACGGAAGCAGTGTTCCACAAACTGCAAAGCGAGGCCGACCCGCGCAGCGCATGGCGCCGTTACCTGGCGGTCTGGCCACATTGGAACGTCAACGGCCAATTTGTAGTCTATGACATCAAACGGAGCGAGACGTTGCTGGTATGGCGCGGCGAAGCCTCAGCCCAAGAATTGGATGGGGTGCTAGCCAACCGATATCTGGAGGGTGGTTGGGAACAGATCATCTTCAAAATTCCCGATGCCGACATCCGCCACGACGTCGTACGCCAATACCAACGTCTGGGACCCGGCAAAACACGCTTAGGCAACCCAATTGACTACCTTACCTTTAAAGCCATATCGTTATACACAACTCAGCCGTGCCCTTCGCGCATCGACTGTAATGCAG
>JAZKGI010000064.1:0-46073 GCA_040385995.1 Pseudomonadota bacterium
AGCGCTAGCCGACATGATAGCCGAAGTCAACTTCCACTCAAAACGGCATTGGGCCTTTATTAGTTGCTCGACATGGTATATTCCAGCGTCACCAGCCGCCCTGTCCAGATACCGTGCATTCCCACAAAATCCTTGCGATGCTCGAGTTTGAGCATGCCGCCACGGCCAGCATCGCCGCTGGCTCCTCCCTGGCCGATGGCCTTGACATCCTGATCGGCGGCGCCCAAGAGCTGGCCGAGGACGGCATGCGCGCCTGCGTGCTCTTGCTTGACGATACAGACCGTTTCGTGGCGGTGGCCGGGCCCGGCTTGAACGCCGATTACCGTGCCGTGTTGCAGCAATCGAGAGTCGGCGATGGCAACAATCCATTTGGCGCCGCCGCCTTCGCCGGGGCGCCGGTGCTCTCGGGCGACATCGCGCAAGACCAGAGCTGGACCCAAGGGCGCAAAGACGCCTTGCTGCACGGCTTTCGGGCATGTTGGGTGACGCCGATTTTCGGTGCCAAAGGCAAGATACTGGGCGTGCTGGCCTGGTTGTTTTCGCTGCCCAAGCGCCCCACCCAGGTCGACACCGATCTGCTCAATGTCTGCGCGCGCGGCTGCGCCCACGTGATCGAACGCCATCGCTGCGAGCGCAGCGTGAGCGACAGCGCCGACCATTTCCGCCACGCGTTCGAACTGAACGCCCAAGTGTTGTGGACCTCCCGCCCGGACGGCCAGCTCGATTACGTGGCCAACCGTTGGCGCGAATGGACCGGCACCTCGGGTTTGGGCGGCAGCTGGGGCGAAGCGATGCATCCGGACGATTTGCAGCGTTCCATCGATACGTGGCGGCGGGCGGTCGAGAGCGGCGAACCCTACGACATCGAACACCGGGTCAGGATGATCGACGGCCGGTATTGCTGGATGCGTTCGCGCGCCTTTTGCCGGCGTGACGACCGCGGCGCGATCGTGCAATGGTATGGCTCGACCGAAGATATTCACGAGCACTGGGTGGCGCGCAGCGCCTTGCTGGAAAGCGAGGCGGAGTTTCGCACCCTGGCCAAGGCCATGCCAAACCAGGCCTGGCTGGCGCGGGCCGACGGCGCGCTGTACTGGTTTAACGACCGGGTGTATGAATACACGGGCGCCGCGCCCGGTCAACTCGATGGCGAGGCATGGGCCGCGGTGGTGCATGGCGACGATGTGGCCGGCGCCGTGCAAAGCTGGATGGCAAGTCTGGCCGGGGGCCACGATTATGAAACACAGTTCCGCTTGCGTGACGCCAGCGGCCAGTACCGCTGGTTTCTGGCGCGCGCGGTGGCGGTGCGCGACGAGCGAGGCCATGTCGCACGCTGGGTCGGCACCAACACCGACGTGCAAGAACAGCGCAATGTGTCCGATAAGCTGAGCTACCTCAACTCCTCGCTGGAAATCGAGGTGGCCAACCGTACCGCCGACCGCGACCGCATGTGGCGCTTGTCGACCGATATCATGATGGTGGCCGATTTCGGCGGCATGATCATCGCCGTCAACCCGGCCTGGTCCAGCATTTTGGACGTGCCGGCGGACCAGTCGGTGGGACGCGATTTCCTGGAGTGCATCCATCCCGATGACCGTTCGGCCACCACGCGGGAAGTGGCCCGGCTGGAGCAGGGCTTGACGACCTTGCGTTTCGAGAACCGTTACCGGCATCGCAACGGTTCTTACCGTTGGATTTCCTGGACCGCCGTGCCGGCCCAGGAGTTAATCCATGCGATCGGGCGCGATGTGACGGATGAAAAAGAGGCGCGCGCGGCCCTGGCGCGCAGCGAGCAAGCATTGCTGCAATCGCAAAAACTCGAATCGATCGGCAAGCTGACCGGTGGCGTGGCGCACGACTTCAATAATGTGCTGCAAATTATTTCCGGCAATTTGCAGTTGCTGCAATTGGCGGTGGGCGACAATCCGCTGGCCGTGAAGCGGCTCGACACCTTGGCCGCGGCGGTGGACCGGGGCGCCAAGTTATCGTCGCAATTGCTGGCGTTCGCGCGCCGCCAGCCGCTCAAGCCGCTGGTGACGGATGTCGGCCGCTTGCTGCGCAGCATGGCCGAGTTGCTACGGCGCGCCATCGGCGAAACCATCGATGTCGAACTGGTGGTGGGGGGCGGATTGTGGCATACCCTGGTGGACCCCAATCAGTTGGAAAATGTGTTGCTCAACATTGCCATCAACGCGCGCGACGCGATGGACGGGCAAGGCAAGTTGACGGTAGAAGTAGGCAACGCGATGCTCGACGATGCCTATGCCTCGCGCCACGCCGACCTCGAGCCAGGGCAATATGTGCTGCTGGCCATGTCAGACACTGGCCACGGCATGTCGCCCGACATCATAGGCAAGATTTTCGAGCCCTTCTTTACCACCAAGAAAGAAGGCGAGGGCACCGGGCTCGGGCTCAGTATGGCGTATGGCTTCGTGCGCCAGAGCGGCGGCCATATCAAGGTGTACAGCGAGCCGGGCCATGGCACCACGTTCAAGATCTATCTGCCGCGCGCGTTCGAGACGGAGGCGGACGTGCCGGTGAGCCTGACCGGACCGGTACTGGGCGGCAAGGAAACCATTCTGGTGGTGGAAGACGACCTGCAAGTGCAGGCCACCGTGGTCGATATGCTGCGCGGGCTCGGTTACGCGGTGCTCAAGGCGAACGATGGCCAGAGCGCCCTCACCGTGCTCAATAGTGGGGTGCCGATCGACCTGCTGTTTACCGATGTGGTGATGCCGGGCGACTTGCGCAGCCCGGAGTTGGCGCGGCAAGCCATGCTGCTGCTGCCGGATTTGGCGGTATTGTTTACCTCGGGATATACCCAGAACGCGATTGTGCATGGCGGCCGCCTGGACGCGGGTGTTGAGCTGCTCAGCAAACCTTACCGGCGCGAAGATCTGGCGCGCAAGGTGCGCCATGTGCTGGCCAATGTACAGCATGCCAACGGCTTACGCTTGGCGGCCCGGGCCAGCCCCGGCCCGTTTACCGAGCCGCCCGCTCGCGGCGGGCGTTGCGTGCTGCTGGTGGAAGACAACCCTGACGCGCTGGACATGACGGCCGAGTTGCTCCGCATGTTGGGCCATCGCGTGCTGACGGCGGCCAGCGGTGAGGAGGCGCTTGCCTTGCTCGACGCAGAAGGGTTGGAAGTGTTACTGACCGACGTGACCCTGCCCCAGATGTCGGGCATCGAGTTGGCGGCCCAGGCCAGGGGGCATGTGCCGCATCTGACCGTCATTTTCGCCACCGGCCACGACCAAGGCAAGCTGGGGATACCGGAAGGCAGCGCGCTATTTTTGCAAAAACCGTTTAGCGTGGCGCAGCTCGAGCAAGCCTTGTCCGGCAAGCGATAGCGCGTTCACCATCCGGGACCTATGCAGGGTGGAACATTTTTTGTATGGGAAGCCGTCGCCGATCACCCCCAATACCATGCTGAGCACATTGTCTCGGCTAGCTGGTCATGATTCCTGGCAAGTACGCAAGTCGGCGGTCAATACGGAAAGATTGCCGTCGTTATTTGGCCACTAGTCAAGTCATGCACTGTGTTGTGCCCTACAGCTTGCGATACAGCTTTTCGGGTGCCGACACAGGCACGAAGTGGGCGCTATAAGCGGAAAAATTGGTGCTTTCCTTGCTGCCCAGTCCCAGGAAACCGCGGTGGCACAGCGATTCATGGAATAGCCCCATGGCGCGGTTTTGCAGCGGCCGGTTAAAGTATATTAAAACATTCCTGCAACAAATCAAATGGGTTTCGGCGAACACGCTGTCGGTGGCCAAACTGTGGTCGGCGAAGGTGATGTTTTCGCATAGCGAACGGTCGAACAGGGCGGCGTCGTAAGCGGCGGTGTAATAGTCGGAAAATGCGCGTCGTCCGCCGCTGCGCTGGTAGCTGGTCGTGTAGCCTTGTACTTTTTCCAGCGAAAACACGCCTTTGCGGGCCTTGGCCAGCGATTCGGGATTGATATCGGTGGCGTAGATCAAGGCGCGCTCGAGCAAGCCTTCCTCTTTCAGCAAAATGGCCATCGAATACACTTCCTCGCCGGTGCTGCATCCGGCGATCCAGATCTTGAGCGACGGGTAGGTTTTCAAGACCGGCATCACGTCGCGCCGCAAGGCCAGGAAAAACGACGGATCGCGGAACATTTCGCTCACGGGAATGGTCAACATTTGCAGCACGGCCGAAAAGCAGTCCGGATCGGCCAGCACTTGCGCTTCGAGCCGCGCCACGCTGCCGCAGCCAAGCTGGCTGACCGCGTGCTGCACCCGGCGCCGCTGCGATGCCAGGGCATAGCCACGGAAGTCGTAGCTGTAGCGGCGGTAAATGGCTTCCATCAGCTGGCCGATCTGATTGTCCAGATCGTGGTCGGCCCCGTCCAGGATCATAAACGGTCCATTTTGGGCATCCACACCCGCAGCAGCGAATATAGACGGTCCAGTTCGATCGGCTTGGCCAGGTAATCGGAGGCGCCCGCCTGCAAGCATTCCTCCTGGTCGTTGCGCATGGCTTTGGCGGTGATGGCGATGATCGGCAATTTGCGGAAACGGGGATCGGCGCGGATGCGACGTGTCGCTTCCAGCCCGTCCATGCCCGGCATCATCACATCCATCAAGACCAGGTCGATGTCGGGCAGGGCGTCGAGCTTGCTGATCGCCTCGAAACCGTTGCGGCCCACCTCGACGATCACCCCTTTCTGTTCCAGCGCGCTGGTCAGGGCGAAGATGTTGCGCACATCGTCGTCAACCAGCAAGATCTTGCGGCCCTCAAACACCCGTTCGCGGCTGCGCACCTTGTGCAGCATGCCGCGCCGCTCGCTCGACAGCGCCGATTCCACCTTGTGCAGAAACAGCGTGACTTCGTCGAGCAAGCGTTCGGGCGAACGCGCGCCCTTGATGATGATCGAGCGCGAGTACTTCATCAATTCGGCTTCCTCGGCGCGGCTGAGATTGCGGCCCGTGTAGACGATCACGGGAGGGAAGGACGACAGTTCCGCGCTCGCCATGCGCTTGAGCAATTCGTTGCCTTCGATATCGGGCAACTTCAAATCGATGATCATGCAATCGAAAATCTGGGTGCGCAGCAGTTCCAGCGCCTCGGCGCCCAAAGCCACGGCCGTCACCTCGACGTCGTCGTCGCCAATCAATTGCATCACACTGTCGCGCTGGCGGGCGTCGTCTTCCACCAGCAAGATGCGCTTGAGCTGCTGGGTCATCTTCGATTCCAGCTTCAAGAACACTTCCTTGAGTTGCTCGCGGCTGCGCGGCTTGACGGCGTAACCGATGGCGCCCAGTTGCAGGGCCGCCTGATGGTGGTCGGCCGCCGAGACCACGTGCACCGGGATATGGCGGGTAAGCGGATTTTCCTTTAGCTTTTGTAACACCACCAAGCCTGGACTGTCGGGCAAGCCCATGTCGAGCAAGACCGCGTCGGGCAGAAATTGGGCGGCCAGCTGTAAGCCTTCGTCGGCCCCGTGCGCCACCAGGCAGCGGTAGGCCAATTCGTGCGCCAGATCGTACAAGATACCGGCGAACGCCGGTTCGTCCTCGATCACCAGCACCGTGCGCTGCGTGCCCGGCTGTTCGCGATCGTCGGCAAAGGCGGGGATCACGCCCGCCGAATGCGGCGCGGACGGTGGCGGCAGTGAAACGGCGGCCGCCGGCCCCGGTACCAGCGCGTCGTACAGGGTGGGCACCGAGCTGTCGGCGGCGCCCTGGACTGGCTCTTGCCAGGCCAGCGGCAGCGACAGCGTAAAAATGCTACCTTGGCCGGGCGTGCTGCTGACCCGGATCGCCCCACCCAGCAGGGCGGCCAGGTCGCGCGAAATCGACAAGCCAAGGCCGGTGCCGCCGAAACGCCGGCTGGTGGTGCCGTCGGCTTGGTGGAAGGCGTCGAAAATCTTGTCTTGCTGGTCGGCGGCAATGCCGATGCCGGAGTCTTCAATGGTAAATTCGAGTTGGCCCTGCCGGCCCAGGCCGATCACCACCGACACTTGGCCCTGATCGGTGAATTTAATGGCGTTCGACAGCAGATTTTTCAGGATCTGATCCAGACGCTGGCGGTCCGTCACAAATACGGCCGGTAACTGGCTGCCCAGGTGCACGTTAAAGCTCAGCTTTTTCTCTTCGGCCAGAGGGCCGAACGTCATCTTCAGGGCCGACAACAGCCGCGCCAACTCCACTTCTTCCGGCAATAGCTCCAGTTTGCCCGCCTCCACCTTGGAAATGTCGAGAATGTCATTGATCAGATTGAGCAGATCGTTGCCGGCCGAATAGATGGTCTGGGCGAAGGTGACTTGTTCCTCGCTCAAGTTGCCGGCCGCATTGTCGGCCAACAATTTCGACAGGATGAGCGAGCTGTTGAGCGGGGTGCGCAATTCGTGCGACATATTGGCCAAAAATTCGGTTTTGTAGCGGCTGGCGCGCTGCAATTCTTCGGCGCGCAGCTCCAGTTCGGCATGGGCTTGGCCAATGGCCACGTTTTTCTGGTCCAGCGCCAGGGCTTGAATCGCCAATTGTTCGTTCGACGTTTCCAGCGCCGCCTTTTGGTGTTCCAGATGCGATTGCGACTCTTCCAGCACGCGCGACTGCTCGCCCAGCTCTTCGTTGGCGGTGCGTAACTCCTCCTGCTGCACTTCGAGTTCCTCGTTTAGCTGCTGGGTCTCTTCCAAGATATTTTGCAAACGCTGGCGGTATTGGGCGGCCTCGACCGAGGTGCCGATATTGGCGCCGATGAGACGCATGAAGTCCAGATCGCGCGGCCCGGCGGCGCGCGCAAAGCCCAATTCGATCACGCCATTGACCTTGCCTTCGTTTTCAATCGGCGCCAGCACGACGTCGACCGGCGCGCCATGGCCCAGGCCGGAGCGCACGCGCAAATACGCGTTGGGCATGTCCCGCATATGAATCAGGCGCTGGGTCCAGGCCGCTTCGCCGACCAAGCCCTCGCCGCGCTGGAACACTTCCGGGGCCTCGCCGCGCGCGCCAAAGCCGAAGCTGGCGACCCGGCGCAAACTGCCGTCGGCCTCGGCCACATACAGGGCGGCCACGGCCACATCGATGTGTTCGGCCAGAAAACTGAGCACCGCGCGGCCCAGTTGGGGCAAGGCTAACTGGCCGGTGCAGCGCGCCGCCAGCTCGGTCTGGCCGGTGCGCAACCAGGCTTGTTGCTGCAAGGCTGCGCTGTGTTCGGTTTGCTGGGCCAGCGCGCCATTGTAAATATTGGACAGGTGTAGCAATTCACGCCGGCCGAAAAACGCCAGCAAGCCGCTCAGGGTGAGGCTGAGCAACACAAAAGCGGTGACCACGGTTAATGTGTCGCGCTCGGCGGCGGTGTTGCGGTCTTGCCGCAAACGCTGTTCGGTGGTGAGAAAGGAGGCCAGTTCGCGCCGGATTTCATCGAACTCCGCCTTGCCCTGGCCGGAGCGCACGCGCCCGATGTAGTCGTCGCCCCGGCGGCGCGCATCGATCACGCTGCGCGCATACACATCCCACTGTAGTTGCATGGCTTTGACGCGCCGCAGACGGCTCAACTGGACCGGATTATCGCTGACCGTGCCGAGCAAGGCTTCCATTTCCGCGGCGAACCTGGCCTTGCCGGTATGGTAGGGCGCCAGGAAACTCTCGTCGCCGGTCAACAAAAAGCCGCGCATGCCCGTTTCCATGTCCACCGACAGCTTGCCGACCTCGTTCGCGTTGCCGATCACCTTCTCGCTGTGCTCCACCCAATGCAGCGCCGACAGCAAATACAGGGTCAGGGCGACGAAAACTCCGGCCGAAAAAATGCCCACCAAAAGCGGCGCGGTGACATTGCGCGCCAAGATGCGGCGAAAACCGGTGGGGTCGATGGCGTTGGGGCTGTTCATTGATCGAAGTGGGGGCGAGTCGAAAGTGCGTCAGTTTAGCCGATCAGCAGGGGCGCGACACGTTTCTCACTGAACTGGTTAGCGCAAGCGGCGGAGATCGGGTGTTGATACCACTGCATGACCACGCTGGGGCGGGCCGCCCGAGCCCACCCATCGGAATCAATCAGTGCTCTTTAAATGGGGATTGCGGCGTTAAGTTTAGATAACGCCCATTTACGAGAGTTTTCAAATGAAACAAAAACTTCCAGTTCCACCAACCAATCCGCAAGTTGTGCGGCGCTTGAATGATAAAAATTGAGATGGCCCATCTTTCTCCCTGGGCGCAAGCTTTTTCCGTACCAGTGCAGTTGCGCCGCGCCATGCTTTAGCCATGTCGAGTGATACGGCAGCCCAATCAAGTTAATCATCGCGCTGCATCCGCTTTGTTCTGGCTGGGAGAGAGGTAAACCGCAAACCGCCCTGAGGTGTAATTCGAACTGGCAAATCGACGCGCCGGCCTGTGTCCAATGTCCAGAGTTATGTACGCGTGGCGCAATTTCGTTGATAAGTATGTGCCCGCCAACGATAAAGCATTCCATTGCCATCACTCCCACATAATCTAGCGCTTGCATCACTTGGTGCAGCATTTTCTCGGCTTTTAATTGAAAAGCATCAAAGCGCGCGGGTTGACTCAGACTGATCGTAAGAATGCCGTCCTCATGCCGGTTTTCAGTCAGACGGTAAAACACGACTTCGCCATCACGACTGCGCGCTCCGATGATCGATACTTCGGTATCAAAGGAAATGGCTTGTTCGGCGATAGCATCATTGGCCCATGCCTGAAAATCAGTGATCACGCCTTGTCTCACGCGCTGTTGACCCCGACCGTCATAGCCACCACTGGCGCGTTTCAAAAAAATGTCCGGTCCCAAGGTTTGATGCAGCGCGTCCAAAGAGCTATCCGCGGATACCGCACACCAAGGCACTGTTGGTAATCCGAGTTGGTCAATCAGCGCTTTTTGTCGAATTCGATTCGATAGCACAGGAAAGGCGGCGCCATTGAGCCACCCGGGATGACGCTGCAACGCTTCTGTAAAGCGATTGACCGGCCAATGTTCACGCTCGGCGGTGATTGGCATATCGAGCGGCGGTAACGTTTCTGCGTCAGTGTCGAATAGGTGAACATCAATGCCGATGCGTTGCCCCGCTTGCCGCAACATCGTTCCAAGCTGGCCGGCACCCAATACCGCGGCTTTCATGCATTGCCTCCCATATGACTATCTGCCAGCACAGAGTGTGTTTGACGGTCGCGCCAGATGTCCAGCCTGGCAGCAAGGTCCAGGTCATGCAATGCCAGCACCTGGACTGCCAGCAGAGCGGCATTAAAAGCGCCGGCGGTACCGATTGCTAGCGTTCCGACCGCCACACCTTTGGGCATCTGCACAATCGACAACAAACTGTCCATGCCACTTAACGCTTTGCTCTGTATTGGCACGCCAAGTACCGGCAAAGGTGTGAGTGCCGCCGCCATTCCCGGCAAATGTGCGGCGCCCCCGGCGCCCGCAATAATCAATTCGACGCCCGTGCTCCTGGCGTTGCGGGCAAAATTAAATAATCTTTCCGGCGTACGATGCGCCGACACCACTTCTGCACGCCAAGTTACATCGAACTCGGTCAATAGTTCGCCGGCAATACACAGTGTTTCCCAATCACTTTTTGAACCCATTACAATGGCTACTTTATGCATATTCATCTCTCTACTAAAAAAATCGTTGCTAGTTAATGAAATGGCCGCCCCCTTCAATCAACATCCGGAAACACCGGGCGCCATTCTGCGCGCGCATAGCGCTCGAAACCGGATGGCGCGAAACGCCAGAGGTGGAGCCAACCGTTCTCCACCAAGTGCCTCACCACCGTATGCTTGCCGATGACCGTTTCGATGGCAGTTTGCGACGCGTCGATGATCACGGTAAGCCGCAGCGGCTCATGCACCCAGCGCTCACCATCGTGCAACGACTGGCGCGACAAACCGATGCGCAAATCGCCACCATTGCCTTCGAAGACGCCGATATTTCCCCCCACCACGTTGTGCAGCACCTTGTTGCCGCTACCTAAAAGCGCCGGATCGCATGTGGAAGCGTGGTACTGCCAGTTGATCCAGTGTGTGACCAGCATTGGCGCGGTCATTAGCAATTCCAGCACACTGCCATCGCCATCCTGGTTGGCGTCATAGTCGTGCATGAAGCTTCGGCCGCTTAAAACAACCCCGCGGCTTCTGTGACGAGGCGCGATCAGAAAGGTCGCGTTGCCGGCGAGACCCCACTCTGGCCGGGTCTGCGCGCCATCGTTGGCACGGCGACGCAGTTGCGCTAACAGATAGTCGTGAGGCGAACGCGGATCCAGTTGCAGGCCGGGTGCCCGTTCGCGGCGCACTCGATCACAGGCCTGAGCAAATATGCCCTCGATGCGCGTCCACCAGGCGCGCGCCGCGGGCGGCAGCAGATCGAGGTCAAAGCCTTCGATTTCATCTGTGGTGGTGTTGTGCAGGGCTGCCACGAATACGGTGGCCTCAGGTATGACGACGCCCATCCTAGCGAGCCCGTCGCGCACCGCCGGTTCGTTGAGTAAGCGTGTCAGGCTGCGGGCATTGACTTCACCGGTCTGACCGCAGCAGGCACCGCAGTCCAGCGCGGCCGCATGGGCATTGTTGGCCGATTGACTTCCATGTCCGACGAAGAGTACAAACGGGGCAAGATATTGCTCCAAGCCCATGGTATGGAGCACGCGGGCCGCCAGCGCAACCTTTGCCTGGAGGTCCAGGCCGACCAACTGCGGCCGGCAGATCGCGCGATAGCGGCTCGGCAAACCCGCCAGGTCGTCCCTGGCGCGGACCTGCTTGCTTGGCAGCAGCCACTTGCCAAGCTTGCCTAGGTAGCCAAGTCCCGCCACCTCCACAAAGGAAAACGCTGCGCCTGGCCATCGGCTGGCAGAGCGCCACTGGTGGTTCAATGCGAGGCGAGTCTGACGCGAACGGCTGGCGGCACTATGCAGCGCGGCATGCGCTTCGCGCTGAGCCGCTTGGAACGGTAGGATGCCATCAGTGACTTCAATGGTAGGCGCCAGTAAGCCGGGCAATTGCGCACGCCGGGCTGGCGTAGCCAAGGGAGTGTAGGCGAGCGGCAGACCGAAGAAGCCCGCAACTCCCAAGGTCTGGATGCCAGGCGATAGCGCTTCCAGCGCGCGGCGCAATGGCTCGCTGCGCACGTCGATGCAAAATGCCGCCTGCACTTCGATTGCTTGTGGTGCAACGATTGAGCCGCTTACCGAAAGCAGCCGCTGCGCAAGAGTGCGCTGATAGCCGATCTCCAGTGCCAGTTGCCACACCTCGTCGATCAATAATGACTGTTCCGTTTCTGCCAAGATACGGGGGGCTTGAGCCCATGCCAACTGGAGGGCCGTGAACGCCTGCCGGGCAGCGGCATCGTCCTTGCACTCCAGCAGCAGCGCGCCCCAGGCAAGGCGGATGGCCAGTAACTCACGCAGGTGCGCATCCTTGCGGCTCTCCAATCCTGCCTGCCAGCCTAAATAGGCACACCCGGAAGCCCAGCCGTTGACGGTAAGCAGCACCGCTTCCAGATAATCCTGCCACACCGCTTGCGGCAGGCCCAGGCGCTCGATCACCCAACGCTCGGCGTCCCGCGCGGTGGCAGGCAGCGCGCTGATGGCAACGCCGATATGCGGCAAGCCCATGAGCAAGCCAATGCCATGGTGGTGTTGCAGCGTGTCGCGCCAGAAGGCATACAAACCCTGGGCTCGCTCCGGCTGCCAGTCGGCCTGATGCTCATCGAAGTAAGCCGCGCAAGTCTGGCTAACCTGGTGCGTGACAGCCTGACGCCAAGACAGCCGGGTATGACGCTGCGGATCGTTATCGAGCACGTCAATCAGTAGCGGCAGTTGCCGAGGCAGTTGCCGAGTTGCGCTCGCTTGCAAACCATCCAGGCACTGGCGTGGCGTCAAGCCAAGCGCGCGTGCCTCGGGCAACTGAAGCAGCGCAAGATTCAGGTCGGCCGGGCTGATGCGCCCCTCGCGCCAGGCTTGCTGCTGCCGATTTCGCGGCGGAAATACCTCGATATTGCCCAGCACTGCCATGCGGGCGGCGACCCGGCGCACCGGCATGCCGATGCGCGACCAGTGTGGATTGACCGCGATGGCGCGATCCAAAGGCCAGGCGGGCGCGATCGCTTGGCAGGCTTGGCTGCAAGCATGCTCGATCCGAGCATGTAGCGCATCGTGGCCGAGGTCTTGAGTGGCTGACTGAGCGGGAAGGGGCAAGGTATTCGTCATCGGATTCTTCGTCTTGTCAATTCATTGCGGGGCATCGGCCAGCGGAGATGCGGCAGCTTTGAGGTTAGCGCGGTTGAACGACCCAGGCATCCAGTGGGCGGGCCAAAGTCGCAAGGCCACTCGTGTGTAAGCCTCGTCTACATAAAAGCCGGCATAGCTCCAACGCCACCAGGCCGACAGTAGGCGTGGCCTTAGCTGCAACAGCGCCACGCAGAGGTACAGCGCCGCCATGCTAAACAGCGCAATTAGCCCAAGCTCGTGATGAGGGGCATCCTGTATGCCAAGCGGCAGCGCATGCGCGACCATCGCGGTAGCCGTGAGGCTGATGACGATCAGCAGGCCAAACAACACCTGGCCAATTCGGGCGAGGAGGCTAGCGGGTACGGCAGGCAACCACAGCACGGGTGCCCAGGCCAGGCCCAGCACAACGCTCCACCACCAAGGCCAGGACACCTGGCCGGACAGCGAGACGATGAACAGTACGACCGAGATGGTCAGCGTCGGCGCCAGTACCAGACTGAGGGCGGTAGGGGACGCAGGTCTGTTGAAGGATTGGAGCCGGGTCTGGCGAACCACCGCCGACGCCGACAGAAAGGTATGGGCCTTGTAGAGCGAATGGCCGATGAGATGCAGGGCTGCCAGGGTGTAGAGGCCCAAAGCGCATTCGAGCAACATAAACCCCATTTGGGCTGCGGTGGACCAAGCGAGTCGGACTTTGATGCTGATACGGGTGAGCATCACCATACCCGCCAACACGGCGGTGGCGAGACCGAATACCAGTAAAATCGCGCGCGCTGGCGCCGCCTGTTCCAGCAGCGGTGCGAAACGAATCAGGACAAAGCCGCCCAGATTGACCACACCCGCATGCAGAAGGGCCGACACCGGGGTGGGCGCTTCCATTACCTGGATCAGCCAGCCATGCACTGGCAGCAATGCGGTACGCAGGACGACGGCCAACACCAACGCCAGGGCGCTCAGTTGTAACGAGCTCGACATGCCCTGCCGCGCCAGGTGCCACCACAGAGCCGATAAGGAGCCGCTTCCCACCTCGGCCCACGCCAAGGCCGCCGCTCCAAGTAGCAAGCTATCAGCCAACCGATCCGCTATTCGCTTTTTATGTGCGGCCAGCTGGGCGAAGGCACGGTCGGGATAAAAGCACAGCAGAGGCTGCAAAGCCGCACCCACCAGTGCCCAGGCCGCGATCAGAACCAGCCAATGGTCAGCCATCAAGAGCAGATGCACGCTGGCCAGCACCGCGGCCAGCGCCGAGATGTAATGCCGCTGGCCCGCTTCGCCCTCCAAATACCGGGAAGAAAACCCGCCGATAACCGTGCCCAACAATTGCACCAGAATGGCCAGGATGAGGCCGAAGGGCGATGCTTGCAACGCCCCAAACCAGCGCAAGTTGCCTGGTCCTACACAGACGGAAAGTACCGTAAAAACCAGCGCAACCATGGAAAGCGCCTGGAATGTACGCCACAGCCCCGCTATCGGAAGCCGGCGAAACCGGCTGAGCAGCGCCGCCGTTCCCATCAAAGCGGCTGGCGTCACAACGCTGGTCGAGAACAAAACTTGGGCAACATCCATCGCGCGACTTTCTTGAAATTCGTTGTGAGGATAATGCTTTGATTCATACGTTCTGTAAAATATAATGATCAGAACATTTTGATCGATAAAAAAGAACGATGCGACTGGATCAACTCAACTTTCATCACCTTTTCTACTTCTGGCGAGTCGCCAAAGTGGGGCACCTCACCCGCGCCGCCGAGGCGTTACGTACCTCTCAATCGGCAGTGTCGGCCCAGATTCGCCAACTGGAAGAGCGTATCGGCGAAGACTTGTTCATCCGTGAAGGGCGTCGCCTGGCGCTCACCGATACGGGGCAGTTGGTGCTAGCCTATGCCGACGACATCTTTGGACTCAGCGAGGAAATGCTAGGGCGGCTACAGGGCCGCTCGGCAGGGATCAAGCGACTGCGCGTCGGCAGCGTGGCCACGCTGTCACGCAATTACCAGGAAAACTGGATTCGGCCCTTACTTGCTGACCCTGCCGTCGTGTTGACCTTGGAGTCCGGGTTGCTGGAAGGGTTGATCGCGCGACTGGCGCAACATCAATTGGATGTGGTACTTGCCAACGAAACTGTTCCAGTCTATCCAGATCGTCCTTTGCATTGCCGGTTTCTCGGCAGTCAGTCGATCTCGCTGGTTGGCCCCGCCAGCCGCTGGAATCGGCAGAGTCTGCGCATTCCGGAAGATCTGCATGGCTTAGATATTGCACTGCCCGGTCCCCGGCACGCATTGCGCGCCCAATTTGATGCGCTATGCGCGTCTGCGGGCGTGACACCGCGACTGCGAGCCGAGGTCGATGACATGGCCATGCTTCGCTTGATTGCACGCGACAGCGGCTGGTTGACTGTGCTGCCGGAAGTCGTGGTGCAAGATGAGCTACAGGCGGGTGTGCTTGTCATCGTCGGCCACTCGGCACTCTTGCAGGAGCGCTTCTACGCGATCACCACGCCACACCGGTATCAGATCGAATTGCTAGAGCAATTGCTGTCAGGGGTAGCAAAAACCGCGCCCAGCGTTTAAGCATCGTTGATTGCTTAGCGTACGTGGACCTCCCTCTTGCCCAATGCGTCTCAAATGGGCATGGCGCCTTTCGGAACGATCCGTGCTTGCCTAATATTCGTGCACATAAATGCCGGGTGCCGCCTCCATCGGCCGGTAGCCGCGTTCGGGCGCGCCCATGGGCGGCGGCGCCACCGTGGCGGCGCTGGAATGGCTGCGCAGCCAGGCTTGCCACACCGGCCACCAGGAACCCGCTTCAGTCGGGGTTTCCAGAAACCATCGGTCCGGATCGACATAGCGTTCGTCGGGTAGCCAGCGCGCCTGACGAAAACGCCGGCGCGGGTGGCCGGGCTCGCTGACAATGCCCGCGTTATGGCCACCGCTGGTCAAGATGAAGGTCAGTTCGGTGTCGGCCACCAGGCTGAGCTTGTAGACCGAGTGCCGGGGCGCCACGTGGTCCGTTTCGGTCGCCACCGCGAACATCGGCGCGCGGATGTCGTTAAGCGCGACCGAGGTGCCGCCCACCTTGTAGCGCCCGGCGAACAGGTCGTTGTTGAGAAACAGGCGGCGCAAGTATTCGCTGTGCATGCGGTAGGGCATGCGGGTGGTGTCGGCGTTCCAGGCCATTAAGTCCGTCATGGGAGCGCGTTTGCCGAGCAAGTAGTCGTGCACCATGCGTGACCAGATCAGGTCATTCGAGCGCAATAACTGGAAGGCGCCCGCCATCTGGCGCGTGTCGAGAAATCCCTGTCGCCACATCAGGTTTTCCAGGTAGGCGATCTGGCTCTCATCGATGAACAAGCTGAGCTCTCCCGACTCGCTAAAATCGGTCTGGGCCGCCAACAGCGTGAGCGAATTAAATTCCGGGTCGCCCGTGTCGGTCAGGTAAGCGGCCGCGATGGCCAGCATGGTGCCGCCCAGGCAATAGCCGACGGCGTTGATTTTGCGGTCGGGGACCACCGTTTGCACCGCCTTGCAGGCGCTCAAGATGCCGCGCCAGAGATAATCGTCCAGGCCCGTGTCGCGGTCTTGCTCGCCGGGATTGTGCCAGCTGATCATGAATACCGTGTGGCCGCGTTCGACCAGATAGCGCACCAGGGAGTTGTGCGGCGACAGGTCCAGAATATAGTATTTCATGATCCAGGCCGGCACGATGAGCACCGGCTCGGCCACCACCTGGGCCGTACGCGGCGCGTACTGTATCAGTTCGAACAAGCGGTTGCGAAACACCACCCGCCCTGGCGTGACCGCCACTTGTATGCCGGGACGGAACGCCTGCACGCCCGGCGGCGGCTCGCGGCGCAGCCCGCGGCGCCAGTCTTGCAGCAAGTTGACGGCGCCGCGCACGAAATTTTGACCGCCCTCGACGACCGTGGCGGCCAACACTTCCGGGTTGGTGACCACGAAGTTGACCGGTGACACCATATCGAGCAACTGGCGCGCCATGAAGGAAACCACATGTTCGTGATGGGCCGACACGCCGGGGATGCCGGTGGTGGCGTTGTGCCACCATTGTTGGTTCAATAAAAACCCCTGGTAATACAGGTTGAACGGCCATGTTTGCCAAGCGGGGTGGCTGAAGCGGCGGTCCTGCGGTAGCGGTTCGATGCAGGGCGAAGCGCTCTGGCCGCTGCACACGCGCCAGGTGTAACGGGCCAGTTTATATTCCTTGCGCACGGCTTTTTCCATCAGCCGGCGCCATTTGCCGGGCGATGAAGTCAGGTGCAACATCCAGTCGGCGTAAGCCAGCGCCAGGCTTACTGGCGAAATGCCGTCGGTCAACTGCGCCATGGCGGCCTGCTGCAAGCGGTCGAGCCGGCTCGGTTCCTCGATATCGTTCCACCCTGGCACCAGCGTTTCCAGATGCATGTCGCCGCGTACCGCGCGCCTGCCTTCGCGCAAATGAACAGGTAGTGGGTGCTGCATGGTGCCCTCCGCAACGCGGCCCTGAAATGGCCACCCGATCACGGTTGGACTGCAAAGCACGGCGCCGGTTCCAGTGCGCCGACGCCGCGCCCAGCGCCGTTCCCGGCTCGTGACGCCTGACGCAGATCAAAGAGCGCCCGACCGCCGCTCCTAGCATAAGTGGGGCGGGGCCCGATGTCCGGGCCCCGCGTGGCGGTTGCCTGGCGGCCAATGTGTCGACGCAGCCTCATCCTCACATCAGAAAGGAAACACCATGGCTAACAATCTCATGCAACGCGATCCATTTGGTTCCATGACCCGGTTTGATCCGTTTACCGACATCGATGAAATGTTTCGCGAATTTTTCGGCACCCCCGCCCTGCGCGGCCGGGATACGGCGGCGCCGCGGATACGGGTCGATATCGCCGAGAACGAGCAAAACTTCCTGGTCAACGCTGAAATACCGGGCGTCAACAAGGACGATATTACCGTCTCCGTCGACGGTAACCGGGTATCGATCAATGCCGAGGTAAAGGAAGAAAAAACAGACACTGCGGACAGCAAGGTGGTGCGTAGCGAACGGGTGTATGGCAGGCAGTATCGCAGTTTCACCCTGCCGCAGGAAGTCGACGACGGCGCCGCCCAAGCCCGCTACCACGACGGCATTTTGGAGCTGACGCTGCCGAAAAAAGCGGGTTCCGGCGGCAAGCAGCTGGCGATCCAATAGCCGCGCCGGGCGCCGCCGCGCCGGGCGCATGCTGTCCAATGCGCGCCCGGCGCATCTTGTCCGGCAATGCGCGCCCGGCGGCGGCTTGCCCAACTTAACTGGGGCAGGTGCCGATGACGAAATAGCCGGGCGAGGTCTGCGCCAGGTTCGCGCTGAAGAATAGGTTGTCCAGGCCCATGTTTTGATTCGAACCGTTGGCCAAGGCATAACCGCCGCTGTCGTGCGCGCGTCCGGCTTGCACATGTGCGTAGTTGCTGGCGTAAATACTGGTGCAAGTAAAAGCCGACTTGGTGGTCGCGCTGACGGCGCCGGACAACGCGCTTTCGCCGGAAGGCGCCACGGCGGCCACCTGGTAGCTGTAATTGGTACTGGCCAGCAAGCCGGTGTCGGTGTAGACGGTGGCACCCAAAGGGGCCGCGTTCAATCTCGTCCCATTGCGGTAGAGATTGTATCCGGTGGCGCCGTCGACCGCGTTCCAGCTCAGCGCGATCGAGGTGGCGGTGGTGACCCCGGCGGCCAGACCGGCCGGTGGTTCCAGCGCGGGCGCCGCTCCCACCAAAAATTGGGCGATATTGCAGGGCGCCGAATCGAGCCCGGTACCGCTGTCGGTGGCGGTGACAACGCCGGTGTAATAGCCATTGGCCAATTGCGCATACGCTTTGCTGAAGCTGGCGCCGCTGCCCGCCAAGCCATCGTTGACTGTGCTGGGCCCGGTTAGCTGCACCCGGTAACTGCTGATCGCGCCGGCCGGATCGCTGCCGGTGCCCGAGACGGTCACGCCGCTGCCGGACACCACCGCGCTGCACGAGGTGACGACCGGGGCGGCGACGCTATTCACGCGCAAGTTGTGCTTGTACCAAAAGTCCATGAGGAAGGCGGGATAGTTCACCTTGGTGGCATCGACGAAATGGCTGTTCTGGCCGCCGCTACCGGACGGCCAGGCGTGGCCCATGCCGCTCACTTTCATTTCCGAGGTGCGCAGCTTGCCCGCGCTATCGGTATGGGCGATATTGCTGCCGCCGTTGGGTATGGCGACCGGGGCGCCAGCCGTGAAGCTGCCGCCATATGCGCCGCGCATGGCGGCCGCGTCCAACGGGCCGTAGGCCTGGGCCACCGTAAAATCGTTGCTGCCCCAGATGACGCTGGCGATCTGGGTGGCGAACTGGCCGGCGTTGCTGCCGGCCAGCGCCTGGCATCGATTGCTGGCGGTGGCGGCGGTGTAACCGGACGGCACGGCGCCGATTTGCACGGTGGTGGTGCCGGGCGGTGGCCCGGCGTTGATGCCCACCCCGGCAAAGATATCGGGCCCCATGCAGGCCAGCGCCATCGCTTCGCCGCCGCCGGAGGATAGACCGGTAACGTAGATTTGTTTGGGGTCGATGGCAAATTGGGGGTTGCTGGCAAAGCGCTCGATCAGGTTGAACAAAATGGCATCGTGGCCCGTATTGCGGTTGTGATTGGTGCTCGCGTAGTCCCAGCAATGGTTGCCATACACATTTCCGGTGGCGTTCGGCGCCAAAATCACGGCTCCGTATCGGTCGCCCATCGCCTTCCAATTAAAACCCTTGTCGGCCGCTTTGTCGATCACGTCACCGGCCGCCGTTTGCAGGCAGCCATGCAATACCAACACCAGCGCGCGCTTGCCGGCCAAAGCGGGCGCGCTTGCAGGCCAGTAAAAATAGCCGGTCAGATTGCCGCCGTTGACGGTGTCGGCGGCCCAGCTCTGGCTGCTGCTCCAGGTGCCCGGGCCAGGCGCCGGTTGCGCCCGCGCCAGCGCGCAGTGGGCCAACAGGGCCAGACTCGCCACGCTTGCGATACACATTTTTCTGAAATTGGGCACCATATATGTCTCCAGTTGGGTCACTGCGATGGATGGCGTGGCGGTCGCTCTGGTTGTTGTTTGCCGCAGGGTGGCAGGGCGCTTGGCACGGGAGCCGATGCCGCTAAGCGGGCACATGGATGAGGCGGCGCCGGGCCGCCCCGGATCGGCAGGGCGTAAGCAAGACGATTAAAGCCCATTCCAGCCGCGCCGGGAAGCTGGTACTACTACGGTATTGCGTGTGGACGGCAGGCCGGCATGGCTGACGCGCGCCGCCGCTGGCGCCGTGCGGGCCGCCTCCGGGACGGCGTTCACAGGGGCGGGCTCAGCGTCGTGGCAAGGAGCGCATCGCGCGCTGCTTTTTGGGAGGATGGCGCGGCCCGCAGGGGACGAATGTGGCGGTTTGGGCACGGCGCCGCACCGAAGCATGCGCTTCGGGCGGCACCGGCTTGGCCACTCGACCGCCGTGCAGCACGGCGCTGGCGCGGTAGCCGGGGCGGGTTAGCCGGGGACGCCGGCGCACCGGCTGATACGGCCAGGGCCAGCGCTTATGGCAGGCTTTTCAAAGCGTTTTTCGCCGGCGCCGAAAAGTTGTAGCCGTCGTGCTTGTCCCAGTTGATCGACCAGGTCATCACGCCGCGGAAACCAGGGTAGGCCGCATTGGGCCGGATGGCGCCGCAGTTGACCAGACGGGTCAGACAATTTAAAGCATTGCTGACGTCGCCAGTGGTGGTAAAGCCGGAGTTGGCCGAGCTGCGTCCGGACGGCACGCCGAACGCCACTTGATCCGGGCGCAGACCGGTGAACGTATTGCCGCCGTAGGTGAAGCCTTCGATCAGCATTTTTGCCGTCGCCACCAATTGATCGGCCGAGCCGGCCTTGATGGCACTGATCGCATAGGGTGTGTAGACGTCGCCGTTGTTATAGTACTGCGGATGCAGGACGGTGAGCTCGTTGCGCAAGGCGTTGATGATCGGAATGTAAGCGCCCCAAATGCTGCCGTACGCCGTGAATCCGCCTTCCACATACACCCATTCCGGCGCCATCGACAGATAAAACGAGGAGCCGACCCGGGCCTTGAGGTTTTTCACCGCGATCGGCAGATAGGTCTGAATCGGCGCGCCTTGCGCCACGCCATTTTCCAGATCCAGATCGATGCCATCGAAGCCGTATTTGGTGATGATGCCGTATAAACTGTTGGTGAAGTTGGCCGCTTCGGCCGCCGAGCCCACTGACACCGACCCATTTTGGCCGCCCAGCGACAGCACCACTTTCTTGCCTTGCGCTTTTTTGGCGCGGATATCGGCGATGAATTGCGCTTCGCTGCCGGCCGAGGGGTCGACGGTGAAGCTGACATTGCCGCTGCCCGCATTGTCGGCAAACGACACCACGATCACGTCCCAATCGTTGCTTACTTGGGAGATTGGATAGGTCGGGCCGGCTGGATTGGTGAAGTTATGCCAATATCCGACTAGCGCGTGCTTGGCTAAGCCAGGCGTGGGGGTGGGCGCCGGCGTCGGGGTTGGCGTCGGATTCGGAATCGGGGTGGGCGTTGGTGGCGGGGGCGGCGTCGGCACCGGAGTGGGCGTCGGCACCGGAGTAGGCGCCGGGGTGGGTGGTGGCGTCGGAATCGTGTCGCCACCGCAGCTGCCCGCACTGGTCCATGGTTGGCCGGTTCCCGGGCCACCGCTATTGGTGGCCGGGTTGTTGCCTTGGGTCCACCAGTTGGCGCGATAGTTGATGCCGTTTTGGCTTGCCGTGCCGCCTGCGACATAGACGTCACTGGCAGCCCACGGCGTGAAACAGGCGCCCGCCTGCGCCAGCAAGGCGGTATCGGACATCATGCCACTCGAGCCGCCGCCGCACGCTGCCAGAGCAGCGCCGAGCATGACGGTAATCAAACCGTTGATGATTGTTTTATTCAACTAGATCTCCTTTTTAGTTGCATTCGGTCATGAAACGTTTAACAGCAGAATGCAATTATTCGAATTGGTAGTCAACTGGTTTCTAAAAAAAACCTTTAATGCAATACCAATTATCCTGTTTATTGGTTTCTTAATAAGTATTTGAGGGCAACGTACGCGTGGAACGGTAGAACCAATTTTCGGCATGACCGTACTGGTATTATCATTGCGGCTAAAAATTGTTTTAATCAGTTACTTTTGGTTGCGCGATATCGATAGCAACTTCGGAAAACCCGGTGGAGGACGCGAAGAATCATGAGTAAAGTCTTGGTTACGGGCGGCGCCGGCTTCATCGGCAGTCGCATCGTTTTGCAATTGCTGGCGGCGGGCCACCGGGTCCGCGCCAGCGTGAGGTCAGGCGGGCGCGAGCACGCCTTGCGCTCCATGCTGCGCCAGGGCCAGGGGCAGGGCCAGGGTCAGGGTCAGGGTCAGGGTCAGGACGAGGCCGGGTCACGCTTGACTTGTCTGACGGCAGATCTGGCAGACGACGTTGGCTGGGCACAAGCGGCCGCCGGCTGCGACTATGTTTTACACGTCGCCTCGCCGTTCCCGCGCTGCTTGCCCCGGCACCCTGAGGAGTTGATCACCCCGGCGCGCGCGGGCAGCCTGCGCGTGCTGCGCGCCGCGCGCGATGCCGGCGTGCGGCGGGTGGTGCTCACGTCATCGTTTGCCGCCATCGGTTATGGACATGGCGCGCACCAGCGTCACTTCGACGAACGCTGCTGGAGCGCGCTCGAAAGCGGCCAGCTGTCGCCCTATATGGCATCAAAAACCATGGCCGAGCGGGCCGCCTGGGAATTCATCGCGCGCGAAGGCGGCGGCCTGGAATTGGCGGTGATTAATCCGGTGGCCGTGTTCGGCCCCCTGTTGGGCGACCGGTATTCCACTTCCATCGTTCTGCTGCAACGCATGCTGAGCGGCGCCATTCCAGGCTGTCCGCGGTTGTACTTCGGCGTGGTCGATGTGCGCGTCGTGGCCGACCTGCATCTGCGGGCGATGACGCAGGCCGCCGCCAACGGTGAACGGTTCTTGGCGGTGGCGGGGGACTTCATGGCGGCCCGCGAGCTGGCCACGATGGTGCGCGGCGCGGGCATGGCAGGCGCCAAGGTGGCGACCCGGACGTTGCCGAACTGGCTGGTCCGACTTGCCGCGCTGGTCGATCCTGAAATCAGGCAAATAGTGCCTGAATTGGGCAAGGTAAAAAACGCCAACAGCGACAAGGCCAGGCGGCTGCTGGGCTGGTCGCCCCGGCCGGCCCGCGAAGCCATCCTCGCCAGTGTCGCCAGTGTCGCCAGTTTGACCCTGTTGGCGCAAGCGCAGCGGAGCGGGACATGACGATCGCGCTGCGCGTGGCGCGGGACGACGATGCGGGCGCGGCGTCGGCGCTGGTACAAACCAGTTTTGTGGCCCTGGCCGCCCATGATTGGTCGCCCCAGGCCAAAGCGACCTTTTTAGCCCGCACCGCGCCTGTCGCTTTGCGCGGCGAGATTGCTCAAGCCGCGTTTGCCGGCGCAGCCTTTGAGGGCGCGCGCATGGTCGGATTCTTACTGATGCCGGAACCGGCGCTGGTCGGCATTTTGTTTGTCGATCCGCAGTATCTGCGTCGCAAAATAGCCGCGGCCTTGTGGACGCAGGCGCGGGAGCACATTGTCGCCACGTTCCACAAAGTCAACATTATTGAACTCAACGCTACCCCTTTTGCGGTCGAATTTTACCGGGCGATGGGATTTGTGGCGGTGTCGCCCGAGTGCGTTCTCGACGGCCACCGCGCCACGCGCATGGCTTATCGTCTGCCGGCTTCCCGATAGGGCGCGCGCCCATCGGCTTGGCGCACCAGTGGACGGCGCGGATATGCATCGTCGGGCAGGGCTGGTCGCTACACAATCGCTGAGCAGGCACGGCGCGCAACTTGCGGCGCCGTGCCTGTTCGCTTAGCGGGCCATGACGGTGATGGGCACCGTCACCTCGGCCCGCAAGCCGGCCGAGTCGAGCGCCGCCACCTTCAAGCTGTAATTACCGGCCACGGGATTGGGCCAGGTGGCGGTGATGGTCATGCCGCTGACGGAAAAGCCCATGCCGGTGGGCACGCCCGCAAGCGATACCGATAGGGAGGAGGCGCCCGGAGCGGCCAGGCCGATGGTGCCGCGCAGGGTGCTGCCGACCACACCGGTCATGGGCGCCGCCGTGATCACCGGTCCTGCCGTGGCGATTTTCACCGTGTACACCGCCTGGCCGGTCAACCCGGTCTTGCTGTCCTTGGCCACCACCGTGACCGGATAGGTGCCCAGTACCGGACTGGTCCAGGACACCAGGCCGGCGCCGCCGATGGTCATGCCGGGCGGGGCGCCGGCGAGGGAATACGTGACGGGATTGGGGGCCACCGCGCTCACGCCAAAGGCCAGCGCCACGCCAGGTTTGCCGTTGACGGTGGCCGCGCTCAAGGAAGGCGGCAGCGGGGCGGCGATGGCCACTTTGTACCAGCCCTGGCCCGTCAGGCCGGTCTTGCTGTCCTTGGCGTTGACCAGCACCGAATAGATGCCGGCCACCGGACTGGTCCAGTTGACGATACCGCTGCCGCTAACGGCCATGCCGGCCGGCGCCCCGCTCAAGCTGTAGAGCAGCGGATTGGCGGCGCTGACCGACACCGCGAAGGACAGCGCCACGCCGGCTCTGCCGCTGATGGCGCCGGCCGCCACCACGGGCGGGGGCGGGGCGGCGATAGTCACGCTGTAGATCGCTTGACCGGTCAAGCCGGTCTTGCTGTCTTTGGCCACCACCGTCACGGCGTAGCTGCCCAACAGCGGCGCGGCCCAGCTGACCACGCCGGCGGCGCTGATGGTCATGCCGGCCGGGGCTGCGCTCATACTGTAGGTGACCGGGTTGGTGGCGGTGACCGCCACGGTAAATGACAGCGCGGCGCCGGTCTTGCCACTGATGCCGGCCGGCGTGAGCACAGGCGCGGCGGCCACCGTGCTGGCGCCGGACAAGACGCTGAGCAAGCCGCCCGCGTTTGGGGTGCCCAATCCGGACAAGGCGTCGTAGCCGACCTTGGCGGAGCAAGCGGCGCCGCAGCTGCCGTGCGTACCGCTGTTGATGTCGGCGAACGCGCTGGCGTAATTGCCGGGCACGGCGCCGATCTGGCCGTATAGCACCGCGTGCGGCGCGCCCAGCGCCGGCTTGGCGCTCAGGGCGCGGGTGGCGTTGGCCACCGCGATCAAGCCCGCCCATTGTGGAGTCGACAGGCTGGTGCCGCCGACGCTGAGCCAGCTGACCGCGCCGCTGCCGGGCGCCATCACGGCCACGTATTGGCCGGAAGCGGGATCGGCGTTAAAGGCCACATCGGCCACGGTACGGCGCAGCGCGCTGCCCATGCCGGGCACGGCGTTGGTCTGGTAGCCCGGGGTGGGCGTGTAGAGGCTCACGCCGCCGCCGGTGCCGGACCAGGCCACCTCGCTACGGCTGCCGCTGCCGGCATAGCGCAAGGTGGTGCCGCCGACGGCCACCACCTTGGGCGAGACGGACGGCCAGGAGACGGCCGCGCCCCAGTCGCCGGTGGCGGCCAGGTAAGTCATGTTGGGCGCGCCGAAGACGGCGTCGACCGAGGCGGTCCAAGCGCTTTCGTTGGCGCCAAAGCTCATCGACACCGCGCCGGGGCCCATCAGATTGGCCAGCTTGATGGAACCTAGCAAGCTGTTGACGGAGGCGTCCGGCGCCTCGATGAGCACGATGCGCGCCAGCGGCGCGGTGGCGTGCGCCCATTGCACGTCGAGCGTGATTTCGGTGGCCCAGCCGGCGTCGTACGGCGGCGCCACGCTGGTCATGGCGCCGTTGGCGGTGTTGTAGACCACGGAAAATTCGCAGCCGCCGCTGGAGGCGGGCGGCAGCGGCAAGCTGGCGTTGACGGCGATCGGCTTGGTCACGCAGCCGGGCAAACCGAATTTTTGATTGAAGGCGGCCAGCTCGGCCACAATATTGGGGTCGTGCATGGCATCGACGATATAAATGGTCTGGCCGGCGCCCAGCTTGGCGGCTTGCTCGGCGTTCAAATTGGCGCCGATGGCGGGCAGGGCGGGCAAACCGTAGGCGGCGCGGATTTGCGCCGGCGTGTAGGTGGCGATGACGCTGGAGGCGGCCATCGGCGAAGCGGTTTCGTCGGCGCTGGCCGATTGGCCCATTTTGGCCAGCAACTGGGGCGACGAGCGCATCGCTTGCGCGGTCAAGCGGCGGGTCGAAACGCCTTCGAGCGCCGGCGCCACGCTTGCCGTGTGCGGGGCGCGGCGCGACGAGGCGTCGTTGCTGAGCGTGTCGACATCGTCGGGCGCGGCCAGCAAGGCGGGCGCGGCGTGAAACAGCGGTTGCACCACCGCGGCGGCGGCCGCGTCGGGCAGGGCGGCCGGATCGAGATCGAGCGTGGTGACGGTGGCGCCAAAAGCGGGCGCCGGGTCGGCCTGCGCGCTGGCGGGCGGCGCGGCGGGCAGCTCGGGCGAGTTGCCGCCACACGCGCCGAGCACGGCCGCCACCCCGACGGCCAGTAGCATGCCGGCGCGCCGCTTCACTATACATCCAGTCATTTTCGTTTGCATGGCATCAACGCTCCAGTGTGGGCGAGGGCCTGGCGATGACAACGCGGCACAAACAGTGCCGGCAAGCCGGACACAGCGCTTGCGACGCGCGTTGGCAACTCCGCTGCCATGGCGCTTGCGCGCGTTAGGCCGGTGGCTTTGCGTCCCTGCCTTTCGACAGGTTTGCCCTCTTGATAACAAGGGATGTCACAGCTGCGCATCCCATTAACTACACACCGATTGTATGGCATTTATAGTGCCGTGTGTTGCGATTGGGCAATTTTGTTCCGCGTTCTCGCCTGGCTGATGTGGTTTTCCCGTCAGAAGCGGGCGGTGAGGGCCAGGTAGGCCGAACGCGGCTGGATGGGCATGACGACCGGAAACGCGAAATACTGATAGGTGTCGAACACCTTGCGACCGGCCAGATTGCGCGCCGAAAACGACAGGGTGTAGCGGCCGACGTCATACGCGGCTTGCATGTCGAGCACCGCATAGCCCGGCAGCGCCACCGTGTTGGGCAAGGTGAGCTGGCGCGCGCCGGTGGCGCTCACGCCGGCGCCGAACGACAGGGTTCGATACGCGTCGGTGCGCAGGCGGTAGCGGGCGGCCAGGCGAGCACTGTGACGCGCCACCCGCGCCAGCCGGTCGCCAACGGGGATGACGTTGTCGCGCCTCACGCCGGCATCCGTGTAAGCGTAATTGGCCAGCAGCGCAAAGGCACGGTAAGGCTCCCAGGCCAGGTCCATTTCCACGCCGCGTGCGCGTTGTCGGCCGGCTTGGATCGACCACAGCGGATGTGCCGGATCCGGCGTGGCCACGTTATCACGGGTTTGATCGAATGCGGCGATGGTGCCGGACAGCCTGGCCGACGTCAGCGCGAACTTGAGGCCGGCTTCGACGTTGCGGGAGGTTTCAGGCTTGGGCGTTTGCAGTCCAAGCAGGCCGAACGCGCCGCGAAACGCGCTGGCATAGCCCGCATAGAGCGCCACCCCGGGCGCGAACTCGAAGCTCGCGCCCAGACGGGGCGAAGCGCGGTGATAGGTCTGGTCGGTGGCTTGTTCGCGTTCGCTAAACTGGAGCCGGGTATAGCGCAACGACGCTGTCAGGTGGAGTCGGCCGTAGCTTGCCTGGTCTTGCGCATACAGGGCCATGGTTCGGTAGTGGTCATGCTGCGTCAAATCAGGCGCGGTCAAGGCGCCATAGGCCAGATCGTAGAGCGGATTGGCCAAGTCGAGCGATCCCACCGACCTGCCGTTAAAGCCCATATCGGAGTACAGCCGGGTGTTGTCGACATCGAAACCGAGCAGTAGCGCATGGCGGGCGCCCAGCAGATCGGATGCCGTCGACAGATTGGCGTCGAGGGTGCTTTCCTTGACCTTGGTGCGCATGTTCATCGGCAAGACGGCATACACGGTCGGGGTGGCCGGGTCGCTTGGGTAGAAATCAGGCTGGACCAAGCTGCCGTATTGGGCGATGTTGCTGCGGTAGTGGCGCGCGCTGACGGCCAGGCGGGCGCCATCGGTCAGGGCGTGGCGCAAGATGGCGGTGACCATATTGTTGTTCGTGGTGGTGGCCGGCTGACCGAGCGGCGCGCCGGGAAAGGCGTAGCGGTCGAGCTTGCCATCCAGGGCTTGCGCGGCCGGCAAGCCGGAATACTCAAGCTGGCTGCGTCTGCTAAATTGACCTTGTAGCAACAGGTCGGTGCGCGGATCGAACTGGAACGACACGCTGGGCTGGACCAACCAGCGCTTGGCCTTGAGGCGGTCGATCCAGCTGGCATTGTCCTGATATTCAGCCGCGATGCGCGCGGCCACCGTGGCGGTCAGCGGGAGGTTGAGCTCGCCATACGGATTGCCGGTGGCGTAACTGCCGCCGCGCAGCGCCACGAAGCCGCCGAAGCTGGCGCCAGGGCGTGCCGATTCGATATTGATCAGGCCACCAAGGGGCGAGCCCAGGCCACCGCCGTAAAGGGTGGACACCGGCCCTTTGAGCACCTCGATGCGTTCGATGCCGACCAGGCTGGTGGGATCGTTGGCGGCCTGGGTGGCGCCGAACATCGGCAAGCCATCTTGGTAGATCTCGGCCGGAAAGCCGCGCACCAGCGGTCCCACCAGCAATCCTTCTTCCGGTTTGCTCGCCACCACACCGGAGACGTTGACCAGGGCGTCGGCCAAGGTGCGGCTATCTTGCGAATCGATCAGGGCGCGCGTGACAACCTGAATCGATTGCGGGATGTCGATCAGGGGCGTGTCGCTTCGCGTGGCTGAGCTGGCGTTGGTCGGCGCGTAAGCGTCACGTAGACCGGTGACCACAACGGTCTGGTCGATCCGGCCTGGCGCGCTGTCGGCCGCCGCATTTTGTGCTGCGGCCGTGGAAGCGCACCATGTCATGCTGAGCATGACGGCGACCACTGAGGGGAATGTGTTTTTCATATCGGTATCTCGACTGCTTGTGATGTTTTTTGATGTGATATAGGGTGGCCAGGCGCCGGCATGGAATCGAACGCGCGCAACGGCCACAGTCGCGCTACGCGCGCTGGAGCGATCAATGGCATTCGACAGTGGCGACGCGCACAAAAGCGCCGCGCCGAGGCGGCGCGCTCTGGCTGGATACGTCCGGGCGCCCGCGCTGGCCGTTAAACGATCGTTACATCACATCACAGGGTGGGCCACGCGGTTCGCCGGCGGTCCACGCGTTCAGGCGATGCGGCGCGCTGTAGAACAAGGGCGGATAGGTATCGTGCGCGGCGTTGCGCGCGACGGTGGACAGGCAAGCTGCCGGCAGTGCGTGCGAGCCGCCATGGGTGCCGCAAAACACACAATGTTCCATGCCGTGTTCGTCCGTTCGCGGGGCGCTGTTATCGTCAGAACCGACCAGCTTGACCAGCTTATAACCGTTCACGGTGCAAATTTGCGTGGTGTCGGTGGACAAGCCGGCAGCGGCCAAGGCGTGCGATATGAATGGTGCGAGCGCGCCGAACAGGATGGCCAGCATGGCGATCCGAAGATGCAGCGCTCGTCGCTTTGCCATATTGATCATGGCGTGATTATAGAGATAGAGGCAGATGGCTGTGCGGCCGGGTCCAGGCCGCGTTGATGGCATGCAAATCAGCGGGCATGGGCGGCTTAAGTCTAATGCAGGCTTAGCAATTTGTTAAGAAGCAAAAACATAGGTAAAACTTCGCATAATTTATATTATGTAAAATTAGAAGGATATGCACGCGGCCTTGAACGGTCCCTCCGTTTACTGCCTTCAAGGTCGTCTTTGGTGCGATGCTGGTAGACTGGAGCTACTCGCTGATGGAGATGAAACATGAACGCGCACGAGAAATTTTTGTGAGGCCGCAGCACGGCGCCTAAAAATTGCGGCTGAGGCAACGGAGACAGACGAGTTGGCACCGTCAAATGTCGTATTCGGATAACGCTGGGTGGAAATACGCTTAGCCGTGAGTATCAGGCGAAAGTTTTCGTTCCCTCCTCTATCGACATTCCGGAGTTTGCGTTGGCAGGAAAGAAAGTCCAAAAATAAAAACGCAGGGCCTAATTCGGTGGAGGCATTGAAGCAATGCGATAGAAACGTATTCACTGAGGGCTAGGCGAAAAAAAACGGCCGCGTGGGCAGTCTCAATGAGCGATGCGTATTATCCGAGCACGCCCAGCCGACGCAACGAAGCGGCGACTTGACCTTGCGCGTCCGCGATCGCCGAACGCCGCGCGGGCTGTGCCGACGTCACACCACTTTGGGCAAGTGCACGTCCCACAGCACCAGTTGCCGCAACACCGGCCGGGCTGGTAGCTGCGGCGCGGACAATGTCTACTGCCTGCACATGCACTCCCCCCGTGGCTGTCGCTCGGCTACTGGTTTTGAACAAGGCGGCACCGGCAGCCTTGCCACGCTTGACCTTAGCCTGCTGGACAGCGTCCATGACCGGAGCTTCTTCGGCGAACGGCTTTCTGCTGCCGACGTGAAATATGAGTGGTGGTTTGGTTGCCATAATGGGTTAAGTCTATATCCAACTAGGCGGGTCTGCAAGAAAAAGGGGAACTACCGTGCGCAAGGTCAGCTGGCGCGACAACTCTTTGTCCGACCGGTTGTCCAGCGTATTTTGGTGCTTTTTCTTCGATTGCAAGGTCAGCATCATTGCCAACGCGCCACTCGGCAGTCCGATCTCCTGGGTCCTGCCGCCGCCGTCACGCCACAGACCGATCGACCTAGCGGGCTTGGCCTCCAGCCAGTTTGAACGGTCGACCATCGCCGCGCACGTGAATGACAGCACTGCGGAACCGGGATCCTCGGCCAGCACCGTGGCATAGCGACCGGGCCATCGCACCGCGAGCTGGGGCCCGTCCATCAGCAGCGCAATCACTAGATTGGGGCCAACCGCCCGGATTGCGCTCATCGCCGGATCGGTGCGTGCTAAGTCCTCGCAAATCAGAGTGGCCAGTGACATGTCACGGCGCAAACCGAAAAATGGGAGCTGACGCTGGCTGACATCGATGTCCTCCCACCACTTATCGTTGTCTAGGGAGTTATCAAAGCTTAGTCCGTAGCGATCCGTCTGCCCACGGTCGAGGCGCCAGCGATGGTGTTTGTTTTGCTCACCCATGGCCACACGCCCGTTCTCCTGGAATACGAAAGTCAGTGCTCGGTTGAGTCGGTTTTCTCCGCCTTCCGAATCGAGCACTCCTGTAATCAGGAATTCAATGCCCAATTCGGCCGCAGCGAGCGCCTGCACCAGTGCACCAGCCAGCACGCTCGACAACGCACACTCGGGAAGAATAACGCCAGTCGGCACCACGCCGGTCTCCAGTAGTGCCTGCCTTATAAGCGGTATTACCAAGCCGTCGGCAAGAAGTTGGCCGGTGAGCGGCTGTCCGTCCACCGCGAGCCATGTCTGGTCCAGCTTGAAGTATGCCGGCACATGGTTATCGGCCAAATTTTGCCGCGGAGAACTCAACTGGAAACTACGGCCATGGATTGTGAACGGAAACGGAATAAGCAGCAGCCGGAGATCATAAGGCTCCGCAGGCTGCGGCTGATCGCCTCCCAGCCGCTTGCTCGAGAGGATCCATGATGGTTCGAGGACGGAGATCGGCGCTAGCAGGGCCAAATAGTGGCTCAGTGAGCGGATCGTGCAGCCGACCGAGGATGTGATTGCTTTGGGTAAGACGATCGCGCGGTCAGGCGGTACCATAACGCATAGCGAATGCGGCGCATGCGGCAACGTGACCGACGCATCGGCCTGGGTGAGCGCGGCAAACGCCATCGAGGCGAACATATTCAGCGAAGCATTGTCCGGGGCCACGTCCCAGCCCATGCCTGAGCAAGCTTCGTCAGCGATCGCAAACAACGCCAAGAGGATTTGTACTAAATCAGGATGTTCACGGACGGAACTCACCCGGACGTCGGCGTAGGTGGTTACCACGGCTTGCCATAAAGAATCGACCGGGCCCGGGACTACGTCATCGTCGCCGTTCCACGCGCGCGCACAGTTGGCGATCTCCGTCAGGCGAATTGCGTGGTCCTCGAGTTTTTGCCGGTCGGGACTTGCCATTGTGTAACAGCCGGATCTTTCAATAATGGATCCAACCACAGCGAATAGGTCGACCGGCCAGCTGGGACAGCTTTCAATGCTTTCGGAGGGCGCTACCTGGGAGTTAAAGGCGTCAGTTCCTTCCGGCAGCAATTGTTGAATCAATTCAAAAACCGTCATTTCACACCCGTAAGTAGGCGCTGTTTGTGGTGGCCAGCTCAGCGCGATCGCGGCCAAAGGCTCGACTATAGCCGAAGACGTGTTAATAAGGAAATTGCCGCCCCCAAAGCACAGACGATCCTGTATAGATTGCTTTAAGGATAAGTCTGCTGCACGGTAAAGGCTTAAATTTGCGTCGCCCCCCGAGATTGGAATGATGCCCTTACATCGCAGGCACGACACCTTGTTGCACATGCGTGCCCATGGTCAGGCCGTTGGTATGCGTCATGTCCCAGCCGTTATCACGCTTCCGCCGTGGTCCGTCACATCGACTCTGTCGGAAGCCACGTGTTACGCTTCGTTTCTAGTCGTTTCGAAAAATGTGGAATGCCATGCTGAAAGAGATCGATGCCTTGCGTAGTACATGGGTGCCAAATCGAAATCCAGCAGTGCTGATCGGCCAGGAGCAGAACTTGACACCCCCACCTAATGTTGAAGACGCGGAAATTGAAGCCAGTCTGCGTTGGTTTTTTGAGGTCAGTGACGCTCCACTCGAATTGGCTGAGCGAGTCGAAGCTGCTCGCGCCCACTATCGCCAGTCGACCAACTTTTCGGAAGGACGCTGGGTTTCGCTTGATCCATTTGATGGATTCGAGGACCGAATGGCAGTGATCATTGCGCAAGCAATCGGTGAGCTTAGGGATCGACGAACGCGTGATCTATTTCTGGCAAGTGAGGCACTTCCGTTTCTTAAAATAATCGGGGAACATATCGATCTGGTTCGCGGCATCCCCGGTGCGAGTGACCGCGCCCGGCGAATGCTTCGGCGCACTGAACAACACCCTGACAGCGGGATTTTTGAACTAGCTGTCGCCTTACGCTACGCGAGAGAGCCAGGGTTAAAAGTCGAATTTATCCCTGAACAAAGCGCTCGCATGGCCGACTTTCTAGTTCGAGATAGTGATGGCAGCGATCCGGACGGCATTCACATTGAATGCAAGAGATTGCGTCCAAGCGACTACGAAAAACAGGAAAAGTGCCATGCAATCGAAATACTGAATCGCATAAACGACTTTGTGCACGAGCGAAAGGTTAGCTTATGTGTCGATGTTACGTTCACGGAAGAGCTTGCCGAAGTTCCAGCGGACTATCTGCTGAATTGGCTCAAGGCAATCGGCAGTTCCAAGGTTTTCCTCCCTGCCACCTATCCTTGGAAAGATGCGTTCGGCGAAGGCGTAGTTAGCATCGCCGATTTAGACGCAGTCCGCGAAGACATTGATGATTCTTTTCTGCTAGTCGGGAGCAAGCTGGCCCGGCTACTCGCCGGTGGTGAAAGACCGGAAGAACACTTCCACTTGGTTTGTGGTGGTGTCGCTCATCCAGAGGACCCTAGGTTTATAGATGAAATCGAGTACGGTACTGTGATCTTCTGGCGTTGCTTGGCAGAGATATCGATAGAGGCTAGGGCTCGCCATGTTCGCTCAAAGCTTGCAGACATTGATCGCCAAGTAGCTCACGCGCCGTTAGCCATTGCTCATATTGGCATGGATGTTGAACGTGACACTCGCACCGCAGATCTGCGCCGGGAGCGAAACTTGGCCACACTTGCAAACTTCCGACCAAATTCAAGGTTAATTGAGGTCGATCTGCACTATTTCATGCCTCGCACCTCCGAGTCAGTAAGATGGATGATTGACGAAACAGTAGAACCATGCAGTAGGACAGAAGCCCCATTCTTAAACATTTCCCGAATCCTTGGCGGCTCAGTCCAAGGTATAGTCGAGAACCAACCGGCGTGGAGACAGCCTGTTCCACGCTAGACTGCAACAGATTTCGATGAGTTAGGCGCTTGCGGTTTTGGGGGGCGATCGCGTAACGCTTGGGTATAATAGTTAGCTCAACCTTATCCGTCCCGGCTCGCTGGGAACTTCATGAGAAATGTGCTGCTCATCCTGATGCTGCTGTTATTGCCGTGGCAGGCCGCAACCGCCGCGCAGCGCAATTTCGTCCATTTGTTGGGCGGGGCCAGCACCGATGTCACTCTGGTTGGCAAACACATCGCCGAGCATGAGGCCCACATATTTCACCATCATGATCACGAGCACGACGATGGTGACGATGAAGAGGACGCGCCGCCGTCCGGCATGCACGAAGACGATTCCGACGCATCCACCCAGCACCTGAGCGACTACGAGCACGGTGGCAGCCTGCATTTATTGCTGCAAGCGGCGCCGCCTTTGCCGATGTCGGTAGTGGCCGATGTGCCGCCAGTCTTTATCGGCATCGCTTATATGAATCGCACCGCCCTGCCCTTGCTCCGCCCTCCTTGCCTGCCCGCTTAACGCGGGCTCGCTAGTCACGTCCGGCCACCGTCGGCGTACCGCCCGTGCGGTTTTGCATTTTATTCATTTTGCAGGGGCTTTGATGTTTATTCCATTCCCACACGGCCGGTTGCGGCCTGGTGTTCTATTGTCGCTGCTGCTAGGCGCCACGGCGCCGGTGCACGCTGCGGAAACACCGTCTTACTCTGCGCTGCTGCAACTGGCGGGCGCGCGCGCGCCCCAGTTACTGGAACAGGCGGCCAATACCCGCGCGGCGTTAGCCGATGCGCAGCAGGCGCGCGCCTGGAACAATCCTTCGCTCAACGTCACCGCCGAAAACCTGGGCGGGCCGCGGCCAGGCGGCGTGACGCAGCGCCAGGACACCTTTACCTTGAGCCAGGTTTTCGAACTCGGCGGCAAGCGTGGCGCCCGTATCGACGCGGAGGCGCGCAAGGCCGATGCCGCCGGCTTCCGGGAAAAGCAGGCCCGCATCCGGTACGCCAATGAACTGGCCATCACTTACGCCACCGCTGAGGCGATGCAAATGCGCGCCGAACTGGCCGATGCCGATGTCACGCGCGCGCAAGACGATTTGCGCGCCGCGCAGGCCTTGATCAAGGCGGGACGCGAGGCCGACTTGCGCCTGGCCCAGGCCAAGGCGAGCGTGGCGGCGGCGCAGGCGGCGTTTCAGTCGGCGCAGGCGAACGCCATCGAGGCGCTGGAACGTCTGTCCGCGCTGGCCGGCAGCGACGAGCCTTACGCGCGGATCGACCACGCTTTTCTCGCCGATGCCGCCGCGCCCCGCCGCGACGCCAACTGGGCCACCGAACAGGCGCCGGCCTTTGCCAGTGCCGCCGCCGAACGCGACGCGCTACAGGCGCAGTTGCGTGTCGAGCAAAAGCGCTGGCTGCCGGACGTGGGCGTGAGCGTCGGCATGCGCACCTTCGGCTGGAGCGGCGAGCGCGCCGCCGTGGTCGGCGTAACGCTTAATGTTCCCTTGTTCGACCGCAACCAGAGCGGTGTCGAGGCGGCCGGCGAGCGCGCGACCGGGGCCGCTTTGCGCCTGGAAGCGGCGCGGCTCGAGACGCTGGCCCAGCAGCGCGCCGCGCTGGCCCAAGCGGCGGCGGTGGAGCGCAGCCTGGAAGCGGCGCGGCTATCGGAATTGGCCGCCACCGAGGCATATCGGATTGGTCGCATCGGCTATGAGGCCGGCAAGACGGCGCTGGGCGAGTTGCTGGCGATCCGGCGCGCGTTGTCCGAGGCAAAAACGCTCACCATCGAAGTCCACTTGGCCCGCGTGCGCGCGATCGCCGCCCTGTCCATGGCCGAAGGCCGCATCGCATTTGGAGCAGCACCATGATGGAACACTCTAACCGAACCATGAATTGGCCCCTGGTCGCCGTATTGGTGGCACTGGCCGCCGCGCTGGGCTTCGGCGCGTCGCACTGGCTGGCCGGCCGCCATCGACCCGCCGCCGCGGTGGCCACCGCGCCGCCGGTGGCGGCCACGGCGGCGCCCGCGCCGACGGCCGTGGAAGTTATCATACCGGGCGAATATTTGGCCATCGCCCAGATCGCCGTCGAGGCGGTCGGCAACGGCGGCGCCGGTGCGCAAATCCTCGCGTTCGGCACCGTCATCGCCGCCCCCAACAACGAGGCGGTGATCGTGGCGCGCGCCGCCGGCCATATCGCGCGCGTGAAGCGGCAATTGGGTGACAGCGTCAAGGCGGGCGAAACGCTGGCTCAGGTCGACAGCATGGAAGCGGCCGGCATGGCGGCCGAGCGCAACGTCGCCCACGCCAAGGCGGAGCTGGCGCGCAAGGCTTACGCGCGCGAGGCATCCTTGTACGAGCAAGGGGTGACGCCGCGCCAGGATATGGAGGCGGCCAAGGCCGCGCTGAGCGTGGCCGAGAGCGAAGCCCAACGGGCGGGCGCCGTGGCGCGCGCGGCGCAGGTGTCGGCCGACGGCAAGTCGGTGGCCGTGATCACCCCCATTGCCGGCAAAATCACGGCGCAGACAGGCCTGCTGGGCGGGTTCGTGCAGCCGCACACGGAGCTGTTCCGCGTCACCGGCGAAGGGCCGATGCAAGTGGAGGCGCCGGTGGCGGCGGCCGACATCGACCGCATCAAGGCCGGCGACCAGGCCACCATTGTCGCCGCCGGCGGACCTGTGGCGGCAACCGTGCGTGGTGTGACCTCGGCCGTGAGCGGCGGCGCGCGCGGCGCCACCGTGGTGCTGACGCCGCAGGCCAAGGGCGCCGCCCTGATCGCCGGCGAAGGCGTGCAAGTGCGCCTGCGCGCCGGAGATGGGGGCGCCGGCCTGGTGGTGCCCGAAGAAGCGGTGCAAAACATCGATGGACACGATGTGCTGTTCGTGCGCACCAAGCAGGGCTTTCGCGTGCAGCCGGTGCTGGTGGGCGAGCGCGGCGGCGGCGGCGCCAGGATCGTGTCGGGGGTGCGGTTAGGCGAACTGGTGGCCACCCGCAACGCTTTCCTGGTCAAGGCCGACATGATCAAGAGCGCCAAGGACGAATGATGCTCGATACCCTACTTACGAGCTCGGTTCGCTCGCGCTGGGTGGTGCTGGGCCTGACCTTGGTGCTCGCGCTGGTCGGCGCTTGGCAACTCAATGTGCTGCCGATCGACGTCACGCCCGATATCACCAACAAGCAGGTGCAAATTAACACGGTGGTGCCGACCCTCAGTCCGGTGGAGGTGGAGAAGCGTGTCACCTTCCCCATCGAGACCTCCCTGGCCGGCTTGAATGGCGTGGAGAGCGTGCGTTCGTTTTCGCGTAACGGTTTTAGCCAAGTGACAGCCATCTTCAAGGAAAGCGCCGACCTGTACTTTATGCGCCAGCAGGTGTCCGAGCGCTTGGCCCGCGCGCAGGGCGAGCTGCCGGAAGGCGCGGTGCCGCAGATGGGTCCCGTTTCCACCGGTCTGGGCGAGGTGTTTCACTATAGCGTGGAGTACCTCCATCCCAACGGCGCCGGCGCGCCGCGCAGCGAAGGCAAGCCGGGATGGCAAACCGATGGCAGCTTTCTCACCGAACAGGGCGAGCGCCTGGCCGAGCGCGTAGCGCAACTGGCCTATCTGCGCACCGTGCAGGACTGGATCGTGCGGCCGCAGCTGCGCGCCACCCCGGGCGTGGCCGATGTCGATTCGCTGGGCGGCTATGTGAAGCAATACGTGGTCGAGCCCGATTCGGCCAAGCTGGCGGCGCTGGGCATATCGTTTTCGGAGCTGGCGCGCATGGTGGAGGAAGCCAACGTTTCGGTGGGCGCCAACTATATCCGCCGCGCCGGCGAAGCGTATCTGGTGCGTGCCGACGGCCGCTTGCGCAGTCAGGACGAGATCGGCCGCGCGGTGATCGCCACCCGCGACGGGGTGCCGGTCACGGTGGCCCAGGTGGCCAAGGTGAGCATCGATGGCGAGTTGCGGCGCGGCGCGGCCAGCCGCAACGGCCATGAGACGGTGATCGGCAGTGCCCTGATGCTGGTGGGCGCCAATAGCCGCACCGTGGCCGGCGCGGTGGGCGAGAAGCTGGAGGCGATCAAATCGACGCTGCCGGCCGGCATTACCGTGGTGCCGACGCTGGACCGCTCGCTGTTGGTGATGGCCACCATCGGCACCGTGGCCAAGAACCTGGCCGAGGGCGCCCTGCTGGTGATCGCCATCCTGTTCGCGCTGCTGGGCAATTGGCGCGCGGCGTTCATTGCCGCGCTAGTGATTCCGCTGTCGCTGTTGATGAGCGCCATCGGCATGAATGCCCTGGGCATTTCGGGCAACCTGATGAGTCTGGGCGCGCTCGATTTTGGGCTCATTATCGACGGCGCCGTGATCATCGTTGAAAACACGCTGCGCCGCCTGGCCGAGCGCCAGCGCCGCGAAGCCCGGCCGCTGGCCTTGCAGGAAAGGCTGGACGAAGTGGTGGCGTCGTCGCGCGAGATGCTGCGCCCGACCATTTACGGGCAACTGGTGATTTTCCTGGTGTTTCTGCCATGTTTGAGCTTCCAGGGCGTGGAAGGCAAGATGTTCTCGCCGATGGTGATCACCTTGATGCTGGCCCTGGCCTGCGCGTTTGCGCTCTCGCTCACGTTCGTGCCGGCGCTGATCGCGGTGATGATGAAAGGGCCGTTTTCGGAGCAGGAAGTGCGCGTGGTCGCCGTCGCCAAGAGCCGGTACGCGCCATGGCTGCGGCGCGCGGTGGCCCAGCCCCTGCCCTTCGTTGGCGCCGGGGTGGCGGTGCTGCTGCTGGCGGTGGCCGCGTTCTGGTTGGTGGGCCGCGAGTTCATGCCGACGCTCGACGAGCAAAACCTGAACCTGTCGTCGGTGCGCATCGCCTCCACGTCGATCGAGCAATCGGTCGCCATCGACTTGCCGCTGGAAAAGGCGGTGCTGACGCTGCCGGAAGTGAAGACGGTGTATTCCAAGGCCGGCACCGCCAGCCTGGCGGCCGACCCGATGCCGCCCAACGCGTCCGACAATTATATTATTTTGAAACCGAAGAACGCGTGGCCGGAAGGGGTGACGACCAAGGAGCAAGTCATCGAGCGCATCCGCGCCAAGACCGCTTCCCTGGTTGGCAATAATTACGATGTCACCCAGCCCATCGAAATGCGCTTTAACGAGTTGATCGGTGGCGTGCGCAGCGATGTGGCGGTGAAAATCTATGGCGACGACCTGGACCAGTTATCAGACACGGCCCGGGCCATCGCGTCCGTATTGCGCAAGAGCGCCGGGGCGGCCGACGTGCGGGTGGCGCAGACGGAAGGCTTTCCGACCTTCGACATCGTGTTCGATCGCGCGGCCATCGGGCGTTACGGCTTGACGGTGAAGGAAGTGGCCGATACGATTTCCATCGCCCTGGGAGGACGTGCGGCCGGCCAGATTTTCGACGGCGACCGGCGCTTCGACATCATGGTGCGCCTGCCGCGCGCGCTGCGCGACAACCTGGACGCGCTGGGTGCGCTGCCGCTGATGCTGGCCGCCACGGACGGCCGACCGCGCGCTTCGGTGCCGCTGCGTCAACTGGTGCAATTTCGCTACACCCAGGGTTTGAACGAGGTCAGCCGGGACAATGGCAAGCGCCGCATCTACGTCGAGGCCAATGTGGTCGGGCGCGACCTGGGCGGTTTTGTCGACGAGGCGCAGGGGCGCCTGGCGCGCGAGGTCAAGTTGCCGGCCGGTACCTGGATCGAATGGGGGGGACAGTTCCAGAATTTGCGCGCGGCCACTGAACGCTTGGCCATCATCGTGCCGATCTGTCTGCTACTGATCGCCGCGGCGCTGTATATGGCGATCGGCAATGTCATGCTGACCGCCACGGTGCTGACGGCGGTGCCGCTAGCCCTGGCCGGCGGGGTGTTTGCGTTGGCCTTGCGGGGCATGCCATTTTCGATCTCGGCCGCGGTCGGCTTTATCGCCGTCTCCGGGGTGGCGGTGCTCAACGGCTTGGTGCTGATCTCGGCCATCAACAAACGGCTGGCGGACGGGGTGGACGCGGCCGCGGCCGTGATCGACGGCGCGCTCGAACGCCTGCGCCCGGTGTTGATGACGGCGCTGGTGGCGTCGCTGGGCTTTGTGCCGATGGCCATCGCCACCGGCACCGGCGCCGAAGTGCAAAAGCCGCTGGCGACCGTGGTGATCGGCGGCCTGCTCACATCCACCGTGCTGACCTTGTTCGTGCTGCCGGCGCTGACCGCGCTGGTGCTGCGCCGCCGCCAGCGCAGCAGTCAAGCGCCGCACGCCAGTATGGCGGAACCGGGTTGAGACCGGCTCAAGCCCCCAACGCGCGCGGCAACATCGCTTTGAGGGTTGCCGGCTTTACCCTGGCGGGCTTGCACGGTATGGTCGACAATCGTTGTTAAAAGTACGTTAAGGTCATATGGCACAGATATCCACCCTCCATGCCGGGCTCCATCAGGGCGTGCTGTATGCGCTGCTGGCCGCCACCTTGTTCGGGGCAAGTACCCGGTTCGCCAAGTCGCTGCTCGGCCAGGTGGCGCCGGTGGCGCTGGCGAGCTTACTCTATATAGGCAGCGGGATCGGTCTTTTGGTGCTGTACCTGGTTCGGGGCTTGCTCAGGCGCCATGGTGACAGCGCGGTGGCGGGATTGCCGCGCGCCGATTGGCCGTGGTTGGGTGGCGCCATTGTGGCAGGCGGCGTGGCCGCTCCGGTGCTGCTGATGCTCGGGCTGAGCAGCACACCGGCCTCATCGGCATCGCTGCTATTGAATATGGAAGGCGTGCTCACGTCGATGCTGGCGTGGTGCGTTTTCAAGGAAAATTTCGACCGGCGCATCTTGCTCGGCATGTTGCTAATCGTGGTGGCGGGCATGTTGCTTTCCTGGGATCAGGCGACAGCCCACGGGGCGCCCTTGGGCGCGCTCGCGATCCTGGGCGCTTGCCTGTGCTGGGGAATCGATAACACGAGCCGTTGGATCATACCCACGCCCATCGTCATGATGCGCATCATCGGCACGAGCACGATTTCATTTGGGATGGAAAAGAACCCCATGTGCACCAGCATTGTCACAGTTCATTGAAACATGCGCACAAACATTACCCGGATATTTACCACCAGCACGAACATACAGCGCGATGATTGCTTAATCTACCCGCAGGCGATCGGGCGCTATTGTCGGTTGGGCGACACATCAGCCGGCGTTTGATTGGCGCCGGTTTCGCCGCTTCCCAGCCCTGTTCCCGTGCCACCGGCCTGCGCGCTGCGCGTGTCCTGCGCGCCACGGTTGCTCGCCGTGACGGCGGTTGCGGCGCCTTCGGCCGATCTTTGCGCGGGCGAGTCGCCAGGCGTGGGCGCTTGACCGTGTCGGGCGATGGTCTGCTGGTTGTCGACCGGTCCGCTGCCGCCCGTCGCTTGCTGCGAGCCATCTTGTGTGCCGGCTTTGCTGCTGTCGTTTTCGCGGCCGACGCCAACCGATGCATTGGAAGTGCTCATATTGTTCCTTCGAGGTGATTTGTGCTCAATCGTAGCAGTCACCTAACAGTTTTGTATCGGTTACCGCCGCTTGTGTGTGTAGGAGTTTGGCTCCAGCTGCTCCCGGTCGCTTGGCCGAGGAGTCACCCCCCTGCCCCGGCTTAAACGACGTTATTTTCCATTCAATGCGAGCGATGCAGCCAAAGAGGGAAATTCCTGGAGGAAACTGTCACGTGCCAGCACGCCGGCCGGCACGACTTGCTGCCGGGTCGCGTCTTCTTGTATGAGCCGCGCGAACACGTAGGTGTGCCGGCCTTTGCTCACCCATCCCACGTACCAGCCCAGGTCGGCCGCCGAGCCCGTCTTGCCGTGGACGCGCCAACCATCGGCCAGCTTGTTGTATCGAGTCAGCCGGGTCGTCATGGCGTAGGCGTGCTCGCTGACGCCGAGCCGGCGGTTGACCACTTTATCCAGAAACGCCAGCTGTTCCAGCGGCGAAATGCGCAGCGACGAATCGATCCAGGATAAGGTCAAACCGTCGTGTTCGGCATCGCCGGACACGTCGGCGTTCCCGTATTGGAATGCGCGCACATAGTCGGCAAAACGCTGTTTGCCCAGCGAAGCGGTAATTTGCTGCGAGTACCACACCACCGAATCGTTCATCCATTTGGTAGGATCGGTCGCCTAGCGCCAGTTCGGGCGCCAATCGACGTAGCCTTCCCGAAATGGCAAGCTTGGGGCATGCTCGTCTTTTAAGTAGGCGGCGTCATACCCCATCAGGCTGATGGCGATCTTGAATGTGGAGGCGGGAGTGACCCGGCGCGCGCAGTCGCCTTGGTGCATGAGCAATTTCATCGCGCCGCCACTGGCGTCGGCCAGCGCGGTACACACTGCGCTGGCGTGGGCCGCCGGCGCAACCAGGGTGCAGCTCATCAGGGTGACGATGAGGGGAAAATATTTCATGTAGCAAGTTCCGTGAGGCGCCGCTTGACGGCAAGGCCACATTATAGGGCGCCCGGTCAGCTCGACGTGGCCGCGCCCGTCAGATTGGAACCGATGGCGTTTTTGCCGGCGCGCTTGACCGCATACATCTGCTCGTCGGCACGGCGCAGTATCTCCGCGACGCTGATGTCGCCCTGCTCGACCCGATGCACGATCAGGCCGATGCTGGCCGTGACCTGGGCTTCCCGTGCGTCGATCAGGAAGGGCTGTTGAAGCGATGCCAGCAGTTTTTGGGCCACCGCCACCCCATCCCGTTCGGGATCGGCCATGCTTTCCAGGATGATGGTGAATTCGTCTCCCGCCAATCTGGCCACCGTGTCCGACTTGCGCACCGCCGCCTGCAAGCGCGCCGCCACCTGGGTCAGCAGCAGGTCGCCGCCCTGGTGGCCGAAAGTGTCGTTGATCGCCTTAAAGCCATCGAGGTCCAAAAACATGAGGGTCAGCGTGCCGCGTGCGCGGCGCATGCGGGCCAGCGCGTTGCTCAGCCGGTCCATGAATAGCGCGCGATTGGGCAAGCCGGTCAAGGTGTCGAATTGCGCCAGGCGCGATAGCCGCTCCTCCATCTCCTTGCGCACGGTGATGTCGCGCATGATGGCGATAAACAGCTTACGACCCTGCACCGGCACCGGGTTGATCGACAATTCCAGCGCAAACAAGTCGCCATCCTGGCGCCGGCCCTCGATGTCGAGGTTGGGCGCGCCCAGCAGGTGCGCCATGCCGCCCTGGGCCAGCCAGGCCGGGTCGCTGCGCTGCTCTTCCGGCGCCACCACCGGTATCAAGGTGGTGATGTTGTGGCCAATCACGTCGTGGCGCCGGTAACCGAAAATGCGGCAGGCGGTCAGGTTGATCGATTCGATCAAGCCTTCCTGATCGATGGTGACAATGCCGTCGCCGGCCGCGGCCATGATGGTTTCCATTTCGGCCGCGGCCTCGGAGGCGCGCAATTCGGAAGCGCGCATCTTGCTGACCAGCGGGCTAAGCTGCGAAAACAGCAGGATCGCGCCCAGCAGCGAGACGCCGATGATGATGGGCGCGCCGATGGCGAGCGACTGGCGAATGCCGGCGTAGGCTTCCACTGTGTCTTGCTTGACGACAAATCCCAGCCCGGGCGCGAGCGGGCCATAGGCGGCTAGGACGTTGTGGCCCTTGTGGTCGACCGCGTACAGCACCCCGCGCTGGCCGGCAAGCGCGAGCCGCATGGGCCGGGGCACGCTGCCATTGTCGGACAGCAGGATGGCGAAGGGGGCCATGTTCTGCTTGTTGGGAAAGCATATCGGACGCACGGCGCCGTCGACGCACACGTCCAGCTCGGCGCTGCCGCCCAGATTGGCGATATTAAATAGCGGCTTGCGCACCGCGGCCAAGCTGGTGTCGAGCGCGATGCTGCCCACGTCCTTCTCCAACCCCGGCATGCCGTCGCGCAGGGGCACGCGCACGCGCAACAGCAATTCGCCGTCCCACACCAGCTCGGTTCCGGTGGAGCCGAGCGGTGCCGCCATGTGCGGCCGCGCGGTGAAGCGGCCGGCCGCATGCAGTGCGCGGCCGTTCATGTCCAGCACCGCAACGCCGCGTATTCCGGCCCGTAGCAAGGCAGCCGCGTCGGCCGCGAGAAGTGCGCGGGCGGTGGCATCTTGCGGCTGGGCCAGTAGACGCCGCCCGCTTTGTTCGGCTTCCGCGATCCGCGCCAATGCCCTGGCGCGCTCGGCAACTTCAGCGGTCATGACGGTAAACCAGGGCACGCGGCTGATGACGATGGCTTCCAAGCGGTTTTCCAGGGCGCTTTGTAAATTACCCTGCAATAAGGCCAAGCCGGTCAAGCCTATGGTCAGCGTGGATAAAATCGAGAGCGCCCCGCTCAGCAGCCGGATTTTGCCATCTTCCCGGAAGTATTTTTCGCCCACATACCACGCGCTTTTGGACCATGCCGCCCATAGGCCGACGGCGCACAAGCACATGCCGGTGGCGGTGTGCAACGCCATGCGTGCTGAACGTGCCCAATTGAACATCAGTTCGGGCGCCAGCAGATAGCCGGCCAATCCGCTCAGCCCGAGCGCCAGCACGAGAAAGGTGAGCACCACCACGCCGATGGCTTGGCGGCGACGACGCACATTGTGTAACAGCGCGGCGGCCGCGCCAAATAAGACGAACCCGGCGGCGGTATTGGGCGCCATTCTGCCCGGCCGGGTATTACCGTAGTCGTACCAGCTGTGCAGGAAGGCCAAGTCGATGCCGTAGCGTGCGTCGAACAGGTGCTCGCTCAGGGTGGCGGCGCCCAGCAACATGAGTGCCGCGCCGATACCGACGGCGATGCGGCGGCAGCGCCGATAGGTACCGAGCACGAGGGCGGCGCCGGACAGGAAAAAACATAGCCCGGTATTGAACACCATCGGCACCAGCCCGCGCTTTAGCTCGACCATGGCCGGAACATGGAGCAGCCAGCCCAGCATGGTGGTGCTGCCCAACAATAGCAGGGCAAGGCCGATCAGCCTATCGACACCGACGATGCCGCGCCGCGCCGCGGGTTGGATGGTGCTTAACATGGATGCATGCCAAGTCGAGATTAGCCGCGCCCGGCGCGCTGGCGTTCGCCAGCGTCGTCACAGCAGCGCGCATCGGTCAGACCGGGCGCCGATACGCCGCGGAAGTATAAGTGGTGCATGACACGGACCTTTTATTGTCGTCGAGTTAAACTTGATTGCACACACTAGTGAAGAAGTTACACCAGTCTGCGAAACCACTTTGCCAGCGACGTTGCTTCGGTCATCGGTATGTTTAGTGTGCACCAGAGCTTTAAAAGGAAGCAATCAAATTCATGCAACTTTTGGCGGCGGCGTCGCCCCAGGCGCTTGCGATGCTCAAAATACGACGGATTCGGTGAACCGCGCGCTTGACGGGAGGCCAGGCGCGGCGGGCGCTCGCCGATATCGCTATGTTACTTAGGAACTCAGACCTTTCCTACATACACGCCGCGCGCGCGCCTATTCAGGATGAGTTCACGAGCAAGCATGATTGATCCGACGCCACTGTACGAGGCGTATCAGATTCGTAATAATTACCAGGAGACTATAATGAGCTATTTAGATCGCGATACTTACGGCATTTATAACGACGTCGAGGGCCATACCGGTCCTGGCCCTGGGCTGATGGGAGCCGACACGCTGATTGGCGAGGATGTGTATAACCGGCAGGAAGAGGATCTGGGCGATATCAAAGAAATCATGTTGGACATGCGCACGGGACAGATTTCCTATGCGGTGCTGTCGTTCGGCGGATGGCTGGGAATGGGAGAGAAACTGTTTGCCGTGCCTTGGCAAAGTCTGGAGCTCGACACGGTCAACAAGCGTTTCTTGCTTGATGTATCGAAAGAGCAGTTGAAAAATGCCCCCGGATTCGACAAAGATAATTGGCCCGACATGGCAAGCGCGGAATATAGTTCGCAAATCCATGGCTTTTACGGAACCCAACAAAGCCAGTCAGGGCAGCGCACCGCCAGCGGCAGCGTGATGGGAGCCGGCACGCGCACCATGCAGAGCGATATCGGTACCGGCAGTAGCCAAGGCGGGACAGTGTCCTCTGGAACGAACAGGGAGACCAACGGTAATGTGCAGGGCCTTGATAATCTCGATTTGCCGCCTAAATATTAATTACTAAGTCTACTAAGTCAGTAGTGGCGGGCCAAGCGGCCCGCCTCCCTTCCCTTCACCGGCCTGGCGCCAATTGTCTCGCTTGTTCACTACTATCGCCACCTAAACGACTTTCAAAAAAAATAATTTAAAGAAATTGATAATTCGCGTGCTAGCGCGTACGATTCCGTTGGAGCCGGCTGCCGTCTATCCACGCCAGTCATTGCCAGCTCTTTAGTTGTATCTCATCAATAAATTGCTTGCCGATCAGTATGTGAAATCGGCTCGCGCCTTTTCATTTAACGTAGTGTAAATGGAGTCAATCATGCCTGAATATATTACGCCTGGAGATTACGCAGCCCAAACCGAAAAATGGCGAACGAGCTTGGGCATTCCCGTTTCTTCGCAGTACACGGATCAGGTGGACATTGCCAATGAGATGATTGAAGAATTGAGCATGAACGATCCACAACAATATGCGACTTTGATGACCGAAGCGAACGCTTGGGCCGAGCGTGAAGGCCGCAGGCTGGAAGAGTACGCGCCGAATGTGCAGCTCGCGCGCACCATCGGTGAGCAGCTGTCGGATCTTCCCTTGGGACCTATTTGATGTTGCATGGGCATTTTGGTAACTCCATCAATTCCACCATCGAACAAGGCCAGTTGAAGAGTATCGACCTGGCCAATAACCAAGTGGTGCTGCATAGCACCACTTATGACCATATCGTTATACACAACTCAGCCGTGCCCTTCGCGCATCGACTGTAATGCAGT